>NZ_RWJF01000001.1:242500-965738 GCF_003970925.1 Sphingomonas ginkgonis
CGCCCGAGGCCCGTCGAACCCGCCTGACGGGATCCCGTCGGCGCTGTCACCAGCCTGTCGCATGGAGGTCATCGACCGGTCGCGGCGCTGTCATGCCAGGATCGCACGGCCGTCACGGCTGAGTCGCGCCAGTCTCCTACTCGCACCTCCGAACCGGAACGCTCCGGGGGGTAGCGAGGAACGAGAAAATGACTGTTCAAGCGATGCATGCAGCCGCGGGCGCCGGTGGTCGGCGAGGCCGGTCGATGCTGCTGCTGGCGGGTGCGGCCATGCCGCTGCTGATGGCGGCCCCGGCACAGGCCGCCGAGACGACGACCACGAACACCGGAACGGTCGGCGGCACCGCCGCCGCCGTTCCGGCCGATTCGGCTGACGTCACGGCCGGCAGCCAGCCACTCGAGGAGATCGTGGTCACCGCGACCAAGCGCGAGACCAATCTCCAGAAGACTCCGATCGCGATCAGCGTCGTCAATTCGCAGGCCCTCAAGGATCGTCACGTCGAGAGCCTCTACGACCTTGCCGACGGCGGTGTTCCGAGCCTGAGGGTGGCGACCTTCGAGGCGCGCCAGTCGGCGCTGACGGTCGGCATCCGCGGCATCGTTCCGCTCGATGCCAACCAGCCTGCCCGCGAGCAGGGCGTCGGCATCTACGTCGACGGCATCTATCTCGGGCGCCAGCACGGCCTCAACGCGGCGCTGTTCGACGTCGACCGGATCGAGGTTCTCAAGGGCCCGCAGGGCACCTTGTTCGGGCGCAACACGGAAGGCGGCGCGCTCAGCATCGTCACCAAGGCGCCGAGCGGCCAGTTCGCGCTCCGCGCCACCGGCGGTATCGCCAATTACGGCGGCTACAATGGCGACGTCCATCTCGACCTGCCGGCCTTCGCCGGCTTCGCGATCAAGGTCGACGGCATCGTCCAGCACCAGGACGCGACGACCAATGACCCGGAGCCCGGCTCGACCGGCTGGAACTTCTACAACCGGCGCGGCGTGCGCGCGGCGGTCCGCTGGACCCCGGTCCACGGCCTCACCGACGATTTCAGCTACGACAACGGCTATGACGCGAACACGCCCTTCTACAGCCAGCTGCTGAACTTCAACCCGAACAGCTGCGTCGCCGGATCCCAGTCCGCGTCGCCGAACTGCTCGCTTCCGGGCACCGCCTACACGACGCTCACCGGGACGGTGAAGCCGCTCCCGCCGGGCGTGATCGTCAACGGCGACAGCCGGATGAAGGTCGCGGACATCGGGGTTCCCCAGCGCAAGAGCATCGACAAGACGCACGGCTTCACCAATATCCTTAAGTACACCGTGTCTCCCGCGCTTGAGCTGCGCTCGCTGACGGCGTGGCGGGGCGTCGATGCGACCCAGTGGGATAACAGCGGCGGCGCTCACCGCGTGCCGGTGGTCACCCTGACCGCCGCCTGCACCGCCACCGCGCCGTGCGGGTTCAGCCGCTACAGCCTTGCCGACCTCCACCAGCGTCAGTTCAGCCAGGAACTGCAGGCGGTCGGTTCGATCGGGATCGTCGACTATGTCGCCGGCCTTTACTACTTCAATGAGCATGTCAGCGACGATGCGGCGACGCCCAACTCCAAGGGGGCCATCGCCACGCTCAACGGCGCCGGCCAGGTCGTCGGCGCGACCTATGTCGACATCCCCTTCTGCACCGCCAGCACCCCGGCGTTCGTCGGCGAAGCGGTCAACGGCTGCTCGATCGACCGCGCCTCCGAGGTCAAGTCGAAGAGCTATGCCGCCTACGGTCAGCTCACCGCCAACGTGACCGACGCGCTGCACCTGACGGTCGGCGGCCGCTACACGCACGACAAGAAGAAGGGCGTCCTCCACTACTTCCGCAACGTCAACTACGACACCAATCCGACAGTCGCGGCGGCCAACGGCTACCAGCCGCTCGACCAGAGCTGGAACCGGTTCAACCCGATGATGACGCTGGCCTACGACGTCTCGCCCGCGGTCCACGCCTACGCCAAATATTCTACCGGCTACCGCGCCGGCGGAGCGAGCTCGCGAACCGCCAACTATCAGGCGTTCGGGCCGGAGGACATCAAGGCCTACGAACTCGGCCTCAAAACCGACTTCTTCCAGCACCGCGCCCGCTTAAACCTGGCCGGCTACATCATGGATCGCAAGAACAGCCAGGTCGACATCAGCTTCATCCAGCCGGCGGCGGGATCCAACGTCAACGTGCTGCGGACGATCAATGCGCCCGGGATCACCAAGATCCGCGGCGTGGAGGCAGACCTCACCGTATCGCCGGTCGACCGGCTGCAGCTCACCGCGTCCTATGCCTACACTTACACCGACATCCCCGCCGTTCCGATCACCTACACCGCCGGCGGCGTGTCGACGACGGTGCCGCAGAAATTCTACATCGTCTTCACCCCGCGCAACGCGGCGAGCGGCGCGATCGACTATTCGATCCCGCTGGGCGGCTCGGGCACCAGCCTGCGCTTCCATGCCGATGCCAACTATGCCCAGTCGACCCAGGCGTTCGACCAGTTTGCGCTGCACAACGATGCCTCGTTTATCGTAAACGGCCGGGTCTCGCTTGCCGACATCCCGCTGCGCGGCTCGACGGTGACGGTCTCGGCCTGGGCCCGCAACCTGTTCGACGAGCAATATGTGTTCCGCCGGGATCCCTCGAACAGCCTGCCGGCGGGTCCGACCACCAGCGTGGTCAACGGCAGCATCGCCAACGTGCTGGGTGACTACGGCAACTTCAATGCGCCGCGGACCTTCGGACTGGAGGCCTCGATCCGGCTCTGAGGCGCCGCATCCGGGGCGGCAGACAGGATCTCCCGCCTAGTCCTCGATTATGACGAAAAAGAAAAGGGCGGCGGAGCCGATGCTCCGCCGCCCTGGTTCATGCCGTTGCCTCGCCTTCAGGCCGCCGGCGCGATCTCGCCTTCGTCACCCTCCGCAGCGCGGGGTCGACGGGTCCGGCGCCGCCGTGGCGCGGCGTCTTCGGCTTCCTCGCCGTTGGCGGGAGCGCCGATCGCCGGCGGCAGTCCGGCAAGCGCCAGCCCGCCATCCTGAGCCTGGCCGTCCTCGGCTGGAGCCGCGTCCCGACGCGGTGCCCGGCCGCGGCTCCGGTCGAAGCGGATGGTCCGCCCGTTCGCGTCGCCGTCGCTCCCGTTGGCCGCGCCATCTTCGCCGTCCGCCCGCTCGGCGACCCGCTCGTCCTGGCGATCGCGCCCGTACCGTTCACGCCGATCGCGACGCTCGGGGCGGTCCTGCCGCTCCGGCCGGTCCTGGCGCTCGGGCCGTTGCGGACGTTCGTCGCGCTCAACCGCCTCGACCATGTCCTGGTCGTTGTCGGCCTCGATGCCCTCGTCGTCGAACTCGTCGTCCTCGTCGAAGTCACCGCGCGCGCGGCGCTGTTCCTCGAAGCGCGAGCGGCTTTCGCTCAGCACCCGGAAATAATGATCGGCGAACTGCAGATAATATTCGGTCTGCACGCGGTCGCCGGCAAGCTGGGCGTCGCGCGCCATGTTCTTGTATTTCTCCAGCAGCTGGGCGGCATTGCCGCGCTGGCGGTTATCGCGGGCGTTGCCGCCGCCGTTTCCACCCATGCCCTGCGGACGCTGGCCCCCGCGACCGCGACGGCGGCCACCCTGACGATTGTTGATCAACTGCTTTCTTTCCCCGGCACTGGCGCCCTCGGGCGCATGTTGTACCTTCCCCGACCGAGCAACGGCACGGCACCACCGGTACCGTTCCCGCCCTTGTCGCTCCGCTCAAGCGAAAACGCACCGCTTGCTCGAAAGAATCGTCGGGGGTGGACTGGGGCGATCCGGCCTGTTCTTCAGCCTCAGGCGTGAAGCGGCCCCGTCCTCGAAGACCTTATCTAATGGTTCGCGCACGAATTTCCAAGTGAAAAGGCGCTCACCTAAATCAGAAGCGCACGGGGGCGCCCGGCGAGATCATGCGCGAGGCGGACGTCGAGCCATTCCCGGCGGAACAGCTCGGCCGCGCTGTCCGCCTGGTCGAACCCGATCTCGATCGCGGCGAGTCCGCCGGGTGCCTTCACCCGCGCGATCTCCGGCGCCAGCCGGCGGTAGTCCGACAACCCGTCCTCGCCCCCGAACAGGGCTTCGGGCGGCTCATGCTCGGCGACCCCGGGCCCAAGTTCGGCTCCCGGCGCGACATAGGGCGGGTTGCACAGGATGAGGTCGAACGGCTCGTCGATTCCGCTCGCCCAGTCGCCGAGGTGGAAGGTGGCACGCGGCTCGAGCCCGAGGCGGCGGGCATTCGCCGACGCGTAGGACAAGGCACGTCGGCTGCTGTCGATCCCGAGCCCGGTCGCGCCATGCCAGATGTCCAGCGCCGCGAGCAGCAATGTCCCGGGGCCGGTCCCGAGGTCGAGCACCCGCCTCGGCGGGTCGCGCCTGTCGAACCACTCGATCGCGCTGGCGATCAGCACCTCGCTGTCAGGCCGCGGGATGAGGACGCCGGGCCCAACGTGAAGGTCGATGTTCCAGAATGCCCGCCGGCCCGTGATGTAGGCGACCGGCTCTCCAGCGAGGCGGCGGTCGACCATCGTCCAGTAGCGCTTGGGCACCGTCCAGTCCGGCGGATTGAGCAGCAGCCGGTCGCGGTCGATCCCGAGCGCCTCCGCCATCAGCAGCTCGGCGTCGAGCCGGGCGGTATCGCTGTGAGGCGACAATTTCCGCGCAGCCTCTGCGAGCGCGCGGGTGATGTCCTTCACTGTTCTTCCAAGCCCGCCAGCCGCTGCGCCTCGTCCTCAGCGATCAGGGCGTCGGTCAGGTCCTTGAGCGCCGGCCCCTCGAGGATCTCGGGCAGTTTGTGCAGGGTCAGGTTGATCCGGTGGTCGGTGACTCGCCCCTGCGGGAAATTATAGGTGCGGATCCGCTCGGAGCGGTCGCCCGACCCGACCATTGATTTGCGCGCCCCCGCCCGCTCGTTCGCCAGCCGCTCGCGCTCCATCTCGAACAGGCGGGTGCGGAGCACCTTCAGCGCCTTGGCCTTGTTCTTGTGCTGGCTCTTCTCGTCTTGCTGGATCACCACCAGCCCGGTCGGCAAATGGGTGATGCGGACCGCGCTGTCGGTGGTGTTGACCGACTGCCCGCCCGGCCCGGAAGAGCGATAGACGTCGATCCTCAGGTCCTTGTCGTCGATCTGCACGTCGACGTCCTCGGCCTCGGGGAGCACGGCAACGGTCGCCGCGGACGTGTGGATCCGCCCCCCGCTCTCGGTCGCGGGGACGCGCTGGACCCGGTGCACGCCGCTCTCGAACTTGAGCCGGGCGAACACGCCGCCCCCGGCGATCGAGGCGACCGCCTCCTTGTAGCCGCCGACGTCCGACGCCGAGGCGCTGATCAGCTCGAACTTCCAGCCCTGGAGATCGGCAAACCGCTGGTACATCCGCAGCAGGTCGCCGGCGAACAAGGCGGCCTCGTCGCCGCCGGTGCCGGCTCGCACCTCGAGCATGGCCGCGCGCTCGTCGGCCGAATCCTTGGGCAGCAGCTGGATGGCGAGGCTCCGCTCGGCACCGGGCAGCTGCTCCTCGATGTCGCGCAGCTCCTCCTCCGCCATCGAGCGGAGCTCCTCGTCCGCCTCGCGGGTCATCACCTGCAGGCTCTCGCGCTCGGCCCGCAGCCTACGGACCTCGCGCGCCGCCGCGGCGACCGGCTCGATCTGCGCATATTCCTTGGACAGGCGGACGAAATCGTCGGGCGCGAGCGTGCCCGCCGCCATCGCCTCGGACAGCTCGTTCTTCTTCGCCTCGATCTGGGCGATCCGCTCCGACGAGATCTGCATCAGCGCCCGTCCGCCTCCGCCGGCTGCGGTCCGAGCAGCAGCGCGATCCGCGCGACCAGGTCGGCGTCTCCCACCGGCTCGCCCCGGATCGGAGTGAAATGATGCTCGCCCTGCGGGTGTTCCTCGGCGCGCAGGAAGAGGATCCCGAACAATCCTTCCTTGCGGGCACGCTCGGTCTGCTTCTTGGCATTGCCGCGCAGATAGGTGCGGACGGGGATGCCCGATCCGCGCAGCCGCGCCGCGACCTTGGCGACCAGCGGCTGCTCCGCCGGCGTGTCGGGAATGACCGCGACGAGCTGGCGATCCTCGGACGGCGGCGGGTCGATCATCAGGCCGAGCCGCTCGATCCCCGCCGCCCAGCCGACCGCCGGCACGGGCGGGCCGCCCAGCGCCTCCATCAGTCCGTCGTAGCGGCCGCCAGCCAGCACCGTTCCCTGCGCACCCAGCCGGTCGGTGATGAACTCGAACGCGGTATGGCGATAATAGTCGAGCCCGCGCACCAGTCGCGACGCGCGCGTCCAGCGCACTCCCGCCGCGTCGAGCCCGGCGGTCACCGCCGCGAAATAGTCCGCTGCCTCGTTCGTCAGGTGCGCGTCGATCTCGGGCGCGGCATCGGCGATCGGGCGATCCTGCGGCGCCTTGCTGTCGAGGATGCGCAGCGGGTTGCGGTCGAGCCGGTCGCGGCTGTCCTCGCTGAGGCTCGCGGCGTGCTCGCTGAAATGGGCGTGGAGCGCGTTACGCCAGGCAGTGCGGGTCGTTGGGTCGCCGAGTGTGTTGAGGTTGAGCACCACCTCGTCCTCGCCGAGGCCGAGCTCCTTCAGCAGCTGCGCGGCGAAGGCGATCACCTCGACGTCGGCCTGCGGCTCGGCGGCACCGAGGATCTCGGCGTCGAGCTGGTGGAACTGGCGGAAGCGACCCTTCTGCGGCCGCTCGTAGCGGAAGGCCGGTCCGTGCGTCGCAACCTTGAGCGGTGCGAACTGCTGCCAGCCCTCGCTCAGATAGGCGCGCGCGATCCCGGCCGTGAACTCGGGGCGCAGAGTGATCGGGTCGCCGGAGCGGTCCTCGAAGCTGTACATCTCCTTGGACACGACGTCGGTGGTCTCGCCGAGCGAGCGGGCGAAGACCGCGGTCGGCTCAATCACCGGCACCTCGACCCGCTTGAAGCCGAACAGCCGGCGCACGCGGTCGAACGCCGCGACCACGGCGTGGAAACGGTCGGCATCCTCGCCGAGCAAGCTCTGGGTGCCGCGCACCGGCTGGGGAATGTTCGTCTGGGCCATGGAAAACTCGTCGCGAGCCCCTAGCGGCCTCCACCCGGATTGGCTAGGCGCGCGTCATGCGCAATCTCCGTTTCGCCGCGCTGTGCTTCGCGGCTCCCCTGGCCATCGCCGCCGCGTCGCCAGTGCCGCCCCAGAACAGCCGTCCGCAGCCCGTGCCGATCGCCGACACCATCCCGGTCCCGCGCGACACTCCCTATCCTGGCACGCTGCAGCTGACGGTCGACGCGACCGACACCGCGCGCGGCATCTTTCGGATCCGCGAGCGGGTCCCCGTCGCCCAGGCGGGCGACCTCGTCCTTCTCTATCCCGAGTGGCTGCCCGGCAACCATTCCGACAGCGGCCAGATCAACAAGGTCGCCGGCTTCCGCCCCACCGCCAACGGCCAGCCGCTCAAGTGGCGCCGCGACCCGGTCGACGTCTATGCCTTTCACGTCGACGTGCCGCAGGGCGTGAGCGCGGTCGACGTCGAGTTCCAGTACGTCTCGCCGACTGACGGGAACCAGGGCCGGATCGTCATGACCCCGGACATGGCGAGCATCCAGTGGATCGCCAACTCGCTCTATCCAGCCGGCTATTTCGTCCGCCAGATCCCGATCCAGGCATCGGTCATCCTCCCGGCCGGCTGGCAGGTCGGGACCGCGCTCCGGCCGCAGGCGCAGGTCGGCGGCCGGATCGACTATCCGGTCACCAGCTACGAGATCCTGATGGACTCGCCGCTGATCGCAGGGCGCAATTTCCGCAACATTCCGCTGACGGATCGGGTGAGCATCGACGTGATCGGCGACACTCCCGCCGACCTCGAGGCCAAGCCCGACCAGATCGCCGCCCATCGCCGCCTCGTCGAGCAGGCGGTCAAGCTGTTCGGCGCGCAGCATTACGACCACTACAACTTCCTGCTGACCATCTCGGACAATCTCGGCGGCTCGGGGCTGGAGCATCATCGCAGCTCGGAAGACGGCGTGCGACGCGGCTACTTCACCGAATGGGACAGCGTGCTGCGCGACCGCAACCTGCTGCCGCACGAATATAGCCACAGCTGGGACGGCAAGTATCGCCGCGGCGAAGACCTATGGACGCCCGACTACAAGACGCCGATGCGCGGCACCTATCTCTGGGTTTACGAGGGCATGACCCAGTTCTGGGGCTATGTGCTCGGCGCCCGCTCCGGCATGCTGTCCAAGCAGGACACGCTGGACGCGCTCGCCGCCACCGCCGCCGCCTATTCCGAGGGCACGCCGGGGCGGGCGTGGCGGCCGTTGGTCGACACGACCAACGATCCCGCCATCGCTAAGCGCGCGGCGCAGCCGTGGCGCAGCTGGCAGCGCAGCGAGGACTATTATTCCGAGGGCCAGCTGATCTGGACCGACGTCGATCGGATCATCCGGACCCGCTCCGGCGGCCGCAAGTCGATCGACGATTTCGCCCGCGCCTTCTTCGGCGGCCGCGACGGGGACTATGGCGAGGTCACCTACAACCTCGACGAGGTGGTCGCGACGCTCAACCGGGTCCAGCCCTACGACTGGAAGACCTATCTCACCACCAAGGTCTACGAGATCGCCGCCAATCCGCCGCTCGAGGGCCTGACCCAGGGCGGCTACAGCCTCGTCTACAGCGACCAGCCGACCAAGTGGATCAAGTCGGGCGAGGCGCGCGGCAAGACGACCGACCTCAGCTACTCGGGCGGCCTGTCCCTCGGCAGCGACGGCAAGGTCTCGGGCGTGATCTGGAACAGCGCGGCGTTCAATGCCGGGATGGCGGTCGGCAACACCATCCTTGCTGTCAACGGCCGCGCCTACAGCGCCGATGCGCTGAAATCGGCCATCACCGCGGCCAAGGGAACGACTGCGCCGATCGACCTTTTGGTCAGGAGCGGCGACCAGTTCCGTACGCTAAGGCTCGATTGGCACGGGGGTCTCCGCTACCCGCGCCTCGTCAAGGTCGGCCGCGGCAACGGCACCCTCGATCAACTGCTGGATCCCAAATGAACATCGATCTGATCCCCGCGGGCAAGAATCCGCCCGAGAATGTCAACGTCATCATCGAAGTGCCGATCGGCGGCGAGCCGATCAAATATGAGTTCGACAAGGCGTCGGGCGCGATCTTCGTCGACCGCATCCTCCACACGCCGATGCGCTATCCGGCGAACTACGGCTTCATCCCGCAGACGCTCGGCGGCGACGGCGACCCGCTCGACTGCCTGGTCATGACGCGGCACCCGCTGATCCCCGGCTCGGTGATCCGGGCGCGGCCGATCGCGGTGCTGTTCCTCGAGGACGAGGCCGGCGGCGACGAAAAGCTGCTGGCGGTGCCGGACACCAAGACCACGCAATATTATACCGACGTGGAGGAAGGGACCGACCTGCCGGCGATCGTCGCCGCGCAGATCGAGCACTTCTTTACCCACTACAAGGACCTGGAGCCCGAGAAGTGGGTGCGGGTCGGGCACTGGGGCGGAAGCGAGGACGCATTCCGCGTGATCCGCGAGGGTCTCGAGCGCGCCCAGCAGGCCAAGGCCGCCGCGGCCTAGCTCCTCTATTATCCGTTGTTCGAAAAGGGCGGCCCGGCGTGAGCGGGGCCGCCCTTTCCTTGTCAGCGCGAGGCGCCGGGTAGCCGGGCGAAAAAGCGGCTCGGCAGGAACAGCTTGCGCAGGCTGATGCTGACCGAGCGGCCGACCGGGTCGAGCAGGTCGGGCTGGTAACTGATCGGCACCGCGCCCGTCGCGTCGCGCACGCGCTGGCGGACATCGAAGATGTTGTTGATGTCGAGCCGGACCTGGGTGCCGCGCAGCCAGGGATGCTTCAGCACCCAGTCGAAGCGGTCGCCGGGATTGACGAAGAAGCGCAGGTCGGTGGTCGCCAGCGGCGAGAAGCGGAGATCGCCGTTGGGGCCGCCGATCACGCTCGTCCCGCTCGCATAGTTGACCGAGGCGCGAACCCCGAACCCGTTGTTGAAATAGCCGCCCTCGGCCTGGACGTTGTGCTGCGGGGTTCCGCCGCCGGCGCCGAGCGTGCCGCCGTTGCGGAAATCGATCGGGGCGAGCCCGTCGCGGATGTA
Organism: Sphingomonas ginkgonis; assembly: GCF_003970925.1. Classification (NCBI taxonomy): domain Bacteria; kingdom Pseudomonadati; phylum Pseudomonadota; class Alphaproteobacteria; order Sphingomonadales; family Sphingomonadaceae; genus Sphingomonas; species Sphingomonas ginkgonis. Next base: position 252,636 of record NZ_RWJF01000001.1, read on the forward strand.
GAGCCGGTCGCGCAGGGTGACGGTGTCGGTGAGGCTGAACTGCAGCCGGCCGCCCTGTCCGAAGCCGCCGCGACCGCCGCCGCCTCCGCGTCCGAAGCCGCCGCCGCCGAAGCCCCCGCCACCGCCGCCGCCCGGGCCGAAGCCGCCGCCGCCCGGTGGCGGACCGCCGTCGCCGCCACCGGGGGGCGGCGGAGGCGGCGCGCCATCCGCGCCCGGCCGGCCACCGCCGCCGCCGCCCTGGGCCTGCTGGCGGGCCCGGCGGAACTGGTCGATCAGGGCCTGCGGGGGCCGCTTCGACTTGAGCGGCTTGGAAAAGTTGAACCCGATCCGCAGCGTGTCCGTCTCGCGCCGGTCGAAGTTGACCGGGCGCAGGTCGGCGCGGAGCAGCGTTCCGCTCGCATCGCGGACGAAGCGGTCGGGGAAGGCCGCCTGCAGCGCCGCGGTCGGCGCCCCGAGCGCCTCGACCGGGTCGTTCAGCCGGCTGTGGACATAGTCGGCACGGAAGGTGAGGTCGGTCGCCTCCCACGGCTGCCAGTTGCCGCCGAGCTTGAACACACTGCGGCGGTCGTTCTGCAAGGCGGGGTTGCCGCCGGTCACCGCGGTCACCGTGCTGGTGGTGCCGTTGATGAAGTCGAAGATGCGCACGCCGGGCTGTTCGAGCACCGGGTCGCCGAGCTGGTTGAGCGTCGGCGCCCCCTCCTCGCGCGTGTAGCTGCCGATCAGGTTGAGCCGCGCGACCGGCGACCAGTTGGCCCCGCCCCCGAGGGTGGTCAGCGTGCCGGCGTCGCTCAGATGCTCGACCTCGGCGTTGGCGTTGAGCGTCAGCGTCCCGATCGCCCCCAGCGCGCCGTTGCGCTTGGCGACGGGGAGGTCGACGTTGACCGAGCCCCCGAGCTGGTCGCGGCCGAGGTCGGATTCTGTCAGCCCGATCGAGCGGCGCGAGCGGCTGTAGAGGTCGCGGGTGCTGCCCGACGCGCGCAGCGTGATGTTCGAGCGGCCCGCCGGCAGGTCGAGCAGCGGACCATTGGCGGTCAGGTCGAGGTTCGCCTGATGGTTCTCGCTGTAGGCGCGGTCGGTCTGGATCTCGGTCCGGTCGGTCAGCGTCCGGGTGATGTCGATCTCCGCCGCGCTGTTCGCCGTCCAGCGCCACTTGCCGGCGTCGCCGTTGAGCAGCCCGGCCAGCCGCGCGCTGTCGGTCTGCTGGTTGCGGCCGAGCGGATCGAGGATGCCCGAGGCCGGCAGGCCGAGCAGCGAGCGGCCGCTGTCGTGCTGGAGCCGGAGGTCGACCGTTCCCGCCACCTTCTGGCTGAGGTTGCGGTTGACCGTCGCCCCCACCCGCACCTGGTCCGACGCGCCCCGCAGCGTCCGGAACGGCCGCGGGTCGGGCCCGACGAAGCTCGGATCGAGCAGGATGTTGCGCTCGGCCTCGGTCAGCGCGCCGCTCCGCTCGGCATGCGCGGTCAGTGTGGTGCGGCCGTTGCGGTCGATCTGCAGCCGGGTGAGATCACCCTGCTGGCTGGTGTAGCCGCCGGCGGTCGGGACCCCGCCCTGGACCCGAGCCACGGTCGAGCGGAAGCGCTGGCGGAGAACGATGTTGATGACCCGCTGGGTTGCGGCATAGCCATATTTGAGCGCGACCTCCTCGGGCAGGATCTCGACCCGCTCGATCGCCTCGGGCGGCAGGTCGCGCAGCTCCTGGAAGCCCGAGCTGCGGCGGCCGTTGAGCAGCACCACCGGGGCCTCGCCGCCGCGCCCGCGCGCGCTGCCGACTTGGGGGGCGAGCTGCTGGATGAGCTCGTCGACGCTCGCCGCCCCGTAGGCGCGGACGTCGCGCGCGTTGAGCGTGTTCTCCGCCGGGATGTCGCCGACCACCGAGCCGCGCGGGCGCTGGCCGGTGACGACGATCGCGTCCTCGTCCTCCGTGGCATTGTCGTCCGCGGTCGCCGGCGCCGCCGGGGCGGGCTGGACCTCGGCGACCGGCGGCGCGGTCGGCTCGCCGGCCGGCGGTGGCGGGGTCTGGCCGGCGGTCTGGGCGAGAGCGGGCGCGGCGAACAACGCGGCGGAAGCGAACAGGGTGCGATGCAGCATGGAAATCCGTAACGTTGGGAGAACAGTCATGCTCCCGCCAGTCATTGCGCCCGGATGAACTTAGCCTTTAAGCCTCGTATCCGCTTCGACCAACAGGAGTCTCAAGGTGACGAACGGGCGTGTAGGCGTATTGGCTTTCTTTCTCCTGACAGGATCGGCGGCGCTGGCGCAGCGGCCGGCCGGCCCTGCCGAGCGGGCGACGCTCGGCGCGATCGAGCGGATCCGGCGGATCGACCCGGCGGTCGGGGCGGTGATCGCGATCGATCCGACCGCCCTCGGCCAGGCCCGGCGCGTCGACGCCGCCGGCACGCGCGGGTCGCTCGCCGGCGCGCCGGTCCTGATCAAGGACAATATCGAGGAGGCCGGCCCGCTGCCGACCACCGCGGGCAGCCTGGCGCTCGCGGGCAACGTCACCGGCCGCGACGCTCCGCTGGTCGCCCGGCTGCGCGCCGCCGGGGCGGTGATCCTCGGCAAGACCAACCTCAGCGAATGGGCCAACATCCGCTCCAATCACAGCATCTCGGGGTGGAGCGCGGTCGGCGGCCAGACCCGCAATCCCTGGGCACTCGACCGTGATCCCTGCGGCTCGTCGAGCGGCAGCGGCGCGGCGGTCGCGGCCGGTCTGGTGCGGATGGCGATCGGGACCGAGACCGACGGCTCGATCACCTGCCCCGCCGCGGTGAACGGCATCGTCGGGTTCAAGCCCACGGTCGGGATGGTCAGCCGAACCTTCATCGTCCCGATCAGCGCGAGCCAGGACACGGCGGGGCCGATGGCGGCGAGCGTCCGCGAGGCGGCGATGCTGCTGACCGCCATCGCCGGCAGCGACAGCCGCGATCCCGCCACCCGCGGCGCGGACGCGCACCGGGTCGACTTCGCCGCCGGGCTCGACCCCCACGCGCTTCGCGGCAAGCGGATCGGGGTGATGCGGTTCGCCTCCGGCTTCGGCACCGACGCCGCCTTCTCGACCGCGCTCGCGATCCTCCGCGAGCAGGGCGCCACCCTGGTCGAGATCAAGAGCTTCGACGACAAGGCGATCGGGCCCAACGAGAACAAGGTGCTGATGGCCGAACTCAAGGCCGGCATGAACGACTATCTCAAGAGCTCGCCGGCGAGCGTCCCGCGCTCGCTCGCCGAGCTGATCGCGTTCAACGAGGCGCATGCAGGGCAGGAGATGGCGCTGTTCGGGCAGGAGACGTTCCTGACCGCGCAGAAGACGAAGGGCCTGGATGCCGAGTGGCGCAAGGCGCGTGATACCAGCTTCGCCGCCGCCGGCCCGAACGGGATCGACCGGCTGATGAAGGCCGATCGCCTCGATGCGCTGGTCGGTCCGACCATGCCGCCGGCGTGGAAGATCGACGCGGTCAACGGCGACCAGATCGCTGGCGGCGGCGCGGGCGGCCTCGCGGCGGTCGCCGGCTATCCCCACCTGACCGTCCCGATGGGTCTGGTGAAGGGGCTGCCGGTGGGTCTGAGCTTCATCGGCGGCAAGTGGGACGACGCCAAGATCCTCAGCCTCGGCTATGCCTATGAGCAGGCACGCGGGCCTTTCCCGACGGCGCCGCTGGTTCCCTCGATCGAGCGGGTCCCGCCGGTCGCCCAGCAGCTCGCCCCGCAGCGGCTCTAGGCGGTCATCCGGAGCCCGGCGATCGCGCCGACGATGACGAGGATGAGGAGGAGCCGGAGCGTCGCCGCCGGCTCCCCGAACCAGATCATCCCGACGATCACCGTGCCGACCGCGCCGATCCCGCCCCACACCGCATAGGCCGTGCCCATCGGGATCGTCCGCGAGGCCGCCTCGAGCAGGCCCATCGAAAGCGTCACCGAGGCGAGGAAGCCCAGCGTCCAGGACGGGTTGCGGAACCCGTCGACGAACCGCAGCGTGGTGGTGAACCCCACCTCGAACAGACCGCCGACGATCAGCAACAGCCAGGCCATGTCGCGCCTTTCACTTTACGGCGGCGCGCGGGCCGCTAACCCTTGTCTCCATGGCTGAGACAGGCATCGGCAGCAAGCTTGCGCCCCCGCGCTTCCTCCTGTTCCTGGCGGTGCTCGCAGCCGGAATCGGTGCGGCGTTTGTCTATCACCAGCGGATCACGCTCGGCTTCCTCGCAGCGTTCGACCTTGCCGCGCTGGTGTTTCTCGCCTCGGTGCTGCCAATGCTGATGGTCGACGACCCCAACCGGATCCGCGAGCAGGCGCGCCGGAACGACGCCAACCGAACGATCCTGCTCGCGATCACCTTCGTGGTGACGGGGGTGGTGCTGGTCGCGATCGCCTCGGAAAGCTCGGCCCGGCATCTCGGCTGGCCGATCAAGGCGCTGATCATCGCCACGATCATCATCGCCTGGCTGTTCAGCAACGTCATCTATACCTTCCACTACGCGCATCTCGCCTATGGCGACTCGCCGGGACAGGAGTGCCGGAGCCTCAGCTTTCCGAAGACCGAGGCCCCGATCTACTGGGACTTCATCTACTTCGCCTTCACCCTGGGCATGACCTTCCAGACCTCGGACGTCGACATCCAGGACCAGCGCATCCGCAAGGTCACGGTGGCGCACTGCCTCGCCGCCTTCTTCTACAACATCGGGGTGCTGGCGTTCACCATCAACGTGCTCGGCAGCTCGTCCGGGGGCTAGGCGGCGAGCTCGGGGACCCGTTTCTCGCGCCGCGCCGCGACCCAGCAGCCCGCGACGATCAGCACCGCCCCGGCCAGCGTCGCCGCCGCGACCCGCTCGCCGAACACCAGCCAGCCGAACAGGGAGGCCCAGACGAAGCCGCTATATTCGGTGACCGCCAAGTAGCCCGCCTCCGCCCGCGCATAGGCCCAGGCGAACAGCAGCGCGCCGGCGATCGACAGGACCGAAGCGATCGCGATCGCCGGCCACTGCCCGTGGGGCGGGACGACACCACCCGCCAGCGGCAGCGCGGCAACCATGCAGCCGGCGACCACCAGGTTCTGGAAGAAGCTGATCTCGAGCGGCCGGGCGGCCATCGCCTGGGTCCGCATCAGCACGATGTTCACCGCGTAGCACAGCGCCGAAAGGATGATCGCCCCGCTTCCGAGCAGCGCCTCGCGGCCAAGGTCGGCGCGCAGCTCGCCGAGCATGATGACGCCGACCCCCGCCAGCGCGAGCAGCGCGCCGGCGACCGTCCGCGGACCGATCGTCTCGCCGAGCGTCGCCGCGGCCAGCACCAGCGCGATCAGCGGGGCGATGAAAGTCAGCGAGATGGCTTGCGCCATCGGCACCCTCCCCAGTCCCCAGAAGAACAGGAACGCCATCACCGCCATGGTCAGCCCGCGCAGCAGGTGGATTCGCAGCACCGTGCGGGTCGGCCATGCCCGGCGGCGGGGCAGGTAGAGCAGCGAGGAAAGGAGCAGCGACGCCAGCGAGCGCCACAACATGGTCGAGAAGATCCCCAGCGCGAGCACCAGCGTCTTCACCGCCGCGTCCATCGCCGACAGCAGCCCGACCGCGCCGAGCGCAGCGAAAAAGGCAGGCAGCGGGAGCTGGGCGACGCGGTTCATGCCCGCCGCTCTAGCCGGCCGCCGCCGAAAGACTAGCGCAGCACCATCGTGTCGCCGTGGATCTCGACCGCGCTCAGCTGGCTGAGGAAGCTCTGGCCGAGCAGCGACTTCGTCCCGCCGTCCATGATCACCGCCCCGACGTTCGCGGCGGACCGACCGCCGAGGCTGACCCGGTCGAGCAGCACCATCGAACCCTTGAGCTCGCCCGACGCGGTCGCGCCGACCGTCTGGAAGCTCGCGCGATCGAACTGCAGCCCGGCCCCCTGCGCGTCCTGCGGGGTCAGCGCCACGGTGGTCGCCCCGGTATCAACGAGGAAGTGCACGGTCGCGCCGTTGACCTGCGCGTCGACGTAGAAGTGCCCGTCGGGCGAGCGCTGGATTACCGTGTCGGGCCCGGCCGTCGTGTCGATCAGTGTCGGCGGCGGCGCGCTGGCCTCCACCATCTGCACCGGCGGCGGCGCTTTGGGCGGAGCGGTTCCGACCGGCGAAGGCGAAAGGCTGCCGGGCATCAGCGCGCCGGCGACCACCGCACCGATCAGTAGCAGGAAGACCGCCCGCAGCATGCGCGCTCAGCCCGCCGCGTGCGAGGCGTCGATCAGCAGCGGCGGCTCGCTCGGCCGATGCGGCGCCAGCTCGCCGAGCAGCGCGCCTCCGGTCAGCAACAGGATGATGAGCTTGGCCATCGCCGCGACTCTGCGCCGCGGTCGGTGAAGAAAGCGCTAAAGCCTATTCCGCCGCGGCGGGAACCGTCTCGCGCGTGGCCTCGATCTCGGCCGCCTTCGCCTCGACCAGCCGGACGATATGGTCGATCATGCCCTCGTCCTGGACATGATGGTCGGTCACACCCGATAGATAGACCATGTGCCGGCCGTTGCCGCCGCCGGTCACCCCGATGTCGGTCTCGCGCGCCTCGCCGGGTCCGTTGACCACGCAGCCCAGCACGCTGAGGCTCATCGGCGTGCGGATGTGCTGCAGCCGCTCCTCCAGCCGCTCGACGGTGCGAATGACGTCGAAGCCCTGCCGAGCGCAGGACGGACAGCTGACCACCCGCACCCCGCGGCTGCGGATACCAAGCGCCTTCAAAATCTCGTAGCCGACGCGCACTTCCTGTTCTGGCTCGGCCGAGAGCGAGACGCGGATCGTGTCGCCGATCCCAGCCCACAGCAGGGAGCCGACCCCGATCGACGACTTGACCGTCCCGCCGATCAGGCCGCCGGCCTCGGTAATCCCGAGGTGAAGCGGGCAGTCGACCGCCTCGGCCAGCGCGTGGTAGGCGGCGACCGCGAGGAACACGTCGCTCGCCTTCACCGCCACCTTGTAGTCGCGGAAGCCATGGTCCTCGAGGATGCGGATATGGTCGAGCGCGCTCTCGACCAGCGCCTCGGGACAGGGCTCGCCATATTTCTCGAGCAGGTCCTTCTCGAGACTCCCGGCATTGACCCCGATCCGGATCGCGCAGCCGTTGGCGCGGGCGGCGGAGATGACCTCCTTAACCCGCTCCTCCGACCCGATGTTGCCGGGATTGATGCGAAGGCAGGCGGCGCCGGCGTCGGCGGCCTCGAGCGCACGCTTGTAGTGAAAGTGGATGTCGGCGACGATCGGCACGGTCGAGGCGCGCACGATCTCCTTCAGCGCGGCCGTGCTCTCGACGTCCGGACAGCTGACGCGGATGATGTCGACCCCGGCCTCTTCGCAGCGGCGGATCTGGTCGATCGTGGCGCGCGCATCGGAGGTCGGCGTGTTGGTCATGGTCTGGACGGTGACCGGGGCGTCGCCGCCGACGGGGACGTTGCCGACCATGATCTGCCGCGACTTGCGCCGCTCGATGGTACGCCAGGGACGGATGGAGGACATGGTGGGGATATAGGGCAAGGGAGTGGCCGCGCCAACCGGGCGAAGCCGGGCGGGTTTCGGATTCGCCCCGATTAACCATGCGTGTTAAATGGCGCCTTTCGCGGATTCGCTCGGGGATCGGCGGCGATGACGGAACATCAGCGACTGCTGCCCAGGGATCGTCCGCGAAGCCGCGCGCGAACCCCGAAGCAGCGCTATGCCGCCTTCATCAGCTATGCGCACGAGGACGAGGCCTGTGCCGCTTGGCTCCACGAGGCGCTCGAATGCTTCCGCGTCCCGCCGCAGCTGGTCGGCCGGCTGACCAAGATGGGCGCCATCCCGCAGCGGCTCACCCCCGTCTTCCGCGACCGCCACGAGCTCGCTGCCAGCGACGATCTCGGTGAGGAGATCGAGGACGCGATCGCCGGCTCGCGCTTCCTGATCGTTCTCTGCTCCCCTGCCGCCGCCGCCTCGGTCTGGACCAACAAGGAGATCGACAGCTTCAAGCGCCGTCACGGCGAGGAGCGGGTGCTGGCGCTGATCAACGACGGCGAGCCGGGCGCCTCGGCGATGCATGGCCGCGAGGGCGAGGAATGTTTCCCGCCTGCGCTGCGGGTTCGCTACGACAAGCGCGGCCGTCCCACCACGCAGCCGGCCGAGCCGATCGCCGCCGATCTCCGCGCGCAGGGCGACGGGCGCCGGCTGGCGCTGCTCAAGATCATCGCCGGCATGCTTGGGGTCGGGCTCGACGACCTCGCCCAGCGCGACGCGCACCGGCGGCATCGCCGCATGTTCGCGCTCACCGCGGCCTCGCTCGCCGGGATGCTGGTCACCAGCGGTCTGGCGGTCACCGCGATCCGCGCCCGCGATGCCGCGCGCGAGGAACGGCGCCAGGCCGAGGGGCTGGTCGGCTTCATGCTCGGCGACCTCCGCCGCAAGCTCGAGCCGCTCGGCCGCCTCGACGTGCTCGACAGCGTCGGAACGCGCGCGCTGGCCTTCTACGCCCGGCAGGACAAGCGGAGCCTGTCGGACGATTCGCTGGCGCAGCGCTCGCGCGCGCTCACCTTGCTCGGCGAACTGGCCCAGACCCGCGGCGACATGGCGGGAGCGCTGACCCGCTATGCCGAGGCCAAGGCGACCACCGCCGAGCTGCTGCGCCGTCGCCCGGACGATCCGCAGCGGCTCTTCGACCACGCGCAGAACGTTTACTGGACCGGCTATCTCGACGAACAGCGCGGCGATCTCGATCAGGCGATCGCGGCAATGCGCGACTATCGGCGGCTCGCCGCTCAGATGGTCCAGCGGGCGCCGGGCAAGCCGGAATACCAGCTCGAGGTCGTCTACGCCGACACCAACCTGGGGACCATGCTGATGCGGGGGCGGCACTATCGCGAGGCCGCCGACACCTACCAGAACGCGCTCAACCAGAGCGAGCAGCTGGCCGCGGCGCAGCCCGGCTCGCAGGATGCGCAGGAGCAGGTCTCCGGAGCACTCGGCTGGCTCGCCGAGGCGCGCGAGTTCGGCGGGGAGTTCGACGAGGCGCGGCTCCTGCGCGAGCGCGAGACCCGGCTCGCCCAGCAGCTATGGGCGAGGAGCAAGGGCGACATGTCCTTCCGCCGCGACGAGCTCGCCGCCCGGGCCGCGCACGCGCGGATCCTGGCCGCGCTCGGCGACAGCCCCGCGGCGCTGAAGGAATATGAAACCGTCAACCAGCTCGGTGCGCAGCTGCTGAAGACCGATCCGAGCAATAGCGAGTGGCAGCAGGCGATCGTCACCGCCGCGACCGGCGAGGGCACGGCGGCGCTGGTGGCGGGCGACCTCGCGCGCGCGGCGGACGCGACCCGCCGGGCCTGTTCCGGGACCGACGGGCTGGTCGCCCGCGACCGCAGCGTCGCCGCGTGGCGGACGACCTTCCGCGCCGAATGCCTCCGCCTTCGCGGCGCGCTGGCCGAGCGGAAGGGCGACCATGCCGCCGCCGCGGACTCCGCCCGAGCGGCGATCCTGGCCTGGCGGAGCGCGAGCAGCGGGGCGCCGCGGGCGATGGGGATCGCCCAGGCCGAAGCCCGCCTCGGCCAGGCTCTCACCGGCCAGGGGCGGCTCGCCGAGGCCGGCTCGGCGCTGGCGCGCGCCATGGCGAGCTGGCCGCGCGGGGTCGAGGAGCGCCCCGACGAGCTGGCGACCAAGGCGCTGCTGCTGCGCGCGTCGGGGCAGGAGCCGGCGGCGCGGCAGCTGGCCGCGCGGTTGGCCGCCATGGGCTATCGCCGGGCCGATTTCCTCGCCCGGTGGCAACAGGGGAGCAGGCAATGATCGACGACAAGGACTCCGGCGTAGTCAAGATCCACATCAGCTTTCCCGACGGGAAGTTTCCGCCGGTGCCGGCGGTGGACGTCGAGGTGCCCGGCAAGATGAAGGCCAAGAAGCTGAAGAAGCACGGCCTGTGGTTCGAGCAGGTGTCCGCGCACGACATCCACATCGAGATCGCGGGCGGCGACGCGGTCGACGCGCGGTTCCGCGGGGCCAACAGCAAGGAAGTCGGCAAGGCCATCTACATCAAGGCCGGCGCGCGCGAGGACGATTGCGCCAACGATCCCGGGCTCGCCGACTTCACCGTCAAGAACTTCGACAAGCGCCACCTGCACCTCGTCACGCCCAATCGCGAGGAATGCTGGGCCTACCACCTCTTCTTCGAGACCACCGAAGGCGACTGCGACGTCGACCCCATCATCAAGAACGGCGGCACCATCCCCAGTGTCTGAACGTCCGGTATGCGTCTCCTCCCGCCTGAAGGAGAGCAAGGTTGAACCAGATGCGAGCAGCGGGGCGCTTCGGCGACCTGCCCGGCGTGCCGGTCACCTGCGAGGTGCACACCACCGCCGATCCCGACCCCCATGCCTGCTACCGGCTGGTCTGGAAGCAGCACGGCGAGCCCTGCGGCGAGGGCGCCACGCTCCAGCTCGAGCCCCGCAGCGGCTACCATGACGTGATTTTCGACATCGTCGACGACGCCGGCCGCGGCATCCGCTTCCTCCACGATCCGCGGCACAGTTTCGCCGAGGATCCGGCCAGCCCCGCGGGGCAGATCGACGGCGACTCGGTCAGCATCGATCGCCGCCGGCTCACCGTGCGCGACCGCAACGACCAGCGCGCCTGCGTCATCCGCGCCCTGCTCCGCTTTGACCCGCCGCCCTTCGCCGCCGCGATCGAGATCCGCAACGGCGGCGCTGGCCACGGAGGATCCGGCTGGCTGGGTGTCATCGCGGCGCTGGCGATGGTGATGGTCGCGGCGCTTGTGGTGCTCGAACTGCGATAGCAAAGCCCGCACCGAAGCGGCTAAAGCCCAGCCCGTGTCGATTCGAAAGCTGGTGCCGGCGCTCGCCGGTCTGTTCGCCCTTGTCCTCTCCGCCCCTGCCTCGGCCTGGTGGGAATATGGTCATCAGACGGTTGCCAGCATCGCCTGGCTGAGCGTTCGGCCGGAGACCCGCGCCCGGATCAGCGAGCTGCTTCGCCAGGAGAAGCTGCTCGACACGCCGACCTGCCCGGCCAAGACCATCGAGCAGGCGAGCGTCTGGCCCGATTGCGTCAAGCCGCTCGGCGACCGCTTCTCCTTCGCCTACAGCTGGCACTACCAGAACACCGAGATCTGCCGGCCCTTCTCGCTCAAGGCCGACTGCAAGGACGGCAATTGCGTCGCCTCGCAGATCGACCGCAATGCCCGGCTCCTCGCCGACACCACGGTCCCAGCGCGCGAGCGGGTCATGGCGCTCGCCTTCCTCGTCCACTTCGTCGGCGACCTTGCCCAGCCGATGCACGCCGCCGGCCACAACGGCGACCGCGGCGGCAACGACGTCAAGGTGAACTATGGCGTGGTCCCGTCCAACCTGCACAGCATCTGGGATGGCTATCTCGCCGAGCGGGCCTTCTCGACCCCGCCGAAGGACGCAGCCGGGATCCTGGCCCAGTCCACGCCCGCCGAGCGCGCGCGGCTTGCGGCGGGGACGACCGAGGACTGGTCGCGAGAGGGCTGGGAGCTGGCCCGGCGCTATGCCTATGGCTCGATCCTCCAGGACCCCTGCGCGGTGCCGGCGCAACAGCCGACGTCGATGAGCGAGCAGACGATCCGCTCGCTGGTCCCGATCGTCCGCCGGCAGGCGCTCGCCGGCGGCCTGCGCCTCGCCAGGTTGCTCGACGACGCGCTCGGGCCGCGTCATCTCGCGCCCGGCCAGAAGCCGCCGAAATCGCCCGTTCCGCCGAAGCCGGCGGGCTAGGCCCGCAACCTTCCGCTTCACTCCTCCGTTGCGCGGCTTTCCCCACGGAGGCCTGAGATGATCACGAGAACGGCGACCGCCCGCTACGAAGGCATGGGCAAGAGCGGCAAGGGCTGGGTGTCGACTCAGTCGGGCGTGCTCAAGGACCAGCGCTACGGCTTCAACACCCGCTTCGAGAACGAGCCCGGGACCAACCCCGAGGAACTCATCGCGGCCGCCCACGCCAGCTGCTTCACCATGGCGCTGAGCTTCGCGCTCGCTAACGCCGGCGTGAACGATGGCACCCTCGAGACGGAGGCTCGGGTCAAGCTCGACCAGGACGGCGCCGGCTTCAAGGTCAGCCGCTCCGACCTGCGGCTTCGCGCCAGTGTTCCCGGGATCGACGATGAGCAGCTTCGCCGCCTCGCCGACGAGGCGAAGCAGGGTTGCCCGATCTCGAAGCTGCTCAACGCCGAGATGAACCTCGAGGTCGAGACCACCACCCCGGCGGCCTGATCCGCGGTCCCCTTGCGTGAGTTGAAGATGCTGGCCATGCGCGGGCCATGGCCAGCGCCGCGCAGGGAGAACGAACCGCCGGCCTGCTGCTGATTGCGGCGGCAGGAGCGGCGGTTCTCGTCGCCAATTCACCGTTGGCGCCTGCCTATCAGCGCCTGCTTCATTCCGGCCTCGGTCCGCTGTCGGTCCAGCACTGGATCGGCGACGGGCTGATGGCGCTCTTCTTCCTGCTGGTCGGGCTGGAGGTGAAGCGGGAGTGGCTGGTGGGGCGGCTGTCCACCTGGCGCGAGCGTCGCCTGCCGATCGCCGCAGCGGCGGCGGGAATGGCCGTCCCCGCGGTCGTGTTCCTGCTGGTCAGCCGCGGCGACCCGAGCCTGATCCCGGGCTGTGCAGTTCCTGCCGCCACCGACATCGCCTTCGCGCTCGGCGTGCTGGCGCTGCTCGGCAGCCGTGCCCCGCCCGCGCTGAAGCTGCTGCTGGTCGCGCTCGCGATCATCGATGATGTCGGCGCGGTGGCGATCATCGCCATCGCCTACTCTGGCGGCCTGCATGCGCTCGCGCTCGGCGCCGCCGCGCTGCTGTTCGGTGCCATGCTGGCGATGAACCGCGCCGGGGTGCGGTGCCCGCCGGCCTATCTTCTCGGCTTCGCCCTGCTCTGGATTGCCGTTCACGAGTCTGGAGTCCATGCGACCATCGCCGGGGTCCTCGCCGCGCTGGCGGTTCCGCTCCGCCCCGGCGAGCGCGGATCGACGCTGGAGCGGATCGAGCGCCCGCTCCACCCGCTCGTCATGTTCGGGATCGTCCCGCTGTTCGGCTTCGCCAGTGCCGGCGTTGCGCTGGGCAGCAGCGGCGCGCTGCTGGCACCGCTGACCCTGGCCGTCGCGCTCGGCCTGTTCCTCGGCAAGCAGCTGGGCGTGTACGGCGCCGTCCGCCTGTTCGGTCGTCCCGAAGGAGTCAGCTGGCCGCAGCTCTACGGCGGTGCGCTGCTGTGCGGGATTGGCTTCACCATGAGCCTGTTCATCGGCGCGCTCGCCTTCGTCGATCCGGTGCTGGTCGAGCAGGCCAAGCTCGGCACGCTGGTCGGGTCGCTGCTGTCCGGCGGCTGCGGCTACGCCGTCCTCCGCTTCTGCAGCCCGAGCCCGGTGCCGGCCAGCCGCGGCGACCAGCAGGCCGCCGACGAGATCTTCTACGAGGACGATTGATGCGGATCTTCTGGGACGAGCGGCAGCTGGCGCATCGGCCGTCGATCGAATTCTTCAACGGCGCGCTGGAGCCTGCGAGCGAGACTCCCGCCCGTGCCGAGCAGGTGCTGGCGGCGGTCGGCCGAACCGAGCCGGTGACGGAACGCGGCATGGCGCCGCTCGAGGCCGTTCACGACCCTGCCTACCTCGAGCTGCTGCGGACAGCGCACGACGAATGGCTCGCAGCGGGTCGCAGCGGGGATGCCCTGCCTTACTGCTTCCCTATCTCCCGCCGGCCGCGGAAGCTCGAGCGGGTCGACGCGCGGCTCGGCGCCCATGCCACCGACACCTGTGCTCCGATCACGGCTGGGACTTGGGAGAGCGCCACCTGGGCGGCCTATACCGCGCTCGCCGCGGTGGATTCGGCGCTCGCCGGGGAGCACGCGTTCGCAGTGACCCGGCCGCCCGGCCACCACGCCGGCGCCGCCTTCATGGGCGGCTACAGCTACATGAACCATGCCTGCGTCTCGGCCGAGCACGCGCGCGCGGCCGGTCGGCGGGTGGCGGTGCTCGACCTCGACTATCACATGGGGAACGGCAGCGAAGACATCCTGGCGGGTCGCGACGGGCTGTTCCTCGCCTCGCTCCATGCCGATCCGTCGACCGATTATCCCTTCTTCTGGGGCGACCGGAGCGAAGGCAACATCCGCAACACGCCGCTCCCGCGCGGCACCGGCTTCGCAGCCTACGACCATGCGCTCGCCGAAGCGCTCGAGTGGATCGGCGAGCAGGGATGCGACCTGCTCGTGATCAGCTTCGGCGCGGACACCTACCGCGGCGACCCGATCAGCCACTTCGAGCTGGACACCTCCGATTATGAGCGCCTCGCACAGAGGATCGCTGGGACAAATCTTCGCGCAGCCATTGTCCTTGAGGGCGGCTATGCGCTCGACGCGCTCGGCCGCAATGTGGCGAGCTTTCTCGCCGGCTTCTGACTAGACGGACACAATGGATCATTTCGACCTGCGCGACGGGGTCCTCCACTGCGAGGACGTGCCGCTCCCTCTGATCGCCGACGCAGTCGGGACCCCGACCTACGTCTATTCCGCGGCGACCATGGTGCGCCACGCCGAGGTGATGACCGACGCGGTGGCTGGAGCCGGCAACGGCGAACCGCTCGTCGCCTATGCCGCCAAGGCCAATTCCAACGCCGCGGTGCTCCGCCAGCTCGCCGGGGTCGGTCTGGGCGCCGACGTGGTCTCGGTCGGCGAGTACCGCCGGGTCCGCTCGGCCGGGATCGCGCCGGAGAAGATCGTCTTCTCGGGCGTCGGCAAGACCGAGGCGGAGATGGCTGAGACGCTCGCGGGCGGGCTGTTCCAGTTCAACGTCGAGTCGGTCGAGGAGCTGCGGATGCTTTCGGCGGTTGCCGCCGCCCAGGGCCGGGTCGCGCGGGTCGGGCTTCGCATCAACCCGGATGTCGAGGCCGGAACGCACGCCAAGATCACCACCGGAACCGCCGACAACAAGTTCGGGATCGCCTACCAGGACGCGCTCGCCGCCTACGCGGTCGCGCGCGACCTGCCGGGGCTCAAGGTGCAGGGCGTGACCATGCACATCGGCAGCCAGCTGGTCAGCCTCGACCCACTGCAGGCGGCCTTCGCCAAGCTGGGCGCGCTGATCGGCGCGCTTCGGGGCGACGGCCATGCGATCGGCGTCGCCGACCTCGGCGGCGGGCTCGGCGTGCCGCACGGCGACGACCAACCCGACCCCGCCAGCCCGGCCGCCTATGGCGAGATGGTGCGGCGGGTGACGGCGGGCTGGGACACGCGGCTGGTGTTCGAGCCGGGCCGGCTGATCGTCGGCAACGCCGGCGTGCTGCTGACCCGGGTCATCCGGGTCAAGCCGGGCGCCCGCCACCCCTGGCTGATCGTCGACGCCGCGATGAACGACCTGATGCGCGTCGCGCTCTACGACGCGTGGCACGAGATGAACGCGGTCCGGCCGAGCGGTGCTCAGGCGACCTACAATGTCGTCGGCCCGGTTTGCGAGAGCGGCGACACCTTCGCGATGGCCCGGACCATGGACCGGGTCGGCGCGGGCGACCTCGTCGTGTTCCGCACCGCCGGCGCCTATGGCGCGTCCATGTCCAACAATTACAACAGCCGCCTGCTCACCGCCGAGGTGCTGGTCGACGGCGGGCGCTGGGCGCTGGTGCGGCGACGGGTCGATCTCGACGACCTCGCCGGGGTCGCCGATCCGATCTGGCGCTAGGGGCCGAGCGTCAGCAGCCAGAGGTCGGGGCTCGTCCCCAGCCGCATCGGCAGCAGCGTCGTCCCGAGCCCCGCAGTGGTCACCTCGATCAGGTCCGGTTCGCGCTTCAGACCGCATAGATAGCGATCGCCGAAGCGCGAGCTCTTCTCCGGGGCGCCGACCAGCGGCAGGCTGATCTGCCCGCAGTGGGTGTGCCCGGCGAGCAGCAGGTCGGCCCGGCCGCGGATGATGTCGGCCACGTCGGGGGAATGGCTGAGCACGACCATCGGCTTGCTGTCGGCATGGAGCGGGCCGAGCACGCGCATGTCGTCGTGGAAGGTCAGAATGTCGTCGATTCCGGCCAGGGTAATCGGGCCGGCGGGCACGACCTGGTTGCGGAGCAGGCGAATGCCCTCGCGTGGGAAGGCTGCTCCTGCATCGCGGGCGCCGTCCCAGCGGTGATGGTCATGGTTGCCGAGCACTGCATAGACGCCGAGCGGCGCGTGCAGACCCCGGAGTGTCGCGACGGCCTCGTCCATCGAGAAGACCCCGGACAGGACCTGCTTGTCGGAGACATAGTCGCCCGCCAGGAGGATGAGGTCCGGCTTCAGCCCGTTCATCTGCCCGACGATGCTTGCCATCCGCGCCGGCGGCATGTCGGGCTCGGAGACATGGAAGTCGCTCGCCAGCAGCACCTTGATCGGGCGGGCCCCGGCCGGCCAGCCGCGCAGCGCGACATAGGCCTTGCGTACGACCGGCGCCTGCTCGGCATCGAAGAGCAGCAGCGCCGCCGCGGCGAACAGCGCCAGCCCGATCCATCCGGCGATCCGGCCCCAGCCGCGCACGCGCCTGCGAGCCTACAGCTTCTCGGTCAGCTCCGGGACGATCTTGAACAGGTCGCCGACAAGGCCGACGTCCGCTACCTGGAAGATCGGGGCGTCCTCGTCCTTATTGATCGCGATGATCGTCTTAGAATCCTTCATCCCCGCGAGATGCTGGATCGCGCCGGAGATGCCGACCGCGACATAAACCTGCGGGGCGACGATCTTGCCGGTCTGGCCGACCTGATAGTCGTTGGGCGCGTAGCCGGCGTCGACCGCCGCGCGGCTGGCGCCGACTGCGGCACCGAGCTTGTCGGCGAGCGGATCGATCAACGAGTGGAACTGCTCGGAGGAACCGAGCGCCCGGCCACCCGAGACGATGATCGCCGCGCTGGTGAGCTCGGGCCGTTCGCTCTTCGAGGTCTCGGCCGACACGAACCTGGCCTTGCCGTCAGTGACGGCGGCCTCGATCGGCTGGACGCTCCCGCTGCCGCCCTCGGCCGCCACCTTCTCGAACGCGGTGGTGCGGACGGTGATGACCTTCTTGGCATCGCTCGAGCGCACCGTGGCGATCGCATTGCCGGCGTAGATCGGCCGCGTGAACGTGTCCTCGCTCTCGACCGAGAGGATGTCGCTGACCTGCATGACGTCGAGCAGCGCGGCAACCCGCGGCGCGATGTTCTTGCCGGTGGTGGTGGAGGCCGTGAGGAAGGCGTCGTAGCCGTCCATCAGCCGGACCGCGACCGGCGCGACCGCCTCGGCGAGCGGATGCTCGAGCTCGGCGCCGCCGGCGACATGGACGGTGCCCACGCCGGCGATCTTCGCCGCGGCCTCGCCGACCGGGCCTACACCCGCGCCGGTGACCAGCAGGTCGACGTCGCCGAGCTTGGCGGCGGCGCCAACGGTGGCGAGGGTCGCGTCCTTGATGGCGCCGCCCTCATGTTCGACCAGGACCAGAGTCTTCACTTCGCCACTCCCATGCCCTTGAGGCGCTCGACCAGTTCGTCGACGCTCCCGACCTTGACCCCGCCCTGCCGCTTGGCCGGCTCGGCCACCTTCAGCGTCTCCAGCCGCGGGCTGACGTCGACGCCGTAATCGGCGGGCGTCTTCTGCGCGAGCGGCTTGGACTTGGCCTTCATGATGTTGGGCAGCGAGGCATAGCGCGGCTCGTTGAGGCGAAGGTCGGTGGTGACGATCGCCGGCAGCTGCAGCGCCACGGTCTCCAACCCGCCGTCGACCTCGCGGGTGACGTTGACGCTCTCGCCGTTGACCTCGACCTTGGACGCGAAGGTGCCCTGCGGCCAGCCCAGCAGCGCGGCGAGCATCTGCCCGGTCTGGTTCGAATCGTCGTCGATCGCCTGCTTGCCCAGCACCACCAGGCCGGGCTGCTCTTCCGCGGCGACCTTGGCGAGCAGCTTGGCGACGGCGAGCGGCTCGACGTCGGCGTCGTTGGTGATGAGGATCGCGCGATCGGCGCCCATCGCGAGCGCGGTGCGGAGCGTCTCCTGCGCCTTCGCCGGTCCGATCGAGACAGCGACGATCTCGGTCGCGGCACCCTTCTCCTTGAGCCGAATCGCTTCCTCGACCGCGATCTCGTCGAATGGGTTCATGCTCATCTTGACGTTGGCGAGGTCGACCCCGCTCCCGTCCATCTTCACCCGCGGCTTGACGTTGTAGTCGATCACCCGCTTTACCGCGACCAGCACTTTCATCGGTTCACTCTCCTCCGGCCGCCCGGGCGTCCCGGCGGCGCTCCCTTCAGCTTCGCTTGAGGTCCGGCATTTCCCGGACGAACGTGTTGTGAAGCGCGACGATGCATGGCTCGCCGTCGCGGTCGTCGACGATCACGGACATCAACGCTTCGTGCGCGCCGGCCATCGGTCCCTCGGCGACGTCGAGGCTGGCCTTGACGTGCATCAGCGCCAGCCCGCCCAGGTCGCGCAGATCCTGGACCGAGAAGCGGTTCCGGCTGCCCTTGTAGACCGACTCGAAGATGCCCCGGTGCCCCGCCGCGATCTCGTCGCGGCCGCAAGCATGGTGGCCCAGCACGTTGACGAAGTCCGCTTGCGGCGAGAAGACCGCCGCGAAGGCGTCGCCGTCCCCGGCATTCCACGCCGCGGTCAGCGCGGCGCAGAGAGCATCGGCGGCGGCGCGGTCGATCATCGGCTCAGGCGGCCTTCTTCACTTCCGCAACGATCTTCTGCGCGGCATCGCCGAGGTCGTTGGCGGCGACGATCGGCAGGCCCGAGTTGGCGAGGATGTCCTTGCCCTGCTGGACGTTAGTGCCTTCCAGCCGGACGACCAGCGGAACGTGGAGGTCGACTTCCTTGGCCGCCGCGACGATGCCTTCGGCGATTGTGTCGCAGCGCATGATCCCGCCGAAAATGTTGACGAGGATGCCCTTCACCGCCGGATCCGACAGGATGATCTTGAACGCCGCGGTGACCTTCTCCTTGTTGGCGCCGCCGCCGACGTCGAGGAAGTTGGCCGGGAAGGCGCCGTTCAGCTTGATGATGTCCATCGTCGCCATCGCGAGACCGGCGCCGTTGACCATGCAACCGATGTCGCCGTCGAGCTTGATGTAGGCGAGGTCGTACTTGGACGCCTCGATCTCCATCGGGTCCTCCTCACTGAGGTCGCGCAGCTCGGCGAGGTCCTTGTGGCGGAACATGGCGTTCGAATCGAACCCGACCTTGGCGTCGAGGACCATCAGCTTGTCGTCGGCGGTCACCGCCAGCGGGTTGATCTCGATCTGCGAGGCGTCGGTGCCCTGGAAGGCGGCATAAACGCCGGCGAGCAGCTTGGCGCACTGCTTGGCGAGGTCGCCGCTGAGCCCGAGCGCCGCCGCCACGGCGCGGCCGTGGTGCGGCATCAGCCCAGTCGCCGGATCGATGGTGATCGTCTCGATCTTCTCCGGCGTGTCGTGGGCGACCGTCTCGATGTCCATTCCGCCCTCGGTCGAGGCGACGACCGCCACCCGGCCGGTTTCGCGGTCGACCAGCAGCGCGAGGTAGAATTCCTGGGCGATGTCGACGCCGTCGGTGATGTAGAGCCGTTCGACCTTCTTGCCCTCGGCGCCAGTCTGGACGGTAACCAGGGTCTTGCCGAGCATCTCCTCGGCGCTGGCTCGGACTTCCTCGACGCTCTTGGCCAGGCGGACGCCACCCTTGGCGTCAGGCCCGAGCTCCTTGAACTTGCCCTTGCCGCGGCCGCCGGCGTGGATCTGCGCCTTGACCACCCACAGCGGTCCGGGGAGCTGCTTCGCGGCCTCGACTGCCTCGTCGGCGCTCATCGCGGCATGACCGGCGGGGACCGGCACGCCGAACTTCGCGAGCAGTTCCTTGGCCTGATATTCGTGAATGTTCATGGGAGCTTCCTATGGCTTTGCGCGGCCCTAAAGCATGACTCCGCCGCGCTGCCAAGTTAGAGAGCACTTCGTGAGCGATCCCGCCGCGCCCGTCCGCAAGATCATCCATGTCGACATGGACGCCTTCTACGCCAGCGTCGAGCAGCGTGACGATCCCGCGCTGCGCGGGCTCCCGGTCGCGGTCGGCGGGGGCCACCGCGGCGTCGTCGCGGCCGCCAGCTACGAGGCGCGCAAGTTCGGCGTCCGCTCGGCCATGCCGTCCGTCACCGCGCGGCGGCGCTGCCCCGACCTCGTCTTCGTCAAGCCGCGGTTCGACGCCTACAAGGCGGTCAGCCGGCAGATCCGCGACATCTTCGCCGACTATACCGACCTGATCGAGCCGCTGAGCCTCGACGAGGCCTACCTCGACGTGACCGAGGACCGCCACGGGCTCGGCTCGGCCCGAGCCATCGCCGAGCAGATCCGCGCGCGAATCCGGTCCGAAACGGGTCTGACCGCCTCGGCGGGGGTCAGCTACTGCAAGTTCGTCGCCAAGCTTGCGTCGGACCAGAACAAGCCCGACGGTCTGTGCGTCATCACCCCGGCACAGGCCGCGCGCTACATCGCCTCGCTGCCGGTCAGCCGCTTCCACGGGGTCGGCCCGCGAACCGCGGAGAAGCTGCAGCGGATGGGCGTCCACACCGGCGCCGACCTCGCCGCGCTGAGCCTCGCGGAACTGGAAGGCCGCTTCGGCAGCTCGGGCCACTGGTATTTCCGCATCTCGCGCGGGATCGACGACCGACCGGTCCGCGCCAACCGCGAAGCCAAGTCGGTCAGCGCCGAGCGGACGTTCGACAGCGATCTCCACGACCGCGCGGCGCTGCTTGAACAGCTCGAGCGCGTCGCGGGCCTGGCCTGGACGCGCATCGAGCGGGCGCAGGCGCTCGGCCGGACGGTGACGCTCAAGATCAAGTTCAGCGACTTCCGCTCGATCACCCGTTCGCGCAGCTTCGTGGTGCCGATCGAGGACGAGGCGGGGTTTGCGGCGGTGGGCCGCTCGCTGCTCGAGGCCGAGCTCCCCGTTCCACTGGGCGTTCGGCTGCTAGGCCTTGGAATCGCTAGTTTAACACCGAGCAATAAATCACTACCGATCCAACTCGGACTGGCAATTTGATGACACCCGTGCTACATGGCGAAGAGAGGATCATGCGCTGCTCGGCGTGATTCCGTTCACTTGCACGATTTGAAGAGGATCGATTCACGGCCGCAGACCGACTTGGGGGGCGCTGCAGCTGGGAGAATCCACTTATCCTCGACATTAGGAAGGTAGCAGAATGGCAGCGAAGGCGTTGAACTTCGACGTTGGCGACTATGTTGTTTACCCCAAGCACGGCGTCGGACGCGTCGTCGAACTGCAAAGCACCGAAATCGCCGGCACCCGCCTGGACCTCTATGTCCTGCGGTTCGAGAAGGAGAAGATGACCCTCCGCGTTCCCGTCACCAAGGCGGACTCGGTGGGCATGCGCAAGCTGTCGTCGGACAAGACGATGAAGGACGCGCTCGAGACCCTCAAGGGCAAGCCCAAGGTGAAACGCACCATGTGGTCGCGCCGCGCCCAGGAATATGAGGCGAAGATCAACTCGGGCGACCTGACCTCGATCGCCGAGGTGGTCCGCGACCTGTTCCGCCCCGACGACGCCCCGGAGCAGAGCTATTCGGAGCGGCAGATCTTCGAGGCCGCCTCGTCGCGTCTGGCCCGCGAGCTCGGCGCGATGGAAGGACTCGACGAAAAGGGCGCGCTCGCCAAGCTCCTCGAGATCCTCAACAAGGCCGCGCTGATCCATCACAAGAAGGACGTGGTCGAGGAGGCCTGACACCTTCGCCGCACGGCAACCAGGAAAGGGCGCTCCGCTTGGGGCGCCCTTTTCGTTTCAGGGTTGCACGACCTTGATCCCTGCTGTATTGTTTGCATAACACAGTGGGAGAATGACTATGCGTCTGGTTGCCATCCTGCTCGCGTCGGCGACGCTTGCCTCGTGCGGGGTCGTCACGGCCAAGGACGCGGGGCCGACCGCCACCCGCAACTATGCCATCGGTGGGTTCGAGAAGATTGAGGTCGCTGGCCCTTACGACGTGGCCGTAACCAGCGGCGGCCAGCCCTCGGTGCGCGCGACCGGCGGCTCCAACCGGCTCGACGAGCTCGTCGTCGAGGTCGAGGACGGTACGCTCAAGATCCACCCCAAGTCTCACAGCGGGATCAGCTGGGCCTGGGGTGGTCATTCGAACGGCACGGTCCGCATCGACGTCAGCGCCCCGGACGGGCTGCGCGAGGCGATGCTGGCCGGCTCGGGCGGGATGCAGATCGACAAGGTTCAGGCGCCGAGCTTCAGCGGCAGCGTCGCCGGCTCGGGCAGCCTCCAGCTGGCGCAGCTCGCCGCGCAGGACGTCTCCTTCTCCATCGCGGGGTCGGGGGGGATCCGCGCCAACGGCGGGACGGCGACCCGCAGCAAATATGAGATCGCGGGCTCGGGCGACATTCAGGCGAGCGGGATGCGCGCGCAGGACGCCAAGGTCGAGATCGCCGGCAGCGGCAGCGTCGCCGCCCACGCCACCGCCACCGCCAAGGTCGAGATTCTCGGCTCGGGAGACGTGACGATCAGCGGCGGGGCGCGCTGCGAGATCGAGAAGCACGGCTCGGGCGACGTGCGCTGCTCCTAGTGACTTGTTAACCACGGCAGGCGAGAGTGCGGCCATGCGCCGCCTCCTCCCGCTCGTCGTCCTCGCCGCCACGCTGGCCGCGGCTCCTGCCGCCGCCGCCGTGCGCAGCTTTACCGTCACCGGCTTCGACCGGGTCCGCATCGACGGGCCGTACCGGGTCAGCTTGGTCACTGGCGTGTCGCCGTTCGCGCGGGCTAGCGGCAATTCCGCCGCGCTCGACGGGGTAACGGTCGAGGTCCAGGGCACGACCCTCTACGTCCGGCCCAACCCGAGCGCCTATGGGGGCTACCCGGGCGAGTATCGCGGCCCGGTCGAGATCAGCGTCGGCACGCACGACCTCGGTCAGCTGTGGATCAACGGCTCCGGGAGCGCGGACGTGCAGCGCGTCGGCGGCCTCAAGTTCAACCTCTCGGTCCAGGGCTCGGGTTCCGCCAGCATCGCCGCAGCCGACGTCGACCAGCTCGTCGTCGGGATTGCCGGGACCGCGTCGGCGCGGATGGGCGGCAAGGCCCGCAGCGCCAACATCTATGTCCGCGGCACCTCCTCGTTCGACGGCAGGGGCCTGGCCACGACGGACTCGCGGGTCGTCGCCGAGGGGCCCGCCACGGTCGCGCTTCAGGTCGTCAACAGTGCCAAGGTCAACGCGCTCGGCGCGTCGGTCGTCAGCCTGTCGGGCCACCCTGCGTGCGAGCTGCACGTCGAGGGCTCGGCTACGGTCGAGGGCTGCAAGGCCCGCTAGAGCAGCGCCAGGCTGACCAGCTTACCGTAGAGCCGCGGCGGGAGCGCGGCGAGGCCGCTGTCGTCATTCGCGCCGGGCTGCGGCGCGTCCTCGTCCTTGAGATAGCGCCAGCCCTGGTGCGCGCGCATCGGCGCCGGCGGCACGCCTTGCAGGGTCGGATCGCACAGGATGTTGATCCGACCGTCCTCGCGATCCTCGAAGCCGAGGATTTCCTGCCGGCCGATCAGCCGATGCTGGACGATCCAGTAGATGCAGCCGCCGACCAGTTCGGCGCAGCGCTTGGGCCGCATCCGGGTGACGATCTTCACCACCTCGCCCTCGCGGCGCGAATCGAGCCGGCGGGCGAGCGACTCGAGATCCCGGCAGGCGATCGCGACCTTGCTAAGGTGAAGTGCTGACACCTCGCTTCAATGCCGCAAAAAGCGGCCGCTTTGCAAGCGCTTAGCTGCCGAGCCCGACCAGCGCAGCAAGCCCGAGAAAGCTGAAGAAGCCCATCACGTCGGTGGCCATGGTGACGAACACCGCGGATGAGACGGCGGGATCGATCTTCATTCGGTCGAGCGCCACCGGGACCATGATCCCGGCCAGCCCGGCGACGAGATTGTTGATGATCATCGCCGTTCCCATCACCGAGCCGAGCAGCGGATTTGCGTAGACGAGCGCGACCCCGGTGCCGATCAGCAGCCCCAGCGAGAGGCCGTTGGCGAGCGCGATCTTGAGCTCGCGGGCGATCATCCGGACCGTGTTGGAGCTGGTCAGCTGGTTGGTGGCGAGCGCCCGGACCACCACCGCGAGCGTCTGCGTGCCCGCGTTCCCGCCCATGCCGGAGACGATCGGCATCAGCACCGCGAGCAGCGCCAGCCGGCTGATCTCGCCCTGGAACAGGCCGACCACGCTCGCCGCGACGATCGCGGTGCCGAGATTGATGATCAGCCAGGTCAGCCGGGTGCGGACGGCGAAACGGACCGGCTCGTTGATGTCGCCGTCGCCCGCGCCGGACAGCAGCAGCACATCCTCGCCCGCTTCCTCCTGGATGATGTGGACGATGTCGTCGACGGTAATCATCCCGACCAGCCGGCCCGACTTGTCGACCACCGCCGCGGACACCAGCGCATATTTCTGGAAGCGGAGCGCCACGTCCTCCTGGTCCATGTCGACCGGGATCAGCGTCTGTTCGCGTGCCATGATCTCGGCGACCGGCACCTCGCGCCGCGTACGCAGGATGGCCGACAGCTTGCACGTCCCGACCGGGTGGTGCCTCGGCCCGACCACGAAGACTTCCCAGAAGTCGTCGGCGAGCTGCTCGCCCGAGCGGAGATAGTCGATGACCTGGCCGACGTCCCAATGCTCGGGCACCGCGATCAGCTCGCGCTGCATCAGGCGGCCGGCGGACTCCTCGGGGTAGGTCAGCGCCTCCTCGATCGCGGCGCGATCGTCGGGCTCCATCGCGCGCAGCACTGCGCGCTGCTCGTCCTCCTCGAGATCCTCGAGGATCGCCACCGCGTCGTCGGTGTCGAGCTGGCCGGCGAGATCTGCGACCTGCTCGGGCGCCATCTCGTCGATCAGCGTCTCGCGGACATAGTCGTTGAGCTCGGCGACCACGTCGGCGTCGACGATCCCAGCCAGTGCCGCGACCAGCCCGTCGCGCTCGTCGACCCGGGCGAGTTCGATCAGGTCGGCGACATCGGCCGGGTGGAGCGGCGCGACCCGCGCGCGCGCGGCCTCGTTGTCCCCGGCCTCGACGAGGTCGAGCACCTCGCTGACGAACTCGGGCCGGAGCCGGTCGTCGCTGTCGTGGATGAGGTCGACTTCAGGCGGGGCGACGGCGACGTTGTCGTCGGGCGTGGCGGTCGCGACCCTTTCCAGTTCGCTCATCTGCCTGACCCCTCGCCGACCCGAGCGGCCCTCCTATGGCCGCGCCCGCTCTGGCGCAAGGCGAAGGGCCGCCCTACATGCGCCCCGTTCCCATTTCACCGGAGATGATCCCATGGCCGACGCGCCGCAGACGCTGACCCTCACTCTTTCGACCGGTGGCGACGTCGTCATTCGGCTTCGCCCCGACCTCGCGCCGGGCCATGTCGAGCGGATCACCAGCCTCGCCAACGAGGGCTTCTACGACGGCGTCCTGTTCCACCGGGTCATCCCCGGCTTCATGGCGCAGGGCGGCGACCCGACCGGCACTGGCAGCGGCGGCTCCAAGCTCCCCGACCTCCAGGCCGAGTTCAACAACGAGCCGCACGTCCGCGGCACCTGCTCGATGGCCCGCACCAGCTATCCGCACAGCGCGAACAGCCAGTTCTTCATCTGCTTCGACGACGCGCGCTTCCTCGACAAGCAGTACACCGTGTGGGGCAATGTCGAGAGCGGCATGGAGCATGTCGACGCGCTGCCCAAGGGTGAGCCGCCGGCCAACCCGGGCAAGATCGAGAAGGCCACCGTCGCTTGATGAGGCCGGTCACGCTGATCACCGGCGCGTCTGCCGGGCTCGGCGTAGACTTCGCGCGCCAGCTCGGCGCCAGGGGTCACACCCTGGTGCTGGCGGCGCGCCGGATCGACCGGCTCCGCGCGCTGGCGGCCGAGCTGGGCAACGCTCGGCCGGTCGCCATCGACCTGTCGGAACCGCGCGCGGCGGAGCGGCTGCTCGCCGATCTCGCGGTACACGGCGAGCATGTCGACTGGCTGGTCAACAATGCCGGGTTCGGGCTGACCGGGCGGGTCGCCGAGCAGGACGGCGCGCGCCTGCGCCAGATGATCGACCTCAACTGCGGGGCGCTGACCGAGCTCGCCCATGCGGTGCTGCCGGGCATGATCGAGCGGCGGGGCGGAGCGATCCTCAACGTCGCCTCGACCGCCGCCTTTCAGCCGGGCCCCGGAATGGCGGTCTACTTCGCGACCAAGGCTTTCGTCCTCAGCTTCACCGAGGCGCTCCACGAGGAAGTCCGGCCGCACGGGATCAAGGTCAGCGCGTTGTGCCCCGGGCCGACCCGGACCGAGTTCGGCGATGTCGCCGGGTTCCGTGGCAACGGGTTGAGCGAGCGGCTGTCGGCTGACAGCGCTTCGGTGGTGAAAGCCGGGATCGAAGGGCTGGAGAAGAACCGCGCCGTCGTCATCCCGGGCGCGGCCAACAAGCTCGGCGCGCAGGGCCATCGGCTGCTGCCGCGCGGTGCGCTGCGGCGGATCGCCGGCAGCATCAAGCTGTAGCGAAAGGGAGCGGACCTGCCCGTCCGCCCCCTCGCATCAACCTACTTGCAGGCCTTCTTGCTGGCGTTGCCGGCCTTGCTGCAGTTGTAGGTCACCGCCTTGCCGGTGGCCGTCCTGGTCGTGACCATTCGGCCGGTCGAGGCGACCTTCACCGGCTTGCCGTTGACCTTCTGGGTGACGTGCGTGGTCACCGCGGTTTTGGCCGGTGCGGCAGTCGGATGGCTCGTTACCTTGGTCGCTGCGGTGGTGTGGGTGGCGGTCTTCGTCGCGGCCACGGCGGGAGCGGCGGCCAGCATCGCGATGGCGGCGGCGGCGGCAACAGCTTTGAACATGGCATTCCCTCCAAAATCGGGACTCATGGCCCCGCTTTTCCGACCGGCTGGCGAACTGGATCAGTCCGCCCGATCGTCAGCCGACTGTAAGCTCGTCTTCCGCCGCAGCCCGTTTCCGCCGCATGACAAGCCGGTCAGGCCGCCTGCGCAACGGCCCGGCCTTTTCCCATAATCGGCGCTCCCCACATTGAACGGAACGGACGCGGCGTCGTTCAACGGGCGGGGTGTCCGCCGAGCGTCGCATCAGGAGAGAATCAAGGATCATGGCTGACGTTGAAACGGATGTGCGCCGCCTGCAGGTCGCCAATCTGCCGCCCGCCGACAGCGGTCGTGGGCTGGCCCGGCTGCCGCGCAAGCTGATGGATGCGCTGGGGCTCAACGATGGCGACGTGATCGAGATCATCGGCAAGCGCTCCACCCCGGCCCGCGCAATCCGCCCCTATGACGAGGACGAGGGGCTCGACGTCATCCGCCTCGACGGCCTGCAGCGCGCCAATGCCGGCGTCGGCGCGGGCGACTTCGTCGAGGTGCAAAAGGCCGTCTCGCGCCCCGCCACCAAGGTCACCTTCGCCCCCGCTCAGAACAATGTCCGGCTGCAGGGCTCCACCGAGGCGCTTAAGCGCAGCTTCGCCGCGCGACCGCTGACCCAGGGCGACACGGTCGCGACCGCGGGGCACCAGCGGGTCAATGCCGATATGCCGGACCATATCCGGCAGTTGCTCAACGCACCGGCCTTCGCGCTGCAGGAAGTGCGGCTGCAGGTCGTCTCCACCGCGCCGCGGGGAGTCGTGCACATCGATCAGAGCACGGTCGTCGAACTGCTGAGCGAGTTCAGCCCTGCCGATGGCGATCGCCGCGCCGACGTCACGTACGACGATCTCGGCGGGCTCAAGGACACGGTCGACGCGCTGCGCGAGATGGTCGAACTGCCGCTCCGCCATCCCGAGTTGTTCCAGCGCCTCGGCGTCGACCCGCCCAAGGGGGTGCTGCTCCATGGCCCGCCCGGCACCGGCAAGACCCGGCTCGCCCGCGCCGTCGCCAACGAGAGCGACGCGCAGTTCTTCCACATCGCCGGCCCGGAGATCATGGGCTCGGCCTACGGCGAATCCGAGAAGCAGCTGCGCGAGCTGTTCGAGAAGGCGAGCCAGGCCGCGCCGTCGATCATCTTCATCGACGAGATCGATTCGATCGCGCCCAAGCGCGGCCAGGTCACCGGCGAGGCCGAGAAAAGGCTGGTGGCCCAGCTGCTGACCCTGATGGACGGGCTCGAGCCGCGTCAGAACCTGGTCGTCATCGCCGCCACCAATCGCCCCGAGGCGATCGACGAGGCGCTTCGCCGGCCTGGCCGGTTCGATCGCGAGATCGTCGTCGGCGTACCCGACGAGACCGGCCGCCGCGAGATCCTCGGAATCCACACCCGCGGCATGCCGCTGGCGTCCGGCGTCGACCTCGACGAGCTCGCCCGCCGCACCTACGGATTCGTCGGCGCCGATCTTGCCGCGCTGACCCGCGAGGCCGCGCTCGAGGCGGTGCGGCGGATCATGCCCAAGCTCAACCTCGCCGAGGAGACGATCCCTACCGAGATGCTCGACCAGCTGTCGGTCGACACCAGCGATTTCGAGGGCGCGCTCAAGCGGGTCCAGCCCTCGGCGATGCGCGAGGTGATGGTGCAGGTGCCGAACGTCGGCTGGGACGACATCGGCGGCCTCGACGAGGCCTCGTCGCGGCTGCGCGAGGGCGTCGAGCTTCCGCTCAAGCACCCCGAGGCGTTCCGCCGTCTCGGCATCCGCCCGGCCAAGGGCTTCCTCCTCTACGGGCCGCCGGGCACCGGCAAGACGCTGCTCGCCAAGGCCTGCGCGCGTGAGGCCCAGGCCAATTTCATCGCCACCAAGTCGAGCGATCTTCTCTCCAAATGGTATGGCGAAAGCGAGCAGCAGATCGCCCGGCTGTTCGCCCGCGCCCGCCAGGTCGCACCGACGGTCATCTTCTTCGACGAGATCGACAGCCTGGTCCCGGCGCGCGGCGGCGGGATGGGCGAGCCGCAGGTCACCGAGCGGGTGGTCAACACCATCCTCGCCGAGATGGATGGGCTGGAGGAACTCAACAGCGTGGTGGTGATCGGGGCCACCAACCGCCCCAACCTGATCGACCCGGCGCTGCTCCGCCCCGGCCGTTTCGACGAGCTCATCTACGTCGGCACGCCGGACACCGCGGGGCGGCGGCGGATCCTCGCCATCCACACCGAGAGCATGCCGCTGGCCAGCGACGTCGATCTCGAGAGCCTCGCCCAGCGCACCGAGCGCTTCACCGGCGCCGACCTCGAGGACCTTGTCCGCCGCGCCGGCCTGACCGCGCTGCGCCGCGGCATCGACGAGGGTCAGGTGGCGATGAGCGACTTCGAGGCTGCGCTGCACGAGACCCGCGCCTCGGTGACGGCGGAGATGGAAGAGGATTATCAGCGCATCCAGGATACGCTGAAGAGCGACGCGGTGCGCCCGGACCCGCCGGGGATCGGTTTTGTCATGCCTGGCATGCTCCGCCCCCGCAACGCGGCGAAGAGCGGCGAGGCCTAGAGCCGCCGCCGCGCCACCGCGACCAACGCCAGCAGGAGGACCGCCCCGGCCACGAACGGCAGGTGGCGGTTCACCTCGTAGAGCGCCATCCCGAGCGAGGGCGCGAGCACGTAGCTGATCCCGTTGGCGGCGGTGATCACGCCGGCGACTCCACCCTGCTCGGCGAGCGGGACGGCGAGGCTGGCGCCGCCGGTGAAGCCCGGCCGGGTGAAGCCGAAGCCGAGGCTGGTGATCCCGAAGGCGAGCACCAGCCCGTAGAGGTCACGCGCGAGGATCGTCCCGAGCAGCCCGGCGGCGGCGATGGTCGCGCCGACGAGGATGAGCGTCCGTGGCCGGAGATGGAGGCGCGGGATCAGGCCCCACTGCGCCGCCAGGGTCGCGCCCGCGCCGGCCATCATCACGATCGCGATCGACTGCGGCGCGACACGTGGCGTCAATCCCAGCTGGTCGATCACGAAGAAGCCGAGGCAGGTCAGGGTCGCCGCCTGCGCATGGCCGGCGGTCACCCCGGCGAGGATCCAGCCGCGGATCCGCGGGTCCTTCCAGCTGAGGCGGCGGCTGTTGCGCGGCGCGAGTGCGGCGCGGATGCTGGCGCCGGTGACCATCGAGGCGAGCGAGGGATAGCTCATCGCCGCGCCGCGCCCGTGGCGCGGGTCGCGCTGGTCGTCGGGCAGCCAGCGCAGGATCGCCAGCCACATGGCCAGCCCGATGAGGGTGAAGGCGAACAGCGGCCCGGGCAGCCCGACGAACGGCAGGATGAACAAGGGCGCCAGCGCCGGGCCGACGATCGTCCCGAGCCCGAAGCTGCTGCTCAGCGCCGACAGCGCGGCCACCCGAGCCGAGCGCCGCGTCTTGCCGGCGAGATAGGCCTGGGTCGCGCTGGGCGTCGCCGAACCGAAGGCGCCGTAGATCGAGCGGAACAGCGCGAAGAGGACGAAGGTCAGCGCCCCGCTCGTCCAGCGATGCAGCCCGGCCATCAGGCACAGGCCGCACAGCAGCATCGACAGGATGAAGCCGCCGACCCCGACCAGCGTCAGCCGCTTGCGGCCGTGGCGATCGCTGAGCTCGGCCCACAGTGGCGCCAGCAGCACCCACAGCACCGCCGACCAGGTGTAGGCGAGCGCCACCCAGAAATCGCCGATCCCGATCTGCCGGCCGATCGCCGGCATGACCGACTGCAGCGCCGTGTTGCCCGACGCCGACAGCAGCATCGCCCCGAACAGCAGCAGGAAGTGGAGCCCGGTCAGCGCGCTCCCGCCAACCTTCCGCCGTTCGCCCGCCGCCCGCATGCCTGCTCCATAGGGTAGGCAGGGCGAGCCGAAAACCCGCCGCCCGGAACTTGCCAAGCGCTGGCGCTTTTGCCAACGCTCGGGGTCTTCCCTGAACTGGAGCTTTCATGTCGATTTCGCCAGCACGTGCATTGAAGGGTAGCAAGCGTCTTGCGCGTCGCGGCTCCGCTCGGTCCAAGAATGCCCGCTGGGCCTTCCTGCGCGGCTTCATCAAGCACCCGGTGATGGTCGGTTCGATCATCCCGTCGAGCCGAAAGCTGATCGACCGCATGCTGGCGCCGGTCGACTGGGAGAAAACCCGCCTGTTCGTCGAATATGGGCCGGGCGTCGGCACCTTCACGCGCCCGATCCTCGAGCGGATGGGGCCGGACGCGACGCTGATCACCATCGACACCAATCCCGAGTTCACCACCTATCTGCGCGAGGACATCGACGATCCCCGGCTGGTCGCGGTGACCGGCTCGGCCGCCGACGTCGAGAAGATCATCGCCGACCGTGGCTTCAGCCACGCCGACTACGTCCTCTCCGGCCTGCCCTTCTCGACCCTCCCGCCCGGCGTCGGCGATGCGATCGGCGCGGCGACCTCGCGGGTCATCCGGCCCGGCGGCGCCTTCCTCGTCTACCAGTTCAGCCCCAAGGTCCGCGATTTCATCGCCCCGGTGTTCGAGCGGCTGGAGCGCGGGTTCGAGTGGGTGAACGTGCCCCCTGCGACCCTCTTCTGGGCCTATCGCGAGCCGGCCGCGGCCGAGTAGGCCGCTACTTCTCGGCGCCGAAATTGAGGCGGCGGGTGACGGTATAGTCCATGCTCGTCACCAGGAAGTTCGAGATCGCCCATTTGACCCTGCGCGGCAGGCTGGCGCGCGCCTTGTGGATCTCCGGCGTGATCCGCAGGCAGTCCGCCATCTCGCGCTCGAAATAGCCGCGCATCTGGGCGGCGAAGCCGGGGTCGTCGACCCGCAGCATGACTTCCAGGTTGAGGTAGAGGCTCCGGAAGTCGAAGTTGGACGAGCCGATGTGAACCACCTCGTCGAACACGGCGAGCTTGGTGTGGAGCTTGACCGGCTGATACTCGTAGATCTCCGCCCCGCGCCGCAGCAGGCGGGAGTAGGTGAAGCGCGCCGCGGCGATCGTCGCATTATTGTCGGTCTTGCCGGCGGTGATGATCCGCACGCAGCCGGTCCGCGCGAGATGGCGGATCCGGCGGGTCATCCCGAAGGGCGGGGCAAAGTAGGCGGCAATCAGGTCGAACCGGTTGCTGTCCTGCAGGTCGCGGGCGATCCGTTCGGGCCAGGGATTGCGGCGCTGCATCGGGCCGGAGAAGACCCACTGAACCTTGCCGCGGCGCTGGGTGTAGCGGGTCACCAGCCGGCGCAGGTCGCGCATGCGGGGCTTGTGGCTGGTGGTCCAGCGGAACAGCGCGTCGAAGTAGCGGCCGGCGTGGTGCGCCGCCGGTCCCTCGACCAGTAGCCACAGGTCGCGCCAGCGCTTCTCGCTGACGTCCTCGAGGTAGGACTGGCTGATGTTGGCGCCGCCGACGATCGCCCGCCGGTCGTCGGCGACGACGAGCTTCTGATGGTTCCGCAGCAGGTAGCGGGCGCTGTAGCGCGGGTGGAACACGCAGAAATGTCCCCCGGCGTCCCTCAGCCCGGCGAAGAAGTCGGGCTTGGCGGTGCAGCCGAAGCCGTCGATCAGCAGCGTGACCTTGACCCCGCGCTGCGCCGCGCTGACCAGCCGGTCGCGCACAGCCTGCCCGGCCGAATCCTCGGTGAACATGTAGAAGAGGATGCGGAAGCTGGTCTCCGCCTCGTCGATCATCTCTAGAAGGGTGCGCAGCCGCTCGGCCCCCTGTTCGATCAGCAGCAGTCGGTTGCCGGCGATCTCGGCGCAGATCGGGCCTGTGGCGGCGTTCGGCGGGTCGGGCTGGGCGGCCATCGGGGTCGATGTGCCTGTCCGGGCCCCGCAGCGCAAGGGCGGCACTTTCCTTGACTTTCGAGCAGCCCGGCCCTAGGTCGCCGCCTTCTCCCATTCTCGTGAAGAAGGTTCGCGATGGCGCGCGTCACCGTCGAAGATTGTGTCGACAAGATCCCCAACCGCTTCGACCTGGTGCTGATGGCCGCCCAGCGCGCCCGCCAGATCTCGGCCGGTGCGGAACTCACGATCGATCGCGATCGCGACAAGAACCCGGTCGTCGCCCTGCGCGAGATCGCCGACGAGACCGTGCGTCCGCGCGACCTCAAGGAAGCGGTCGTGTCCGGGCTGCAGCGGGTCCGCGTCGACGAGGAGGACGAGACCGACGAGCTGTCGAGCCTCGGCGATGCCGCGGAGGCGCTGCGCCTCACCGCTGCGGCGCCGCCGCGCCCGAGCCCGAGCGGCGGCGACTACGAGTAGGCCGCGCCCGGCGCGACGCTGAACAAAAAAGGGCGGCCCGGAGCCGCCCTTTTTCTTGTCCGAAGCGCCGCCACCTCAGAAGTGCGGCAGGATCATCTCGCCGTCGTCCTCGATCCACACGATGTCCTCGATCCCGAGCTCGCGCCCGTCGTCGCCGCGAACCCGCAGTCGCTGGATCGGCTTTCCGTTGCGGCGCTCGATCAGGTGACAGCCGCCATTACCCCACTCCTCACCCCACTGGCGAAGCGCGACCAGCACCGGCAGCAGTGCCTCGCCGCGGCGGGTCAGGCGATAGACGACCTTGCGCCGGTCGAGCGGATCGTGGCGCCGGTCGAGAACGCCGCCGGCGACCAGCTTGGTCAGCCTGTCCGACAGGATGTTCCGCGCGATCCCGAGCCCGGCTTGGAACTCTTCGAAATGACGCAGGCCCATTACCGCTCCGCGGATGATGAGCACCGCCCACTTCTCGCCAATCAGCTCGACGGCGGGCGGCAGCGGGCATTCCGCCGTTACGCGCTTGAAACTGTCGATATGCGGCCGAAGCTCTGCCATTCCACTCCCTAACGCAACAACCTTGGCGGCGTTGTGACGGCCCTGCATATCACTGCTCGGGACTGAACCCTAGCCTAACGCACGAGCGAGCCGCTGGCTTCCTCCCTTTCGCACTTGCAACAGGGTGGTGCGCTCGCCCACATAGCAAGGGTGCTACGTCAATATGAGCTGGTCGAGCGGGTCCGCGCCTACGATCCCGATGCCGACGAGGCGCTGATCAACCGCGCCTACGTCTTCTCGATGAAGGCGCACGGCTCGCAGACCCGCGCTTCCGGCGATCCCTATTTCAGCCACCCGATCGAGGTGGCGGGCATCCTCACCGACCTCAAGCTCGACGACGAGACGATCGTCACCGGTATCCTCCACGACACGATCGAGGACACGGTCGCCACCACCGACGAGATCGAGAAGAAGTTCGGGCCCTCGGTCGCCCGGCTGGTCGACGGAGTCACCAAGCTCAGCAAGATCGAGGCCCAGTCGGAGAACGAGCGCGCGGCCGAGAACCTCCGCAAGTTCCTGCTCGCGCTCTCCGACGACATCCGCGTCCTGCTGGTCAAGCTCGCCGACCGGCTCCACAACATGCGCACGCTCCACCACATCAAGTCGGAGGAAAAGCGCCGCCGCATCGCCCGCGAGACGATGGATATCTACGCCCCGCTCGCCGAGCGGATCGGGATGTACGCGATCATGAGCGAGATGCAGACGCTCGCCTTCCGGCAGCTGGAGCCGGACGCCTACGCCTCGATCAGCCGCCGCCTCCAGCAGCTCCACGCCGAGGGCGGCGACATCGTCAGCCGGATTGGGCTCGGGCTCCAGCTCCATCTCGCCGACAACGGCCTGACCGCCGAGGTGACGGGCCGCGAGAAGCATCCCTTCTCGATCTGGAAGAAGATGGCCGAGCGGCACATCAACTTCGAGCAGCTGTCCGACGTCATGGCGTTCCGGGTGATCGTCGACCAGCCGGACGATTGCTACAAGGCGCTCGGCCTCATCCATCGCCGCTGGCCGATGGTCCCCGGCCGCTTCAAGGACTTCATCTCCACCCCCAAGCGCAACGGCTATCGCTCGCTCCACACCTCAGTGATCCACGACAGCAAGATGCGGATCGAGATCCAGATCCGCACCCGCGCCATGCACGAGCAGGCCGAGCGCGGGCTCGCCGCGCACTGGGCCTACAAGGAAGGCAAGCCGGCGGCCGAGGTGAAGGTCCCATGGATCGACGACCTGGTCGAGATCCTCGATCATGCCGCCAGTCCCGAGGAACTGCTCGAGCATACCCGGATGGCGATGTACCAGGACCGGATCTTCGCCTTCACCCCGAAGGGCGAGCTCATCCAGCTGCCCAAGGGCGCGACCCCGGTCGACTTCGCCTACGCCGTGCACACCGACCTCGGCGACAAGACCGTCGGGGCCAAGGTCAACGGCCGGGTGGTGCCATTGCGCACCCTGCTCGAGAACGGTGACCAGGTCGGGATCCTCGTGTCCGACGCGCAGCAGCCGCAGCCGAGCTGGCTCCGCTTCGTCGCCACTGGTAAGGCCCGCTCCGCGATCCGCCGCTACGTCCGCCACAAGGAGCGCGACGAGACGGTCGAACTCGGCCGCAAGATCTACCAGGAGATCGTCGAGCGGCTCCCCTTCCCGCTCCCCAAGGAAGCGCTGCCGCGGGCGATCCGCACCCTCAAGCTGGACAGCGAGGACAGCCTGATGACGGCGGTCGCGCGCAAGCGGATCGCCGACGAGGAGCTGATGGAGGCACTGATGCCGGGCTCGACCGGCAGCGACGTCGCCCCTCGTGCGCCGAGCCAGCGCCAGGCCATCTCGATCAAGGGTCTGACTCCGGGCGTCGCCTTCCACCTCGCTCCCTGCTGCCACCCGATCCCGGGCGACCGCATCGTCGGGCTGCGCCGGGAGGACGAGGAGATCGAGGTCCATGCGATCGGCTGCGACCTGCTCGCGACCGGGATCGACGCCGACTGGCTCGACCTCGCCTGGACCGACGACAGCGAGGGAGCGACCGCGCGGCTGCGGATCGTCGTCCGCAACGTCGCCGGGGCGCTCGGAACCATGGCGACGACGCTGGGTCAGCAGGGGGCGAACATCGTCAACCTCCACCTGATCCACCGCGACGGCAGCTTCCACACCTTCGACGCCGACGTCGAGGTGCACGATCTCGCGCACCTCCACTCGATCATCGCCGCGCTGCGGACGGTCGACGCGGTGGCGACCGCCGAGCGGATCTAGGCGGCGGTCGCCGCCGCCAGCACCGCCAGGTTGACGAGGTCGTTGGCGCTGGCGGTCATCGGCGCGATCTGCACCGGCTTCTCCATCCCCAGCAGGAACGGCCCCATCACGCTTTCCCCGCCGAGCGCGCGAAGCAGCTTGGCCGAGAGATTGGCGGACTGGAGCCCGGGCATGATCAGGATGTTGGCGGGCCCGGTGAGCCGGCTGAATGGATAGTAGCGCCGTTGCGAGTCATGGCTGAGCGCCACGTCGGCCGCCATTTCGCCCTCATATTCGAAGTCGACGCTCATCGTGTCGAGCAGCCGCACCGCATCGCGCAGGTTGGCGACATAGGCGCCCGGCGGATTGCCGAAGGTCGTGTAGCTGACGAAGGCGACCCGCGGCTCCAGGCCCATCCGCCGCGCGAAGGCGGCGGTGCGGACCGCGATCGCCGCCAGCTGCTGCGCGTCCGGCCGCTCGTTGACCGCAGTGTCGGCGATCATCACCGTCTCGTGCTGGCCGACGATGATGTTGACCCCGAACGGCTCGGCGTCGCTCTCGCGGCCGATCACCGTCCGCACCTGGCTCAGCGACTGGCTGTAGGGGCGGGTGGTGCCGGTGATCATCGCGTCCGCCTCGCCCAGCTGGAGCATCGCGGCGGCGAAGAAGTTGCGGTCCTGGTTGACCAGCCGCTCGACCTCGCGCCGGAGATGCCCGCGGCGCTGGAGCTTGGCGTAGATGTGGTCGACCGCGCGCCCGACCAGCGGCGAGTTGCGGCTGTTGAGCACTTCATATTCGCTCGGGTCGTCGACCCCCAGCTCGCGCAGCAGGTCGTAGACGTCCTCGCGCCCGACCAGCACCGGCGTTCCGTAGCCGCCCTCCTTGAAGGCGATTGCGGCGCGCAGCACGTTGGGCTCCTCGCCTTCCGCGAACAGCACCCGCTTGGGGTTCGCCCGCGCCGCCTGGTAGGCCATCGACAGCACCGACAGAGTCGGGTTCAGCCGCGCCCGCAGCGCCTGGCGGTAGAAGGCCATGTTCTCGATCGGCCGCTGCGCCACGCCCGAGCGCATCGCCGCCTCGGCCACCGCCGCCGGGACGATCTCGAGCAGGCGCGGATCGAACGGCGCCGGGATGATGTAGTCTGCGCCGAACTTCTGCGCCCGCCCGCCATAGGCCGCCGCGACTTCCTCCGGCACCGGCTCGCGCGCCAGCTCGGCCAGCGCCTGCGCCGCCGCGATCTTCATCTCGTCGTTGATCGCGGTCGCCCGCACGTCGAGCGCGCCGCGGAAGATGAAGGGGAAACCCAGCACATTGTTGACCTGGTTCGGATAGTCCGACCGCCCCGTAGCGACGATCGCGTCCGGCCGCGCCGCCTTGGCGTCGGGCGGCGTGATCTCGGGGTCGGGGTTGGCCATCGCGAAGATGATCGGCTGGGGCGCCATGTGCCGCACCATCTCGGGCTTGAGCGCGCCCGCCGCGGACAGGCCGAGGAACACGTCAGCGCCCTCCAGCGCATCGGTCAGCGAGCGCCGGTCGGTCACCACCGCGTGCGCCGACTTCCACTGGTCGAGGTCGGTCCGGCCCTGGTAGATGACCCCCGAGCGGTCGCACATGATGACATGGTCGGCGCGGACGCCCATCGCCTTGATCAACTCGGTGCAGGCGATCGCCGCCGCGCCGGCGCCGTTCACCACCACCTTTGTGTCCTCCAGCTTGCGATGGGTCAGCAGGCAGGCGTTGATCAGCCCCGCCGCGGTGATGATCGCGGTGCCGTGCTGGTCGTCATGGAACACCGGGATATTCATCCGCTCGCGCAATTCCTGCTCGATCACGAAGCAGTCGGGCGCGGCGATGTCCTCGAGATTGATCCCGCCAAAGCTCGGCTCGAGCAGCGCGACCGCCTCGATGAAGGCGCGCGGGTCCTCCGTGGCGACTTCCAGGTCGATCGAGTCGACGTCGGCGAAGCGCTTGAACAGCACCGCCTTGCCTTCCATCACCGGCTTGGAGGCCAGCGCACCCAGGTTGCCGAGCCCGAGGATAGCGGTACCATTGGAGATCACGGCAACGAGATTGCCCTTGGCCGTGAAATCATAAGCGCACTGCGCATTCTCGGCGATCGCGCGGACCGGGACGGCAACCCCCGGAGAATAGGCAAGGCTAAGGTCGCGCTGGGTCGCCATCGGCTTGGAGGCGACGATCTCGATCTTGCCGGGCCGGCCGCGCGCGTGGAAATCGAGCGCTTCGGCCTCGGAGAATTTGACGTTGCTTTCGGACATGGGCTCGGGAGTTACACGCCGCCTCCTCTGACGTCACCCCCGAGATGGAACCGATCTTTCCACAGTTATCGAGGGAAGATGCTTCGCGCGCCCGCCGCGCCCCGCTAGTCAAGCGCCATGGCCCGTGCCGACGCCCCGACCCCGATGATGGAGCAATACCACCGCCTCAAGGCCGAGGCGGCCGATGCGCTGCTCTTCTATCGGATGGGCGACTTCTTCGAGCTGTTCTTCGACGACGCGCGGATCGCCGCCGCCTGCCTCGACATTGCGCTCACGCGGCGGGGCGAGAATGCCGGCGAACCCATCCCGATGTGCGGAGTGCCGGTCCATTCGGCCGAAGCCTATCTCGCCCGGCTGATCCGCGCCGGCCATCGCGTCGCCATCGCCGAGCAGACCGAGAGCCCGGCCGAAGCTCGCAGGGCGCGCGGGTCCAAGGCGCTGGTCGATCGCGCGATCATCCGGCTGGTCACCCCGGGCACGCTGACCGAGGAGACGCTGCTCGACGGCGGCTCGGCAAACTGGCTTGCCGCGCTCGGCCGCGCCGGGGAGGAATGGGCGATCGCCGCGGCGGATATCTCCACCGGCCGCTTCGAGCTGGTCGCCTGCGGTCCCGGCGAGCTGGCCGCCGAGCTGGCCAGACTTGCTCCCGCCGAGACGATCGCCGACGGCGACGTTCCGGGCGTTCGCACCAGCGCCGGCAAGGGCGGGTTCGACAGCCTTGCCGGGGAGCGCGCGCTCAAGGCCCGCTTCGGCGTCGCCACGCTCGACGGCTTCGGCGAACTCGGCCGCGCCGAGCTGGCGGCGGCGGGCGGGCTGCTCGCCTATCTCGACGCGACCCAGAAGGAAGCAACCGCCTTCCTCGCCGCGCCGCGCCGGGTCGCCCGCGCCGAGCACCTGCTGATCGATGCCGCGACCCGTACCAGCCTCGAGATCAACCGTACCGCCGACGGCCAGCTCGCCGGGTCGCTGCTCGGCGAGATCGACCGCTGCGTCACCGCCGCCGGTCGGCGCCGCCTCGCCGGCGACCTCGCCGCTCCGCTGACGTCGCGCGGCGCGATCGAGGGTCGGCTCGCGTTGGTGCAGTTCTTCCACGAGGACCAGCTTCGCCGAACGCGAGTTCGCGAGGCGCTCCGCGCGCTTCCCGACCTCGGCCGCGCCATGGGCCGACTGGTCGCGGGCCGCGGCTCGCCACGCGATCTGGCGATGGTCCGCGACGGCCTCGCCGGCGCCGCCGCGCTCAAGGCCGAGCTCGAGTGCGAGCTGACCTGCCCGCCATTGCTGCTGTCCCTCCTTCCCTCGCTTGCCGGGCACGAGGCGCTGGTCGCCGGGCTGCAGGCGGCGCTCGTCGCCTCCCCGCCGATAGACGCGGCGAAGGGCGGCTATATCGCGGAAGGCTATGACGCCGAGCTCGACCGGCTTCGTCTCGCCTCGTCCGACGGGCGCCGCGCGATCGCGGCGCTTGAGGCGCGCTACCGCGAGGCGACCGGGATCGGCACGCTGCGAATCCGCCACAACGCGGTGCTCGGCTATCATGTCGAGGTGAACGCCAGGCAGGCCGAGCGGCTGATGCAGCCCGACAGCGGCTTCACCCATCGCCAGACGCTGGCAGGCGCGGTCCGCTTCAATTCGCCCGACCTGCACGAGGAAGCGAGCCGGGTAATCGAGGCGGGCGCCCACGCGCTCGCCGCCGAAGCCGCGCATGCCGCCGAGCTGACCGCCCGCTGCGTCGCCGCTGCCGCCACGATCGATCGCACCGCCGAGGCGATCGCCCGGATCGACGTCGCCGCCGCCCTCGCCGAGCGCGCCGCGGAGGGCGGCTGGATTCTGCCCGAACTCGCCGACGAGCCCTGCCTCGAGATCGTGGGAGGCCGCCACCCGGTGGTCGAAAGCGCGCTCGCCCGGTCCGGCGACCGCTTCATCGCCAACGACTGCACCCTGTCCGCAAGCGACCGTCTATGGCTAATCACCGGCCCGAACATGGGCGGCAAGTCGACTTTCCTACGTCAGGCCGCGCTGATCGCGCTGCTTGCCCAGGCCGGCAGCTATGTCCCGGCGACGAGTGCGCGGCTGGGAATTGTGGACCGGCTGTTCAGCCGGGTCGGGGCCAGCGACAATCTCGCGCGCGGCCGCTCGACCTTCATGGTCGAAATGGTCGAGACCGCCGCCATCCTTGCCCAGGCCACCCCGCACAGCCTCGTCATCCTCGACGAGATCGGCCGCGGCACCTCGACCTACGACGGGCTGGCGATCGCCTGGGCGGTGGTCGAGGCGATGCACGCGGCGCGCTGCCGGACCCTGTTCGCCACCCACTATCACGAGCTCACCCGGCTTGCCGACAAGCTCGACGCCCTGTCGCTCCACCATGTCCGCGCGCGCGAGTGGAAGGGCGACCTCGTCCTTCTCCACGAGGTGGCGGAAGGCCCGGCGGACCGCAGCTACGGCATTGCCGTCGCTAGGCTAGCCGGGATGCCGCCCGCGGTCGTCGCGCGGGCTAAGGCGGTACTCGCCAAACTAGAGGCGGGTCGCGACGCGACCGGCGGGATCGCTGCCGGGCTCGTCGACCTGCCCCTCTTTGCCGCACTGGGGAGCGAGCCCGAGCCGCCCGCGGACCCGCTGCTCGACAGCCTTGCCGCGCTCGATCCCGACGCGCTCAGCCCGCGTGAAGCGCTCGACGCGCTCTACCTGCTGAAACGGCTCGCCGCGGAGCGGTGAAGATTTGCGCTACCTCCGCGCGGCGGGTGCGTTAACAATCCCGCCATGCCGCAGCCGCGCTACGAATTGATCGAGGACAAGCGCGCGATCATCGACCGTCGCGCGATCGCCGAACAGATCGCCGCCCTTAAGGACGGGCCGACCCTCCGCAACGAATGCTGCCGGCTGCTCGGCGAGGCACTGGCAGCCGGTCGCGCCGAGATCGGCCGGCGGATCCTCGCCGACCCCGCGCGCGGGCGGGCCCACGCCGCCGCAACCAGCTGGATGACCGACCAGCTCGTCCGCCTCATCCATGACCTCGCGGTCGAGCGGCTGATCCCGCGCGGCAACCCGACCAAGGCGGAGCGGCTCAGCCTCGTCGCGCTCGGCGGCTACGGGCGCGGGGAGATGGCGCCGTTCAGCGACGTCGACCTCATGTTCCTGATCCCCGGTCCGCGCGCGCCCTTTTGCGAGCAGGTGATCGAGACCATCCTCTATCTCCTCTGGGACCTGAAGCTGAAGGTCGGCCAGTCGAGCCGCACCCCGGCCGAGGTCATCGCGCTGGCCAAGGGCGACATGAGCGTCCGCACCGCCATGCTCGAGGGCCGCTTCGTATGGGGCGACCGGGCGCTCAACGAGGAAGTCGCGGTCCGCTTCCGCAAGGAGGTGGTGGCGGGCACCACCGCCGAGTTCGTCGCCGCCAAACTTGCCGAGCGCGACGAGCGGCACCGGCGGATGGGTGACAGCCGCTATGTGGTCGAGCCCAACGTCAAGGACGGCAAGGGCGGGCTGCGCGATCTCCACACTCTCTACTGGATCGGCCAGTACATTCACCAGGTGAACTCGCCCGCCGAGCTGGTCGGGGCGGGGCTGCTGAGCCGCGAGGAGTATCGCCGGTTTGACCGTGCCGAGCGCTTCTTCTGGTCGGTGCGCTGCCTGCTCCATCTCACCGCCGGGCGCGCCGAGGAGCGACTGGGCTTCGACCATCAGCGGCAAATCTCGACGGCGATGCACTACGCTGACCGCCCGGGGAAAAGCGCAGTCGAGCGCTTCATGCATTTCTACTTCCTTCAGGCGAAGACCGTCGGCGACCTCACCGGCGTGTTCCTTGCTCACCTCGACGAGCAGATCGCGCAGAAGGGGCGGAGGTTCGGCCTACCCGCCTTCTTTCGCCGCAGCCGCAAGCTCTCGGGCTTTGTCGTCGACCGCGGGCGGCTGTCGATCCCGCGCGACGATTATTTCGCGGAGCAGCCGGCGCGGCTGGTGGAGATCTTCGCGCTGGCCGCGCGCGAGGCGATGGAGATTCATCCCACCGCGATGCGCGCCGCCGCCCGCGACGCCAAGCTGGTCGACCAGGTCCGCGACGACCCCGAGGCCAACCGCTGCTTTCTCGCCACCCTCACCGCGCGGGTCCCGGATCTCGCGCTGCGCTGGATGAACGAGGCCGGCGTGTTCGGCCGCTTCGTTCCCGACTTCGGCCGCGTCGTCGCACAGATGCAGTTCGACATGTACCACCACTATACCGTCGACGAGCACACGATTCGCGCGGTCGGCCTGCTCGCGGCGATCGAGCGGGGCGAGCTCAGCGACGATCATCCGCTCGCGACCGCGCTGTTCCGGCAGATCGGCTCGCGGCGCGCGCTCTACGTCGCGGTCCTGCTCCACGACATCGCCAAGGGCCGCGGCGGCGACCACAGCCAGCTCGGAGCGGAAGTGGCGCTGAAGCTTTGCCCGCGGCTCGGGCTCGACCCGGCCGAGACGGAGATGGTCTCCTGGCTGGTCCGCCATCACCTGCTGATAAGCAACACGGCGTTCAAGCGCGATCTCGCCGACCCCAAGACGATCGATGATTTCGCCAATATCGTTCAGAGCATGGAGCGGCTTCGCCTGCTGCTGATGCTCACCGTGGTCGACATTCGCGCGGTTGGCCCGGGCACCTGGAACGACTGGAAGCGGCGGCTGCTCACCGCCCTGTTCGACGCCGCCGAGGAGCGGCTCCGGCTCGGCCACAAGGAGCGCGGTCGGTCCGAGCAGGTGATGGTCAAGGTCGAGGCGCTTGGCGCCGCGATGGGCTGGAACCGGCGCGAGCGCGACCGCTACGGCGAGCGGCTACCCGACAGCTACTGGCTCGCCGAGAGCGACGAATCGATCGTCGCCAACGCCCGCCAGGTCGCCGCGCTGGAGCCCGGCCAGATCTCGATCCTGGTCGGCAGCGGGGATGAGGGAGCAACCCTCGTCACCGTCTTCGCGCCCGACCGCGAAGGCCTCTTCTTCCGCATCTGCGCCGGCCTCGCGTCCGCCGGCGCGAGCATCATCGACGCTCGCATCCACACGACCCGCGACGGAATGGCGCTCGACAACCTCTTGGTTCAGGACTCGCAGGGTCGCGCCTATTCCGACAAGCGGCTGCGCGGGCGGCTCGCCAAGGCGCTGGAAGGCGCGCTCGACGGACCACCCCCGCTGCTGCCGACCCGGCTGGTCGAGCCGCGCCAGGCCGCCTTCTCGGTCGCCCCCTCGGTGATCGTCGCCGAGCGCGCCTCGCGGCGGACCACGGTGGTGGAGGTCCATGCCGCCGACCGTCCTGCGCTGCTCGCCCGTTTGACCCAGGCGATCCACGAGCAGGGCCTGCTGATCCATTCGGCGCACATCTCGACATACGGCGAGCGAGCGGTCGACACCTTCTACCTGACCCGGGGCGACCGGCAGAAGCTGCTGGCCGCGGACATCGAGGCGCTGCGCGGCGGCCTGCTCGCCGCCGCCGCCCAGCCGGAGCGGGCCGAAGCCGCCTGATTAGCCAAGCGCTACAACGGAATAGCCCCGCCGCATCGCCGCGACGGGGCCTCCCCTGTTGTTGGTCGTGAAGCCGGCCTCAGCCGCGCTCGGGCGCGGGCGGCGGCGGCGGGGGCGGTGGCGGCGGCGGCGGGGTCGGGCAGACGTCCGTCACCGCAATCACCGACCCGTCGTAGCAGGTCTGGGTCTGGACTGGCGGCGGCGGAGGCGGCGGCGGGGGAGGTGGCGGCGGCGGCGGCGCGGCCGGGCTCTCCTGCCACTTGTAGCGCAGCGTCAGCCCATAGGTGCGCGGCTCGGCCAGGAAGGCGCCATAAAGCTGCGTCGTCCGCGGGACTAGGGTCGGGAACTGGTCCGTCGCACGTTGCGTGCCGCTGCCCTGCAGCGGCGCGTCGAACGCCACCTGCTTGTAGTTGGTGTTGAGCAGGTTCTGCGCCCACAGCTCGATACCCCA
Organism: Sphingomonas ginkgonis; assembly: GCF_003970925.1. Taxonomy (NCBI): domain Bacteria; kingdom Pseudomonadati; phylum Pseudomonadota; class Alphaproteobacteria; order Sphingomonadales; family Sphingomonadaceae; genus Sphingomonas; species Sphingomonas ginkgonis. The sequence continues at coordinate 296,664 of NZ_RWJF01000001.1, forward strand.
CTGCTGCGAGGGTCCGCGCACGCCGACGCGGGCATTCACCACCGTGTAGGCCTTCTGGGTCTTCTCGATGTCGAGGTCCGACCCGGTGTTGAACTTCGACGAATGGCGAGCGTCGACGTAGAACAGGCCGCGCAGGCCGCTGTCGCCGATCGGCGGGGTCCAGCTCAGCGAGCCGGTCAGCACCAGCTTGGGCGCGTTGGACACCTGCCGGCCGGGCAGCTGGAACAGCGCCGGGATGAGCGCATTGCCGCCTGCCCCGATCAGGTTGTGGCGGTACTTGGTGTCGACATAGGTGACACCGAGCGCACCGTTCACGTCCCGCATCGGCTGGAAGAAGGTTTCCACCTCGACGCCCTGCGAACGCACGCCCGGCTTGCGCTTGCCGCCGCAGGCGACTGTCGCGCCGCTGAGATCGGTGTCCGCACCGCCCAGGCTGCTGGAGCAGCTGCCGATGTTCTCGACCACGAAGTTGACGCCGTTGAAGGTGTTCAGCTGGAAATTGCTGAAATCCTCGCGGAACAGCGCGACGTTCACGTCGAGCCCGCGGCCGTTGTACTTGGCGCCGACCTCATAGGCGTCGACCAGTTCGGGCGAGAACTGGAGGGCGTTGAGGTCCACCGCGCCGAAGGTCAGGCCGGCGCGGTCGAGGTTGAACCCGCCCGCCTTGTAGCCGCGTGAATAGCTGGCGTAGGTCAGCACCTGCGGCGTGACCTTGTAGCCGAGCACCGCGGTGCCCGACCACTTGCTCTCGGTCTTGCGGCCGCCGCTGTAGCTGCCGTTGACCGAGTTGATCGCGCACGGCGCGGCGCCAAGCGGCGTCAGCACCGACCCGGCGAGCGCAGTCGCCAGACCAGCGATCGCTGGGTTGAGCCCGCCATTCCCGGCGGGGTTGGCTGCCGCCGCCGCCGCGAGGGCGCGGAGGCGAGCGATGTTCGCCTGGTAGGTCGAGCAGACGCTGGTCGAGAAGAGGTCCGCGTTCAGCGTCTTCTTGTCATGCGTGTAGCGCACGCCGAGCGTCAGCGAGAGCTGGTCGGTGAACTTGATGATGTTGTGCGTGAACAGCGCGTAGTTGGTGCCGTTCTGGCGGAACAGGTCGCGGGTCGTCTGGTTCGCCAGCGGCGTGTTGACGACCTGGCTGGCCACCGCGTTGACGACCAGCGGGCGCGCCGCCACGGGAATCGCCGCGAATGCCGGATTGGTCGCCAGCTGGTTGGCGAGGAAGGCCTGCGCGAACGGGTTCAGCAGGTTGTAGCCCGGGAAGGTAGCCAGCGCCGGGCTGCTCGCGCGGACCAGCGAACCGAAGAAGCGGTCCGCATCCGCGCCGGTCGACAGATTGTCGGCCAGGTTCAGCTTCTCGTCTGCGTAGTAGCCGCCGACCAGCCAGTCCAAGTGGTTGTTGAAGGCGTTGCCCTGGAGGCGGAGCTCCTGGGTGAAGGTCTTGAACTTGCTGTAGCCCGAGCCGTCGTTCGGCCGGTACAGGATGTCGAGATTGTTGAAGTCGGCATCCTGGCCGCGGATGAACTTGTTGTAGCGATAGGCGGTGATCGAGGTCAGCTCGGCCGCGCCGAAGTCCCAGACTGCCTCGGCGCTCGCGCCATAGTCCTTGACGTCGCCGCGGAAGCTGCGGCCCGGGGTCACCGAGATCAGGCGATCGTAGGGCCGGTCGTTGATGATCGCGCCCAGCGACCGCTCGAGCGCCGCGATGCTGCTCGGCGAGGAGCCCGCCGCGGTATAGTCGCGGGTCGGCAGGTAGACGGCGGCGCAGCAGTCCTCGTTGCGCTTGGAATAGTCGCCGATGACGCGCAGCGAAAAGGCGTCGCTCGGCTTGAACAGCAGCTGCCCGCGGACCAGCCCGCGATCGCGGCCGTTGACCCGGTCGCCCGAGATCACGTCCTTGAGGAAGCCGTCGCGCTTCAGGTAGACGCCGTCCAGCCGGAAGGCGAGCGTGTCGGAGATCGGGCCGGTGATGCCCAGCTCGCCGCGCCGCATGTTGTAGTTGCCGACGTCGACCTGCGCGTTGACGCCCCAGCGGAACTGCGGCTTGGCAGTGATGATCGAGATGAGGCCGGCCGAGGCGTTGCGCCCGAACAGCGTACCCTGCGGACCGCGCAGCACCTCGATCCGATCGACCTGGCCGAGCTCGGTCAGGCCGACGCCGTTGCGGCTGCGGTAGACGCCGTCGATGAACACGGCGACCGAGCTCTCGAGGCCGGGGTTGTCACCGACCGTGCCGATGCCGCGGATGCGGGCCGTGCCCGCGCCGCCCTCGGACGAGCTCGAGCTCACCAGCAGCGACGGCGAGACCTGGGTCAGCGCGCGGATGTCGGTGGCGCCGCTGTTCTCGAGCGTCTGGTTGGTCACCGCGCTGACCGCCAGCGGAACGTCGCTCAGCGCCTCGTTGCGGCGGGTCGCGGTGACGACGATGTCGCCCTGCTGCTGCTGCGGCTGAGTCGAGTTGGCGCGGTCATCAACCGCAGCCGCCTCGGTCGTCGCGCCCTGCGTCGCCGTCGCGCCGCCCTTGTCGGTGTCGGTCGTGGTGCCGGACGTCGATTGTGCCCACGCCGGCGTCGACAGCGCCACCAGGCCTGCCGACACGAGCCATACGGATCTGCGCATCTCTACCCCTCTCTCCAGTCTTATTTTGGAGAGAGGCTAATTCAGCGCCGGGGGTAAGGAAAGCGAGCGAACCGCCAGTAAACGGCAGAAAGCCGCCGACCGATGCAGGATTACAACAACCTTGTTTCGCAGCTGCGTCATTGCCGCTACGGCAAGCGCGCTTACTTCGGCGCGAGCACCATCAGCATCTGACGACCTTCCATCCGTGGCCGGGCCTCAATCTTGGCCAGCTCCGCGGTTTCGTCGGCAACGCGCTCCAGAACGGCCATGCCGAGCTGGCCATGCGCCATCTCGCGGCCGCGGAAGCGCATGGTGATCTTCACCTTGTCGCCCTCGCCGAGGAACTCGACGACCTTCTTCATCTTGGTCTGATAGTCGTGGTCGTCGATGTTCGGACGCAGCTTGATCTCCTTGATCTCCTGCGTCTTCTGCTTCTTGCGCTGCTCGTTCGCCTTCTTCTGCGCCTCATATTTGAAGCGGCCGATGTCGAGGAACTTGGCAACGGGCGGATCGGCGTTGGGGGAGATCTCGACCAGGTCCAGGCCAACGCTGGCCGCCTGCTCGATCGCCTCGCGGGTATACATCACACCCAAATTCTCGCCGTTCTCGTCAATCACCCGAACCTTGGGCGACTGGATGAACTCATTGAAACGCGGGCCGGTCATCGGCGGCGGGGACATCGGGCGGCGGGTCAGAGGCGGACGTATGGCTGGGTCTCCGTTGAGAATGGACTTCTGTCGCTGCGAGCTAAGGACTCAACGCCCTCTTGAAAAGAGGCGCCGGGCTCATTCCCGTCGCTTTTGCGCCGCGCTGTGGCGGCGTGGCGTCAGTCGCGCGCCGCCAGGAAATCGCGCACGGCGGGGGCCAGATCCTCGCGCTCCATCGCCAGCGCGAGGGTCGCCAGCACATAGCCGGTGCGGTCACCGCAGTCGTGGCGGACGCTGTCGACCTGGACCGCGTGGAACGGTTGGCGGCCGATCAGCTTGGCCATCGCGTCGGTCAGCTGGATCTCGCCGCCGGCGCCCGGCTCCTGCGTGTTGAGCTCATCCATCACCTCCGGCTGGAGGATGTAGCGGCCGATCACGCCCAGCCGCGATGGCGCGACCTCCGGCTGCGGCTTCTCGACCAACCCGCGTACCTCGGTCAGCGCGCCGTCGTTCGCGCCCGGGGTGACGATCCCGTAGCTCGCGGTCTTGTCGGCGGCGACTTCCTCGGCGGCGAGCACGTTGCCGCCGACCCGGTTGTAGGCCTCGACCATCTGCTTGAGCGCGCCGGGCATCATCAGGTCGTCCGGCAGCAGCACTGCGAAGGGCTCGTCACCGACCACGTGGCGCGCGCACCAGACTGCGTGGCCGAGTCCCAGCGGCTGCTGCTGGCGAACGGTGATGAGGTCGCCGTAGGGGACCATCGAGGGCTGCAGCGGCGCGAGGCTCTTACCCTTGCCGGTCATCGTCGCCTCGAGCTCGAAGGCGCGATCGAAATAGTCGACCAGGCTCGACTTGCCGCGCCCGGTGACGAAGATCAGCTGCTCGATCCCGGCCTCGCGCGCCTCGTCCACCGCATATTGGATGAGCGGCCGGTCGATGACTGTCAGCATCTCCTTCGGCATCGTCTTGGTCGCGGGGAGCAGGCGGGTGCCGAGGCCGGCGACAGGGAAAACGGCCTTGCGTACGGGTTTGATGCTCATCGGGGGGTCACGGGTCCGGGATCGTCGGTGCTGGGCTGCACCTGGGTGGCGGTCTGCGGTTGGGGAGCGGCGCCCCCGTCCGGCGGCGGAAGGTCGAAGCGGTCGGCGCGGCGACGCTCGCCCACGCCTTCCAGCTCGTCGACGCGGTGCGGCCGCGCATACGGCGGCGCGGTCAGCAGGTCGGTCGGCGTCGGAGTGACGGTGGCGAACTTGGGCCGGACCGGAAGCGCATGGCCCGGCGCCGGCTGGAGATCATTGACCCGGCCACAGCCGGCGAGCGCAATCAGGGCAGCAGCGGGGAGGAGACGCTTCATCCGCGGCCCTGCTAAACGCTTTACCGCGCGCGCGCCAGCTTGCCGCTGCGCATCGCGCTTTCTATTTCAGCCGCATGCGTCGCTTCGTCCTGCTCCTCGCCCTGCTCGCCTCGGCGTGTCAGCAGTCCTCCCCGGCCAACCGCCAGGACAATGCGCCGGCTGCATCGGCCCCGCGTACCGGCGCCAAGCTGGACCGCAGCCACGCCGGCGCCGCGCTGCCGGACCTCGTCATCAAGGATCCCGACGGGGAGGACATGTCGATGAGCGAGCTGGGCGGCAAGCCGGTGCTGGTCAACCTCTGGGCGACCTGGTGCGCGCCGTGCATCAAGGAGTTGCCGACCCTCGACGCGCTGGCGCGAGAGCCGGGGGCGCCAAGCGTGGTCGCGGTCAGCCAGGACATGGAACCGCAGCCGGTCGTCGCCGACTTCCTCGCCCGCAACCACATCGGCAAGCTCGAGGCCTATCAGGACAGCGAGAACCGGCTGATGGGTGAGCTCAAGGTGGAGGTCCTGCCGACCACCATCCTCTATGATTCGACGGGCCGCGAAGTTTGGCGCTACACCGGCGAGAACGACTGGAAGAGCTCCGCTGCCAAGGCGCTGCTCGCCGAGGCGAAGTAGGAAGCGCCAGAGGACTGGTTCTGCTCGGCGGTTCGAACCTTTCCCAAGCCCGGTTCGGAGCTCAGTGACCAGCCGAGATGGTTTGCGAAAGCTGATCCTGACGCGTGGTCGGCGTCCCAGACGCGCCCCGGCGCGAGCCCAATTTACCCGCCTGAACAATAGGATTGCGCCTGCTTCGCTGACCGGTTGGCGGCGTCCGCAGGCTCTTTCTCATCGCCGGTCGGTCTTGCGAAACCATCGTCCGGCAGTGTGACCTTTGGAACCTTTCGCGTGCTTTCGCGGCTCTTTTACCGCGAATAGAGCGTCTTGCCTCACCCGCAATGAGCCTCCGCTCAGTCGCGAAGCAGCTCGTTGATGCTCGTCTTGGACCGGGTCCGCTCGTCGACCCTCTTGACGATCACCGCGCAGGCGAGGCTCGGGCCGCCGTCCTTGCCGGGAAGGCTGCCCGGCACCACGACCGAATAGGCCGGCACGCGGCCGTACATTACCTCGCCGCTCGCCCGGTCGACGATCTTGGTCGAGGCGCCGAGGAACACGCCCATCGACAGGACCGAGCCGCGTTCCACGACCACGCCCTCGGCCACTTCCGAGCGAGCGCCGACGAAGCAATCGTCCTCGATGATCACCGGGCCGGCCTGGAGCGGCTCGAGCACGCCGCCGATCCCGGCGCCGCCGCTGATATGCACGTTGCGGCCGATCTGCGCGCAGCTGCCCACGGTCGCCCAGGTGTCGACCATCGTCCCCTCACCGACGTGCGCGCCGAGATTGACGAAGCTCGGCATCAGCACCGCGCCGGGCGCGATGAAGGCGCCGCGACGGACGATCGCGCCGGGTACCGCGCGGAAGGCGGCCGCCTTGAACTCCGCGTCGCCCCATCCGGCGAACTTGGACGGCACCTTGTCCCACCAGTGGGCGCCGCCCGGACCACCGGCGATCGCCTCCATCGGGTTGAGTCGGAACGACAGCAGCACCGCCTTCTTGAGCCACTGGTTGACGGTCCAGCCGTCCGCGCCCGGCTCGGCGACCCGCGCCGCGCCGGAATCAAGCAGGGCGAGCGCTTGGTCGACCGCCGCGCGAACGTCCCCGCGGGTTTCGACCCCCACCGTGTCGCGCGTTTCCCACGCGGCCTCAATCGTGGCTTGCAGGTCGGTCATTCCTCTTCCCCCAGGATGGACGCGAGCCAGTCGCCCACGTCGCTGATCTCATGGTCGATGAACCCGCCGCCGGCGAGATGGTCGCCATGTTCCGAACCGTTGTTCACCCACACGGTAGTCATGCCCATCGCCTTGGCGGGCTCAAGATTGCGGGCCATGTCCTCGACCAATACTGCCGCGTCCGGCTCGATCCCGAAGCGCTCGACCAGCAATCGGTAGCCATGCGCGTCGGGCTTGGGGAGGTAGCTGCAGGCGTGAATGTCGACCAGCCCATGGAAATGGTCGCCGATGCCGATCGCCCGGAGCACGCGCTCGGCATAGCTCTGGTTGCCGTTGGTGAAGACGAAGCGGCGCCCGGGCAGCGCCTCGAGTGCTCTGGCCAGCCGCTCGTCATGAGCGACCCGGTCGAGCGCAATGTCGTGGACGTCGTCGAGAAAGTGGTGCGGGTCGACGTCATGATGGCGGATGAGACCTGCCAGTGTGGTGCCATGCTCGCGGAAATACTGCTTCTGAACCGAGCGTGCCTGCTCGGGCGCGCAGTCCAGGAGTCGCTGGACATAGGCGCTCATCCGCTCGTCGATGAGGTCGAACAGCCGCGTGCTCGCCGGGTAGAGCGTGTTGTCGAGATCGAAGATCCAGTCGCGGATATGGGCGAAACGGGGGTCCATTGGCCGCCGGCCGTAGACGCAAAGACGGCTTCAGCAAATCGAAAGCTTTCGTTAACCATATGGATGCAGTTTTATCGTTGTGGGACAGCTGTTTGCGTAGTGGAAGGGGTGGGGTGATGATGAGACGGTTCCTGGGCTCGAGCGCGTGCGCGCTGGTTCTCGGCCTGTCGGCCTGCGGCGGCGGAGGCGGTGGCGGCGTGAGCCCGATCCCGATTCCGCCGGCAACGCCGACCCCGACGCCGACGCCTACCCCCACTCCGACTCCGACGCCCACTCCGACTCCGACACCCACCCCCACTCCGACGCCAACCACGACCAACTACAACACGCAGGAATATCAGGTCTCCAACGCTGCGGTCGCCGCCAATGCGCTGACCGCCTACAACGCCGGCGCGACCGGCAGTGGAATCAAGGTCGGCGTCGTCGACAGCGGCGTGAACTCCTCGCTGGCCGAGTTCACCGGACGCATCGATCCCAATAGCCGCGACATCGCCGGCACTCGCGGGATGGGCGACGAGGGTGGTCACGGCACGGCGGTGTCGGGGATCATCGCCGCCAATCGCAACGGCGTGGGCTCGGAAGGCATCGCGTTCGACTCGACCGTCTTCATGGCCCGTGCCGACACGCCCGGAAGTTGCACCACGACCGGCGACGACGGCGGCTGCAAGTTCAACGACAACAACATCGCCGCCGGCATCGACGCGGCGCGGCAGGCCGGAGCGCGCATCGTCAACCTGTCGCTGGGCGGCAGTTCACCCAGCTCGATCCTGCTGGTGGCGATGCAGCGGGCGGTGAGCGCCGGGATGCTGATCGTCATCTCCGCCGGCAACGATGGCGAGACATCGAAGGGCGACAACCCCGATCCGTTCGCCGGCCTGCCCGCGTCGCAGTTCCCGAACAACGTCATCATCGCCGGCTCGGTCGGCGACTGGACCGACTCGAGCCAGACGGCGGTCACCCTCGACGTCCTCTCCTCCTTCTCGAACAAGGCCGGCAACGGCGCTGCCAACTATCTCGCGGCGCGCGGCTTCCGCGACCGAACGGTGGATGAGAACGGCACGGCGACCCTTTGGACCGGCACCAGCTTTTCCGCCCCGACCATCGCCGGCGCTGCGGCGCTGCTGATGCAGGCCTTTCCCAATCTCACCGCGTCGCAGGTGATCAAGCTGCTGTTCCAGACCGCCGACGACCTCGGCGCGCCGGGAGTCGATCCGGTGTTCGGCCAGGGGCGCCTCGATCTCACCAACGCTTTCAAGCCGCAGGGCTCGACGAGTCTCGCCGGAACCACCGTGACGGTCTCGACGACGAGCGGCACCGGCGACCTGCCGGCGGCGGCGGGTAATCCCGCGCAGAGCGGCAAGGCGCTCGGCGTCGTCATCCTCGACGGCTATTCCCGGGCCTACGCAATGGACCTCATGTCCACGCTGCGGACCGCGAGGCTCGACCAGCCGCTCGAACAGGCTCTGTCTGGCTTCGCCCGCATTTCCGCCGCGTCCGCCGGCCCGATCTCGGTGGCGATGACCGTCACGGACCACCGCGGCCTTCACGGAGAGCACGGCTTCGCGCTGGAAAAGATGGGGATCGGGCCAGAGGACGCGCGCCGCGCCCGGCTGGTCGCTGGATCGATGGTCGCGCAGATCGATCCCAGGACTGCAGTAGCGATGGGCTTTTCGGAAGGCGCCAAGGCGCTCGAGCGGCAACTCAGCGGACACGGCGCCGGCGCCTTTCTCGTCGCCCGCGACATCGCCGGCGATCCCGGCTTCACGGCGCGCCATGGCGCAAGCCTCGCCTTCCGCCATGGCCTGGGCTTCGCCAACCTCACCGTTGCCGGCGAGAAGGGCGAAGTCTGGCAGCGCATCCAGACCAACACCACGCCGCGGCCCTACAACTGGACCAGCGTCGGTCTCGACCGCCAGGTCGGCCGCAACTGGCTGTCGGCCAGCGTCGGTCGCCTCGCCGAGCGGGACACGCTGCTCGGCGGCCAGCTCGGGGCGGCATTCGGCGGCGGCGGTTCGGACAGCCTGTTCCTCGACCTTCAGGCCGAACATGATTTCGGACGCGGCTTCAGCGCTAGCCTGCTCGCCCGGCGCGGCTGGACGAGCTTCGCCGGCGGCCGGTTCCGCACCGGCGCCTACAGTTTGGACCTAGCCAAGGTGCGGCTGTTCACCGCCCGCGACCGGCTCGGCCTGCGGATCGCCCAGCCGCTACGGATTGAGAGCGGCGGTATCTCCATGTTCCTGCCGACTTCTTATGACTATGCGACCGGGACGGCGACCCAAACGCTCACCACTTATTCGCTCACGCCCGCCGGGCGCGAGATCGATGCGGAGCTGAGCTATGGTCGCGGTCTTTGGCGGACCGGCTGGATTGGTGCCAATCTGTTCGCGCGCCGGAACCCAGGTCATTTCGCAACGCTCGGACCCGATCTCGGCGCGGCAGCGCGGTTCAGCGTCGGCTTCTAGCTGCTAGCGCTGCCGGTGCTGGTCGAAGCCGACCTTCACCGGCACCAATGGTAGACGGCCCTGTAGCCCTCCGCCGGCGGCAGCCGGTCGAGCTGGTGGAGGAGCGGCGCTCCGACCTGCTTGGCTTCCCGCGCAATCAGCGGAGCGCAGCGGGGATCGACGTCGAGCGGAGTAGTAACGGCAGCGGCTGCGAACAGCAGGACAAGCATGGCGACTCTCCTAAGGAAGACGCCGGTCTACGCTCTTCCGCTCAGACGGTGAAGCTCTCGCCGCAGCCGCAGCTGCCCTTGGCGTTGGGATTGTCGAACACGAAGCCGGCGGTGAAATCGTCCTCGCGCCAGTCCATCACCGAGCCGATCAGGTACAGAACCGAAGCTCCGTCGACGTAGAAGGTGCCGCCCGGCGTGACGATCTTCTCGTCGAATGCCTGCTCGTCGGTAACATAGTCGACCGAGTAGGCGAGCCCCGAACAGCCCCGGCGCGGGGTCGACAGCTTGACCCCGATCGCATCCGCGGGAGCCTTCCCCATGAGATCGGCGATCCGCTGCTCGGCGGCGGGCGTGAGCGTGATGGCGGCCGGTCGCGGCGCACGGGCGCGGGTCGGTGCGTTCATCACAGCATCCCCAGTTCAAGCCTTGCCTCGTCGCTCATCTTCGAAGGATCCCACGGCGGATCCCACACCAGCTTGACCTCGGCGTCGCGGATCCCCGGCACCGACAGCACCCGCATTTCCACCTCACCCGGCATAGATTCGGCGACCGGGCAATGCGGGGTAGTCAGCGTCATCGTGACCACCGCATCACCCTCCTCGTCAACGCTGACGTTGTAGATCAGGCCGAGCTCGTAGATGTCGACCGGAATCTCGGGATCGTAGATCGTCTTCAATACGTCGACGATCGCCGCCTGGAGGTCACCGCCGGGTCCGTGCGCAGGCTCGTCCTTCGGCTCGGCCAGGAAGCCGGCGAGGTAGTCGCGCTTGCGCTCGAAGGTCTCGGCCGGCGTCTCCAGCCGCGCACGCGGCGGAGTGGCGACGCTCTCCACCTCTTCAAACTCGATCTTCTTCTCTTCACCCATTGCCAAAAATCCGTTGCACTCGGTTGAGGCCGTCGACGAGCGCATCAACGTCGTTGAGGGTCGAATGAGCCGCGAAGCTGGCGCGGCAGGTGGCGGGAACGCCGAGCACGTCCATCAGCGGCTGGGCGCAATGGTGCCCGGCGCGGATCGCCACGCCGGCGTCGTCGAGGATGGTCCCGACGTCGTGCGGATGGACGCCTTCGACCTCGAAACTGACAATCCCCGCGCTGTCCTCGGGTCCGAGCAGCCTAATCGAGTTGGTCCGGCGCAGTGCCTCGCGGGTCGCGGCGACAAGCGATGTTTCATGATTGTGGATCGCAGCGCGACCGATACCCTCGACCCAGTCAATTGCGGCATGGAGCCCGATCGCGCCGACGATGTGCGGGGTTCCTGCCTCGAACCGTGCGGGTGCGTCGAGGAAGGTCGAGCTCTCAAAGCTCACTCGGTCGATCATCGCCCCGCCGCCCTGCCAAGGCGGCATCGACTGCAGCAGCTCGTGTCGGCCGAACAGCGCGCCGATCCCGGTCGGGCCGTAGAGCTTGTGGCCGGAGCAGGCGTAGAAATCGCAGCCGATCTCCGCGACCTCCACCGTCAGGCGCGGGGCCGACTGGCAGCCGTCGAGCAGCAGCAATGCGTCCTTTGAATGCGCGATATCCGCCGCCCGTCTTGCATCGAGGATCGAGCCGAGCACGTTGGAGACATGGGCGAACGCCACGACCCGATGCTCCTCGCTGACCATTCCCTCGGCGGCGTCGAGGTCGATCCGGCCGTCGGTGGTTAGCGGGACGACGTCGAGCTGGTAGCCGGCGAGCTGCCACGGGACGATGTTCGAGTGATGCTCGAGCGCCGAGACGAGCACCCGCCCGCGGCCTTCCTTCGGCAGCTGCCGCGCGACCAAGTTGATCGCCTCGGTCGCGCCTCGGGTGAAGACGATCTCGTTTGCCGACGCGCCGATGTAGCGGGCGAGCGCAAACCGAGCGTCTTCGAACGCCAGCGTCATGTCCGACGAGCGCTGGTAGACTCCGCGGTGGACGGTCGCATAGTCGCGCCCATAGGCAAGCTCGATCGCGTCAAGCACCGCTTGTGGTTTCTGTGCAGTGGCGGCGGAATCGAGATAGTGCCAGTCGCCCAGCGCCGGGAATTGGTCGCGGACGTCGAGATCGGCACGGATGCGGGTCTCAACGCTCATCGTGCCACCTCGCGGAGCATGGCGCGGCTGTGAACGCAGAGCGCCTCGCGGGTCATCTCGTCGGCGACTTCGTCCCACAGGCCGAGCACGAACCCTTCGAGGAGCAGCGCCTTGGCCTCGGCCGGCGGCAGCCCACGCGACAAAGCGTAGAAAAGCTGGTCGGGGTCGAGTTCGCCGACGCTCGCGCCATGGGCGCATTTCACATCGTCTGCGTAAATCTCGAGCTCGGGCTTGCAGTTGGCGGTTGCGCCGCGATCCAAGAGCATGGCCTTGACCGACTGCTCCCCGTCGGTTTGCTGCGCGCTGCGGGCGACATGGACCTTGCCGAGGTAGGAGCCGGTCGCCTTGCCGCCGAGCACGGAGCGGACCACCTGCCGCGACACCGCGCCGGGTTCGAGATGGCGGACGTTGGTCACGACCTCCAACGTTGCCGTACCAACGCCGAGATTGGCGGCGTCGAAGTGGAAGCGGCTGCCTTCGCCAAGGAACACTTCCAGCTCGACCCGGCCATAGGTGCGCGCGGTGTTAAGGGCGAACAGCTCGGCCTCCGAGCCTGCCGCGAGCTCGACCCGGGCGCGTCGCACTTCCACTGCATCCCCGGACGGAAGCCAGACTTGCTGCAGAGTTTCGTTCGCCGCGACCCGGATCAGTTCGGGCTCGGGCAGCGACGACCAGATCGAGGCGAGCGCATCGGTGTCGGCGTAGCGATAGGCCTCGAGCTTGCGGGTCGGGAGCGCCGTCATGCGGCCGCCTCGACATAGCCTTCACGCTCCAGTTCGAGCGCGAGTTCGGCGCCGCCCGAGCGCTCGATCCGGCCAGCACGCAGGACGTGGACGCGGTCCGGTCGCACATAGTCGAGCAGCCGCTGATAATGGGTGATCAGTAGCACGCCCTTGTCCGGCGCCCGCATGATCCGGTTGATGCCCGCGCCTACGGCCCGGAGCGCGTCGATGTCGAGCCCGGAGTCGGTCTCATCGAGGATGGCGAACCTAGGATCCATGATCCCCATCTGGACCATCTCGGCGCGCTTCTTCTCGCCGCCGGAGAAGCCGACGTTGACCGGCCGCTTGAGCATCTCCGCGTCCATCCCAAGCTCGCCGGCCTGAGCGCGCGCTAGCCGGATGAACTCGGCGCCGGACAGCTCGGCCTCGCCCCGCGCGCGTCGCTGGGCATTGAGGCTCTCGCGCAAAAATTGAAGGTAAGAGACGCCCGGGATCTCGACCGGGTACTGGAACCCCAGAAACAACCCCGCCGCTGCGCGCTCGTGCGGCTCCCGCTCGAGCAATTCGACGCCGTCGAACAGCACCGACCCGCCCGTCACCTCGTAGTCCGGGCGGCCGCCCAGCACATAAGCGAGCGTCGACTTGCCAGCACCGTTCGGCCCCATGATCGCGTGCACCTCGCCGGCCGGAATCGACAGGGTCAGCCCGTCGAGGATCGGCTTGCCGGCGACGGTCGCGTGAAGGTCGCGAATCTCGAGCATCTTACTTCTTCTTGTCCTCGCCCACCGGGCAGTTGATCAGGTAGAACTGGCGCAGGCTGTCCATCGTGTTCTCGCGATACCCCTCGAGCATCCGGCGATCGTTGAGCGCCTTCTGACGATCGTCGAGCGCGGCCTCCTGCAGCTTGAGCTTGCGATCCTCATCGACGCTCACCGCCACTCCCTCGCGCTGCGCGCGCCGGCGATCGGCCAGGACGAGGCGCTCGGCGACGATCGTCTCCTGGTCGCGATACGCATCGAGCAGGAAGCGGCTCCGCCGCCCGGCCTCGCCCATGAAGGCAGGGTTGACCGCACGGCGGTCGCACTGGCCGACGTTCGCCTGCAGCGAGTCCATCTCCGACGAAACCGCGACGTACAGCAACAGAGGAATCACCCGACGCTTCCTTCCAGACTGATACCGAGCAGCTTCTGCGCCTCGACCGCGAACTCCATCGGCAGCTGCTTCAGCACCTGGCGGGCAAAGCCGTTGACGATCAGCGCTACCGCTGCTTCCGGGTCGAGCCCGCGCGCCTGAGCGTAAAAAAGCTGGTCCTCGCTGATCTTCGAGGTGGTCGCCTCATGCTCGATCTGCGCGGTCGGGTTCTTCACCTCGATATAGGGAACGGTGTGGGCCCCGCAGCGGTTGCCGAGCAGAAGGCTGTCGCATTGGGTGAAGTTGCGGACGTTCTCGGCGTTTGGAAGTACCCGCACCAGCCCACGATAGGTGTTGTCGGAACGGCCAGCGCTTATCCCCTTGGACACGATGGTCGAGCGCGTGTTGGCGCCGATGTGCACCATCTTGGTGCCCGTGTCGGCCTGCTGGCGGTTGTTGGTCAGCGCCACCGAGTAGAACTCGCCGACGCTGCCCTCACCCTTGAGAATGCAGCTGGGATATTTCCAGGTGATCGCGCTACCGGTCTCGACTTGCGTCCAGCTCACCTTCGAGCGGTCACCCGAGCATAAGGCGCGCTTGGTGACAAAATTGAAGATGCCGCCCCTCCCCTCGGCATCTCCCGGGTACCAGTTCTGGACAGTCGAATATTTCACCTCCGCATCTTCGTGGGCGAAGATCTCGACCACCGCGGCGTGCAGCTGGTTCTCGTCGCGCATCGGCGCGGTGCAGCCTTCGAGGTAGGAGACGTAGCTGCCCTTGTCGGCGACGATCAACGTCCGCTCGAACTGGCCGGTATTCTCGGCGTTGATGCGGAAGTAGGTCGACAGCTCCATCGGGCAGCGGACGCCCTCGGGAATGTAGACGAAGGTGCCGTCGGAAAAGACCGCGCTGTTGAGGCAGGCGAAGTAGTTGTCACGCTGCGGCACGACGCTCCCGAGATAGCGTCGGACGAGGTCGGGGAATTCCTTCACCGCCTCGCTGATCGAGCGGAAGATCACTCCCGCCCTGTCGAGTTCGTCGCGAAATGTGGTCGCGACCGAGACGCTGTCGAACACCGCGTCGACCGCAACCTTGCGCGCACCCTCGACCCCGGCGAGCACCTTCTGCTCCTCAATCGGAATGCCGAGCTTCTCGTAGGTGCGGCGAATTTCAGGGTCTAATTCGTCGAGGGAAGCCAAGGTCGGCTTCTTCTTGGGCTCAGCGTAGTAATAGGCGTCCTGATAGTCGATCGCTGGGATGTCGAGCTTGGCCCAGTCGACCTCCTCCATCTCCAGCCAAGCGCGATAGGCCTTAAGCCGCCACTCGAGCAGCCACTCGGGCTCGCCCTTCTTGGCCGAGATGTAGCGGACCGTCTCCTCGCTGAGACCCTTCGGGGCACGCTCGGACTCGATGTCGCTGGTGAAGCCCCACTCGTAGGTGGCCAGCTTCTCGGCGGCTTCATGGACTTCACGATTACGGATGCTGGCGTCGTCGGTCACTTAGGCTTCGCTCGCGAGGGACTGGAGGGAGACCGCG
Organism: Sphingomonas ginkgonis; assembly: GCF_003970925.1. Taxonomy (NCBI): domain Bacteria; kingdom Pseudomonadati; phylum Pseudomonadota; class Alphaproteobacteria; order Sphingomonadales; family Sphingomonadaceae; genus Sphingomonas; species Sphingomonas ginkgonis. Next base: position 311,837 of record NZ_RWJF01000001.1, read on the forward strand.
CCGAGTGCGCCGCGAACGGCGCTGCTGACGATGGTCATGTGCGGCTTGACCCGGCAGTGCGTGTCAAGCGCGCAGTCGCTGGCCTCATCTGAGCCGCAGCACTGTGTCATGGCGATCGGGCCTTCGACGGCTTCGACAATATCAGCAAGGCTGATCTCGGCGCCGGGACGGGAAAGGGCGAAGCCACCGGCCGCGCCGCGAACGCTTGACAGGAGGCCCGCCGCGGCAAGTCTGCCCATCACCTTCTGCGCGGTAGGCAGCGGAACGCCGGTCTCGCCGGCGAGCTCGGTCGCACTGAGACGCTCGCCCGCAGGACGGCGGGCGGCGGCGGTCAGGATCACGACCGCATAATCGGCGAGATGGGTCAGGCGCATGGCTATTCGGATGGCTCTGGTAGGAATTAGGGACTTGGCGCGGCAAACACAAGGGAAGTGGTGATGCTGAACTTGCTTCAGGAGCTGTTCCGTCACGTGAACATCGGCTTGCGGATGGGTGCTGAAACAAGTTCAGCATGGCGGTAGAGGGATGCGCATGGCCCTTTACCCTCTTCTTCGCCCCTTTGTTTTCCGGCTCGACGCCGAACAGGCGCACCGGGCAACCATCGCGGCACTCAAGCTTCGCAGCGGAACGGGGTTGACGCCTGAACCCGCCTCTACGCCGCGACTGGGTACCCGGGTCGCAGGTCTCGACTTTCTGAACCCGATCGGTCTTGCCGCCGGCTTCGACAAGGACGCGGAGGTGTTCGGGCCGATGCTGAACCTCGGTTTCGGGTTCGTGGAGGTCGGTACGCTCACGCCGAAGCCGCAGGCGGGTAATGGCAAGCCGCGCCTGTTCCGGCTGGTCGAGGATCGGGCGGTGATCAACCGCTTCGGCTTCAACAACCGCGGCCAAATAGATGCGCTGCAGAGGTTGAAGGCGCGTCGGCGCGGAAGCAGGATCGTCGGCGTCAACATCGGTGCCAACAAGGACAGCATCGACCGGATCGCCGACTATTCGGCCGGAGTGCGCGAGATGAGCTCCGTTGCCGACTATCTCACCGTCAACATCAGTTCGCCCAACACGCCCGGTCTTCGCCAGTTGCAGGACGAAGGCGCGGTGCGCGACTTGCTGGCCGCCGTTCGCGGAGCGCGAGCGGCAGATGGCCCACCCATCTTCCTGAAGGTCGCGCCCGACCTTGGCGAACAGGAGCCGCGCCAGATCGTCCGCGCCGCGCTCGATCAAGGGATCGACGGGCTAATCGTCAGCAACACGACAGTCAGCCGCCCTCCGCTCCGCTCCCGCCACGCGTTAGAGAGCGGCGGCTTGTCGGGCGCTCCGCTGCGCAGCCTTGCACTCGACGCGCTTCGGCGATTCCGGGCGGAGACCGGAGGACAGCTGCCGCTGATAGGAGTCGGCGGGATCGCCTCGGCGGACGACGCTTGGGAGCGGATCCGCGCCGGTGCCGACCTCGTTCAGCTTTATAGCGCGCTGGTGTATGAAGGACCCGGCCTCGCCCGCCGGATTCTTGCCGACCTCGAGCGCAGGCTCGACCAGGCCGGGCTGGCGAACATTGCCGAGGCGGTGGCAAGCGAGTAGCCCCTCGCCTATGCGTTCCCGCCTTTTCCTAGCGTTCGCCGTCCTGTCGCTGACCGGCTGCGCGACCACCACCGTCCTTCCGCCCCCAGCCGCCAGCCCGGTCGGTCTCGAGAGCGGGATGATCAGCGCCGCCGACCCGCGGGCTGCCGCAGCCGGAGTCGAGATGCTGCGCCAGGGCGGCACTGCCGCCGACGCAGCATTGGCGACGATGGTGGCGCTAACGGTGGTCGAGCCGCAGTCGAGCGGAATCGGTGGCGGCAGCTTCATGGTCACTGACGACGGGCGCGGCCATGTCCAGAGCTACGATAGCCGCGAGGCGGCGCCGCATGCCGCGAGTGGCGACTGGTTCTTCGTCAACGAACAGCCGCTCACCGTCCCCCAAGCAATCCCCGGTGGCCGCAGCGTCGGCGTGCCCGGCAACATGCGGCAGATGGCGCTGGTTCACCGCGACCACGGCCGGCTCGCTTGGGCCGCGCTATTCCAGCCCGCGATCAGGCTCGCCCGCGATGGTTTCCACATTACGCCCCGGCTGTTCCAATCGCTCGGCACCTACCGCGAGACGGGCGCGCTGAGCGCCGAGGCCCGCGCGCTCTACTACCAGCCCGACGGCAGCCCGAAACCGGTCGGAACGCTGATCCGCAATCCCGCGCTCGCCGCCTTCCTCAAATCGGTTGCCGCGCGCGGACCCGAGGCCTTCTACCATGGCGACAATGCGGGGCGGATCGTCGCCGCGGTCACCACCGCGCCGCGCAACCCGGCGCCGATGGCTGCAGGCGACCTCGCCACCTACGATGCAAAGGAGCGCATACCTGTCTGCGGCACTTACCGCACTTACCGGATATGCGGGATGGGCCCGCCATCCAGCGGAGCGACGACCGTTTTCGCGACTCTGAAGATGTTGGAGCGGTTCGATCTGTCGCGGCTCGGCCCGGACAACGTCACCAGCTGGCATCTGATCGCCGAGTCGATGCGTCTCGCCTACGCCGATCGCGACAAATATCTAGCCGATAGCGACTATGTCCATGTGCCGGTCGCCGGGCTGATCGACGCGGGCTACCTGTCGCAGCGCGCGCAACTGATTGCTCCGGACCGGACCATGACCAGCGTCGCCGCTGGCAACCCGCACGGAGCGCCAGTTGCCGCGGACCGCCCGCTCCAGCCGGTCGAACATGGCACCTCGCACTTCGTTGCAGTCGACCGCGCCGGCAACATCGCTACCATCACCTCGACGATTGAAAGCCCGTTCGGCTCGGGCCTGATGGTCAACGGCTACTATCTCAACAACGAGCTGACCGACTTCAGCCTGGTGCCCCAAATGAACGGCACGCCAGTCGCCAACCGGGTCGAGGGCGGCAAGCGGCCACGCAGCTCCATGGCGCCGACGATCGTCTATGCGGCGGACGGGCGTCCTCGCCTTGCGGTCGGCGCGGCGGGTGGGGCGACCATCCCGGCGCAGGTTCTGAAAGCGATTATCGGGGTGATTGACTGGCGTCTGTCGGCCCAACAGGCGATCGCCCTGCCGGTGCTATTCAGTCCCGGCGACACCGTGTTTGTCGAGCGTGGGAGCAGCATGGAAGCCATGGTGCCGCAACTGGAGGCGCTCGGGCACAAGGTCCAGGTTCGCGATCCGAGCTTCAAGGCCAATGCGATCGAGTGGGTCAACGGTCGGCTGGTGGGGGCCGCCGATCCGCGCAGCGAAGGGGTCGCGATCAGCGAATGAGAGGGGGAGAGGCGATGGCAAGACGCCAGGCGCTGGAGCCGTTCAACAGTCTCGTTTCAATGTTCTTCACTCGTGCGGCAGAGAAGGGCGACAAGCCCTTTCTCTCGGCCAAGCGGGACGGGGCGTGGCAGCACGTCAGCTACGCCGATGCGGCGCGCCAAGTCGCCGCGTTGGCCGCCGGGCTCCGGCGGATCGGGCTTCAGCCCGGCGACCGAGTCATGCTGGTCAGCGAAAACCGCCCGGAGTGGCTGATCGCCGACCTCGGCATCATGGCCGCAGGCTGCGTCACCGTCCCGACCTACATCACCAACACGGTCCGCGATCATAGCCATATACTGGCCAACTCGGGCGCGAAGGCAGTGATTGTCTCCAGCCAGAAGCTCGCGCAGCAGCTCGTCCCGGCTGTGATCCTTGCGCCCGACTGCCACCATGTCATCAGCATCGACGAGATCCGCCGGGCGCAGAGCGAAGCCGAGTTCCACCGCTGGCACGAGCTGACCCGGGACGGCGACGTTCAGACCATACGCACCCAAGCCGCGGCTTTCCGTCGCGAAGATCTTGCCTGCCTCATCTACACCAGCGGTACCGGCGGTGCGCCGCGCGGGGTGCGCCAGCACCATGGCATGATCCTCCACAATTGCGCGGCCTGCGTCGATGTGATCGCTAACGACTTCGGCTGGGACGAGGAGGTGTTCCTCTCCTTCCTTCCCGCCAGCCACGCCTATGAGCATAGCGGCGGACAGCATTTCCCGGTCAGCCTCGGCGCGCAGATCTACTATGCCGAGAGCCTCGAAAAGCTCGCCGCGAACATCGAGGAGGTCCGCCCGACCATCATGGTCGTCGTACCCCGACTCTTCGAGATGCTGCGGCAGCGCATCCTCAAGCAGATGGAAAAGGGCGGCGCGCTGACCCAGCACATGCTGAAACGCGCGTTGGCGATCGGGCAGAAGCGCTACGACGGCCATGTCCCCGTGTGGGACCTTCCGATGGATCTCATCCTCTCGCAGACTGTGCGGAAGCGGGTTCAGGCGAAATTCGGCGGCCGGATCAAGGCGATGGTGTCCGGCGGTGCGCCGCTCAACCCCGAGGTGGGGATTTTCTTCTCGTCATTGGGCCTAACCTTCCTTCAGGGCTATGGCCAGACCGAGGCGGGACCGGTGATCAGCTGCAACCGGCCGAGCGTCGGCATCCGCCTCGATACGGTCGGGCCACCGCTGCTCAATACCGAGGTCAGGATCGCTGGCGACGGCGAGATCATGGTTCGTGGCGAGAACGTGATGCACGGCTACTGGAACAACCCGGAGGAAACTGCCCGGGTGCTTCAGGACGGCTGGCTCGCCACCGGCGACGTCGGCCATTTCGACGACCATGGCCGGATCAAGATCACGGACCGCAAAAAGGACCTGATCGTCAACGACAAGGGCGACAATGTCTCGCCGCAGCGGGTCGAGGGCATGCTGACGCTGCAGCCGGAGATCGCCCAGGCGATGGTGTACGGCGACCGCCGTCCGCACCTGGTCGCCTTGCTTGTCCCCGAAGCCGAATATGCCGATGCGCCGGATCTTCAGCAGCGGCTCGCCAAGGCGGTCGACCGGGTCAATGCCGAACTCAGCGTGATCGAGAAGGTACGCCGCTTCATTATCGCCGACGCGCCGTTCACCACCGACAACGAGATGCTGACGCCCAGCCTCAAGATCCGGCGTCACATGATCCGGGCCACCTATGGCGAGCGGCTCGACGCGCTTTACGGCGGCGGCGGAGCGAAGTCCTAGCGGTTGGCGACCCGGGTGTAGGGCACGAACTCGCCAATGGCGCAGCTGCCCACCGTGAAGCCGCTCGCCGTGTCGATCACCCGAGCGACATCGCCGTCGCACAGGCCGAGCCCGCCGAACTGCTTCGTCAACAGGGCATAGCCGCCGAAACCGAGGTTGGTGCAGCTCCCGCGCAAGTGGTTGACGTAGGTGGTCCGGCCGTTGCGAAACAGCAGCGTGCGATCGTCGACCGTCACCATGTCGTTGGAACGCCAGTTCGACAGACAGCTCACCGGCTTGCCGGGAACGCGGCCGGCGAGTTCGCGGGCGATCTGGGCCTGAGCGCGGGCGCTGCGGGTCGGCGGGTCGGCGGGGTAGGCGCTGCAGGCGGCGAGGCCGGTCAGGAGCAGGAGGGGAATAGCGGCGGCACGCATGGCGTCTCTCCGAGTCTGATGAACCCGATCATGAACGGCTGTTCATGAACGATAGCTGTCCTTCGCTGCTCGAAGCCTCCCGAACTCCGCGGCATTGCCAGCGCGAACGAAGGGGTTGCTGTCGCGTTCCTCTGCGATGGTGGTCGGCAAGGTAATCTTGCCGGCGGCGCGATCCGCCTCGACCCGCGTGAGCCGGTCGGTGATCGCCGTCATTTCGGGCATCACATGAGTCGCAAAGCGCGCATTCGAAAGCGTATATTCGTGCGCGGCATAGACACGCGTCTCGCCCGGGAGTGCCGCGAGCCGCTGAAGCGAGGCATACATCTGCTCGGGTGTCCCCTCGAACAGGCGCCCGCAGCCCATCGCGAACAACGTGTCTCCGACAAAGGCGATTCCTGCCTCGCGAAAGACGTAGGCAATGTGCCCGAGCGTATGTCCGGGCACCTCCCACACCTCGCCATCAAGCGCGCCCACCTGCACTCGATCTCCCTCGGCAACGGTGCGATCGACCGCCGGGATCCGCGCTGCCTCCGCCGCCGGAGCGGTAATCGTGCAGCCGGTCGCCGCCTTCACCTCGGCGTTGCCGCCGACATGATCGGGATGCCAGTGAGTGTTGAAAATCTGCTTGGCCTGCCATCCCCGCGCTTTGAGGCCCGCGAGCGCCACCGCCCCGTCGCCGGGATCGATCACCGCCGCTTCACCCGTCTCGGGGTCGCGCAGCAGCCAGATATAATTGTCGCTGAACGCCGGCAAGGCGACGACCTCGGCCGCACGCATCACCATTCGCCGGTGTTGGGCATCGACGACCAGGGCTCGGCCGGAATCATGGCGCCTCCCTTCTGGAGCAGTTCGACGGAAATGTTGTCGGGGGATCGGACGAATGCCATGCGGCCATCCCGAGGCGGTCGATTGATCGTCACGCCGGCTTCCATCAACCGCCGGCAGCTCTCGTAGATGTCGTCTACCTCATAGGCGAGGTGCCCGAAGTTGCGGCCGCCGCGATATTCCTCCGGATCCCAGTTGTGGGTGAGTTCGACCTCGCCACCCTGATCCCCCGGAACGCCGAGGAAGATCAGGGTGAAACGCCCCGCCTCATTGTCGATCCTCCGACGCTCCTCGAGACCGAGGCGTTGAAAAAACGCAACAGTGCGCTCCGGATCAGCAACCCGAAGCATGCTGTGTAGAAATTTCACTTCGTCGACACTCCGTTCATCGTTATAAATGCACCGTTCGTCGCTCACGCCAACCGGCAATACCGCACGGGGGCGAGCAATCATACGACGAACGCAGGATGAAATGCGATGATCCAGCTTGCTCAGGGCCGCGCCGTCCTACTCGGCGCAGTTGCGATTTTTGCTCTTGGTCTCACCACCAGCGGCTATGCGCTTGGCGACGGGCTGCGCCGATCCAAGATGACCGAGCACCGGACGGTGACGGTCCGCGGCGTGTCAGAACGCAACGTGACCGCCAATCTCGCCACCTGGTCGGTCGGCTTCTCGCACGAGGGCAGCGATCTGAGCTCGGTCCAGCAGTCGGTCGACGAGCAGGCGCGCGCAGTGCGCCTGTTCTTCCAGCGCGCGGGCTTCCAGCCCGACGAGGTGGCCGATACCGACGTGTCATTCAGCCGCGAGCAGCCGAAGGACAATGACGGTCATCCGGTCGGGCCGCAGAAGCTGGTGGTCAGCCGCTCGATTCAGCTGAGAACGCGCGACGTCTTGCGCGCCCGCGATGCTTACACCCGCCAGGCGGACCTTCTTCGCGCCAACGTCGAGCTGTCCGGAAGCAACATCAGTTACACATTCACCGGGCTCAACGGCCTGAAGCCGGAAATGATCGCCGAGGCGAACCAAAACGCGCGCAAGAGTGCCGAGCAGTTCGCGCACGATAGCGGCGCCGCTGTCGGCAAGATCAAGACCGCGAGTCAGGGCTATTTTTCGGTCGGTGCGCGCGACGGCGAGGATTGCGACAACTGCGGCTCGTCAGGGGGGAGTTCGCCCTTTCAGAAGGTGCGGGTCGTCACCACCATCGACTACGATCTCGGCTGAGCCGCTGGCCGCGCCGGTGCCCGTTGGGGTGCCGGCGCCGTCACGGGACGACGGACGCTGAGCGGGACTTCGCTCATCGCAAGTGCCTCGCGCGCGGCCTTGCCCGTGGCTCCGGTCGGGTCGCCGGCCGCGGCACGGGTCCAGAAGTTGCGCGCTGTCGCTTCCTCGCCGGCCATGCTGGAAACGTGCCCCGCTTCGAACAACACGGTGGGATCGTTTGGTGCGAGCGTCAGCGCGCGGCCGATGGCCAGCTTGGCGGCCGGCACGTCGCCCTCGCGGATCGCCAGCGCCGTGCTGAAGTACCACAGGAAGGCGTCGCCGCTGATCGTCGCCGTCGCCTCGCTGACCTTGGCACGGGCCGTCTTGAGGTCGTTCTGCGCCTCGGCTGCGCGAGCTCGGTCGAGCAGGGCCTCGCCGCGCTGTTCGGCCTGCAGCCCGGTCCCGGCGAGCGCCCGGTCGAGGTCGAGGGCGGCCTTGCCCGGCTGGCCCGCGGCGATCCACAGATTGCCGGCGGCGGCCAGCGCGCGGGCCGTTGCGGGATCGCCGGGCTTGCCCGCCGCGGCAGCTGCCTCGAACTGGAAGGCAGCGTCGGCCGGCCGGCCGGCAGCGTTGGCCTCGAGCGCACGGCATACCGCCGCATCGGCGCTAGCGCCTGCGGGGCAGCGGCTGGCGAGCGCGGGCGCGGCAACAGCGGCGAGCAGGAGAAGGATCATCGGGCGAGCTCCACAAGATCAGCCAGAGCGCGGAGGATGGCGCGGATCTCGCGCGATTCCGACAGGCGATGTCCGCCGCCCTTGACGAGATGGAGCTGGACATCGGCTGAACGAAGCTGGTCCTTCAGCTGTACCGCGACAGAGAAGGGCACCTCCTTGTCCCGATCACCGTGCACAAGCCGCACCGGCCGATCGATCGCGATCTCGCCGTCGAGCAGCTTCAGGCGCTCGCCCGACTGCCAGAAGGGGAGGAAGGTTCGTCCCGGCTCGGGACCGTAGGGATTTGGCCGCTCGAGTCGGCCGATTTCCGCGAGCGCAGCCTTTTCGTCCGCAGTGTAGCCCCAGTCGGTGAAATCCGGTGCGGCCGCAATGCCGAGCAGGCCGCGGAATTGGTCGCCAAGTCGCAGTGCCAGGTGAAGGGCGATCCACCCGCCCATCGACGATCCGGCGAGGATCAGCGGGCCGCCTTCCGCCAGCGCTGACACATCTGCCGCGTCCTGCAGCCAGCCCTCGAGCGTGCCGTCCTCGAACTGCCCGGCAGAAGAGCCCGTCCCGCGATAATCGAAGCGCAGGCAGCCAATCCCCTGCTCGCCGCACCAGCCGTCGATCGCAACCGCCTTTCCGCCTTCCATGTCGGACGCATAGCCCGGCAGGAAGACAAGGGTCGGCGCCTCGGTTGTTGCCGGCAAGCGGTGGCGGACCGCGAGCGGACCGAGGGCCGTGATCGGCGGCTGGTGGGGAGCGTTCATCAAGTAGCCCCTGCCTCATCCGCACCAACCCGGCCAGAGAACGGCGACCAACTATTTCGCTTCGAGACAGTTCGATGACGCTTTTGCGTCATACAAATAACAATGGATTTTCACTATTCTGACCCTAATGAGACTGGTCCCATGAAAAAGCAGCTGCTCGCCGCGGCCGTCATGGTCGCTCTCGCCCTGCCGTCGGCCGCCTCGGCGGCGACGTCGGACTCCCAGGTCTGGACGACCGCCAACCTCACCGTGAAGCTCGCCGACAAGTGGCGGCTGCAAAACGAGCTGGTGCTCCGCTTCAGCGACAATCGCGACGGTCTCTACGAGATCGAGAACAACACGCTGCTCGGCTATAAGCTCAACTCCAACCTGACCTTGTGGGGCGGCTACACCTTCAACCCCCAGTACAGCCACGGCGACCTCACCACCCGCGAGCACCGGTTGCGCGAGCAGCTGACCGCCGACAAGCTGGCGATGATCGGGAACGGCAAGCTCAGCGGACGGCTCCGCACCGAGCAGCGGTGGCGCGAGAACGCGGACGGCACCGGCTGGCGCGTCCGCCCCTATCTGAAATACGCCCTTCCGCTCGGAGCCAAGTCGAAGACCGCGCTCATCCTGACGCACGAGAGCTTCCTCAACCTCAACACCACGCCGTTCCAGAACCGCCGCGATTACCGGATGCGCAACCTAGTCGGCATCTCGACCCCACTCAGCAAGCAGTTCAGCCTCGAGGCGGGCTACATGAATCAGTATACCTTCGTGCATGGCCGCACGGACACCAGCGACAACATCCTGTCGCTGACGCTAGGGGCGTCGCTCTAGCCTTCAGCTTACAAGAACATCATCTTTGCAATTGCCGCGGATTTGCGCTCCCCTGTTCGCCTGACCGGAAGAACAGGGGAGTGACCATGCGCCGAACGTTGCTGGGGTTGGCTGCGGCCGCCGCCATCCTCCATGCCGTACCTGCGGCCGCGCAGACAGCGCGTCCCGACCAGGCCCGCTTTCGCGAGCTTTACCGCGAGCTGGTCGAGACCAACACTACGCTTTCATCGGGCAGCTGCACGCAGGCTGCGCAGCAGATTGCCGCTCGGCTCAAGGCGGCCGGCTATGCGGACAGCCGGATCACCCTGTTCTCGGTGCCCGACCATCCCAAGGAAGGTGGGATCGTCGCCGTGCTGCCCGGCAGCTCGGCCAGCGCCAAGCCGATTCTGCTGCTCGCGCACATCGACGTGGTCGAGGCCAAGCGCGCCGATTGGACCCGCGACCCGTTCAAGTTGGTCGAGGAGAATGGCTATCTCTATGCGCGCGGAACGTCGGACGACAAGGCGATGGCCGCAATCTGGGCCGACGACATGGTCCGCTTCAAGGAGAGCGGCTACCGGCCGAAGCGAACGATCAAGATGGCGCTGACCTGTGGTGAGGAGACCACCTACGCCTTCAATGGCGCGCAGTGGCTGGCGCAGAACCGGCCCGACCTGGTTGCTGCCGAGTTCGCCCTCAACGAAGGTGGCGGGGGCGATACTGACGGGCATGGCAAGCTGCTGGTCCAGCAGATGCAGGTTGGCGAGAAGGCCGTGCAGAACTTCCGGGTCGAGACCCGCAATCCGGGCGGACACAGCTCGCAGCCGGTACCGGACAATGCCATCTACGAGCTTGCCGCCGACCTCGGCCGCCTTGCGGCCTACGATTTTCCGCTTGAGATGAGCGACACCACCCGGACCTTCTTCGCCAGGACCGGCGCCACGCGCGCTGACGCGATCGGCAAGGCGATGGTCGCGCTTGCCGCCAATCCGCAGGACAAGGCGGCCGAGGCGATCGTCAACACCGACAAGGCATATCATTCCATGCTGCGGACGACCTGCGTGGCAACGCTGCTCGAGGGCGGGCACGCCAACAACGCGCTTCCGCAGCGCGCCGCCGCCAACATCAACTGCCGGATCTTCCCCGGACACCGAATCGAGGAGATCCAGGCCAAGCTCGCCGAGGTCATGGCCGACCCGAAGGCCACGCTGACCGCGGTCCCCCCGGTGCGCCCGACCGCCAAGTCGCCGCCCCTTGACGCCAAGGTGATGGGACCGGCCACGACGCTCGCGGCAAAATATTTTCCGGGCGTCCCGGTAATCCCGTCGATGTCGACGGGCGCCACCGACGGCATCTTCCTCGAGGCGATCGGCATTCCCGTCTACGGCGTGCCGGGCCCGTGGGGAGATCCGGACGGCAACGGCGTGCACGGTCTCAACGAGCGGATCGAGGTCCGCTCGCTGATGGTTGGCCGCGATTATCTGACCGATCTTGTCAAGGCCTACGCCGACAAGGTCTGAGCGTGACAGGGCGGCGGGGACCGGCCATCGTCCAGCAATGAGCGATGCCCCGCCGCACCAGCCCGTTTCCCGCGCCTCCACCCTGATCGCGGCCTTCTCGACCATCGTCGAGTGGTACGACTTCACCCTGTACCTCTACTTCGCGACGGTGATCAGCCGCGTCTTCTTCGGGGGCGGCGCGGCATCGCTGGCGACGGCCCTGGCCGGTTTCGCCATCGCCTACCTCATGCGTCCCCTCGGCGCGCTCTACTTCGGCCATGTCGGCGACCGGCAGGGCCGCCGCCATGCCATGCTCCTGTCGGTAGCGCTGATGACCGCTGCCATGCTCGCCATCGCGCTGCTCCCGACCCGCTCGGCAATCGGCCCTCTGGCGGGCTGGCTGATGCTGGCCCTACGCTGCGTGATGGGTTTCGCCGTGGGCGGCGAGTATACCGGCGTGGTCGCCTATCTCCTCGAAGGTTCGCGCCCCGAGCGGCGCGGGCTGATCACGTCGCTGGCGGCGGCGGCGAGCGAGGTGGGTGGGCTGCTCGCGGTCGGCGTCTCGGCTGTCACCGTCGCGCTGCTCGACGCCGCTGCGCTCGACGCGTGGGGCTGGCGCATTCCCTTCCTGGTCGGCGCGGGCCTCGCCGCGAGTGTGTGGGTCGCCCGCTCGGCGATGCATGAGAGCCCCGAGTTCCGACGCCAGCAGGCCGAAGGAACTGTCCCCGACAATCCGCTTCGCCACGCCCTCACGCATCATCGTGCCGGCATCGCCCGCGCTTTCGCCATATCCGCGCTGGGCTCGATCACCTACTATGTCGGTATCACCTATGTTCCCGCCTTCCTGACCACCGTAGGGGCGATGAGCGAGGAGCAGTCGCTGTCCTTGTCGACCATCGCTGCGGTCGCGGTTATCGCAGTCACGCCGCTGGTCGGCTGGCTGTCCGACCGGCACGGCCGTCGTCCCGCGCTGCTCCTGTTGGCGTTGCTTTCGGCAGTCCTCCCGGTGACGCTCTTCACCTTGATGGCCCAAGGGTCGACAGGCGAAGCGCTGGGGGGCGCCGTGCTGCTTGCCGCGGTCGCGGGCGGCGTCAGTGCGGTGGGCGCGGTGGCGACCGCCGAGCAGGTCGGGGGCGAAGGTCGGCTGACCGGGCTGGCACTCGGGGCGACCGGGGCGACCGCCATCTTCGGCGGCCTTACCCCTTGGGCGGCGCAGTGGCTGACGACAGCGACGGGGTGGCCAGCCGTTCCCGGAGCGATGATCGCCCTGGTTGCGCTGTTCGTCCTTCCGGTCCTGTGGCGGACTCGCGAGACCGCCCCTATGAAAAACGCCGCCCTCCCGAGGGAGAGCGGCGCCTTGCTGCCGTGAGTAGCCGGCTCAGTAGCCGTAGCGCCAGCGCCGGTCGCGGTAGCGCCGGTCAAAGTCACGGTAGCGGTAGCCGCGATAGCGGGGGTGGCCGTAGTAGCCGTAAGTGATGTTGTAGCTCGGATAGGAATAGCCGTAGCTATACCCCGGGTAGCTGTATCCATAGCCCGGGTAGCCATAGCCATAGCTGTAGCTCGGGTAGGCGTAGCCGTAGCTCGGGTAGGAATAGCCGTAGCCAGGATAGCCGTAGCCATAACCACCATAGCCGCCGAACGACGTGCCGATGCCGATCGACACATAACCGCGGGCGTTCGCAGGGGCAGCGGCAAGGGTCATCGCGCCAAGCGCAGCAGCCGCCAAAATCATCGGTTTGAACATGATGCTTCTCCATCCGCGCTGCTGGCAGTAAACGCGCCAGCAACGCCCAATTCGACTCAACCCGCTGAATTTGCTGGACGTTTCGTTAACCTGAGGCAACAAGATCAAGCGTTGCTTACGAGCGACGAGCTGCCCCGGGAACGTTCGCGTGTCAGGCTCGCTTCTTGCCCTGAAGGAACAGTGGGAGAGACTGGTCATGCGTTCGATTTTCTTGTGGCTGATCGGGATTCCGATCCCTCTGATCCTCCTCCTGGCGCTCTGCACGCACCACTTCTAGGCCTTCCCGATCGCTCGGCTCGCCGCTTCCTCGATCGGAGCGGGAACGGCGCTCCCGGGCTCCCGTTGAGTGGCCGACCAGCGACGGGAGAGGACCATGCAGTGTCGGCATTTCGGAAACAGCGAGCTGCGCGTCTCAGTCATCAGCCTGGGCAGCTGGCTGACCTACGGCGGCGGCGTCGAGGCGGAGCAGGCGCGGGCCTGTGTCGATGCAGCCTTCGACCACCAGATCAACTTTATCGATACCGCGAACGTCTATGGCCGCGGCGCCGCCGAACGCTTCCTCGGCGAAGCGCTGAAAGGCCGCTCACGCGACTCCTATGTGCTGGCGACCAAGCTCTACTTTCCGATGAGCGACAGCGACCGCGGTCTGTCGCGCCAGCAGATCGAGAAGCAGCTCGATGCCTCGTTGGAGCGGCTACAGACCGACGTTATCGACCTCTACCAGTGTCATCGCTTCGACGAGGCGACTCCGCTGGAGGAAACGATGGAGGCGCTGACGCGCGCGGTCGAGAGCGGGAAAGTCCGTTATCTCGGCTTCTCCGAATGGCCCGCCGACAAGATCGAGGCTGCGCTCGCCATGACCGGGGTCGCCCGCTTCGTCTCAAGCCAACCGCAGTACAGCCTCCTGTGGCGCAAGCCCGAGGAGCAGATCATCCCGCTCTGCGCCGCCAATGGCGTCTCGCAGATTGTCTGGTCGCCGCTCGCCCAGGGCGTGCTGACCGGTAAATATGATCCTGACCAGCCGCCGCCGCGCGACAGCCGCGCGGCAAGCAACGAGATGAGCGGCTGGATGGACTGGCTGATGGAGCGGCCGACGCTCGAAGCGGTACAGCAGCTCAAGCCGCTCGCGGCCGAGGCGGGGCTCAGCTTGGCCCAGTTTGCGCTGGCCTGGGTGCTGCGCGAACCGAACGTCGCCAGTGCGATCGTCGGCGCCTCGCGCCCTAGGCAGGTCGTTGACAATGCCGCCGCTGCGGACGCGCGGGTCGATCCCGAGCTGTTCGCGAAGGCCGAGGCCATCACCGCGCGGGCCGGCCAGCACGAGCCGGCCTAGGAGGACGGCGGCTCGAAGATCGCCTCGATCGGCAGGTCGAACAGCCGGGCTATGCGGAAGGCGAGCGGCAGCGACGGGTCGTACCGGCCGGTCTCGATTGCGTTCACCGACTGACGGCTGACCTCCAGCTGCACGGCGAGATCCTGCTGGCTCCACTCGCGCTCGGCGCGGAGAACCCGGAGACGGTTCTTCATGCCCGCTCGTTGCGGCGGCGGGCGGCGAACAGCTCTATGCAGCCGAACAGGCCCTGCATTGCCACCCAGAGGATCGGCACCCAGTATGCCTCGACCAGCGGCATCAGGCCGGATGGCTGCAGGAATCCCCACAGCACGGCGGCGCCCATGGTCGCATTGGTCGCAATTGCGATTCGGCGAAAGGTCAGTCCCTGCTGATATTCGTCACGCTCGTCGGAGAGATAGCGTCCCCAGCTCGCGAAGAGGCCGAGCACCGGCATCGCAGCGACGAGTGCCATGACGAAAGTCGCGAGATCGCTGACGTGTCGATGAGCCCGGATCCAGATCAGCGGCGGCAGGACCAGCCCGTAGGCGAGAAGGAGCCACAGCGTTCGCCGGATGTGCGTACGCTGCGCCGGGGTATGATCACTCTCCTTGGCGGCGACAATCTGACAAGCTCCTTTGCCTTTATGATAAGCGGCCTTTACTTAGTTATTTTGTATATTGTCGAGCAACCTTGACCCGATCCCTTCTTCGCTGTCGGTTGAGGCGAAGGCCGCGCGTCGCTACATGGCGATCATCATGACGAAGATGTTCAAGATCGCGCTTCCCGACGGCTCCGTGCGGGAGATGCCGGAAGGATCGACCCCCGCGGACGTGGCGGCGGCGATCGGGCCCGGATTGGCCAAGGCGGCGATCGCCGCCCGGGTCGACGGCGAGCTGCGCGACATCACCCGCCCGTTTGAGGGCGATTCGAGCCTCGCGCTGGTCACCGGCCGTGACGAGAAGGACGCGCTCGAGCTGTTCCGCCACGACTATGCGCACATACTCGCCGAGGCCGTGCAGAACCTCTTTCCCGGCACGCAGATCACCTTCGGGCCGGCGACGGACGACGGCTTCTATTACGATTTCGCCCCGGCTCCCGGGCGTGGCCCGTTCACCGAGGAGGATCTGCCCGGGATCGAGGAGGAAATGCGTCGCGTCATTGCTCGCGACGAACCGCTCGTCCGCGAGGTCTGGCAGCGCGAGGACGTCCGCGACTTCTTCCAGCGCAGCGGCGAGCGGTTCAAGGCCGAGTGGGTCATGGAGCTGCCCGAGGGCGAGCCTATCACCATGTACCGCTCAGGTCGCGGCGATGGCGCCTGGATGGACCTGTGCCGCGGCCCGCACCTCGCCTCGACCGGCAAGCTCGACCCGCAGGCGTTCAAGCTGACCCGCGTATCGGGCGCCTACTGGCGCGGCGACCCGGCCAACCCGATGCTCAGCCGCATCTATGGGACAGCCTGGCTCAACAAGAAGCAGCTCGACGCCTACCTCGTCCGGCTGGAGGAAGCGGCCAAGCGCGACCACCGCAAGATCGGTCGCGAGATGGACCTGTTCCACCTCCAGGAGGAGGCGCACGGCAGCGTCTTCTGGCATCCTAAGGGGTTCCTGCTTTGGCGGCAACTTGAAGCCTACATGCGCCGCCGGCTCGATGCTGCCGGCTACGAAGAGGTCAAGACGCCACAGTTGATGGACGCGCGCCAATGGGAGCGCTCGGGACATTGGGGCAAGTATCGCGAGAACATGTTCGTCGTTCCGGACGAGATTCCCTCGACCGAGGACGAAGGCCCGATCTTCAGCGGCGCGGCCGACCTGATGGCGCTGAAGCCGATGAACTGCCCCGCGCATGTGCTCATCTTCAAGCAGGGGATCACCAGCTACCGCGAACTGCCGATCCGCATGGCCGAGTTCGGCTGCTGCCACCGCAACGAGCCGCACGGGGCGCTGCATGGCATTATGCGCGTCCGCCAGTTCACGCAGGACGATGCACATATCTTCGTCCGCGAGGACCAGCTCATCGACGAGGTGCGCCGCTTCTGTGATCTGCTCGACACGGTCTACAAGGACCTCGGCTTCGAGAACTATGCGGTGAAGCTCGCACTGCGTCCCGACAAGCGATTCGGCACCGACGAGATGTGGGACAAGGCCGAGGACGAGCTGCGACAGGCGGTTATCGCCAGCGGCCGCGCGACCGAGGCATTCGGCTGGGAAGAGCTCCCGGGTGAAGGCGCCTTCTATGCGCCCAAGCTGGAGTTCCACCTGACCGACGCGATCGGTCGCACCTGGCAGGTCGGAACGATCCAGTCGGACCGAGTGCTGCCCGAGCGGCTCGACGCGAGTTACATCGGCGAGGACGGGGAGAAGCACCGGCCGGTCATGCTCCACCGTGCCATTCTCGGCACGTTCGAACGTTTCATCGGGATCTTGATTGAGCATCACGCCGGCAAGTTCCCGCTCTGGCTCGCGCCCGTGCAGGCGGTGGTCGCCACGATTGTCAGCGACGCCGATGGCTACGCGCAGGATGTCGCTGACCGGCTGCGCGCGATGGGGCTGCGGGTCGACACCGATATTCGCAACGAGAAGATCAACTACAAGGTGAGGGAGCACAGCCTCGCCAAGGTCCCGCTGCTGCTGGTGGTCGGCAAGCGCGAGGCTGAGGAGGGCACCGTCGCTGTCCGCCGTCTCGGCAGCGAGGAACGGCAGCTTGTCATGAGTCTCGATGAGGTCGGCGCCCTCATGGCCGCCGAGGCAACTCCGCCGGACCTTGTCCGAAGCTAGGCAGGCGCTCGAGCAGCGCTGGCTCGAGCTCACCCGCACGCTGCTGCCGGGGATCGCACGCGAACGCGGCTGGCCGGTCAATCTCGATCATTGCTTCCAGCGGATCCTGCTCGACCATGCCTGCGGGAGCTGCTGGTACGAGGCGATCGCCGGGCGGCCGGCTTACCGCAAGGCCAGCGACGAGCAGCTCGCGGCGGCGGTCGACGCCGGGGAACAGGTGCTGTCGGGGACACTCGACCTCAAGCGGCTCAACCGGGAGTCGCTGCGTCACCGAGGCAAGCGGGGCCGCTAATCCTCCTCGGCGATCCGCACCGTCAATCCTTCTAGCGCGGGTTCAACCGTGATCTGGCACGATAATCGGCTGTTCTCGTCACGGTCACCGCTGCTGTCGAGCAGGTCGTCCTCGTCTCGGCTCATCGTCGGCAGCGAGCCCGCGAAGGCCGGGTCGACATGGACGTGGCAGGTCGCACAGCTGCAGCAGCCGCCGCATAGCGCCAACAGTTCGTCGAAACCGTTGTCGCGGATGCTCTCCATCAGCGTCTGCCCGTCAACCGCGGCGATGATTCGCTCAGTGCCGTCGCGGGTGACGACCGTGATCTGGGTCATGGATTTCCTCTCGGGGTAACCCGACCCGGCTAGGAACAGCGGGGCCGCGGGTCAACGCCCGCGCACGCCTTTCAGCCAACCCGTCCGAGCTCGGCCTCAAGCGCCTTCAGCCGGTCCCGCGCCTCGCCCAGCTCGATCGCGCGACGGACAACCCGCTCGTCGAGCGTCGCGTTGTCCGCGGCAAGCTGGCGTACCCGCGTCGAACGCTCGAGCAGGCGGGCAATGCGTGCGGTGAGCACTTCGAAGTGGAAAGGCTTGACCACCACGTCGTCGGCGCCGGCGGCGAGCGCGCGGACGACACCGTCCGCCTCCGATCGACCGGAGATGAGGATGACTGGGAGGTCGCGCCAGGCAAGCTCGCGTCGCACGACCCGGGTCAGCTCCGTCCCGCTCATTAGCGGAAGGGCAAGGTCGGCGATGAGCAGATCCACCGGAACCCGCTGCAGCTCGCCTAGTGCGGTTGTAGCGGTCTCAGCGACCATCACGCGATATCCCTCGGCACCGAGGCGCCGTGCGAGCACCGCCAGATTGTTGCGGCTGGAGTCGACGATCAGGATCCGCGGCGCCGCCGCAGAATACACGGGCTGGTCCATGCGGACGATCTAAACGGAAATGGTAAACGCCTTCTTAAGGAGCTCCGCGGATCAAGCGTCCAGCTCGACGTCCCAATATAGATAATCGCGCCAGCTCTGGTGCAGATAGTTGGGCGGGAAGGCGCGGCCATGTTCCTGCAGTTCCCAGTGGGTCGGCCGGTCAGGCCAGCGCACAATGTGCATCTGCGCCTGCGCGGGAGTGCGGCCTCCCTTCTTGAGATTGCACGGGGCGCAGGCGGTCGCGACATTCTCCCAGCTGGTCCGGCCACCCTGGGCACGTGGGATGACATGGTCGAAGGTCAGCTCCTTGTGCGAGCCGCAGTAGACGCAGCGGAAGCGGTCGCGAAGGAACAGGTTGAAGCGGGTGAACGCCGGATATTCGCTCGGCCGGACAAACTGGCGGAGCGCGATGACGCTTGGGAGTTTGAGCGAACAGGTCGGCGAGTGGACCTCGCGGTCGTACAGCGCGACCACGTCGACCCGCTCGAGGAACATCGCCTTGACCGCCGTTTGCCATGGCCAGAGGCTCAGCGGATAATAGGAGAGCGGGGTATAGTCGGCGTTGAGCACCAATGCCGGGCAGCTGTCGGGATGGCGGATGATGTCGGGATGGTACACGCGACCTCTTTCGTTCGGATCGAACCGAACAAAAGCGCTCCCCGGCCCCGTCGCACGCAAGGAGGAGAGGACCATTGTCGGCCCACTTCCCTTGTGACGCACCGGATGCCACGCCGGTGTGACAGGATGAGAATCGATTGATTACGATGATGGGTCAAGTGATTTCGCGGTGACGACCACAAGATTTGCCCCTTCCCCGACTGGGCACCTCCACATCGGCCACGCCTACAGCGCGATCGTCGGCCGGAGCTACGGCGATCGTTGGCGGCTGCGCATCGAAGATCTCGATACCGGTCGATCGCGGCCCGAGTTCGTCGGGGAAATCCACGCCGACTTGCAATGGCTCGGACTGGAGTGGGACGGGGCAGTGCTGGTTCAGTCCGAGCGGAGCGCCGCGTACGCCTCGGTGCTCGACAATCTTCGCGCCGATGGGCTGGCCTATCCCTGTTACTGTACCCGGGCCGATATCGCCGCAGCGCTCCAAGCGCCGCACGGGGATGCTCGGGCCCGCTATCCCGGGACGTGCCGAACTCTGCCCGACGATCCGGAACGCCGCGCCACGCGGCCGCATAGCTGGCGGCTTGATGCGGAGAAGGCGCTGGAGCGGAACGGGCTGCCGAGCTGGCTCGAGTTGGACGGCAATCGCTTTGCGACCGGGTGCGCCGACTTCGACGACGTGATTCTCGCCCGCAAGGACGCGCCCGCCGCCTATCATCTCGCCTGCGTGATCGACGATGCGACAAGCGGCGTCGACCTGGTCGTCCGCGGCGAAGATCTCAGGTCCTCGACACCGGTCCAGCGCCTGCTGCAGCTGTCGCTTGGACTGCCCGAGCCGCGCTACCTCCACCATCCGCTGGTGCTTCATGCCGACGGGCGACGGCTCGCGAAGCGCGACAAGGCGCCCACGCTGGCGGCGATGCGCGCTGATGGGATCGACGGTCACGCTCTTGCCGCTCAGCTGCGCAAGGGCCGGTTGCCCGCTGGATTCAGGCTAGGAAACGCCTAAATAGGAAACATGTCGATCCTCCTCATCATCCTGCTCGTCGCGGCCATCGGCGCGACCGCCTACGTCCTGGTCCGCGGGGTGCTGGCGATGGCCTCGGGCAAGGACCTGACCGGGGAACAGCAGCAGCAATGGATGCGCAAGCGCGTTCTGTTTCAAGGCATTGCGATCGTCCTGATAATCCTCATCCTGACCCTCGTCAGCTCTCGGGGCTGAGCCGCTGGTCAAGCTCAACCGGATCTACACGCGGACGGGTGATGCCGGCTCGGCCGGGCTGGTCGACGGCTCGCGTGTCAGCAAGGCGTGCCTGCGCATGGCTGCGATCGGCGAGGTTGACGAGGCGAACTGTGCAATAGGGGTCGCGCGGGCCCTTGCCCAAGGCGACACAGAGCGGGCGCTCGGCCGAATCCAGAACGAGCTGTTCGATCTCGGCGCCGACCTGGCGACGCCGGGAGAGATGGAGGGTGCGCTGCGCATGGTCGCGCCGCAGGTCGAGCGGCTTGAGCGCGAGATTGACGCGATGAACGAGACGCTTGCGCCGCTCAGCAGCTTCATCCTGCCTGGCGGCTCGCCTGTCGTTGCCGCGCTCCATCTCGCCCGAGCCGTCGCGCGTCGAGCGGAGCGGGCAGCTGTCGCGCTGCACGAGAGCGCGCCGCTGAACCCGCTTGCGCTGGCCTATCTCAATCGCCTGTCCGACTGGCTCTTCGTCGCCGCTCGCCACGTGGCGGCGCAAGGCGGCGGCGACGTGCTGTGGGAGCCTGGCGCGACTCGCTGAGCGCGGGAGCCTTTCCGCCGCATCGTCGTTCAGGTTTCGTAACGAGACGGGAGGCTGCTTGTGGCCCTGACGGCGATCGCCCTTAATTGCACGCTGAAGAAGAGCGGCGGTGAGAAGAGTTCGACGGATCGAATGATCGAGCTGATCGCCGGTGAGCTGAAGAAGCACGACGTCACGCTGAGCGAGACGATCCGCCTCGCCGACCATGACGTTTTCCCCGGCGTCCAGAGCGACGAAGGCCCCGGCGACGCTTGGCCCGAGCTTCGCCGCCGGATCCTTGATGCCGACGTTCTGATCCTCGGCACCCCGGTCTGGATGGGGCAGATGTCGAGCATCGCCAAGCGGGTACTCGAGCGGATGGACGCCTTTCTTAGTGAGACCGACGAGCAGGGCCGAACCCCCGCCTACGGCAAGGTCGCCGTCTGCGCCGTCGTCGGCAACGAGGACGGCGCCCACCACATCAGCGCGACCGTGTTCCAGGCCTTGAATGACGTGGGCTGGACCGTTCCGGCGGCGGCCGCCTGCTACTGGGTCGGCGAGGCGATGGGCTCGACCGACTTCATCGACCTGCCGCAGGTTCCGGAAAAGGTGCAGCAGACCGCGACCATGCTGGCGTCGAACACCGCGCACCTCGCCCAATTGCTGGCGACGGCCTATCCGGGCGTGAAGCAGGGCTGATGGCGCTCGCCGACCCGCCGCCGGAGCTCGGCCGCCGGCTGTTGGCCACGCGGCGGCTGACGCTCGACCTCGCGGCACCGCTCAGCGACGCCGATGCGACGATCCAGCCGATGCCCGACGCCTCTCCGGCCAAGTGGCACCTCGCGCATACGACATGGTTCTTCGAGACCTTCATTCTGCGGGACCATGCGCCGGGCTATCGGCCGTTTGACGAGCGCTTTCCCTTCCTCTTCAACAGCTATTACGAGGGCGAAGGTGAGCGGCACGCCCGCCCGCGCCGGGGCATGTTGAGCCGTCCCAGCCTCGACGAAGTCCGCACCTATCGGATCCATGTCGATGAGGTGCTCGAGCGGGTTCTGCCAGCGCTTTCGCCCGAGCTGCTCGACCTCGTCGAGCTCGGCATCCACCACGAGCAGCAGCATCAGGAGCTGTTCCTCACAGACATTCTCGCCACCTTCGCCGCCAACCCGCTCGAGCCGGCATACGGCAGGTTTGAACCCGCTGCCCACGCCAGCACGGACGCGCTCCAATGGACGGAGGGGCGCCACGGCCTGGTCGAGATCGGTGCCCCTGCGGCCGGCTTCGCCTTCGATTCGGAGCGCCCGCGTCACCAGGCGCTGCTCCATCCCAATGCGATCGCCGACCGGCCCGTCAACAACCGGGAGTGGCAGGAGTTCGTCGCCGACGGCGGCTATTCCACCGCGACCCTGTGGCTGAGCGAGGGCTGGGACTGGGTCCGCAGCGAACGAATCGTCGCCCCGCTTTATTGGGACGCAGAAGGGACCGCCTTCACCCTCGCCGGGCGCCGCCCGCTCGACCCCGCCGCGCCCGTCGCCCACATCAGCTACTACGAGGCCGAGGCCTTCGCCCGCTGGGCCGGCGCCCGCCTCCCGACCGAGACCGAGTGGGAGAGCTTCGCCGCCACCGCCGACCCCGCCGCCGGCAACCAGCTCGACCGGGCCGGACCGGTCACGCCCTCGTCGGGGCCGGGCCCGTTCGGCGATGTCTGGCAATGGACCGGCTCGGCCTTCCTCCCTTACCCCGGCTTCGCGCCCGCCGAGGGCACGGTCGGCGAGTACAACGGCAAGTTCATGTGCGGCCAGTTCGTGCTGAAGGGCGCCAGCTGCGCCACCCCGCGCGGGCACAGCCGCGCCTCCTACCGCAATTTCTTCCCACCCAGCGCGCGCTGGCAGTTCACCGGAGTCCGCCTTGCTCGCGATTCTTGACCAGGCCTTCGCCGCCGATGTCCTCGCCGGCCTCAAGGCGCCGATTCCGGCCATTCCCGCCCGCTGGTTCTACGACAAGCGCGGGTCGGAGCTGTTCGACGACATCACCCGCCTTCCCTCCTACTATCCCAGCCGGACCGAAACGGCGGTGCTCGAGGCGATCATGCCCGAGGTCGCCGCCCTTGCCGGGCCCGGGCGAGCGGTAGTCGAGTGGGGCGCCGGCTCCCTGACCAAGACTCCGATCCTCCTCGAGGCGATCGATCCCGCCGTCTATGTCCCGATCGACATCAGCGGCACCTACCTCCGCCAGAGCGCACGCGACCTGCGTGACAAGCTGCCGTGGCTCGACATCATTCCGGTGGAGGCTGATTTCGCCCGCCATGTCGAACTGCCGGGCGCCATCGCCGCGCTTCCCAAGCTCGGTTTTTTCCCCGGGTCGACCATCGGCAATTTCGTGCCGGGAAGCGCGACCGACCTCTTGCGCTCGTTCCGCGCCGAACTCGGCACCGGCGCGCTGCTGCTGATCGGGATGGACCGGGTCAAGCCGGTCGAGCGGCTGGTCGCAGCCTACGACGATCCGGAAGGGGTCACGGCCGCCTTCAACCTCAACCTGCTGGAGCGGATCAACCGCGAGCTCGACGGCACGGTCCGTCTCGCCGACTGGCGCCACGAAGCGCGCTGGAACGACATATTGTCGCGGATCGAGATGCACCTGGTCTCCGTGCGCGACACCAGCTTCGAGGTGCTGGGCGACCGGTTCGCCTTCCGGGCCGGTCAGAGCATCCATACCGAGAACAGCCACAAATATGGTCCTCGCGGTGCCCGCGTGCAGCTGCTGACCGGCGGCTGGACCCCGCTCAAGGAGTGGACCGACCCCGCCGGCGACTTCGCGGTCATGCTCGCCCGCGCCGAAGCGGAGCGATCAGCCCCCTAGGACGATTGCCGGATTCCCGCGGTCCCGCTAAGTCGCGGCCATGCTGCTCGCCCTTCTCGACATTCTCGATATGCTGCTGCGGATCGTCACCTGGATCATCATCGGCCAGGTCATCCTCAGTTGGCTGCTCGCCTTCCGAGTGATCAACCCGTCGAGCGACGGGGTGCGGCGATTCATCTACGCGCTCGAGAAGATGACCGAGCCGATCTACCGGCCGATCCGCCGGATCCTGCCCGACTTCGGCGGGATCGACTTCTCGCCGATGGTGGTCCTGATCCTCGTCGCCATCCTTCGTCGACTGCTGGCGGGCGTGGCGGCGGACGTGGCGGTCTAGTCGATGTCGGCCGCGATCATCGACGGGAAGGCGGCCGCCCAGGCACTTCGCGACCGGATTGCGGACGAAGTCGGTCGTTTCCGTTCTGCCACCCGCCGCGCGCCGGGCCTCGCCGTCGTGCTGGTCGGCGAGGATCCGGCAAGCGCGGTCTACGTCCGCTCCAAGGGGAAGGCAACGATCGCCGCCGGGATGGAGAGCTTCGAGCACCGGCTGCCCGCCGATACGTCGGAGGAGCATCTTCTCGCGCTGGTCGAGAAGTTGAACCACGATCCGACGGTCGATGGCATCCTCGTCCAGCTGCCGCTGCCGGCGCAGATTGACGAAAGCGCGATCATCCTCGCGATCGACCCGGACAAGGACGTTGACGGCTTCCACCCGGTCAACGCCGGCCGGCTCGCGACCGGGCTGCCCGGCTTCGTGCCCTGCACGCCGCTCGGCTGCCTGAAGCTGCTTCAGGCGGCGCTAGGCGATCTCAGGGGCAAGGAGGCTGTGGTGGTCGGCCGCTCCAACATCGTCGGCAAGCCGATGGCGCTGCTGCTGCTCGGCGCCGACTGCACCGTCACGCTGGCTCACAGCCGAACCCGCGACCTCCCTGAGGTCGTGCGCCGCGCCGACATCGTGGTCGCCGCGGTCGGCCGGCCCGGGTTGGTCCGCGGCGAGTGGATCAAGCCGGGAGCGGCGGTGATCGACGTCGGCATCAATCGCACCGAGGGCGGGCTCACCGGCGACGTCGACTATCCGGCGGCAAGCGCGGTCGCCGGTGCGATCACCCCAGTCCCAGGCGGGGTCGGGCCGATGACCATCGCCTGCCTCATCCGCAACACGCTGGTGGCCGCCGCGCGTCGTGACGGCCACCTGCTTCCGGCTGACCTGTGATCCTGGCGCCATTGCTCGCGGTGGGCCTCGGCGCCGCGGCACCCGACCCGGTCAGCGTCGAGCGCGCCTTCGCCGCAGACGCCCGCAAGCTCGGTCAATGGACCGCCTTCCGCTCTTATGCCGCGCCCAACGCAGTGATGTTCGTCCCGCAACAGGTCGAGGCGGATCGCTACCTCCGGGGCCGTGCCGACCCTCCGTCCCCGCTCAGCTGGCAGCCGGTAGTCAGCTTCCAGTCCTGCGACGGATCGCTCGCAATCGACCAGGGACCTTGGCAGGACTCGGGTAGCCGTTTGGGCCGCTTCACCACCGTCTGGCTGCGGGCCGAGACCAGTGCCGGCCGCCGCTGGATGTGGGTCTATGATGGCGGGGAGACGCTTACCCGGCCACTGGCCAGGGCTGCCCGCGCGGTCGGCCGGCGTGCGTCTTGCACCGCCCTGCCGGCAAACGTGCCCGACGCGGACAGCCGCGAGCAGGGCTTCCTGCCCCCGCCGGATGCGCCGATGCCGACTGCGCAGGCCCATCATTCGGCGGATTACAGTCTTCGCTACGCCTACTGGAGCGACGCTTCCGGACGCCGGACCTTCCGCGCGTGGCTCTGGAAAGGACGAGCCTGGCAGCTGATCATCGACCAGAAGATCGCGGCTTGATGTTCGCGCTGTTCAGTTCTGCCTTCGTCACCTTCCTGGTGATCATCGATCCGCCCGGCTGCGCCCCAATCTTTGCCTCGCTGACCAACGGCGCCAGCATGGCGCAGCGGCGGCGCATGGCGATCCGCTCGAGCCTGATCGCCCTCACCATCCTCGTCTTCTTCGCGCTGCTCGGGGAGGCGCTGCTGCGCCAGCTCGGGATCACTCTCGCCAGCTTCCGACTGGCCGGCGGCATCATGCTGTTCATCATCGCGCTGGAAATGGTGTTCGAGAAGCGTACCCAGCGGCGCGAGGAGCGCGCGCGGTCGATTGAGCAGACCCCCGAGATCGAGGACATCAGCGTCTTCCCTATGGCTATCCCGATGATCGCCGGTCCGGGATCGATCGCCACCGCCATGCTTCTCACAGGTCGTGCCGAAGGACTGACGCAGACGCTGGTCGTGCTTGCAGCCATGACGCTGGTGATCGGGCTGACGCTGCTGTCGCTGCTCGCTGCGGGACCGCTGATGCGGCTGATCGGCCCCAAGCTCGAGGCGATGATCACCCGTATCCTTGGGGTGATCCTCGCTGCACTCGCCGCCCAGTTCGTTGTGGACGGGCTGAAGCAGAGCTTCCCGGCGCTGCTCCGCTAGCCGCTCAGCCGACCACCTTCCACATCTTCATCGGCCAGTCCTTGCCCAAGTCGATCGGCTGGAGCCAGGCCGGGACCTTGCCCGCGGCAAGCTGCATATAGAAGCCCTTGGGGGTTTCGGCGGCGTAGATGGTGGACTGCGACATGTTGGGACAGATCAGCACATAGTCGCTGTGCGTCCGGCGGGCGATTTCGTGTGCCTCGGCTTCCGAGTTGCGGAAGAAGTGCTGCGCGTCGAGGATCGCTGGTCCGTTGCGGTGGTAGGGACCGGCGATCGAGCTGTGATGGGTAACCGCGATGAGGCGAGGAGCGAGGTCGACGAAGGTCATCACCGTCCCGGCCGGCTGCAGCGCCACAGGGTGCATGGCTGCCATCGAGTTGCAGCTTCCGTTAGCCCGATTGATCTGGCGTTCGCGCGGACTGGTGGTCTTCTTGGGGATCTGATCGATCACGGCCGGAATCGCCGCGCCTGCGCCGATCAGAAGCGCTGCGCTGGTCCCGAGCACCACCACCGCAGTGTTCTTGGATTTGAAGGCGCGCGGGGCGAGCAGCGCGATGATCGCCGCGCCGCCAGGAATGGCGAGCAGCTGTGCGGCAGGTCCGGCCCGGGTCTGCCAGAATAGCAGCAGCGTAGCGACGACGCAGATGGCGGCACAGGCGAGGACTCGGGATAGCAGCGCCGGATCGTTGCGACGAAACCAGGCGAGCAGCGCATAGCCGACGCACCCGGTTGCCGGCATGGCCATGATCAGCCAGGCGATCTGCCGATCTTGCTTGTAGAAGGGGCGGGCCTCACGGACGTGGCTCAGCCACAGCTGATCAACCTCCGGTGAAACGCCTTCAAGCCGCTGCAGACAATGCGGCCACATCAGCGCATGGAAAGCCGCAATCACCAGCCCGGCCGCCACCGCGGCGCCGAGCCGGATCGTCCGCCGCTCGGACCGCAAGCGCGAAAGCCCGAACATCAGGACGCCGGCAATCACCGCGTCGGACAGCCACACCGGCGACAGCGCATCGCAGACCGGTGCTCGGTTGGCGTAGGACGCGAAGGCCGCAAAGCCGATCGCCGTGCCCCCGGCCAGCGCAACGGCATAGCTGGCGAGCCGCTCGCGCTCCTCATCCTGGCGGTGAACCCAGAACAGCACCACCGCCATCCCGGCAATGGCGAGATAGATGATCATCTCGAGCCCGATCGCCAGCGAGATGGCGGTTGAGATGCCGAGTACCATCCCGCCACGCTGAGGGCGGGGATCGGCCAGCCCGGCCATGCTCAGTGCAAGCAGAGCGAGCTGCCAGTTGTGGTGGTCGATTCGGGTGGGCACGAACATGCCATTGGTCGAACCGGCGAAGAACAAACCGAGCAGCGCGGCAAGGAAGGCGGCCGGGGCGACCAGCCGGCGCGTGACCAGCGCCAGCGATGCCATCAGCAGCGAATAGGGGATGAGCGGAGCGATCGCGATCGCCGCCTTTTCCGCGGTGGCGCCACTCACGAACCAGCGCCCAACCACGATAATCGCGGCGATCGGCAGGTCGACGATCCGGGACCAGTGAATGTTGGCGCCGGTCGGAGGGCTCAGTCGATACTGACGGAGGTCGTACCAGCCCTGCCCGTTCAGCCAGGCGCGGACCTCCATCATCCGCATATTGTCGTCCGTGTCGCCAAGCGCGAAGGCGTTGATCCCGCCCCAGCGCTGATAGAGCAGCCAGGCGCAGGTCGCCACGAAGGCCAGCGCAACCACCCACCGCCAGTGCCGATCCGCCCAGCCGACTACCCGCTCCATTGCCTTCCGACCCCGAATTTGCTTCTCGCGCGCTCTAGCGCCTTGCCCCCTTTAGGACAAAGCCGAGTGATTGACCGCTTTCCAATCTTTAACCGACTGCCGCCCGAACGACAGGCCGTCCTCCTCCAACTGTTTCGCTTTCTCATCAGCGGAGGATTGGTGACGGCGCTCGGCGTCGGCATCTACTCATTCATTGCCCTGGTCTTGCGCTGGCATCCACAGCTCGGCAATTTCCTGTCCTATCTCATGGCGATGGGGGTCGGCTATTTGCTCCACAGCAAATGGAGCTTTAAGGGACATGGCAGCGAACGGACCGGGGCTACGCAGGTCCGCTTCGTCAGCGTCTCGCTGCTCAGCCTCGTGCTCAACAGCCTGTGGGTCTGGTTGCTGACCAGTCACTACCATCTGCCGGCGTCGTGGCCGATCCTGCCGATGCTGTTCGTGACGCCACTGGTGACCTTCACCTTGAACAGGACCTGGGTCTTCGCCTGATGGATCGCACAATCTACGACCGAATGGCCGAGAGCGACGAGCAGCATTGGTGGTATCGGGCGCGAAGGCAGATTCTCGCCGAGCTCATCCGCCGGGAAGTGCCAGTGAATGTTGGCGGGCGGGTGCTCGAGATCGGCTGCGGAACCGGGCACAATCTGCCCATGCTGGCCGAGTTCGGGTCCGTCGACGCGATCGAAGTGGACGAGCAGGCCCGAGCGCTTGCCACGAACCGGCTCGGGCGACCGGTAGGAGCTTCGCCGCTACCGGCACTCCAAGGCGTTCCCGACCGAAGCTATGACCTGATCGGCGCCTTCGATGTGATCGAGCATATCGAGGACGATCACGCCGCCCTGGCGAACATCGCGGCGAGGCTGCGGCCCGGTGGACGCTTCGTCCTCACGGTGCCCGCGCACCAGTGGATGTGGTCGGCTCACGACGTTCTCAATCACCACTTCCGCCGCTACTCGAAGCGAAGTCTGCGCACGCTGATCGAGGACTCACCGCTGCGGCTCGAAAAGATCGGCTACTTCAACAGCATCCTGTTCCCGCTAGCGGCGGCGTCGCGCCTGGCGGGCAAGCTGACCGGCAAGGAAGACAGCGACGACAAGGTTCCGCCCGCGCCGGTCAACCGGCTGTTCGAGGCGATCTTCGCCAGCGAGCGTCACTTGATCGGGAGGATTTCCCTTCCGACCGGCGTGTCGCTTTTCGCGGTGTGCAGCGCCACCTGACCCAGCCGGCCGACCTCGGTCCCACGGGCATTGGCGATATCCTGGACGATGTAGAGCGGCCTGCCCTTGGCCTGGCTGTAGAGCCGCCCGAGATACTCGCCCATCATGGCGAGCACGAACATCTGCACCGCGCCGAGCACGACCACGACCAGCATCAGCGAGGTCCAGCCCTGGATGTTGCGGCCGGCAATCCAGTTCACGAGAATATAGAAGACGATCAGGACGGACCCGAGCGAAAGCAACAGCCCCGCGTGGCTGGCGAGCTTGAGCGGCGCCGACGAGAAACCGGTTAGCGCGTCGAAGGCGAAGCGAAGCATCTTGGCGAGTGGATATTTGGTCTCGCCGGCCAGCCGCTCGTCACGAGCATAAGGGAACGGAACTTGGCGGAAGCCGATCCACGCGACCATGCCCCGGATGAAGCGTGCCTGTTCCGGCATCGACAGCAGCACATCGAGTGCGCGGCGGGTCATGAGGCGGAAGTCGCCGGCGTCGAGTGGAATATCGACCTCGGTCGCACTGGCCAGCAGGCGATAGAAGAGATGGGCCGTTGCCTTCTTGAAGTGGGACTCGCCTGCACGACTGGAGCGCACGCCGTAGACGACGTCGGCGCGCTCGCATTCCATGACTTCCATCATTTCGGGCAGCAGCTCGGGAGGGTCCTGAAGGTCGGCATCGATGATCAGGATCCGCTCGCCCTGCGCCAGATCAAGCCCGGCCGTGAGCGCCAGCTGATGCCCATGATTGCGCGATAGATTGATCGCCTTCAGGTGGGGATCGGTCGCAGCGATCTCCGACATGATGCGCCAAGTCCGATCGCGCGAGCCGTCATTGACCAGAATGAGCTCGTAATCCTGGCCGACAGCGCTCCGGGCGACCTTGGTCAGGCGCTCGTGCAGAGCCGGGAGACATGCTTCCTCGTTGAAGCACGGCACCACGATGGAAAGGCCGATCATTGAAACTCCAGTCAGGTCCGTGCCGCTGAGTAACGGTAGAGGAAGCTTCCGGGTCCACTCCATACCAATTGCCAATCACGCAGGACACGCGTGTCGAACGGACCGGGATCGATCAGCCAGAGATAGTCGAAGGCGCCCGCCGGGATCCGCGGGATCGATGTGTCGAGCGTGCGGGTGCGGCGATGGCGGGCACAACGCTGCGCGGCCACCAGTTCGCTTTCGTCCACGTCGAACGGCCGCGCTTGCGGATAGTGGATGGTGAGAGGGTTGCCGCCTTCCATCACCCACTGGTCGTTTGAAAAGCCTTCTCGCCGGACGGTGACCATCGACGGTAGGTGATCGTTGCGGGTGAGCGCCCATTGTCCGCAGCGGCTGACGAGGGAAACGACCCGGGCGTACCGCGGAACATGGTCGAGCGCAGCCAGCTTGGCCTGCTGATCGAAGCCAGCCATCGCGAGGCTGGTGGTCACTGTAGCCGTTCGGGCTAGCACGAAGGCTAAGCCGACAAATGCCAGTGTCCGCGCCAGCCGGAGATCGGTCTCACGTTTGAAGCGGATGGCGAGCACAGCGATCGCCGCGGCGAACGGGGCCAGCCGCATGTCCGCATAGGCGGACCCGAAGATCATGCGCGGGAGAACGATGAACGCCGCTGCTAGCAGCAGAGTAGAAAAAGCGAGGTTCCGCGAAAATGTTAGCTTGGGGACTACGATCGCGAGGAACAGCAGCAGCCCCACCAGCGCGGCGCTGGTCTGGTCCCAAATGATCCAGCGGTCGCGGAGGATGCTGTTGAGATATTGGAGCTTCTTGCTCCACGCGAAGAAATCGATGGTGCTCCCGCCGGCCGACGAGCGCCACAGCAGCATCATGACGACCGGCAGCGCCAGGCAGGCTGCCTGCAGCGCGGCCCGGTAGGCAGCCTGCCACCATGGACGACCTTCGTCATGCTGGCGGACAGCTTCCGCCGAGAAGGCCAGGAGCCCGAGCACGCCCCAGCCAAACGTATGGGCGACCCAGACCACACAACTGATGGGTGCGAATAACGCGAGCCGGAGCCGGAAACGTCGCTTTCGCGCCAGTCTCAACCAGAAGCCAAAGGCGAGGAACGCCAGCGCCATGGACAAGGCGAAGTTCACGAAACCGAACAGGAAGGGATAGCTGTAAGCGAAGGGGATCGCGAACAGCACGGTGGGCGGCAGACGGTGGTGGACTTCGCGCGCAACCCACAGCATGCCTGCAACCGTCATCGCCGGGATGGACAGGATGATCAGCTTCACCGCTGCTTCAAGCCCGATCAGCTTGGCCAGGGGATAGACCAGCAGGTCGACGCCGAGATTGCCGATCAGCTTCAGATCATAGCCGTACCAGCCGGCGAGCGGACTGGGGTGCCCAACCGCGAGCGCGACCCGGTACCGCCCCATGTGCGCCGGCAGGTCAACCAGCGGCGGCACGGTCGGATAGAGCAGCGGGACCGTCGAGAGCAGGATGAGGAACACCACGAAGGGCCGCGTTTCCCACCAGGGGCGCGGACCGGTGACCGTGGCGGCAATCGGCGCTGGCGGGTTCATGCTCGCGCCCGCCCCTGCCATAGCCGGCATCGCGGTTTCAATCCGGGAGCGTTCAAGATTCATACAGCGCACCGCCGCTAGTCGGCTCGGCCTGTGTTGAGGAGTTACAAAGATGAAAAAGCTGGTTGCCGGTACGCTCGCCTTCAGTGCCGTTTGGGCGGCTGCCGGGGGCGCTGCAGCAATGGTGCTGGCCCAGCCGATGGCTGGCGAGCGCTCTCACGAGACCGCGGGCGGGCGAACCATGGCGCGAGCCGACGTGGCCCAGCATGTTCAGCAGCTTTTCGCCCGCTTTGATGCCAACCATGACGGGGTGCTCACGCCTGACGAGATCGCCGCGGCGACCGGCGGGGGAATGCGCGGCGGCCATGGCCGCGGCGGAGCGGATGGCGAGAGTCGAGGCCGAGGCATGGGCGGCATGGGCGGCATGGGCGCTCGCCTCTTCGCCATGGCCGATGCCAATGGCGATGGCCGTGTCACGCTCGCGGAGGCGCAGGCCGCCGCGCTGGCTCACTTCGACATGATGGACGCCAACCATGACGGCCTGCTCACGCCCGACGAGCGGCAGGCCATGCGCCAGAAGATGATGGACATGCGCAACGGCAACTAGGCCGTCGCGCAGATCGAAGAAGGCCCGGCGCGCCAGCGTCGGGTCTCTTTGCATTCGGCTCAGGTCAACTCGCGATAGCGGCGCTCGGCTTCGAACATATAGTCACGGATCAGCGGCAGCGCATGACGGTCGCGGACATACTGCACCTGGAAGTTGTTCATTGCGCCATTGTCGAAGGCGACGATTCCCGCTGCGAGATAGAACTCCCACATGCGGAAGAACCGCTCATCGTAGAGAGCCACGATCTCCGCTCGCTTTTCTTTGCAGTTCTTGAGCCAGTGACGGAGCGTGTAGGCGTAGTGCACGCGGAGCGTCTCGATGTCCGTGACAATCAGCCGGACGTCCTGAGACGCCGCGTTCAGTTCCGACAGCGACGGCAGGTGATAGCCGGGGAAGATCCACTTGTCGGTAAATGGGTCCGGCCCGCTCGAGTTGCCGTACTTGCCGATCGTGTGCAGCAGCATGACGCCGTCGTCGGCCAGCAACTCGCGGCACTTGGCGAAGAACTCGTGGAAATGTGCCGCGCCGACATGCTCGAACATGCCAACAGAGACGATGCGGTCGAAGCGTCCGTCGAGCGAACGATAGTCGATCAGCTCGAACTTGACCCTGTCGGCAACCCCTGCCTCTTCTGCCCGTCGCCGAGCAACTGCCAGCTGCTCGGTCGACAATGTCACGCCAAGCACATCGACGTCGGCGACCTTGTTCAGGTACAGCGCCATGCCGCCCCAGCCACAGCCGATGTCGAGCACCCGCTGCCCTGGCTTCAGCCACAGCTTGGCGGCGATGTGCGCTTTCTTGTCTCGTTGCGCCTGCTCGAGGCTGTTGGCCGGATCGGTGAAGTAGGCGCAGCTGTATTGTCGGTCGGCATCCAAGAAGAGGTCGTAGAGCCGGTCATCCAGGTCATAATGGTGCGCGACGTTCTTGCGCGACTTGGCGGCATCGTTCCGACGAAGCAGCTTCTTGAGCTTGCTCAGCTTGCCCTTCTTCAGCTTCCCCTTGTGCCCGCCGGCCTCGAAGCGATTGGCGCCGACAACCATTTCGAGCAAATCGAGGATCCCCCCGTGCTCGATGCTGATCCGACCATCCATATAGGCCTCGCCGATCTTGAGGCGCGGATTGCGGACGATGTCGAACAGAACCCGCTTGTCATGTAGACGGACGGTAACGGACCGGCTGCCGTCACCGCCGCCGTGCGTCTCGCGGCTGCCGTCCGGCTGGATCAGGGTGATGCGGCCGGTTGGCAGCAGCTGGTCGATGAAACGGCCGATAATGCTCATGCGCGGACGTGATAGTTTCTCCGCGAAGCCGCGCAAGTTACCGCGGGGACAGGGCCCAGCGGAGCGTCTTGGCAAGCCCCAGCGTCGCCCCTGAAACGGCCGGCCGGGCGAGACCGGACGAACTCAGGCGATGCATCCGGCGCGCCCAGTCGGGCATTAGGTCGATCGCCGCGCGCGAAAGCAGGAACTGAACCGGACGGTCGCGCAGCCGGTCCACCTTCGGCTCGAGGATCGCATGGCGGATCGCCACGGTCCGCTGGTCCGCGCGGAGCTCGTTTCGGTAGTCCCGCATCAGTTCGCTTGCCGCCTCGACCGAACGCGGGATCGGATCGGCGCCAAGCCGCTCGGCAATCGGCGCCACGTCCGACCAGTATCGATCCTGGTCCGACATGCTCATGTCAGGCTCGCCGAACCTCTTCCACCCGGCCAGGAACATGGCGGAACCGGCAAGATGCACCCAGGCGAGCAGCCGCGGGTCATTGGCGTCATAGGTCGTGCCGTCCTGGAGGATCCCGTTCACCTGGTCATGGATCCGCCGAACCCGCGCGATGGCCGCCTCCGCGTCCGCTTGGCGCCCATAAGTCGTGACCGCAATGAAGCGCGCCGTGTTGCGCAGCCGTCCGTGCATGTTCTGCTCGAACTCGCTGTGATCCCAGACCCCCGCGAGCGCACCGGGGTGGAGCATCTGCAGCAGCAGCGCGGCTACGCCGCCGACCATCATCGAGGTCACGTCGCCATGGACACGCCAGGCGACCGATCCGGGCGGCACCAGCGCCTCGTGCGAGCGAACGATAGGCTGCTGACCGCGTGAACGGTCGTTGAAGAAGTCGACAACCTCGCCGGCGATCCGACGGCGCAGCTGTTCGGTTGGAGGGAGCGCGCGAGTGGCCATCAGCAACTGAACGCGGGAACGGCCAACGCGCTCCGGCTCAGGCGTAAGCCCGCCAGAAGAAGACAACCGTCGTCGCTGCAGTCACCAGCAAGGTCCAGGCGCGCACCGCTCCGTTGGGGAGCCGCTTGCCGAGATGCGCTCCAGCCCAGCCGCCGACGATGCTACCGGCCAGCATCGCCAGGCACGGCGGCCATACCACCATCGCGAAGGACACGAAGACGATGGCCGCCGCCGCGTTGGCGACTGCCAGCATGGTGGTTCGCGGGGCGAACAGGCTGCGTGGATGCAGCCCCGCCAGCAGTCCGTAGGTCGCGGTCATCATCAGCCCGACACCGCCGCCAAAATAGCCACCGTAAATGCCGAGCAGCGCCTGAATCCCAACCAGCGTGCAACGCTCGATACGGACCCGAGCGGCAAGCCATTCCGCGGCCCGCTTGCCAGCAGCCAGCACCACCAAGGCGTAGAGCACCAGCCAGGGAATGATGAGGTCAAAGGTCCGGGTCGGCGTCATGACGAGGAGCAGGCTGCCGATCAGCCCGCCGCCGAAGTTGACGATCGCCAGCAGCTTCCAATCGACACCGCCGACCGGCCCGAGTTCGTCGCGGAACGCCCAGGCGCTCGCCGCGGCGCCGGGCAGCAAGGCCACATTGGACGTCGCGTTAGCGGTGTTGGCCGGCAGCCCGATGGCGAGGAGAGAGGGCAGGGTAGCGAAGGTACCCCCACCCGCCAGCGCGTTCATCGCGCCTCCGACCAGCCCGGCACCGGCGACCAGCGCCAGCCCGGCAAGGTCAGCCAATCGCGGCCAGCTTGGCTTCGGCCTGACGGTCCAGCTCGGCCCGGCTGCGCTTCTCGGCGGCGGTCTTGAGCTGGCCGCAGGCAGCGTCGATGTCGCGCCCGCGCGGAGTCCGCACCGGCGCCGAGATGCCGGCCTCGAAGATAATATTGCTGAATGCCCGAACCCGCTCCGGCGTCGAACATTCGTACGGCGCGCCGTCCCACGGGTTGAACGGGATGAGGTTGACCTTCGCGGGCAGCCTGAAGTGACGGATCAGCCGGACCAGCTCGCGCGCATGCTCGTCGCTGTCGTTCTTGTCCTTCAGCATCACATATTCGAAGGTGATGCGGCGGGCATTGTTCGCACCGGGATAGTTGGCGCAGGCCTGAAGCAGTTCCTCAATCCCGTACTTGCGGTTCAAGGGCACGATTTCGTCGCGGATCTCCTTGGTCACCGCGTGCAGCGATACCGCGAGATTGACCCCGATCTCCTCGCCGCAGCGCTCCATCATCGGCACCACACCCGAGGTCGACAGCGTGATCCGCCGCTTGGAAAGGCCCAGCCCGTCTCCGTCCATGACGATCTTCAGCGCGTCGCGGACATGCTCGAAATTGTAGAGGGGCTCGCCCATGCCCATCATCACGATGTTGGTGAGCATCCGTCCCTCGGGCTGGCTGGGCCACTCGCCAAGCGCATCACGGGCGAGCATCACCTGCCCGACGATCTCGTTCGGCTCGAGATTGCGGACCAGCCGCATCGTGCCGGTGTGACAGAAGCGACAGTTCAATGTGCAGCCGACCTGGCTGGAAACACACAGCGTTCCGCGGTCCGCATCCGGGATGAACACCATCTCAAAGTCGTGACCATCGCGTGTGCGGAGCAGCCACTTGCGGGTGCCATCGGTGGAGACCTGAGCTTCGACCACCTCGGGCCGGGTGATGGTGAACCGCTCGGCAAGCCAAGGCTGCTGGGCCTTGGCGATGTCGGTCATCTCAGCGAACTCGGTTGCGCCCCGGTTATAGGTCCAGTGCCAGATCTGCTTGGCGCGGAGCTTGGCCTGGCGCGGCTCGAGACCGGCCTGCTCCAGCATCGCGCGTATCTCTTCGCGCGGCCGGCCCACGAGATTGGGTCGCTCCTCGACCGGCGACGGGCGGGGAATTGGCACGGGATCGACCGGGCCGGGAATCGGCATCAAGGCAGTATCGGCGCTCATGGCAGGGAGGCCATGTAGGCGAGACGACCCGCTTTTGCCAGTGTCAGCGGCTGCAGGTGGCTGCCGCGGAGTCGATCGCCGTCGCGGCTCCTCCGAGGAGAAAGCGATCGCTGTACCCGCCGCCGCCTTGGGCGCGATAGCTGAGCTTCGCAGCGCCGCCTGACCGCAGGCTGACGAGAATGGCCGCATCTTGGGCGGAGTCCCGGCTCCACGCGCGATCGCCGGACGCGAGGAGCAGGAACGGTCGTTCTCCGACCTGCAGCAGCGGCTGAGATCCGTTGCGTACCAGTCGACCCAGACGCACACTCACCTGGCCGCGACGCGTACCGCCGCGGTCGAACGCGACGGCGATGGTCGGCTGGACCTTGCCGCGCGGCGCCACCAGCTCCGAGCGGGCCATTGCAAGGCAGCTCTGTCCCGACGTGAGTGCGGCCCAGTTCGTGCCAGCGTAGATCGGAGTCGCCGTTGCCAGCAGCAGGAGAATCGAGCCCATCTGCTCTTCTAGCGCGGCAGCAGCCCAGCCGTCAGCAAGGCACCGCTGGCAATGGCCACGCCATAGGGAATGCCACCGCGTCGACGCAGCACCACCACCCTGTCCCTGGCACCCGCGCCCCACGGCACCAGCCGCACCGCAAGGATGATCATGGCGAGAAGACCGCCGGCCAACAGGGTCAGCATCAGGAAGCGCCAGGCGCCATCGAGCGAGAACCACAGACCCGCTGCGGCGAACAGCTTGACGTCCCCGCCCCCAAACTTGCCCGCGGCGAAGATCGGTAGGCCAACGCCCAAGAGCGCCGCGAACACGAGGAGGTTCTGCCACAGCGACGGTCGCGGACCGGCGAGCCATGCCGCGGCGAATGCGGCGGCGATCAGGCCGAGACAGGTCCAGTTGGAGATGCGCAAGCGCCAGCTGTCCTCGACCGATGCCAGGACCAGGAGCAGGACGAAAAGTCCGGCAAGCCACGTCGGGGCGACGAGAGGAAGGTTCATGGGGGCGGTGGTCCTAGGCGAGCAAGGTTGTTGGCCGCGCGCAGATAATAGTCGGGGCGAGCCTCGATGGCGCGGGCAAAAGCCGCACGGGCGCGGTCTCGCTGTCCGTTACGATCAGCGACCACCCCGGCATCGTTGAGGCGAGCCGCATAAGCTTCGTCGGCCTCGCCGGGCCGGCGACTTGGCAGGTCCGCGGCGGCGGCAGTGCGGGCCAGTTCCAGGTTGTCGCTGATCCGCTGCTGCTCGGGTGCCAATGCAGCGGCGTGCTCTAGCCAGCTGATCGCTTCTGCAGGCCGGCCACGCAGCAGCAGCGACCAGCCCCGATTGTTGAGCGGCTCCATCCGTTCAGGCGCCAGGCGTACCGCAGCCGCGTAGCAGCGGTCGGCGAGCGCCCAATCGCCGCTCCTATCGGCTAGGCTGCCCCGGGCGTTCCACGCGCGCCAGCCTGCTGCAGGTGCCGCGACAGCCTTGTCGAGGAGAATCGTGGCCCATTCCGGCTGGTCGCTGCGAAGCGCCGCGATTCCTGCGCGTTCGAACAGCTGCGGGTCGCTTGGATTCCGCTTCAGGAGCAGCTGATAGGCGGCGAACGCCTCGCTGTCTTCGCCGCGCGCAAGGGCAAGGTCCGCCAGCAGGCGGTCGAGCCTATCTCCGGCGGCACCCTCCGCGACGGCGGCGCCGATCATCAGGCGGGCTTGCTCGACCCGGCCCGCCTCTAGTGCATGGGCCGCCTCGGCAAGACTCGTCGAGACTCCCGGCGCTGCCGACACCGGCGCGCCTGCCAGTACGAGAAGTGCCGCAATGAGGCTCACGACGACCGAAGCAGCTTGCTCCCCGCCGCGTCACGGGCAAGGATCAGCGTCATTCCAGGATCGGCAGACAGCTGCTGCCGCACCGTTACGCCAAACTGCGCCGCCAACCGCAGCGCCTCGGGGCGGCGGGGGGCGGGGTACAGAATAAGGGTAGCCGTCGCGGTCCTCGGGGCATTGCCGATCGCGATGTTGCGCCAGCCGCGCTGTTGGAGCCGCAGCCGGGTCCGCCGCGCCAGCCCTTCGATCCGGCTGGCGTTGAGGAGGGTCAGCACCGGCCCGCGAGCCCGCGCTCTGGGCAGCACGAAGGTGGCGCTGCGGGCCCCGACGCGGACCGGAACCGCCGCCCACAGCGGACGCGAGCCGGTGACCAGCGCGACCTCGCCGAGCGAAAGCCGCTCAAGCCTCGCCGGCGGGAGGGCCGGCGCGGCCGCGGCGAGGCGGACCGTGACGCTTCGCGCAGTGGGCGGCGGGGAAGCTTCCGCCGGACTTGCCGCCGCCGCTGCTGCAGCAGCAGGGACTGGGTTCGGAGCCGGAACCGGGATTGGCAGCAGCGCGGCGACCGTTCCCCGCTCCGCCGCTTTGAGCCGGGCCGCATATTCCGACTGCAGCGCCGCCGCCTCCCGGGTCCGTCCCTGCAGGGTGAGCGAGAGCGCCAGGTTGCGGTAGAGCCGCGGATCGCCCGGAGCGATGGCAAGCGCGTCCTCATAGTAGCGGCGCGAAAGATCGAAACGGCCCATCCGGTCGTAGCAGGCCGCCATGCCGTTCAGCGCGTCGACGCTGGTCGGATCCTCGCGCAGCCCCTTGCGGAAGGCTTCAAGCGCCAGCGCCACATTGCCGAGCGCGAACTGCGCCCGACCCTCCGCCACGCGGACGTTGAGCGGCTGCTCGCCCGCTGCCAGCGGGCTCGCCCCGAGCGGACGCACGGCGACTGGGTCGCCGGCCCCGGCGCAGGCCGCCAGCGCACCCGCGCTCGCCGCCAGGAGAGGCCATGGAGCCCACCGCATCATTCACCCCCCTCGCTTGCTCAATGAGCCGTGAACGCCCGTACCACCCGGATCACCGCGGGCAGCATTAACACCCCGATCATCGCCGGCAGCATGCAGGCGACCAGCGGAATGGAGAGGAGCACCGGCAGCCGGTGCGCCTTCTCCTCCGCCCGCATCCGCCGCTTCTCGCGCATCTCGCTGGCGTAGGTTCGAAGCGTCTGCGAGATCGACGAGCCGAGCTTGGTCGACTGGATCAGCAGGGTCGCGAAGGCCCGGATCTCGTCCACCTCGGCGCGGTCGGCCATCCGCCGCAACGCGTCCTCGCGGCTCCGCCCGGCGCGCAGCTCGAGCACGACCATCCCGATCTGCTCGGCGATCAGCGGGTGCGAATGGGTCAGCTCCATGCCAACCCGCGAGAAGCCGGCCTCCAGCCCGAGCCCGGCCTCGACGCAGACCAGCAGCAGGTCGAGTGCGTCCGGAAAGCCGTTGACCAGCTGCTCGCGGCGGCGATCGGCCTTGGCACGGATGAACAGGCTCGGGCCGTAGAGGCCGAGAACCGCGCCGACCACCGCGGTGAACCACAGGGTGACGATGCCGGGCCGGCGCCCGGTCAGCCAGAACAGCAGGAAGATGGTGACCGGCAGCGCGACCACGAGGATCAGCCGGATCAGCGTGTAGACCCGCGGCGTCTGCGGCGCGGTGTAGCCCGCCGCGACCAGCCGCGAGCGGAGCGCCTCGTCCTTGGTGTCGGCGAGGCTGAGACCGGTCTTCTCGATCGAGGTGACGAGCCGCGACCAGGCGCCCTCGGCCGAATGGCCGCGCAGCGACCCAGACGGCGACACGCTGACCAGCTCGCTCCGCGGGGTATCGCCGACCAGCCGCTCGCGCGCCGCGCGCCGGTCGCCGAACATGGTGGCGGCGACGAAGCCGATCCCGGCGACGAAGACGAAGATCAGCCCGAGCAGGGCGATCCGCGCGATCTGGTTCTCGGCGATGAGTTCGGTCACGTCACACCTTCAGGTCGACCATCCGGCGGATCATGACAAAGCCGATGGTGTAGAGGACGGCGAGGCCGACGAAGCCGGGGACGAACGCCCGCGAGTCCGCGACGTCGAGGAAGAAGCGGGGATTGGCCGTGAACAGGAGGAGGAAGGTCAGGATCGGCAGCGCGGTCAGCATGTAGCTGGTCATCCGCCCCTCGCTCGACAGCGCCCGGACCTTCATCATCATCGAGGCGCGGTCGCGGATCACCTTGGAGAGATTCTCCAGGATCTCGGCGAGGTTGCCGCCCGTCTCGCTCTGTACCGCGAGGCTGACGACAAACATCCGCATGTCGTCGAGGTCCCATCGCTCGGCCATGTTGTGGAGCGCGTCGCGGAGGTCGGCGCCATAAGTCACCTCGTCGACCACCAGCCCGAACTGGCTGCCGATCGGGTCGGGCATCTCGACCGTCAGCAGGTCGAGCGCGGCGGCGACCGGGTGGCCGGCGCGGAGGCCGCGGACGAAGACGTCGAGCGCGACCGGGAACTGTTCCTCCATCTTCTTGCGCATCCGGGTCGCGCGGAACGACAGGACGTAGAGCGGCAGCGCGAGGCCGACGAGCCCGCTGATCGTCGCGAGCAGCAGCAGCCGGCCCATGTTCATCGGGCTGCCGAGCGCCAGCAGCACCAGCACCATGATACCGAGCAGCACGAAGGGCGCGAGGAGAAGGCCGATCATCAGCTGGCTGGTCGCCGTGGTGATGCCGGCGGCCATCACCATCTTCTCGAACCGGCGCGCCGGGCCGATCAGCCAGGCCGGGAGCGTGTCGGGAACACTGTTGTCGCGGCGGCGGAGAAGGTTGAGCGTCTCCTCGCGCGACCGCCCGCTGTTGATCATCCGGAGCCGGAGGTTGATCGCCCGGCCTTTCGAGCGGCTGGTCGACACGGCGGTGACCAGCACCTCCACCGCCAGCAGCACCGCCGCGAAGACGCTGATCAGCGCGAGGACGCGGATCCAGTCGGAGCTCATGCGTCGAATCGCTGGTCGGGGTGGAACAGGTCGGCGCTCAGCTGCATGCCGTAAGCGGCGACCTGGTCGACGAAGCGCGGACGGATGCCGGTCGCCTCGAACCGGCCGAGCACCGTCCCGTCGGCGCTGATCCCCGTCTGCCGGAAGCGGAAGATCTCCTGCATGGTGATGACCTCGCCCTCCATTCCGCTCAGTTCGGCGAGGCTGATCAGCCGGCGGCGCCCGTCGGACAGGCGGGCGACCTGGATCACCACGTTGATCGCCGAGGCGATCTGCGCCCGGGCCGAGCGGGCGCTGATGTCGATCCCCGACATGCCGATCATCTGCTCGACCCGCGACAGGGCGTCGCGCGGGGTATTGGCGTGAACGGTCGTCATCGAGCCGTCGTGGCCCGTGTTCATCGCCTGGAGCATGTCGAACGCCTCGCCGGCGCGAACCTCGCCGACGATGATCCGGTCGGGGCGCATGCGGAGCGCGTTCTTGACGAGGTCGCGCTGGGCGATCTCGCCCCGACCTTCGATGTTGGCGGGGCGGGTCTCCAGCCGCGCCACATGCGCCTGCTGGAGCTGGAGCTCGGCCGAGTCCTCGATGGTGACGACCCGCTCGCGATTGTCGATGAACGCCGACATGGCGTTGAGCATGGTTGTCTTGCCCGAGCCGGTGCCGCCCGAGATGAGCACGTTCCGGCGGCAGGCGACGATGCTCCGGAGCACCTCGGCGATCGGCGGCGGGACCGACCCGATCTCCACCAGCCGGGCCATCGAGATCGGCACCTTGGCGAACTTGCGGATCGACAGGAGCGAGCCGTCGAGCGCGAGTGGCGGAACGACCGCGTTGACGCGGCTGCCGTCGGCGAGGCGCGCGTCGCACATCGGCTGCGACTCGTCGACCCGGCGCCCAACCGCGCTGACGATCTTCTGGATGATCCGCAGCAGGTGCCGCTCATCCTTGAAGCGGACCGGGCTCGCCTCGAGCGATCCGTAGCGCTCGACGAACACATGGTCGTGGCCGTTGACGAGGATGTCGGTGATCGTCGCGTCCTTGAGCAGGGGCTCGAGCGGCCCGAGGCCGAGCAGCTCGTCGAGTACGTCGTCGACCAGCTGGCGTCGCTCGGCCGCGTTGAGGGCGTGGCGCTGCTTGTCGATCTCCTCGTTGAGGATGTCGCCGACCTCGCTTTCGATCTGCTCGCGCGACATGTTGTCGAGCGCGGACAGGTTGATGAGGTCGAGCAGCCGCTGGTGGAGTTCGACCTTGAGCTCGGTGTTGACGTCGCGCTTGGCGAAGGCGCCGGCATCGCCGACCGTCATCAGCCGCCGCTGCTCGAGCTTGCGCTCCTCCGACTGGGGATCGGCGCCGAGCTCGTCCGGCCTCCCGGCGGCGGATGAGGCGCTGGGCTTGCGGATCTGCCACATGGTCAGCGCTCCAGCCGCAGGGCGTGCACGAGCCCGGCGTCGATCGCGTCGAGGTCGCGGCCCAGCCCGCTCTTGCGCTTGAGCTCGCCGATTGGAACGCCGCGGTCGATCGCGGCGTCCATCAGCTCCCGGTCGTCGCCGACGAGGAAGGCGGCGGGCCGCCCCAGCGCCTGCTCGACATGCTCGGTGCGGAGCGGCTTGAAGAGGCCGCCGCCGGCGCGGTTGACGACGACCCGGACGTCTAGCGCGCCCAACTCCTGCGCCTCGATCAGGTCGAGCTGGCGGCGCGCGCGGTTGAGGCTGGGGATGCTGAGCTCGGTGACGAGGAGGACGCAGTCGGAGCGGGCGAGAAGCGACATGGACCAGTTGGTCCAGTTCGCCGGCAGGTCGAGGAAGACGGTTCCGAACTCGCGCTCAGCCCGCTCGACGATGGCGATCGCCGCCTCGTTGCTGAGCGTGTCGAGCGGCAGCAGCGCGGTCGGCGCGGCGATGACGTTGAGCCCGCTATGGTGGCGGGTGACGATCTGGCGCATCAGCTCGCCGTCGAGCCGGC
The DNA here is from genome assembly GCF_003970925.1 of Sphingomonas ginkgonis. Lineage (NCBI taxonomy): Bacteria > Pseudomonadati > Pseudomonadota > Alphaproteobacteria > Sphingomonadales > Sphingomonadaceae > Sphingomonas > Sphingomonas ginkgonis. The sequence continues at coordinate 354,939 of NZ_RWJF01000001.1, forward strand.
TGCCGGCCTCGACGAGGTCGGACAGGGTGAGCGAGGGCTGGAGGCCGAGCTGGAAGGCGGCGTCGCCATATTGGAGATCGAGGTCGATCAAGCAGGCCTCGCGCCCGGCCTTCGTCTCGCGCTCGGCGAAGCGCACCGCGAGCTGAGTCAAGAGCGCGGTCGCGCCGGCGCCGCCGCGGCTCTTGACCACGCTGACCAGCCGGGCGTTGCGGACCAGCTTGTCGGCGGCATCGGCGCTGCGCCGCTCGGCGAGCGGGGCGAGCGCCGTCTCGAGGTCGTCGAGCGCGAGCGGCAGCGGAAGCACGTCGTGCGCGCCGAGACGGATCAGCGAGCGGACCAGCGCCAGCGGCGGTTCGTAGCAGGCCGCGAGCAGCGGGGTCTGGCTCTCGCCCGCCAGCTTCTCGAACCGCTTGATCGAGGCGGGCGTGTCGGCATCGACCTGGACCACCGCGGCGGCGGCACCGGCGACCTCGGCCCGGTCGATCCATTCGGTCACCGGGATGAGGTTGAGCACGAGCGGCAGGTTCGCGGCGCGGCAGCCGACCAGCGCGCTGGCATCGCCCGACGCGCCCGACAAATAGAGCTGCACCGGCGCCTCGCGGCCCTGCGGCCGGAAGCTCCTGCTCTCATGCATCGGCGGCATGGCGGTCACGACCGGCTCCCTAGTTCGAATAGGCGCCGAGGCTGTCCTCGGCGCTCAGGGTGGAGGAGAGAGCCGGCACGGTGACCGACAGCAGCATATATCCGCTCAGCGGCTGGAACTGCAGGCCGCTGACCCTGACGGTGACCAGCGGGCTGATGTCCATGCCCGACGGGTCGCCGGCGTAGCCGAGCCCGGAGCCCTCATATTGGACGGTGACGTTGGCCGCGCCGGCCTGCGGCAGCATCGCGGTGACCCGGCTGACCACGGCGTTGAAGCCGGCGGCGCTGACCGTCGACATGCTGACCGGGCAGGCGGCCGTGGGCGTGCAGCTGCAGCTTAGCGTCGCGGCGGGCTGGGCGCAGGTGATGGTGCCCAGCGCTGAGGGCTGGAGCGGATCACCCTGCGTGTAGGTGACCCCGTTGACCGTCTGGCCGACATATTTGAAGCTCGCGAGGTTGCTTGGAATGAGGGTGGTGACGACCGCCACCCGTGCGCCCGCCTGCGCCGCCTTCTCCGCCTGGTTGTAGAGCCAGGCGAGCCGACCGGCGTCGATGATACCGAACAGCAGGGTGAGCAGCAGCGGCGTCAGCAGCGCGAACTCGGCCGCGCTTCCGCCGCGCTGGTCCCGGAGAAGGCGGATCATAGCCCCACCACCGCAACCTCTTCGGTGGCGTGGAGCTTCTGCCCCCATCCCGAAAAGCCATAGGCGCCGATCACCGGGCGATAGGGGAGGCTCGCCTCGAGCCTCACCACCGGGGCGCCTCCGCTCACGCCCTTGTAGACGCCGCTCATCGTCTGCCCGGACGCCGTGGTCGAACAGCTCAGCGCGAGCTGGAAGCAGCCGGCAGCGGGCAGGGGCGAACAGCTGTCGGTTACGCTCGACCAGTTAGGCAGACGGTCGGCGGCCGTGCTCGCCAGCGTTCCCTTGCTGGCGAGCAGCCTGGCCCGGTCGTAGACGGTCGTGCCGGAGGCCAAGGTCCCGGTGCAGCTGGTGAAGTTGGTGATCGACTGGCGCGCAACGAAGCGGCCGGCGTCGCGCAGTCCCTCGGCGAGTATGTGCTCGTCATGGAAATAGTTGCCGAGCTCGAAGCTGCCGCCCATGATGATCAGCAGCAGCGGCACCGCGAGCGCCATCTCGGCCGCGGCCGCGGCGCTCCGGTCCCGCCAGAGACGGTGATGGTGAAGCCGGCTCATCGGATCAGATAGGCCTTGTCACGGCGGACGAACTGGCTGGCCGTGCCGCCCGTCCCGGTCGAGGTCCGCCCGATCACCTCGACATAGATGTCGCCTTTCTTGGTATAGTCGGTCGTCACCTTGCTCTTGCCGCTGCCGGTCGTCACCGAGCGGTCGGTGGACGGCTCGATCAGGAAGACGTCGATCCAGTCGATGGGATTGACCGGCTTCTTGCCCGAAAGGCCCGAGCAGTTCACGACGGCGACGGGCAGCACCCGCCGGTCCGCGGTCGTGGAGGCCGGGATGGAACCGCTCCGGCAGACCGGCTGTCCATAGTCGGTGCCGACCCCGGTTACGGCGCGTCCCGCGGTGGGGAGTTGCGCCGCGCGATTGGCGGTCTCCCACTTATAGACCTGGTAGCGGGTCGGGTAGGAGCGGGTCACGGTCGCCGGCAGCGGGGCGGCGGCCATCACCGCGGCGTTGAAGGTGGTGGGATAGAGGCCGCCCGTGGCGATGCTCGACTGGTGGTTCACGCGCCAATAGGCATTGATGTCCCAGTCGCCGGAACCGATCCGGCCGCCCGAGCAGTTGCCGAGATTGTCGATCGCGTGGCACTTGTCGCGCGGGTAACCCATCGCGTCCGGCGTCGCGCTGTAGGTCGCGATGGTGGCGCTGGTCGGCCGGTAGGGCGTATTCGAGACGGTCCAGCCCTTGGTGCCCCCGCCGGTGACCAGCCCGCAGTCGCCCAGCTTAGTCGGGTCCGACCCCGACTTGAGCACCAGGTCCTTGCGGCTGTTGATCGACGGCGGGCACTTGCTGCCTGAGTAGCAGTTGATGCTGTCGCCGCTCTCGAAGATGTCGAAGCGGGTGTTGAATTCGTTGATGACCGACGACAGCGAGCCGGGCTCGGTGGACGGCTGGGTCACGTCGACGCATTCGAAATTGCTGCTGCCATAGCCCATCAGCTTGGCGAGGTCGCTCGCTCCGGCGCCGACGTCGAGGAAGCCGAAGTCGCCGGGCGCGTAGCTGCCCCCGCCGCCGGTCGCGATCAGCCGGATGCCCTTGCCGATATAGCTGTCGACATCGAACGCGCTCGACGAGGCGGCCGGGTTGCACATCATCACCGGCGGTTCCTTGCAGATCGCCGAGCTGAGCCCCGCCACCGCGTGCGCGCCGACGTTGCCCGAGGCGAGCAGGCCGACGATGGGCGTGAGGGCGTAGCGGGCGGCGCGCTGCCCGACCTTGACGATGACGTAGCGCGCGCTGCTGTCCGAGGTCGTCGTCGTGCAGGCGCTCGCCTCGTCGGCGGTGGCGTCGTTGAAGGCGCTGCAGAAGACGACTTCGGGAACGGTCACCCGGGTGCCGCTGGTCGCGTCGGAGATCCCGAACCGGGTTTCGTTGCGGATCAGCGCCTGCGCGGCGGCGGTGGCGCGGAGGATCGCGCCCGACTGCTTGTCGAGCTGGGTCGCCGCGGCCAGCGCGGCATGGTCCGCGGCCTGCTGCAGCTCGGTGTCCATGGCGGCGAGCCGCGCATAGTCAAAGGCGATGCCGCCGGCGGCGATCAGCGCAAACAGCGACAGGGCGACAGTCGGCGCGACCGCTCCGCTGCTGCTATCCGCGAACCTTCGAACCGAGCTTTTCACCGTTCACGTCCCTACCTCGGGCCACCGCCGGAGCTGCTGCCGCTGGATGTCGACTGGACTTCGAGCTGCTTGACCTGACCAGTCCGATAGTCGCGGACCGCCTTGGCGCCGTGAGCGCCACTGTCGCCGGGCTGCGCGCCGCCCGCCGGGTAGCGCGGATCCGGGTTGATGGTCTGTACGAGCTGGTCGTACTTGACGGCGTCGCCGAGCCCCGGGTCGACCGGCGTGCAGCCGGCCGTCGCGAGGAGCAGGCCGGCAACGAGCGCCGAGCGCCGCCGCGGATCAGAGAACATGGCCATAGTCCTTCTCCAGGCCCGCCGGAGCGGTCTTCTGCGCCGTTCCGCCAGCCGCCGGGACCGGGATCCTCGCGGGCGGGGCCGGCGGCGCGGGCTCGCCGAGGGAACCGCCGCGTCCGCTCGGCAGGTCGGGGACGGTGCGGACCCCGTTGTCGGTGCGGCCGAGCAGGAACAGGTCCGCTTCGTTGGGCGGGCTGGCGCGATCGGTGGGCACCTTCATCGCCATCGCCGGCACCGGTCGGACCAGCCGCGGGGTGACGATGATCACCAGCTCGGTGTCGTTCCTCTGGAACCCGGTAGAGCGGAACAGCGTGCCGATAATCGGGATCGAGCCGAGCAGCGGGAATTGCCGGATCGTGCTCTGGAAATCCTTCCGCAGCAGGCCCGCCATGGCGAAGCTCTCGCCGTCGCGCAGCTCTACCGTCGTCTTGGCGCGGCGGGTCTGCAGCCCGGGGATGGTCAGCCCGTTGATGGTGATCGACGCCGACGGATCGATCGAACTCACCTCCGGCGCGACGACGAGGTTGATGACCCCGTCGGCGAGCACGGTCGGGGTGAAGGCGAGGCCGACGCCGAACGGCTTGAACTCGACGCTGATCGCGGCGCTGTTGCCGGTCCCGGTCCCCGTCCCGCCATTGCCCTGCGCGACCGGAATCGGGAATTCGCCACCGGCAAGGAAGCTCGCGGTCTCGCCCGAGAGCGCGACCAGGGTCGGCTCGGCGAGCGTGGTGATCGCGCCCTTGCGCTCGAGCGCGTCGAGGATGCCCTCGAAGTTGGCACCGAAGGCGCGGAAGGTGCGGGTGAAGATGCCGAAGCTGTCGGCGATCGAGCCGAGCTTGATCACTCCGGTGCCGTCGGCCCCGGGAGTCAGGCTGGCGCCACCGCCGATGGCGCCGTTGAGCGCGCCGCCGTCGGAGCGGACGAAGAAGCCGGCGCCGATCTGCTTCAGGGCCGAGCGCTTGACCTCGGAGAAGCGGACCTCGAGCATGACCTGCTGGGCCGAGCCGATCTGGAGCAGGTTGATGACCTTGCCCGGGGCATAGGTCTCGGCGACCTGCATCGCGCGGTCGGCGGCGGGCGCGCTGGAGACGACGCCCTCGAGGACGATGCTGTCGTTCGACATGCGCGCGCCGACCCGGTCGCCCGGCATCAGTTCGCTCAGCTGGCGCTTGAGGCTGGTGACGTCGGGCCCGACCGCGACGTCGACCACCGCGATCAGGCTGTTGCGCCCGTCGTAGAGGGTCAGGCTCGTCGTCCCGACCTTCTTGCCGAGCACGTAGAGCGACTGGTTGGTCAGCGGCAGCACGTCGGCGACGTCGGGGTTGCCGATCAGCGCCTTCGCGTAGGGCCGATCCGAGCGCAGCACCTGGCTCTTGTTGATCGGGACGGCGAGCTCGCCGGCGTGGACGCCCTCGGCCGTGCTGATCGCCGCGAGCTGGGCCGTGGCCGGAACGGCCGGAGTGACGGCGACCAGCGCTCCCCCGAGCGCCGCCGCCAGCAATCGCTTAGCGTTCATAGTCCCCCACCTGATACTGAGTGCCCGTGGTGCCCCGGTAGACCTGGACGTTGGACCCGGTCTGGATCGGGGTCGGCGCCTCGCGCGGGGCGGCGGCGGGGCGGATCACCACCGTCCGGCGCGGCGCGGCAGCGGGGCGCGGACGGAGCGGGCGGGCGATCGCCCGCGCCTGCGCCGGCGGCCCGTAGAGCCCGTAGCGGAGATCAGCGAGGCTGACCGTCTGGACGCCGGGAATGTCCTGGTCGGCGCCGGGCTTGCGCAGGACGAGGCTGAGCCCGCCGACCTGCTCGCCCAGCGCGAGCTTCTGCGCATCGACCGGGGTGACCTCCAGCGTGGCCGTGCGGCCGACCTTGGGTTGGCCATTGTCGTCCTTGGCGGTCTGGTCGATCGCGATCACCCGAACGTTCTGGAGCAGCACGTCGGTGACCTGCTGGGCGGTCACCCCCTGGTTCTGGCGGGTGATCAGCACGTCGACGCTGTCGTTGGGCTGGACGAAGCCGGCGACCCCGGAGACGTCGTTGATGCGGACCGCTGCGGCGCGCTTGCCGTCCGGCAGCAGCGCGGCGAGCGAGGCGCCCTGGCCCTGGCCGGACACCTTGGAAGCGAGGATCGGCTCGTTGATCGCCATCGGCCGAAGCGCGACCCGGGCCTTGCCGCCGGGCATCAGCGACGCCGCGGTCGCGAAGCTTCCGGGCGGGATGCTGGCGGTAGGAAAGTCGACGAAGCGGACCTTGTCCGGCGTGACCGGCGATCCATAGTCGAGCGGAACGCCGGCAACGGCGACCTTGGCGGTGCCCAGCGGCGCGCTCGCGCTCTGCCTGGCACTGGCGGCGATGAAGGTGTTGGCAAGGTAAACGGCGACGAGGCCGAGAACCACGGCAACCCCCAAGGCCAAGAGTGACTGACGTCTCAGCATCGCAAAACCCCCCGCCCGCTACATACTCCGTTTCGTTACGCCTACACAACAGTTTGCCGCTGATGGCCGGTCAAAAGCACTGTCCGCTCCCGAGCGAGCCGGAAGCGGACAGTGCATCAGAGATTACGAAGCCGTGGAACAGGCAGCGTTCGGGTTGCTCGCGGTACCCGGCGCATTGATGCAGTCCGCGGCCGAGTTCATGCGGTTCGAAATCGCACCGCCGAGCGTGAGAGCTGCGACCGCAATGGCCGAGCCGACGATCGCGAGGATCAGCGCATACTCGGCAGCCGACGCGCCGGATTCATCACGAAGCAGATTGAAAAGCGTCTTCATTGTTAAGTCCCCTTGCTCAATTCGACGCCAGGTGGCGCCTTGGTCCAGAGCTTCGGGATGTCCCCCACACGGAGACGTGGCTTGACGGCATTTCCAGTGGTGTGCCCGAGCCCCGCTCCGTGCGGTCCCACCGCCCGGATGCCGACAGGGGGTCGCAAACTTAATTTGCTGTCAAGCATGGTATTTTAACGGTCGTTAAGAACCATTTTCGGCGAGAAACCGGTAAATTCTTGGACTCATTAATTTTTCGGCAGGCAGATACGGACGCTAAGTTTCTTCCGAATGTCTGCCAATGGGACAAAAATACGCGCTGCTGACAAGCGATTCAGTGTCGCGGAAAGCCGCTATCGGCACGGAGCCGTAACGGATGTCTGCCGGGAGCTGCCGAGTCGCGGCTCAAGCAAGGACGCGGTGCCGGTAGGTGACGTTCACTCGCCGGGACAGCAGCAGGTAGGGCAGCCAGAGCGCAGCGCTGATCAGCACTTTCTTGATGTTGCCTTCTAGCAGGCCCTGCAGCGCGGCGGCGACGTCGGCCGGCACCCGGCCCGAAGCCATCACGCCATCCGCAACCACCAGCTGCATCGCGAGATCGACGCACCACACCGCAACCAGCAGTCGCGGAAAGAGGGGAACGCCCCGTAGAGCCGCCACGAACGCGACCGCGTAGAGGCTGGTGAGCAGGACGGCATCGAGGCTCATCAGGAAGTGCAGGGTCGAAAGCCAACCGGGGACCGGCTCCGTCAGCGCGGGGCTCGCCGCCAGGAACTCGAGCGCTCGGACCGGGACGTTCAGCAACATGCCGACGAGCAGCGACACCATGACCCCGCTCGGGCCATACAGCGGGTGGCGCCGAGCCTCGGTTCGGGAGAGCGCGGTCCAGCGGCCAACCCGGGCGAGGCGGAAGGCGGGCTGCTCGAGACGGTCGCCGTCGCGGAACCAGCGAAGCGCGAGCAGCATCGAGGCGGCCGGCATGACCGTCAGCAGAAGATAGGGCGAGATCGACGAGGGCGGGACGAGGCCGTGCGGGATCGGACTGGTCGCCAGCCGGAGCGCGCAGGCGAGACCCGCCAGCAGCAGCCAGCCGATGACGAGGCGATCAAGCCCGCCCTCGATGGTGGCCAGCATGGCCGTCGATCGGACCTGGAGACGTTGGCGGAGTTGCACGAGCATGGGCGAGGCCGTTCCTATCGCAGTTCCGGACGGCCCACCGCATTATCCATCGCCCGTTTCGATCACGTAAATGTCACGGCGGGCCCTTCGGTTCCGGCGCGCGCCGGTCAGAACAGGCCGGGCACGAGCCGCCACCGGACGCGGCCGGCATAACGGCGATAGTCCGGATCCTCGCGGAGCAGCTGCTCCTCCTGGAGGATGCGCCCGACCTGCAGCCCCCAGGCGAGCAGATAGAGGCCGAGGGTGAGGAGGGAGAAGCTGGTCAGCAGGAAGCCGATCTCGCCAACGACATAGCCGAGGTACATCGGGTGGCGAACGAGACGGTAGGGCCCAGCCCGCTTGATACCGCGGTTGGCGGCGACGATCCCGAAGCTTCGATTCAGGAACAGCTTGGCGGCGATCGTCAGCAACAGCCCCGCCATCATCAAAGCCGTGCCGACCGCCGGCGGAGCGATCATCGTCGCCGAGGGGTCGGGACGGACCAGCAGCGGAAGCGCGGTCCCGAGCAGGCCAAGGATCCAGGCGGAAGGGCGCTGGCGGACGACGCCGCGGCGATGGATGAGGATGAAGAAGACGGCCAGGGTTTCCGACAGCGCCAGCAGCACAAGCTGCGGTTCAAACGGAAGCGCCTTGTAGAAGGCGACGAGGAAAGGCGCCGCGAGCAGGACGAGGAACAGCTTCTCGCAGACATCGAGAAGGCGCTCCATCGAGATCACGCCGTCCTGACCGTCGAAGCAGGGCGGATCTCGCGCGGCTCCAGCGCAGCCGCGAGCTGACCCGACAACCGCCAGATCAGCGCCATGCCGACGATCGATGCGGCGCCGTCGCTGACATAATGCCAGCCGAGCAGCACCGAGCCGATGCAGATGATCGCGAAATAGAGGAACGCGGGAACGACGAGGATCGTCCGCCGGAGCACCAGCACGAACCAGAGCGCGATCGCGACGTGGAGCGAGGGGAACGCCGAGATCCCACCGCCGAGCTCCATCGCCCGCGCCGAATAATGATCCCACAGATAATCGGCGACATAGCCGGTGCGGGTCGGCACCAGGATTTCCGGGTCGAAGCGGGCTACCCCGGTGAGCCGATCGTAGAAGATCGGCCCGACGGACGGCAGCACATAGGCGACGAAGGTGCCGAGCAGGGTGAAGCCAAGAAAATAGGCGCTGATCGCCTGCGCGCGGAAGCGGGACGGCGGCAGCGCGAAGAGAATGTAGAGGAGCAGCAGCTGCAGCGGCAGCCAGCTGTAGTAGCAGGCCTCGATCGGCACCACGAAATCGTCGAACACGGGCTTGAGCAGGTGCGCCGGGTCATGCCCGAGCAGCAGGCGCTCGAAGTCCGCGATCGGCTGGTCGGCCCAGAAGCCGACCGCGAACGGCATGCCGAACTTGATCGCGCCGAACAGGCCGGCGCAGGTCGAAACCAGCAGCAGCCCGAGCGCGAGAATGGTCAGCCGCGGGACCGCCGCGAAGCTGCGCTGGATGAAGCCGCGCGCGGGCGAGTCGTCGTGACGGATGCGCCAGCAGGTGAGCAGCAGCCAGCCGGTGATCGTCGGCGGCAGGCCCAGCGCGGTGATCGTCAGGTTCGACGTCAGCAGCGGGGTCGCAGCCGCACCCTGCCAGTAGAGGGTCGTCCAGAACAGGCTGAGCACGAGCAGGCAGCCCGCGACCACGACCAACCATGCCGCATCCGATCGAAACTGCCCCCGCATGGCGGCAGAATATCCGAAATTTTAACGTCGGAAAACCGGGCTTTTACGGCCCGCTTCGACCTACCAGGTGTAGGCGAGCCCGACCGCGCCAAGCCACTGGGTCGGGCTGCCCCGCTGGTTGACGATGGGCGAGCGGCGGAAGTCGTTCTGGAGGCGCGCGTAGCTGCCGGTGCCGAACAGCGATAGCCCGTGCAGGAGGTCGCCTGTCAGCGACTGGTTGGCGATCAGCGACAGCTTCCAGTTCTTGTAGCCGCCCGAGGCATCGAAGGCCGGCAGGCCGCTGGCCACCGCCTCGGCCGGGCTGATGCTGTAATAATAGCGCGCATAACGGTCGCCGACGAAGTCCGCCGACGCCGAGAGGCTGACATAGGTGTGGCGGCTGAGCGGCGTCGCGAAGTCGACCGATGGAGTGATCACGGTCGAGCGATGGGCCCCGGCGACGTCGTGGACGACGTCCACATGGACGCCCAGGCTGTCGTAGGGGTTGGTCAGCCCGCTGAGGCTCACCCCGGCGAAGGCGCCGAGCTCGATCGCGGTCTTGCGGCGGGGCAGGAGGTCGACGACCGGGTCGTGGATCTTGGAGCGGCGATTGAAGCGGACCCCGGCGATCGGGCCGGCGTTGAAGCTGAACTTGCCCGGGGTCCGCGGGACCAGGTCGAAGTAGACGTAGCTGCCCTTGCTGTAGAAGCTGTGCCCGCTGACCCGGCCGCGGATCACCGGCGCCGGGATGAAGCGGTAGTCGTCCGACCCTTCATAGTCGGGAAGGAAGGCAGCGGCGGCCCCGATGGTCAGCGTGTCGCGATTGTCGAACGGATCCGGGAGCGGTTTGCTCTCGCTCTGGGCCCAGGCGGGCGTACCTGCCAGCAGCGCGGTCGCCAGCGCCGCGAAGATCATGCGCATCGAAGAGAACTCCCCTGTTCCCGCCCCGCGTCGGGGCGAACGCCATTGCGGCCGCTTGTTACGGCACTGTGCGGGGCTCCAACTCCCCAGCCCGGCTCAGTCTCCCGCGCCGGGATCGGCCGAAAAATATTTGTCGTACTTGCCCTCTTCGCCCTTGTGCTCGTCGGCGTCGGCGGGGCTGTCCTTCTTGCGGGTGATGTTCGGCCACTGCGCCGAGAAGGTCGAGTTCAGCTCCAGCCACTGCTCGAGCCCGCTCTCGGTATCGGGCAGGATCGCCTCGGCCGGGCATTCCGGCTCGCACACGCCGCAGTCGATGCACTCGTTCGGGTTGATGACGAGCATGTTGTCGCCCTCGTAGAAGCAGTCGACGGGGCAGACCTCGACGCAATCCATATATTTGCAGCGGATGCAGGCGTCGGTGACGACATAGGTCATGGCAGAAGAAGCTCCCTTGTTGGCGCGTGGCTAAGTCGCGGCGCCTGCGGCGTCAACGATCTCCTCATAGCACAGCTGCGCCTCGCTCGCCGGGCCGCGCCGTTCGGGCAGCGCCAGCACCCGAAGCACGCGGATCCGCCCGTTCAGCGGGAGCGCGATGACGCTGCCGACCCGCACCTCCTCGCTGGGCTTCTCGACCCGGCGGCCGTCGAGGCGGGTGCGCCCCTGCTCAATGACGGCTTGCGCGAGCGTGCGGCTCTTCACCAGTCGGATGCAATGAAGGAAGCGGTCGATCCGCAAGTCAACGCTTCAGCCCGGCGAGCGCCGCGAAGGCGTTGCCGGGGCGCGGCGCGGCGACCGGCTTCTGGCGCTGGTGGCGGGGCTTGCGCCAGCGCCACTCGCCGTCGCTCTCGCTGAGGCCGATCTCCGCCAGGAGCCGCGCCAGCGCCTCGGCGGGTAGACCCAGCGAAGTGACGAAGTCGCGGTCAACCGGCTCGGCATCGCCGCCCCTCTGGCGGACCTCGTAGGCGTGGGTGGCGACCCGGTCGGCGAGGTCGATCCGCAGCCAGTGGGCGCCGAGGCGGCGATAAGCGAGGCGCGCGCCGCGGGCATCGGCATCCGGCGGCAGGGTCGCAGCGCCGGGCGGCGGGAGGATTGGCATGGGCTCGCCGGCCCGAACGGCCGCCAGCGCCGCCCGCCACCGCTGCGCCTCCGGCTTTAGGAGCGCGGGAACGAACAGGTCGAGCGCGCCGAGACGAATCCGCAGCCGGTAGAGCCGCGCGCGGTCGTCCTTGCTGAGCTGCCCGATCGTCTCGATCATCAGCTTGCGCGGGGCGACTCCGCCGGAGTCGCCGAGCATCGCGGTGAGCGCCCGGACGGCGGGCGGGCTTCCCTTGTCGTTGGCGGCCGCGGCGAGCGCCAGCAGCGGCTGGAGATGGCGGGCGACCTGCGCCTCGACCCAGCGCTCCAGCCGCGACCGGAGCGCGGCTCGGCGCGGGGCGCTCAGCCGGTCGAGCGCGCGCACGGTCCTCAACGCCGGCTCGGCCAGCGAACGGCCGGGCGACAGCCGGGCGAGGACATGTCCTTCCCACGTCACCGCCACGCCGTCGCCAGGCTCGGCGCGGAGGGCGAAGCTCGTGTCGGGGGCGTCGATCAGCGTGGCGGCGCGGCGATCGAGCTCGTCCCCCAGCCGCCGCTCGGCCGCCGCGAGCAGCACCCGCTTCTCGGCAAGCCGGGCGGCGGGATCGACCCGGAACTCGAACCCGGTGAGATGGCCGATCGGCTCGGGTCCGACGCTGACCTCGCCGTCGGCGGCGACCGTCACCGGCAGCGCGTCGGCGCCGCGAGCGCCGATGTCGCGGACCAGCACCGCGGTGCGGCGGTCGACGAAGCGCTGGGTCAGCCGCTCGTGGAGCGCGTCGCTGAGCCGCGCTTCGACCTGCCGGGTGCGCTCGGCGCCGCGAGCCGGATCGGCCAGCCAGTCGGCGCGATGGGCGATGTAGGCCCAGCTGCGGATGCCCGCGAGCCGGTCGGCGAGCGCCTCGATGTCGCCCTGTACATTGTCGAGCCGGTTGACCTCGGCGGCGAACCAGTCCTGCGCGATGTGGCCGCCCTCGCCGATGTAGGAATAGACGCGGCGGACCATTCGGGCATGGTGCATCGGGCCGACCTTGCGGAAGTCGGGCAGGCCGCAGGCCGCCCACAGCCGCTTCGCCTGCAGCCCCTTGCGCGCGGCAATCGAGGGGTCTTCGGCGAGCGCCTTGAGCACAGCGAGGTCGATCGACAGCGGGGCCTGGCGGAGCAGCGGGTCGGCGCTCTTCTGCTCGAGGCTGGCGATCAGCGCGCGCACATCGGCGAAATCGAGGTTCGGGTTGCGCCAGTAGAGATGGTCGATCGGGCGGAAGCGATGCTCCTCGATCGCGAGGATCTCCTCCTCGGTAAAGGCCGGCCCGCTCTCCCCGCCCAGCCCCAGCGTGCCGAACGTCCCGTCACGCTGGTGGCGACCGGCGCGACCGGCGATCTGCGCCATCTCGGGGATGGTCAGCCGGCGGTCGCGGCGCCCGTCGAACTTGTCGAGCCCGGCGAAGGCGACATGGCTGACGTCCATGTTGAGCCCCATGCCGACCGCGTCGGTGGCGACAAGATAGTCGACCTCGCCGCGCTGGAACATCGCGACCTGGGCGTTGCGGGTCGCTGGGGAGAGCGCCCCCATCACCACCGCCGCGCCGCCCTTGAAGCGGCGCAGCATCTCGGCCAGCGCGTAGACCTGCTCGGCCGAGAAGGCGACGACCGCGCTGCGCGGCGGAAGGCGCGAGAGCTTGCACGACCCGCCGTAGCGAAGGGTCGAGAAGCGCGGCCGGCTGATCACCTCGGCCCCGGGCACCAGCTGGCGGACCATCGGCCGCAGCGTGTCCGACCCGAGTATCAGCGTCTCCTCGCGGCCCCGGGCGCGGAGCAGCCGGTCGGTGAAGACATGGCCGCGCTCGGGATCCGTCCCGAGCTGCGCCTCGTCGATCGCGCAGAAGGCGAACTCCCTGTCCACCGGCATCGATTCGACGGTGCACAGCCAGTAGCGCGCGGTCGGCGGCGCGATCCGCTCTTCGCCGGTCAGCAAAGCGACGCTCTTCTCGCCCTTCATCGCGACGACGCGGTCGTAGACCTCGCGGGCGAGCAGGCGGAGCGGGAAGCCGATGACCCCGCTCGAATGGGCCACCATCCGCTCGATGGCGAGGTGGGTCTTGCCGGTGTTGGTCGGACCCAGGATCGCCCGGACGGGCGCGTCGCTGTTGACGCTCATGGACCCGAGTGTGGGCATCATACCGGAAAGCGCAAGCCGAAAAGCTTGGTTCCGGCACGCGACAGGGTGAATGATTCCGGGACCTTAAACGGCTTTTAACCAAAGCTTGCGAGACGGCGGCGATGAACCAGTTCGCCCGCCTCGAGCCGGCCGCAGCGCGTGGCCTGACCGGATTTCGGCCCCGCCTGCCGCTGGACCGCGAACAGGGCGCGCTGCTGGTCGACCTCGCCGACGATCTCTTCAGCCCGCGCTGGTGGCGGGGCCTTGCCACGCTCGCGAGCCTGTGCATCGCCGCCCTGGCGCTGGCTCCGGGTCTCGAGCCGCTGCCCGGCGGCCGCCCCGCCCCACTCACCCCCGCCACCTGGGAGCAGATGGCGGCAACCGGCATCAGCCCGGCCGCCAACGGTTCGCGGACCGGCCTGCCGATGGCCGAGACGGGCGCAGTGACAACGCTGACCGATGCGCCCGAGCGCACCCGGATCGAGGTCTACGCGATGCTCGGTCCCGGGGAACGGCTGGCGTCGGCGCTCGAACGTTCCGGCGCGACGGCGGGTGACTCGGCATCGGCCGCACACCTCATCGAGGCCGCCGCCGGACGACCGCTCGCAGCGGGAACCGCCCTCCGCCTCCTGCTTGGAGCCAGCAGCGGGACCGTGCGGTCGATCGAGCTGCTGAGCCTCCGCGCCGGGCTCGACGCGCAGCTTGCCGTCGTCCGCGACAAGGATCGGCTGGTGCTGCGCCGTTCGGCCATCGCGGTCGATGCCTCCCCCGTTCGGATCAGCGGCCGCGCCGGGGACGGGCTCTACTGGTCGCTCCGCGCGGCCGGCGTGAGCGCCCAGCTCGCCGCCGACTATCTGAAGGCGCTGGCTACCCAGGTCGACGTCGGCGCGATCGGGCCGGACGACCGGTTCGACCTTGTCTACGCCAACCGCCGCGCGGCTACCGGCGAGAGCGAGGCCGGGGCGCTGGTCTATGCCGGGCTGCGGCCCGCGCTGGGGCCGCCGCTGCAGCTGCTTCGCTGGCGCGAGGGCGGCAGCGAGCAATGGCTCGAGGCCTCGGGCGTCGGCGAGCGGCGGAGCGGGATGGCTTGGCCGGTCGACGCGCCGATCACCTCCAACTTCGGGATGCGCTTCCACCCGCTCCTGCACTACTCGCGCATGCACAAGGGGATCGACTTCGGCGCCCGCAGCGGAACCCCGATCGTCGCCGCGGCAGACGGCCAGGTCGAGCGCGCGGGCTGGGCCGGCGGATACGGAAACCAGGTCCGCCTCGCCCACGGCGGCAACATCGAGACCAGCTATTCGCACATGAGCCGGATGGTCGTCGCGCCGGGGATGGCCGTGCGGCAGGGCCAGCTGATCGGCTATGTCGGGACGACCGGCCTGTCGACGGGTCCGCACCTCCACTATGAGGTGTACGAGGGCGGGACGGCAATCGACCCGCTGCGCATCCGCTTCGTCAGCCGGTCGAGGCTCGAAGGATCCTCGCTCGCCGCCTTCAAGGCGCGACTGGCGCAATTGCTCGCCCTGCCGACCGCTCCGTGAGCGCACGCTTCGGCGCAGTCCGCTTGCCCTGACCGCCCGACCCGCTAGACCTCGGCCGGGGCATGGACATCTATCTTCCGATCGCCGGCCAGTCGGTCAATGCGCTCTTCATCGTCGTCCTCGGCGGGCTGGTCGGGCTGCTGAGCGGCATGTTCGGGGTCGGCGGCGGCTTCCTGACGACCCCGCTGCTCATCTTCTACGGCATCCCGCCCGCCGTGGCGGTGGGTTCCGCCACGACCCAGATCACCGGTGCGAGCGTGTCCGGCGCGCTCGCGCACTGGCGCCGCGGCGGAATCGACGTGCGGATGGGCCTGGTGATGATCGCCGGCGGCTTCGCGGGCTCGATCGCCGGCGCCGCCATCTTCCGCCTCCTCGCGCGCAGCGGACAGATCGATACGGTGATCGGGATCCTTTACGTGCTGCTGCTCGGTTCGATCGGCGGGCTGATGCTGAAGGAAAGCATCGAGGCGCTGGGCTGGCGGACCAAGCCGCAGCCGCCGAGCCCGCGCCGGCGGCACAACCGCTGGGTCGCCTCGCTCCCGCTGCGGTGGCGCTTCTATGCGTCGGGGCTCTACATCTCGCCGCTCGCGCCGATGGCGCTGGGTTTCGCCGCGGGGATTCTCACCGTCCTGCTCGGGGTGGGCGGCGGCTTTATCCTCGTTCCCGCGATGATCTACGTGCTCGGCATGACCGCGCGGGTCGTGATCGGGACCAGCCTGCTGATGATCCTGGCGGTCAGCGCCGCGACCACCCTCATCCAGTCGGTGACGAACCACAGCGTCGACATCGTGCTGGCCGGGCTGCTGCTGGTCGGGGGCGTGATCGGCGCGCAATATGGCGCCCGGCTGACGCTTCGGCTCAAGCCCGACCTGCTGCGCCTCATCCTGTCGGTCATCATCCTTCTCGTCGCGCTGCGGATGGCAATCGGGCTCGCCTGGCGCCCCGACGAGATCTACACGATCGACGCCTTGTGAAGCCTAGACGGCTGCTTGCGCTGCTGCTGCTCGCGCCGCTGCTGGCGGGCGCCGACAAGCCGCGGCTGGTGCCGGACATCAGCGCCCGCTCGGTCCAGATCCGCTACAGCTTCAACGGCGCCCAGCTGCTGCTGTTCGGGGCGATCCTCTATCCCGGCGGACGGATCCCGCGGCAGCCCGCCGACGTGGTCGTGGTGCTGCGCGGGCCGGTGCAGCCGATCCTCGTCCGAGAAAAGCAGAAGATCGCCGGCATCTGGATGAACGCCGACAGCAACCGCTTCAGCTCCGCTCCCAGCTTCTACGCGGTCGCCTCGTCGCGGCCGATCGGCGAGCTGGTCGATCCGCTGACCGCCGCGATCTACGAACTGGGGCTCAACTATCTCCAGCTTTCGCCGAGCGGCGGCGCGCTGCCCGACAAGGAGAAGAGGTTCGAAGCCGGGCTGCTCGAGCTGCGCAGCCGGCAGGGGCTGTACAACCAGGATCCGCACGGCGTGGAGATCAGCGAAGGGGTATTGTACCGGGCGCGGATCACCATCCCCAGCCAGGTGCCGGTCGGCACCTACACCGCCGAGACCTTCCTGATCGCCGACGGCAAGGTGACCGCCGCGGCGACGCGCGACATCGCCATCAACAAGTCGGGGTTCGAGCGCAACGTCGCGCTCGCTGCCCGGCGCCACAGCTTCTTCTACGGACTGGCCGCGGTGCTGCTCTCGCTCGGGCTGGGATGGGCGGCAGCCGAGGTCTTCCGCCGCCGCGGCGGCTAGCCCCGCCCGCCACTCTCCGCGAAGGCAAATCTTAACCACATCGGGCCTAGGTCACCCTCACCCAGTTTGAGCCTTGGCGGGGTTTGCATGACCGACGAAGTGAGCCTGAAGCAGTTCCTCGACGAGCTGAACAACTACAGCGAGGAGGAAAGCAACGCCGGCGGGCCGGTCAGCTCGTCGGCAGAGGATCTGGGGACTCTCGGCCGGGTGCTCGAGATCGCCGGCTCCGGCTCGCAGATCACGCTCGACCCCGCTCGGCTTCACGCGCTGCAGAGCCATCGCGATCCGTCGGTCGCGATGTCGGGCCAGGTCGGCAGCCAGGTGAAGATGCTGGTCGGCTCGGCCTGGCTGATCGCCAACGTCCGCACCCTCCGTTCGGGCCAGGACGGCACCGTGCTCGCCGCGATCGACTTCCTCGGTGAAGGCCAGCAGAACCTCCAGGGCGGCATGTCCAACTTCCGCCGCGGCGTCACCCGCTATCCAATCCCTGGCGCGGCAGTGCAGCCGGTGACCACCGAGGACCTCCGGGCGGTGTTCGCCGCGGACGACAGCCCACATATCGAGATCGGCACCGTCTACCCGACCGACGACATTCGCGGCGCGCTCTACGTCGATCCGATGCTGTCCAAGCATTTCGCGATCCTCGGCTCGACCGGCACCGGCAAGTCGACCTCGGTCGCGCTGATCCTCCACCGCGTGTCGCAGCTCTCGCCCGAGGGCCACATCGTGATGATCGACCCGCACGGTGAATATTCGGCGGCGTTCAAGGGCTGCGGCGAGCTGTTCAACGTCGACAATCTCGCGCTGCCCTACTGGCTGATGAACTTCGAGGAGCATTGCGAGGTCTTCCTCACCACCGACGGTGCGGAGCGGCAGCGCGACGCCGACATCCTTGCCAAGTGCCTGCTCGCCGCGCGGATGAAGACCAAGGCGGCCGAGCAATATGGCAAGGTCACGGTCGACAGCCCGATCCCGTACCTCCTCACCGACCTGAGCTCGATCCTCGTCAACGAGATGGGCAAGCTCGACCGCGCGGGCGACACCACCCCCTTCCAGCGGCTCAAGACCAAGCTCGACGAGCTCCGCGCCGATCCGCGCTACACCTTCATGTTCTCGGGCATGATGGTGTCGGATTCGATGGGGAGCTTTCTCGCCAAGCTGTTCCGGCTGCCCGCCAACGGCCGTCCGATCTCGATCGTCGACGTCTCCGGCGTGCCGAGCGACATCACCAGCGTGGTCGTCTCGGTGCTCGCACGAATGGTGTTCGACTATGCCATCTGGTCGCGCACCGAGGCGCAGCGACCGATCCTCCTCGTCTGCGAGGAAGCGCACCGCTATGTCCCCAAGGACGAGAACGCCAATGGCCAGGCGGTCCGCAAGATCCTCGAGCGGATCGCCAAGGAAGGCCGCAAATATGGCGTGTCGCTGGGGCTGATCACGCAGCGCCCGTCCGACCTGGCCGAAGGCGTGCTGTCGCAGTGCGGCACGATCATCTCGATGCGCCTCAACAACGACCGCGACCAGGCCTGCGTCCGGGCGGCGATGCCGGAGGGCGCGCGCGGCTTCCTCGACGCGATCCCGGCCTTGCGCAACCGCGAATGCATCGCCTGCGGCGAAGGCGTCGCCATCCCGATCCGGGTCCGCTTCGACGACCTCGAGCCCGAGAAGCGGCCCGCCTCGGCCGACCCGAGCTTCGCCGCGCTGTGGCGCGAGACCGGCGGCGAACAGGAGATCATCAATCGGACGATCAAGCGCTGGCGCGGCCATGGCAAGTGACCGGAACCGACGCCTGACCTAGAAGTCGGCGCCGATCGTCACAGCGGGCCCGCTCCCCGGCGCGGCCTTGCCGAGCAGCCGGTAGCGATAGTCGACATGGATCGCGATGTTGCGCCGCCAGCGCATCGAGACGCGGGGACCGACGTCGAGCCGGGACAGCCCTGGCTGAGTGCCGCCCCAGGCGCCCGCGCCGACCGCGAACCGCTCGCGGAAGGGGTGGGTCAGGGTGGCGCCGCCGTCGACGAACAGGTCGCGCCGCCGCGCGCCGACCACCCCGCCCTGCACATAGGCGTTGAGCCGAGTACCGTAGGGCATGGGGTGGTCGTAGACTCCCCCTTCCGCCAGAAGCGCCCACGCATTGCGCCCCGTGCTGAGCCGGCCGAGGCGCTGGCGCCGCTCGGCGAGGAGCCGGACCGGGATCGAGCGGAACGGCTGGTAGGCGATTCCGACTGCGCCCTCGCCCGCGAGGCCGGTCTGGTCACCGGGCGCGGAGAAGCGCGCCGTGACGCTCAGCCCACGCCGGACCTGGTACGCCAGGCGGGCGCCGGCCTGACTGCCGCCGAGCGTCCCGCCTGCGGCGAGGCTCGGCGCTGCGGTCGACTGCTGGCGGAACAGGCCCCAGGCGGAGAGCGACCAGCGATCGTACCCGCGGGCCGGCAGCGCCGGTGCGCTCTGCAGCGGCGACGGTGACGCCGCCGCCGCGGCGGCTGCGGCCAGCACGCCCGCATCGGTTCGCGTGGTCGGGATCGTCCTTGCGAACGGGAATGCCTCCGACTGCGGCACCGGCGCGTCCGACAGTAACGCGGCGGCGCTCCAGCGTGCCGGCAGCAGCGGCCCCGAGGCGGGCTGCGCCACCGGTCGGCTGATGGCGACCGCCGGGTAATAATAGGCTCCCGGCATGGCCGCGGCATAAGCGGTCGGTGGGACCGGCGCCGGCATCGCGGCAGGGATCGGCGGCGCGGGAACAGCCGTGGAGGCGGCCACCGGGGCGGGGGCCAGTTCGGCAAGGGGCGTGGTCGGTGGGGGCGGCAGCGGGACGCTTGCCAATGGGGCCGAGCCGACGGCGTAAGAGATCGCCCGATAGGCGGCCCAGCCGCCGACCGTCACGAGTAGGAACCGGACGGGTGCGTTCATGACGTCAGCTCCGGAAAGATGTGGGCGGTCTTGTCCCAGCGCTTCGGGCCACCCTGGAGATATTGGGTGAGCGCCCGCCGCGAGCTGAGGATCGCGATGAAGTTGCCGACCAGCATGCGGGGGATCGCGAGCAGGCCCTGGTCGAGCCCATAGGCGGCAGTGGTGAAGCCGAACCGCATCAGCACCCGCCACGCCAGCAGCCCGGCGTTGATCGACAGGAGCAGGAGCAGGCCGGGCGACGGCGGTGGCGGCGACGGTGCCCCGAGCGCCACGGCGGTCCCGATCTGGGCGTAAAGAAGCGCGGCGAGATAGCCGGCCATCAGCAACAGCGCGGCGAGCGGCCCGCGGCGATCGCGCATCCGCATCCATCGCTCGCCGAGCCCGCCGTGCCAGCCCAGCCGGTCCCAGCCGGCGAACGCTATACCGCCGATCCACCGCGCCTTCTGCCGGACCGCCTGCTCGACCGTCCCGGGGAAATGACCGCGGCTGCAGACATTGCCGGGTTCGCCATGAGCGGTCGGGAGCCGGACGAACATCGTCCGCTCGCCGAGCGTGCCGACCCGCAGGCCCAGCTCATAATCCTCGGTCATGCTCCCGGCGGGAAAGGGTTTGCCGCCGTGGAGCGCGGCGAGTCGGCCCAGCGTGTCACGGGCGACGGCGCAGCCGACCCCGGCGAGCGGGATCGAGGCTCCGACCGCCTCGCGGACGACCATCTCCTTGCCATGTGCCTCGGCGAACTCGTCGCAGTAATGGCCGCCGACCCAGGGACTCCAACGGTCGAGTAGCGGGAGTACCGGCAGCTGGATGATCGACGCCTTTTCGATCAGCCGGTCGAACACCATCAGCTCGGCCGGATGGACGACATCCTCGGCGTCGTGGAGCACCACCAGCTTGGCGCAGCGCTTCTCCGCCTGCTCCATCTCGCCCAGCGCCGCGTAAAGACGGTTAAGGCAGTCGCCCTTGGTGGTCGGCCCGTCGACCTCGACCCGCACGGGGCGCAGGCGCGGGTCACCGATCGCGGCGATCGCGCGCGCGGTGGGCTCGTCGTTGCGATAGTAGCCGACCAGGATCCGGTAATCCGGATGCTCGAAGCGCGCGAGCGCCGAGCGGAGCATGGGGCCGATCACCGCCGCCTCGTCCCAGGCCGGAACGAACACCGCGATCCAGCCGCTGCGCTCGGCCGCCGGGAG
This sequence comes from Sphingomonas ginkgonis, assembly GCF_003970925.1. Classification (NCBI taxonomy): domain Bacteria; kingdom Pseudomonadati; phylum Pseudomonadota; class Alphaproteobacteria; order Sphingomonadales; family Sphingomonadaceae; genus Sphingomonas; species Sphingomonas ginkgonis. Next base: position 375,854 of record NZ_RWJF01000001.1, read on the forward strand.
GCGTCGCGCGTCCATGCGGGGGTGGCGGCGGTAGACGGTCGCCGAGCGCCAGAAGCGGCGCGCGAAATAGACGAGGTCGACCGCAAGGTCGTCGAGCGCGAAGAGCAGGAAGCCGGAGCCGGCGAACAGCGCCAGTTCCGCGGCTATCCGCGGCAGCAGCAGCGACGCAGCCACGGGTCAGCGCCCGTCGCTCGTCCGCCGTCCTGAACAGGAACCCGGAACGATCAGCATAGCTTCCCCCCGAAAGCCATTTCATCCCGAGCGGATGAGTTCATGTCAGAAACGGAACGAGCTGACAAGGTGACGGATCGGTCCCGTCCCGTTCTGGGTCAGAGCGAGAGGCGAGCCCAGACGGGAAGGTGGTCGCTGGCGCGCCGCGCAGCCTCGCTGTGATGGACCCCGGCAGCGTCGATCCGGAGCTCGCGCCCGACGATGATCTTGTCGAGCGCGGCGACCGGACGGCGGGCGTGAAAGCTCGGTCCCGTCGGAGCCAGCCGGTACTGGTCGCCGAGCTCGTGAAGGCAGCCGCCGGACGAGCGCCATTCGTTGGTATCGCCCATCAGGACTGTCGGCATCGGCTGCTGCCGCTCGGCGATGCGGTCCATGATCGCGCGCATCTGCCGCCGCCGCCACAGGCCGGACAGGTCGAGGTGCATGCCGATCACGCGGACCGGCTGATCATGGACGAGGAATTCGGCCAGCACCGCTCCGCGTGGCTCCAGCGTGGGCAGTTCGAGCGCCGAACAGTCCATCAGCTGGACGTGCGGGCGGACCAGCAGCGCATTGCCGTGCCAGCCGATGTTGCGTGTATCGAGCTTCAGGAAGCGGTCGAGCTGCTCGGAACCGGGCATGCCGTCGAGCATGCGACGGTTCTTCACGCCGAACGGAACCGGGCGGTAGAGTCCGTGGGTGTCGATCAGCTCGTGCGGCAGCGCCGAGCCGCGTCCGCCGAACCGCTTGTCGGCCTCCTGCAGCGCGACGATGTCGGCGCCGACCTCGTTCAGCACGTCGAGGATGCGCTGCGGATCGCGGCGCCGGTCGGTGCCGATGGCCTTGCGGATGTTGAAGGAAGCGACGGTAATGGTCGACGGGGAACTCACCTGTCCGCTAACCCCGCAGCCCGGATGGCTGTTCCGCCGCTGGTCGCCTGCTTCTCACCGCTTCTCTCTGCCGCAATGCGGAGCCCGGTTCCAGTCCGCCGTCGGACGCAGTAGACCCACGCCCGAGGAGAGTTGGCGAAGCGATGCAGAAGGAGGAGCGGAACCGGCCCACGTCGTTCGACGTCGCGGCGCGGGCTGGCGTGTCGCAGTCCACCGTGTCGCGCGCGCTGCGCGGCGACAGCTCGATCCCGCTGCCGACCCGCGAGCGCATTGCCGCGGTCGCGCGCGAGCTCGACTATCGCCCTGATCAGCGTGCGGCGCGGCTCAGGACGCGGACCAGCGGCGCTATCGCGGTGCTGCTGCTCGGCGGGGACGATGTCGAGCCCAACTCGGTCAACCTCTTCCTCTATGCGCTGGTCGGCGCGGTCAGCGCTGCCGCCGCACGCAAGGGCCTCAACGCACTGGTCGCGGTCCAGACCGACCTCGCCGACGTCCGACTCGACTTCGCCCGTTCGCGCGAGGCCGACGGCATGATCGTGATCGGCAGCGCCCGCCAGACCGCAGCCTGGGCGCGGGTCCGCCAGGCGCACCAGGCCGGCGAGCGGCTGGTCTGCTGGGGGGCGCCCGACGATGTTCTGCCGACCGTCCGATGCGACAATCGTGGAGGCGGTCGCTGTGCGGCGGAGCATCTGCTCGCCGCCGGGCGCCGCGCCATCGCCTTCGTCGGGCCGGGCTGGGATCGGCAGAAGGCGTTCCGCGACCGCCGCCAGGGCTATGCCGACGCGCTCGCCGCGGCCGGGCTGCCGACGATCGAGAGCGACATCGGAGACGGCCTGTCGCGCGAGGAGCAGGGCTATCGCGGGGTGCTCCAGCTGCTCGATGCCGGCCGGCGCTTCGACGCGCTGTTCGCGGCCAGCGACCTCATTGCTTTCGGCGCGCTCCGGGCGCTGCGCGAGCGTGGCATCGCCGTTCCGCAGGACGTCGCGGTGGTGGGCTTCGACGGCATTCAGTCGACGCTCCACGTCACCCCCTCGCTGACGACCATCAAGCAGGACTTGGAGAGCGCCGGCACCGCGCTGGTCGAGCGGCTCCTGTCGGGCGAAGCCGGAGCCGAGGTCGACTATCGACTGGCGGTGCGAGAGAGTTGCGGGAGCGCCTGACGACGCTCCCGGCTGCTGCGCTCAGACGTCGAGGTTCGCCACGCTCAGCGCATTTTCCTGAATGAACTCGCGGCGCGGTTCGACCACGTCGCCCATGAGCCGGGTGAAGATCTCGTCGGCGACGTCGGCCTGGCTGACCTCGACCCGCAGCAGCGAGCGGTTGGCGGGGTCTAGCGTGGTTTCCCACAGCTGCTCGGCGTTCATCTCCCCAAGCCCCTTGTAGCGCTGGATCGACAGGCCCTTGCGCCCGGCGGCGAGCACTGCGTCGAGCAGCTCGGTCGGGCGGGTGATCGCGGTCGGCCGGCCGCGGGTGTCCGCCTCGGCCTGCTCGAGCGCCTCCTCGCCCTCGCCGGGGCCCACCGTCGGCTCCTGCGGTGCGGTGGCGGGCGTACCCTTCTTCACCGCGCGGAGTGTCGCCGGCGTGGCGTAGGCAGGGGCCTGCTCCTGCGCCAGGCTGTGCAGCTTGCGGGCCTCTGCCGAACCGAGGAAGCTCGGCTCGACGATGGTGACGTCGGTCACTCCGCGCCACAGCCGGCGGAGCAGATAGCCGCCCTCGGCGGCCAGCTCGCCGGACCAGACTGCTTCCTCGTCACCGGCCTGGAGCCAGGCGGCGACTTTGGCGATCGCGCCCTCGCGGCCGCTGCTGTCGAGCACCGGGTCGAGCGCGCCGGCGAGCGCCAGCGCCTCGAGCAGCGCCGGGTCGTACTTCTTGGGCGCGTAGCGCATCAGCGTGCGGACCCGCCGCGCATGATCGACCAGGGCGCGCAGATCCTGTCCCTGACGCACGTCACGCGCGGTCTCCAGCTGGAGCCCGTCGAGCCCGGCCTCGACGAGATAGTCGTCGAGCTGGCCGTCATCCTTGAGGTACACCTCCGAGCGCCCGCGCGCGACTTTGTAGAGCGGCGGCTGGGCGATGAAGAGGTGCCCGGCGGTAATCAGCTCGGGCATCTGGCGGTAGAAGAAGGTCAGCAGCAGCGTGCGGATGTGGGCGCCGTCGACGTCGGCGTCGGTCATGATGACGATCTTGTGGTAGCGCAGCTTCTCAAGGTTGAACTCCTCGCGCCCGATCCCCGTCCCCAGGGCCTGGATGATCGTCCCGATCTCGCGGCTCGACAGCATCCGGTCGAACCGCGCCCGCTCGACGTTGAGCAGTTTGCCCCGCAGCGGCAGGATCGCCTGGTTGTGGCGATTGCGCCCCTGCTTGGCCGAACCGCCGGCCGAGTCGCCCTCGACCAGGAACAGCTCGCTGAGCGTGGGATCGCGCTCTTGGCAGTCGGCGAGCTTGCCGGGCAGCGAGGCGATGTCCATGACCCCCTTGCGGCGGGTCAGCTCGCGCGCCCGCTTGGCCGCCTCGCGCGCGGCGGCGGCGTCGATAATCTTCTGGATGATGGCGCGGGCGTTGGCGGGGTTCTCCTCCAGCCACTCGGCCATCTTGTCGCTCATCAGCGCTTCCAGCGGCTGGCGAACCTCGGACGAAACCAGCTTGTCCTTCGTCTGCGAGCTGAACTTGGGATCGGGCAGCTTGACCGAGACGATCGCGGTCAAGCCCTCGCGCATGTCATCGCCGGTGAGGGTCACCTTCTCTTTCTTCAGCATGCCGGACTTCTCGGCATAGCCGTTGACGGTGCGGGTCAGCGCGGCGCGGAAGGCCGCCAGATGCGTGCCGCCGTCGCGCTGGGGGATGTTGTTGGTGAACGGCAGGACATTCTCGTAATAGCTGTCGTTCCATTCGAGCGCGACGTCGATGCCGATCCCGTCGCGCACCGCCGAGATGGCGATCGGGTCGGGGAAGAGCGGGGTCTTGGCCCGGTCGAGGTATTTGACGAACGCGGCAATCCCGCCCTCGTAGTAGAGCTCGTGCTCGACCCGCTCCTCGTGCCGCGCGTCGGCTAGCACCAGCCGGACACCAGAATTGAGGAAGGCCAGCTCGCGATAGCGATGCTCGAGCTTCTCGAAGTCGAATTCGGTGATCTTGAAGGTGGCGGGGCTCGGCAGGAAGGTCACCCGGGTACCCTTCTTGCCCTCGGGCGCGGGACCGACGACCTTGAGCGGCGCCACGGCGTCGCCGTGGGCGAAGCGCATGAAATGCTCCTCCCCGTCACGCCAGATGGTGAGGTCGAGGAACTCGCTGAGCGCATTCACCACCGACACACCGACCCCGTGGAGACCGCCGGAAACCTTATAGGCATTGTCGTCGCTGGTGTTCTCGAACTTACCCCCAGCGTGGAGCTGAGTCATGATGACCTCGGCGGCCGAGACGCCTTCCTCCGGGTGGATGCCCGTCGGGATGCCGCGGCCATTGTCCTCGACCGTCACCGACCCGTCGGGATTGAGCTGGATGAGGATGCGGTCGCAATGGCCCGCCAGCGCCTCGTCGATCGCGTTGTCGGAGACCTCGAACACCATGTGGTGGAGACCCGATCCGTCGTCGGTGTCGCCGATGTACATGCCCGGGCGCTTGCGCACCGCGTCGAGGCCCTTGAGGACCTTGATGCTCTCGGCACCGTAACTGTTCTGATTGGGGTCGCTTGCCATGAGGAGGATATAGCGACTCAGGCTCCAAAGTCACGCGCGCGGGCGCGGGAAAGGGCGTGCGGCACTACGGTTGACTCTCCCCCAAATCGGCGCAGTCTCCGGCCTGGTCGCGTCATCGAAGGGGGCTTCAATGCGTCTGTCCAACCGTATCGTCCTGATCCTCGCCGTCACGTTGCCGCTGGTCGCCGCCGCGCCGCCGCCGGTCGCCCCGAACGAGCCGGTCACCGACGATTATTACGGCACCAGGGTGGTCGATCCCTATCGCTGGATGGAAAGCGGGAAGGACCCGCGCTGGATGCCTTGGCTGCAGGCGCAGGCCGGCTACACCGACCAGGTCATGGCCTCGATCCCCGGCCGCGCCGCGCTGCTGCGCGACATTCAGGCGCTGTCCGGCGAGCAGCAGGCGGTGTCGATGGTCCGCGCGGTCAAGGACCGCACCTTCATCCAGCGCCGCGACAAGGGCGCCGAGGATCCGCGGCTCTACCTTCGCGACGCGAGCGGAAACGAGCGGCTGCTGCTCGACCCGGCGACGATCCTCGGAACCCCGCAGGCATTCGACTGGTGGCAGCCCTCACCCGACGGCCGCTTCGTCGCGCTCGGCCTGTCCAAGCGCGGGAGCGAGGCCTCGGTCACCCGGGTGCTCGACGTCGCCAGCGGCAAGCTGCTCGCCGACGCCATCCCGTGGACCGACTATGGCGTGGTCTCCTGGCTACCCGACAGCAGCGGCTTCACCTATCTCGCCTTCGTCGGCGAGCATGGCACGCCGACCTATTACCTCAACAACCAGCTTCGGCTGCACCGGCTGGGCGCTGCGGGGGCGGACCCGCTGCTCCTGAGCCGCGACAAGCCGCCTTTCCCGCTCAAGCCCGAGCAGTTCACCTTCCTCGCCTTCAACGACCTGTCGCCGCTGGCCATGCTTGCGGTGTCCGACGGGCGGCGGGAATTGGCGACCTACGTCACCGACAAGGCGGCGCTGATCGCCGGCAAGGCGCAGTGGCGGCTGGTGGGCGACTTCGACCAGCAGCTGGAGAATGGCGGCCTGCTCGGCGACCAGGTCTGGCTGGTATCGACCCGCGGCGCGTCGAACGGCCGCCTGCTGGTGACCAGCGGCGCCGCCCCTGACCTCGCCACCGCGCGCACGATCCCGTTGCCCGGCAATCCGGTCATCCAGGGCCTGTGGAACGTGCCGCAGGGCTCGCTGGTCCAGACCGTCGAGGGCAGCCAGACGGGGATCTGGCGGGTGTCGTCGAACGGTCAGGCGACGCGTGTCGAGCTGCCCTTCGCCGGCAATGCGCAGATCCTCAGCACCTCGCGCGAGGACGGGTCCGCCTATATCGGGATGACCGGCTGGCTGCACGCCGCCGACATCTACCGGATGGCGCCCGACGGAACGCTGACCTCGATGAGGATGAGCGCCGCGCCAGCCGATTATGACGCGTCGCGCTACGAGACCCGCGTCCGGACCGCCACCGCGCGAGACGGAACGAAGGTCCCCTACACGGTGGTCGCCCGCAAGGGTGCGTTCGACCGCGGCCCCGCGCCGCTGCTGATCGAGGCCTATGGAAGCTATGGCGCGGCGATGCTGCCGCGGTTTCAGACCGCGCTGATCCCCTTCCTCGACCGCGGCGGCGCCTATGCCATGGCGAACGTCCGTGGCGGCGGCGAGTTCGGGCGCGACTGGCACTATGCCGGACGCGGCCCGACCAAGGCCAACACCTGGCAGGACGCGATCGATGTCGCCGAGACGCTGGTCCGCGACCGGCTGACCACGCCCAAGCAGATGACGATCATCGGCACCTCGGCCGGCGGGATCATGGTCGGGCAGGCGGTCAACACCCGCCCCGACCTGTTCGCCGGGGCGATCGCCAACGTCGGCTTCATGAATCCGGTCCGCTACGTGTCCGAGCAGAACATGACCGACATCCCCGAGTGGGGCGGCCCGATCACCGATGCGAAGACCTTCCGGACCATGTTCGACATGGACCCGTACGAGCATGTGAAGGCGGGCACCCGTTATCCGGCGACGCTGGTCATCAGCGGGCTCAATGACCCGCGCGCCGCCACCTTCCACTCCGCCAAATATGCGGCGCGGATGGCGGCGGCGACGAGCAGCGGGCAGCCGGTGCTGCTCCGCCTCGATTTCGGCGCCGGGCACGGGGTCGGGTCGACCCGGACCCAGCGCGACCGGCTATGGGCCGACGTCTACAGCTTCGCGCTGTGGCGGGCGGGCGTTCCGGACTTCCAGCCCCGCCCCTAGCCGGCGCGGCGCTGGCCGCCGCCGCCACGGCGACGCTGGCCGCCGTTCGGGCGACCGCCGCCGCCATTCCCGCCGCCCGGACGCTGACCGCCGTGGCGCTGCTGCGGCTGAGCACTGCCCGGCTGGCCGCCGGAGCGGATCGGATTGCCGACCGGACCGCGCGCCGCGCCTGGCACGCCGCGCATGCTGCGGCCGCCCTCGCGCGGGCCGTTGCGCTCTTCCGGCATGTCGCTCCGTGGATCGTTGCGCGGCAGCCCGAAGCGCTGCGGATCGCGCGAATGGCCGCGCGCGCCGCTCTCGTTGCGCTTGTTGCGCTGCTGGGGCTGAGGTGCACGGCGTGGTGCGGGCTTGAGCGCCTTCATCGCCTCGACCGCGGCGTTGAAGCCGGTCGGGAGCGGCGCCGGCAGCAGCTTCTGCCGGGTCAGCTTCTCGATGTCCCGGAGGTTGCCGCGCTCGTCGTCCGAGCAATAGGCGATGGCGATCCCGCTCGCGCCGGCGCGCGCGGTGCGCCCAATGCGGTGCACATACTGCTCGGGAACGTCGGGCAGGTCGAAGTTGATGACATGGCTGACGCCCGGGATGTCGATCCCGCGCGCGGCGATGTCGGTCGCGACCAGGATCGGCACCTCGCCCGAGCGGAACTGGGCCAGCGCCCGCTCGCGGTTGGCCTGGCTCTTGTTGCCGTGGATCGCGCTCGACGCGATCCCGCCCGCCTCGAGGAAGCGGACGATCTTGTCGGCGCCATGCTTGGTCCGGCTGAAGACGAGGGCGCGCTCGATCTTCGTATTCTGGAAGAAGATGGTCAGCAGCGCGACCTTCTCCGCCTGGTTGACGAAGGTGACGTGCTGCTCGACGCGCTCGGCGGTGGTGGCAACCGGGGTGACCGACACTTCGACCGGACTGGTCAGGTAGCTGTCGGCGAGCTGCTTGATCAGCTTCGGCATGGTCGCCGAGAAGAACAGGGTCTGCCGCTTTGCAGGGATCAGCTTCACGATTCGCTTGAGCGCATGGATGAAGCCGAGATCGAGCATCTGGTCGGCCTCATCGAGGACGAGGATCTCTAACGCCGACAGGTCGAGCGCACGCTGGTCGACGAGGTCGAGCAGCCGGCCCGGGGTGGCGACCAGCACGTCCAGCCCGCGCGACACTTCGCGCAACGAGCGGGGCACCGGCACGCCGCCGAAGATCACGCCGACGCTGAGCGGCTGGCCCTTGGCGTAGGTCCGAGCGCTCTCCGCAATCTGCGCCGCAAGCTCGCGGGTCGGGGCGAGGACCAGCATCCGGGCACGGCCAGGGACCAGACGGCCCTTGGACGCGGCGACCAGCCGGTCGAGGCTGGGGAGCATGAAGGCGGCGGTCTTGCCGGTACCGGTCTGCGCGATGCCGAGCAGGTCCTTGCCGGCGAGCACCGGCGGGATCGCCTTGGCCTGGATCGGCGTCGGAGTGGTGTAGTTCTTGGCGGCCAGCGCAGCGAGAAGCGGCTTGGACAGGCCAAGATCGGTGAATTGGGTCAATGGAAAATCCTAAGGCATGACGAGCGGCGCTGCCGCAGCGGGCGCGCCGATCGGGGCTGTAAAGAGCACCCCGCGTGACATGGAGAGCAGATCGTAACGAAGCGCGGGCCGGCTGTTTCCAGATCACTGGGCCGATCACGCCGCTTGATAAAGCGCCTCGTGGTGCGCCGCATATAAGCCGCTCGGTCGAAAAGTCCAGTACGCCTTCGCAACAATCGTCAAGGGCTGCCGCTACGCTTGCTGCGGAGGTCAGACCGGAGAAACGACTCCGCTGCTCACGCGGTAGCGGCTGGCGTCTCCGATCCCGTCAAAAAGCGCCGCTTCGGTCGCCGTCATCCACACCTGCCCGCGGCCTTCCAGCCGCCCGAACAGGTCGGCGCGACGGGTGGGGTCAAGGTGGGCGGCGACCTCGTCGAGAAGGAGGATGGGCGCGGTTCCGCGCCGCTCGGCCACCAGTTCGGCATGGGCAAGGACGAGGCCGAGCAGCAGGCCCTTCTGCTCCCCGGTCGAGCCAAGGCTGGCGGGCTGGTCCTTGGCGAGGTGGGTGACGGCGAGGTCCTGGCGATGCGGGCCCTCGGTGGCGCGGCCTGCGGCGGCGTCGCGCCCGCGGTTGGCGCGCAGGATGCGGGTCAGCTCTCCGCCGGCCCAGCCCTGGAGCGCAATACGCGCGCGTGGGAAGCGATCCTCGGGAACCCCGGCCAGCGCCTCGCCGAGCGCGTCCACGGTGCGCCGGCGAGCCGCGTCAAGCGCCGCGCCATGCTCGGCCATTCCGGCTTCGAGCGCGGCGAGCCAGTCGGGGTCTGCCCCCTCGGGCTCGGCCAGCAGCTTGTTGCGCGCGCGCATCGCCGCCTCGTAGCGCGCGGCATGGTGGGCGTGCCCTGGCTCGAGCGCGAGCACCAGCCGGTCGAGGAAGCGGCGGCGGTCGCCGGCCGGCCCGGTAAACAGCCGGTCCATCGCCGGAGTCAGCCACAGCACCGCCAGCCACTCGGACAGAGCGGTGACCGCCGTCGGCGCTCCATTGATGCGGACAACCCGGCGCTCGGGTGCGGCGGGGAGCGTGCCGGTGCCGAGGTCGACCTCGGTCACGCCGAGCCGCGCTGCGACCGCCCAGCCGCCGGGGCCCGCCTGCCGCGCCATCTCGCTCAGCGGCGTTCCGCGAAGCCCGCGCCCCGGCGCGAGCATCGACACCGCCTCAAGGATGTTGGTCTTGCCCGCGCCATTTTCTCCGAACAGGCAGACGAAGCCCGGCCCGGGACTGAGCGCCGCGTCCGCGTGGTTGCGAAAATCGGTGAGGGTCAGGCGGGCGAGCGGCACCGCCCTGCCCTGCTACGAGACCAAGTAACGAGCAAGGGACCCAGTGGCCGGCCCACTCGTTCACCCGCCATGAATGATGCACTGCAGCAATGGTCGCGCTGGTGGCGCGCCGCCGTGATGATGGGCGAAGCGGCTGAGGCTGCCGGGCACGTCATCAATCGACGCTCGGAAATCATCGCCGAGGGTATGCGCGACCCGCTTCACGCCGACTGGGTCGAGCTCAACCGCATGGTCAGCGAGAAGGCCTTCGGCGCGCTGCAGAGCTGGTCGATCCTCGCCGGAGACGCGGCCAAGCTACAGGCATCGATGTTCGTCGAAGGCCAGCGGCTCGGCCATGCCTGGCTCAGCGGCTCGACAGGCAACTGGCAGGGCGCCGCGCGGCTGGCGGACAGTGCGCTGACAACCGGCGTTCGGGCCTTCACGCCCCTGCACAAGGCGGTGACGGGAAATCGACGCCGGCTGTCGCAATCCTCGCCGCGGGCCGGCGGTCGCTAGGCGAGCGTCCGGCCGGCGCAGCGGTCCGGATCACACCCGCATCGGCATGAGGACGTAGAGCGCGCTGGACTTGTCGTTCTCGCGCAGCAGGGTCGGCGCGGCGGCGTCGGCGAGATGGACTTCGATCGTGTCGCCGTCCATCTGGCCGAGGATGTCGAGCAGGTATCGGGCATTGAACCCGATCTCGAGCCCATCGGCGCCATAATCGGCGGCGAGTTCCTCGGCGGCGGTGCCGTTCTCCGGGCTGGTGACCGAAAGAGTCACGCGGTCGCGGTCGAGCGCAATCTTGACCGCGCGGGTCTTCTCGCTGGCAATGGTCGAGACCCGGTCGACACCCGCCGAGAAGCTCTTCGGGTCGAGCTTGAGGAGCTTGTCGTTGGCGGTCGGGATGACCCGGTTATAATCGGGGAAGGTGCCGTCGATCAGCTTGCTGGTCAGCACCGCATGGCCGAGCGTGAAACGGACCTTGGTCGGCGACAGCGAGATCTCGACGGTGCCCTCGACCTCGTCGAGCAGGCGGCGGAGCTCCTGCACGCACTTCTTGGGAACGATCACGTCGGGCATTCCGTCGGCGCCGTCGGGCTTGGCGACGGTGACCCGCGCCAATCGGTGCCCGTCGGTCGCGGCGGCCTTCAGCTGGTCGTCGGCCACGTGGAGGAAGATCCCCATCAGATAATAGCGGGTTTCTTCCGACGAGATGGCAAAGCGGGTCTTGTCGATGATCTGGCGGAGTGTCGCGGCCGGCAGCTCGAAGCGGGTCGGCAACTCGCCTTCGGCGATCACCGGGAAGTCGTCGCGGGGCAGCGTGGACAGGTTGAAGCGCGAGCGGCCGGCGGTGAGCTGCATCTTGCCCTCGGCCGCCGACAGCTCGACCTGGCTCCCCTCGGGCAACTTGCGGACGATGTCGAACAGGGTGTGGGCCGACACGGTGGTGGCGCCGGGCTGGGCCACATTGGCGGCGACCGTCTCGTCGACCTGAAGGTCGAGGTCGGTCGCCATAAGGCGAAGCGCGCCGCTGTCCTGCGCCTCGAGCAGGACGTTGGAGAGGATCGGGATGGTGTTGCGCCGCTCGACCACCGATTGAACATGGCTGAGGCTCTTGAGCAGGGTGGCCCGTTCAATCGTCGCCTTCATCTCGTCTCTGATCCTTGCCCCGTGTAACCCGCCGGACGGCGGTTCGGCGCCGCGCCGGAGCCTCGTTATAGCGAGCGGATGAAGGCTTGCCAGAGCCAGATTGCGGGAGCGCCGGCATGCCGCACGATTAAGCGGGGACCAGTACCGGACCGTGCCCCGTCGCGGCGACCGCAGCCGCGGTATCGACGCCGATGCTGAGGCTTGCGAGCCGCTGCTCGAGCATGACCGGGTCGAGCGGCTTGGCAAGCACGTCGGTGAAGCCGGCCTGAGCCAGGAAACGGGCGCGCTCGCGCGAGCGATCTGGCAACAGAGCAAGGATCGGGGCGGCCGCGTTCGGTCCCGCCGAGGTGCGGATCGCGCGGGTCGCCGCCACCCCATCGAGCTCCGGCATCTGCACGTCCATGAAGATGCAGTCGAACCGCTCGGCGAGGGCGAGCCCAAGCGCGCTTCGTCCGTCCTCGGCAATGCGGACGTGATGGCCGAGTGCCCGCAACTGATCGCGCATCAGCGCCAGCCCGAGGGGATTGTCGTCGGCAAGCAGCAGGGCGAGCGGCGGACAACTGGCCGGCCGAAGCCGTGGGCGATCGTCGAACGGCGCGAACGCTGCCCCATGCGATTGCGGTGGTAGACGGCGCGCCGATGGCGGTGCCGGACGCTCCGGCTCGAGTGGGCAGAAAGGACCCAAGATCGTGTCCGTTCGGCCGAGGACTCCCACCAGGCCTGGGCGGCAATGGGTGGCACTCTCCTCGCGGTAGAGGCGGATCTCGACGTTGACGCGTGACGGCAGGTTGCCGGCAAGCCGGACTCGGAAGCGTGAGATCAGACTGCTGCGCCGGGCTGAGCGTACTTGGCGAAGGAGGAGCAGGCGGTCGCCGGAGTCGATCAGGCGAAGCGCCTCGCGAGCGCTGATCACGGTTCGGGACTGGCCAACCAGGCGGCAGGCCTCGTGCGAGCAGTCGACCTGCGCCGAGCCGGTCTCGATGCGGAAATGCCCCACGTCGGCGAGCACCTCGGCGAGGTTGAGCAGCCGGCTGACCTCCCGCAGCTTGGCCGAGGCCTCGTTCGCGACCCGCTCGGCGCGGAGCCGCGCGTCGATGTCATGGATGTTGAGCACCAGTCCGGCCCCGCCACTCGAAGAGCCGGGAATGCCCGAGACCAGCCGGGCTTGACCTTCGAGCCAGCGCTCGCCGAAGCGCGCGTCACGAACCCGAAAGCGGACGGGTGGCGCGCGCAACGTGGCCCAAGCCCGGTGGCAAGCCCGGCGGAGCCTGACGCGATCGTCAGGATGGACGAACTCGGTCAGCAGGTGGCCAGCGACCTCCTCCGGAAGCAAGCCGAGAAGCGCGCGAGCGGCAGGCGAAACGAAGCGGGTAACCCCATCCTCGCCGAGCACCACCACCAGGTCGCTGCTATTCTCCGCCACCAGCCGGAGCATCGGCAGCGCATCGCGCTCGCGCTCCGGCTCTGACATGCCGCGCGGGCATGCCGGTCCGCCTTCCTGGTCCATCCCCCTGTCCTTGCTCTTCATGCCCCCGAGTCCGAGCAGGGCATCAGGAGGCTAGTGGGAGCGCCGCCGCGCGTAAGAGCGAACCCGCTCCGGAACGGTCATGGACGCTAGTCGAGTCGGGACAGACGGATCCGGAACGGACCGGTCGCTCAGCCGGGGCTCAGCACCCCGTCGAGCTGGTGGAGAACGCCATTGCTATGCTGCTCGTCGCCGCTGGCCAGCCGGGCCTTGCCGCCATGTCTATCGGACAGGACGATGCTGCCATTCTCCTTGCTGGCGCTGATCGTCTCCCCGTTCATCGTCGCCAGCTTCGTCGTGCCTTTGCCATTCTGAATGGCGCGATCGATGTCGGCGGCGAGGATCACTCCGGGCAGGATGTGAAAGGTCAGCAGTTGGGTCAGCTGCTGCCGGCCCTCTGGCTTCATCATCGCCGCCTTGGTCGCCGGCGGGATCTTGTCGAAGGCGGCGTCGGTAGGGGCGAGCACCGTGTAAGGGCCCTGCCCCGCCAGGGTCCGGTCGAGCCCGGCCTGGTGGATCGCGGCGGCGAACTTCCTGTCGTTGCCGAGCCCGTCGGAGAGCTTGGAGCCGCCCTCGCTGCCTTTTGCCGCCTGGTTTGTCCCGGCCTGATTGGCCGCGGCGTTGTTGCCCGGCTGCTGGTGGCAGCCCGCCAGCACCGCAAGTGCAAAAGCCAGCCCGCTCCGCGAGACGCTGTTCCTCATCCTGTTCCTTTCCGTCGAAGGTTGGTGCGGGGCGGCGCGGCGCCGCCCCGGGGCCGAAGCCCGGTCAGGCGATTGCCGAGATGACCTGCTGGATAAGCCGGCTGCTCGGATCGACCTGGTAAATGTAGCCGTCGTTATAGCGGTACCAGCGATCCGGTGTGTCGTAGTAGCGGTCACGATAGGCCATCGGGACATTGTACACGTCGTAGCCGTCTGGGAGCTGGCTGCCGACGCCGAGATCGCCGGCGAGCAGCTGGACGATCCCATCGATTACGCCGTTTTGTGGGTTAAGCGAGTAAATCGCATTGTCGCCGTAGCGATAAAATTCGTCAGTCCCGTCCGGATAGTAGTTGGCGTATTGAACCGGCACATTGTAGCTCTGCCAGTCGAGCGGATAGGGCTCGCCGAGTGGGTAATAGCCGTAGCCGGTGTCGAGCGGCAGGATCTCGTCGATGAGGTTGCTGCCGCGGTTCACGCGATAGGCGTAGCCGTCGTCATAGCGATAGTAATAGCGCTGGTCGTCGGGGTACCAGCTGCGCGACCAGTCGGGCAGGTAGGAAGCGCCCCACGCCACCGGCAGGGCCGTTCCGAGCAGCTTCCGCGCCTGGCCGGGCGGCAGGCAGCCATTGTTCTTGCGGGCGAGGCCCGGCGGGCAGCCGTCGAAATAGCCGCGGCCAGGAAAGCGAGCGGCAGAGTAGCCGACCTGATCGTCGAAACGAATGTTGTTGACGGTCTGGACATTCCTCGTCTCGCCTCGCCGGTCGACGAAGTTCACGCGGTTGCGGTTGCCGTGCTGGATGACGGCGCGCGCCTCGCGGCGCTCGGCCCGGCCGCGGCCATGCTCCATCCGGACCTTGCGGTGACCGCCGCCATGCGAGGCGAAGCGACGCTCGCCGCCGCCGCCACGGTGCGCCGAATGTCCATGGCCATGACCGCCGCCGCCACGCGCGGCCATCTGCCGGCCGCCATAGCCGCCGCCATGACCTCCACCGTGCAGACGCGCCATCGCGAAGCCGCCGCCATGGCCACCACCATGACCGCCGCCGCCGCCGCTATCGCCGAAGTGCGGATTGCCGCCGCCATGGCCGCCTCCACCACCGCCGCCATGGGGACTGCCGCCACCGCCGCCGCCATGCGGTCCACCGCCGCCATGGCCACCGCCACCCCCACCGCCGCCGTGACCACCCCCCGGACCGGCGAGCGCGGGAACGGCCATCGCCAGCGCCGCAGCGCCTAGCCCAAGCATCCACTTGCGCATCTTATATCTCCTTCAGGCTCGCTCAACGCGTCTTCGGAAGCGCTCGTTCCGGCGCACGACTGCCGTCCTGACCGGCTCGCCGTGCCAGAATGAACCTCGGCTTTCAGCCGTTTTCAGGAGCGGGTCAGTCTTCTACCCAGTCGCGCTTCAGCCGCGAGGCCGCCAGCGCCATCAGCAATGCGGCGAGCAGGTAGAAGGCGAGGCACAAGGTCGCCGCGTGGCGCAACGCGTCCTGCCCATAGGCTTGCTTCATCGAGTCCGAGAGCCAGCCCATGAGGTAGGGTCCGACGCCCAGCCCGATCAGATTGTTGATCAGCAAGAAGCTGGCCGAGGCGCTCGAACGCATGTGGCGCGGCGCCAGGTGCTGGACGGCCGTGGTGACCGGACCGAGCCAGAGGATGTTGAGCGCGTTGGGGACCAGCAGGAAGGCCCAGGCGATGCTCAGGCTGGATGCGCGGAACCCGGCAAAGAAGAGCGGGGCCGACACCAGCCAGGCGAGCGCGGGAAGCCAGGCATACCAAGCGCGGTTGCCGCCGCCGAGCCGGTCGGCGAGCCAGCCGCCGCCGAACACCCCGACCGTGCCGCCGATCAGCAGTAGGCTGGAGAAGAACTGCGCGCGGTCGAGCAAGCCGAGCCCAAAGCTGCGCTCGAGGATCGAGGGTGTCCAGAGCGCGAGTCCGTAGCCGCACAACGAACTGAAGGAGGAGGCGAATGCCATCAGCCAGAAGCTCGGCTTGCTGGCGAGCAGCGGAAACACCTGGCCGATCGGCGCGGCGCTTCCGCTGGAGCGTTCGGCCGGGGGCAGGTCGCGCACCAGGACCAGCATGACGGGCGCGAGCAGAAGACCGGCCACGCCCATCACGATGAACGCCGCGCGCCAGTTCAGATAGGCGGCAAGATAGGCGCCGATCAGCGTTCCGCCGGCGAGCCCGAGTGGGATGCCGAGCGAGTAAGTGGCGAGCGCCCGGGCCCGGCGCGACGGCGGGAAATAGTCGGCGATTAGCGCATAGCTCGGCGCCACGCCGCCAGCCTCGCCCACGCCTACGCCCAAGCGATAGGCGAATAGCGAAGCGAAGCTGCCGGCCAGCCCGCACAGGGCGGTGAAGGCGCTCCACACGGCAAGCGAGCCGGCGATGACCGCGCTCCGCCGGGTCCGGTCAGCGAGGAGCGCCAGCGGTACGCCCAGCGCCGAGTAGAGGAGCGCGAAGGCTAGCCCGCCAATGGCACCGAATTGAGCGTCGGTGAGGTGGAGGTCGGCCTTGATCGGCCCGGCGAGGATGCCGAGGATCTGCCGGTCGAGGAAGTTGAAGATGTAGGCGAGGAGCAGAAGCGACAGCAGCACGGTCGAGCCGCTGCGCGCCTGCTCCCTGCTCCCCGCCACGCCGGTCAGAACTTGAGCCCGATCGAGGCCCAGAGCTGCCGCGGGTTGCCGTAGTAGCCGGTCAGCACGCCCTCGGTTCCCAGCGTCGGCTGGATCCCCGGCGTTGCGACCGAGCCGACGGCGCTGCCGCTGCGGATGAACTGCCCGGTGAAGGGATTCTGGTTGAGGAAGTTGTAGCCGGCCACGACATACTTCTTATTGGTCAGGTTGCGCCCGTGCAATCCGAGCGTCCACGGCCCGAGATTGAGCACGGCGTTGGCGTCGAGCAGCGAATAGCCCTTCTGGTCGAGCCCCGGCGTGGCCAGTTCGAACTGCTGGCTCTTGCTCCGGTACGACAGGGTCGAGTTGAGGTTCAGCTCGCCGCCGACGAACGGGGTGGTGTAGTTCAGCGTTCCGCTCGCGGTCCACTTCGGCGTGTTCTGGATCTTGCGGAAGTCCGACACGTCCGCCTGGTAGGGCGCGACCCGGGTCAGCACGCCGTTGACGTAGGCGTAGGTGAGCAGCGTCGTGTAGCGCTGGTACTTGGCGTCGAGATAGCCGAGCGACCAGCCGAAGTTCATCCGCGAACCGCCTGCGTTGCCGAACAGCCGCGCGTCGCCTTCCCACTCGACGCCGCGAATGCGGGCCTTGGCGGCATTGGTGGTGATTCCGACAAAAGTCGGCAGGCCGTTGACGACGGTGCCGGCCGAGCCCGGGATCTGCACATCCTTGTAGTCGGCATTGAACAGCGCCACCGCGGTGTAGATGCGGCGGTCGAACAGGCTGGCCTTGTAGCCGACCTCCTCGGTCCGGACCTTCTCCGGCTTGAAGGTCAGGAAGTTATACTGCTCCGAATAGTCGCGCACCCCGTTGTTGTTGGTGTCGGGAGCCTGCGTCGAGAGGCCGCGCGGATCGAAGCCTCCGCCTTTGAAGCCCTGCGCATAGCTCGCGTAGAAGGTGTTGTCGGCGTTCGGCTTGAAGCTGAGCGACACGCGCGGGGTGAAGGCATCGTCCTTGCGGCGGCCATCGAAGTTGCTGGTCGGTGCACCGAACGGAACCCCTGCGCCGCTGAACAGGGGTGAGCCGCCGCCGAGATAGTTCTGGCGGAAGATCGTCGAGTGACGCTTGTCGTTGGTGTAGCGAAGCCCGGCCGACAGCGCGAATTGCGGCGTGAAGTTGTAGGTGAAGTCGCCGAACAGCGCCCAAGCCTTGGTCTCGACATTGCCCTGAGTCAGCGCGGCCAGGCCGGCGACCGTGGTGAACAGCCGGACGTCGAAAGCGGTGAACGCCTTGGCGTTGAGGTAATAGCCGCCCAGCACGCCCTGCAGCGGACCCTTGTTGACCTGGAGCTGAAGCTCCTGGCTGAACTGGCGGTTGCGGTAGAAGGCGGGGACATCGACATCGACCGCGGCGAGCGCGTCGAAGTCGATCGGGGTGGCGCTGTTGTCCTTGCGCCAGGCAGTGATCGACTTGAAGGTCAGCCCTTCCGCGAACGTCCATTGGCCGTGCAGGTCGACGCCCTTCGAGACGACCTTCTGCTTGGGCGAGACCAGCCCACCCTGCGAGTCGAACACGTCGGCCAGGACCGGCGCTCCGGAGCGCTGGCCGGGGATCAGCCGGTGGCCGCCGCGCGTGCTGCTGTCGTCGCGGGTGTGGTCGGCGTTGATTCGAAACATCAAATCGTCACTGGTGCCGAACTCGGCCGAGACGCGCGCGGCAGTGACGTCCTTGTCGTAGTTGCTGTAGCCGGTGGTGAGATTGCGGCCGTAACCGTCACGGGTGAGCCGGGCGACCGCGCCGCCGATGCGGAACCAGTCGGCGATCGGCAGCGAGCCCGAGACCACCCCGTTGACCATGTCGTGGGTGCCGGCGTCGAGCCGGGCCGAGATGGTCGGCCGGTTGGCCAGCCGGCGGGTGACATATTTCACCGCGCCGCCAATGGTGTTGCGGCCGTAGAGCGTGCCTTGCGGGCCGCGCAGCACCTCGATCCGGTCGACGTCGTAGATGTCGAGCACCGCGCCCTGCGGCCGGTTGAGGTAGACGTCGTCGAGATAGATGCCGACGCCCTGCTCGAAGCCGGCGACCGGGTCCTGCTGGCCGACGCCGCGGATGAAGGCGGTCAACGTCGAGTTGGTGCCGCGCGAGACTTCGAGGGTGACGTTCGGGGCCGACTGGGCAACATCGGTGATGTCGATCGCGCCCTGCTTGTCGAGCTGCGCACCGGTGATCGCGGTCACCGCGATCGGGACGTCCTTGAGGCTTTCCGCGCGGCGCCGGGCGGTGACGACGATGTCGCCGGTGCTGGCATCGCCGGGCGAGGTGGCGGTAGTCTGGTTGATCGCCTGCGCGGTCCGCTCTTCCGGGTTGCTGGCGGGGGGAGCGGCGATGTCCGGCTGGCTCGGGGTCGGCTGCGCCTGCGCGAAGGCCGGCGTTGCGGCGAACACGGCCATGGTCGAAGCGCCGACGAGAAGCACGCGGCGGTACAGCGTCGAGGACGACATGATTGAAAACCCCTCCTGTTCACGGCGCACCGTCAATCCGGTTGCGCTCCCTTGCTCGCTTCGACTAATGAAAGTCGAACCGGCTTTCAACTTCGTTTGCAGGAAGTGGGTTGAGAAACGAGCGAGCCGTTGCTGGGGCGACACATGAGGGGTCGGTGGGGATGAAGGAAACGGCGTCGAGAAACGCCGCTGCTAGCGCGGGGACGGGGGATGGATCGGCGATGCTGCGTCTCGAGTCGGGCGGTGGTAGCGCGGCCAGCGACGGCAAGGCCCCGCGGACCGCGCGCGGTGAGCGGACGCTGCGCAAGATCCTCGACGCGGCGCGGGTCGAGTTCGGCGACAAGGGCTTCGCGGACAGCTCGATCGTCGGCATTACCAGCCGTGCCAAGGTCGCGCTCGGCACCTTCTATACCTACTTCGACAGCAAGGAGGACGTGTTCCGCGCGCTGGTTCGCGACATGTCGGACCGAGTCCGCGAACATGTCGCGCCGTCGCTCAGCGGAGCCAGCGACGGGATCGAGGCCGAGAGCTGCGCGCTCGAGAGCTTCCTCCGCTTCGTCGAGCAGCAGAAGCAGGTCTATCGGATCATCGACGAAGCCGAGTTCGTCGATCCGCAGGGCTTCCACGACCATTACCAGACCACCGCCACCCGCATCGCCGCCCGGCTCGACGCGGCGGCGGCCCGCGGCGAGGTCCAGCCGGCCGCCGACCCGCTCGAGAGCGAGGTGCGCGCCTGGGCGGTCATGGGAATGAACGTCTTCCTCGGCCTGCGCTATGGAGTCTGGTCGCACGAGGAACCGGAGAAGGTCGCCGCCGCCGCCGCCCGGCTGCTCCGCGGCGGATTAGCCAAGCGCTAGCGGCGGGCGCGGGCCGTCCAGCGCATCGCCTGATCTAGCATCCGCAGGTAGAGCGGCTCGGCATATTGCTCGGGCCGGTGACCGATCGCCGAGTAGAAGACCCGCCCGCGGCCGAGCATCCGGGTCCAGGCGATTGGATGGTCACCCATCCGCAGGTCCTCGCCATTCATGCCGACCAGCCGGTAGCTCCGCTCGTCCAGGGTCGCGAGAACATGGGCGCCGCTCGCGCGCGGATTGGCACGGAAGCTGTACCACTCGTCGGTCATCGACCAGCTCGGCGGAAGCCCGCTGGTGACCGGCCCCGAACGATCCTCCAGCCGGATCGTCGCCGCCTGGAACTGCGGACTCATCGGGTGGCCGAGGAAGCGGGCGCCGATCAGACGGTCGCTGTACCAGTCCCAGAAGGTCGCCGGGTCGCCCGCCGAGCCGTGGACTGCGACGAAGCCGCCGCCGCGCTCGACGAAGCGGCGGAGGGCGGCCCGCTGCGAGAGGGTCAGTACGTCGCCGCTGATGTTGTTCCAGATCACCGCATCGAACGAGCGCAGCGTCGCGGCATTGATCGCACCGCCGCGATCGGTCGAGGCGAGCGCCCAGCCGTGGCGCCGGGCGATGGTGACGAAGGCGGCGTGCGCGGCGTCCACCGACGGCGAGTCGCGGAAGCCGTTGATCTTTTCGAACAGGAGAAAGCGCGGGCGTCCTGCGGACAGCTTGAACGCCGGCCGGTCGTCGTCGTAGCGGGCGCAGCGCTGGCGCCGATCCTCCGCCGTGACCGGCACGGCTGCGAGCGCCCGGTCGAGCCGCTCCAGTTGGACCGAGGCGTCCGGCCCCTTCACCACGTCGCGGACGGTCAGGATGGCGGCGAAGCTTGGCGCCTCGGTGCGGAGGAAGTCGGCGGGCAGGCCCCGCCCGAGATCAGGCACTCTTTGGCGGAGGATCGCCGCGGCGCGCGGGCTCAGCAGCAGGTCGATCAGCGGCGATCGCGAGGAGAAGGGCGCGTCGCGCAGCGGGCAGTCGAGCGGCGCGGCCATGGCTGGCGTTGCAGCCAACAAGGAGAGTAGGGCCAACAAGAATCTACGCATCGACACTCCCCCTCACGTTCGCACGGGCCCGGTCCGGCCTACAGGTTGCGCAGCGCCTCCAACAGAAGGTCGACATCCGCCTCGTCCTGGTAGAGCCCGAACCCGATCCGCAGCACGTCGCCGCGCACGTCGGTGACGATGTTGCGCGCGCTGAGCGCATCGCACCAGCCCTTCGCCGCGGGCGAACGCAGCGCGAGGAAGCGGGCGTGTTGCTCCCCGGATGTGGGGTTGAGCAGTTCCGCCGTGCCAAGCACGCTGTCGCCTAATTCGTCGATCAATCGTTGCTGGAGTTCTCGTACCAGCCCCGAGATCCGGGCGGTCGTCAGCCCATTCGCCGCCAGCATCCCGCGCACGGCGAGGAAGCGGTAGAGCGCGCTGGGGTCGAACGTCGCCCCCATGAAGCGCATCGCGTCCGGAGCGTACCCGATCTGGCCTGGCGGAAGGGTCAGGTCCTCGAATTCTGCGTACCAGCCGGTCAGCGGCGGCCGCGCGCCGAACTCCGGCGGGCAGTGGAGAAAGCCCATCCCCTCGCCGCTCATCGCATATTTGTAACCGCCGCCAAGATAGAAGAGCCGCTCGCCCAGCGCGGGGGTGAGCGGCGCGTCGAGCGCCATGAAGGCGTGATAGCCGTCGACGACCACCCAGGGTCCGGCCGGATCGGCGAGCCGCGCGAGCTCCTCCAGCCCGGCGAAGACGCGCCCGCTTCCGAACAGGACGTGGCTGACGAGGATGAGGTCGTGCTCGCCCGCGGCCGCCCGCGCGAGGAAGCGATTTGCAAAGTCGTCGAACGGCTCGGCCGCCACCACGTCGAGGGTAACGCTGCCCTCCTCCGCCCAGCGCGCGAACTGTCGCCGGGCACTGTGGAACTCGCCGTCGCTGGTGAGGATCCGCAGCGGCCCGCCAGCGCGACGCGGCGCCGCGCCCCATAGTCGGACGAGGAAGTCGTGGGTGTTCGCCGCGAACACTACGGCGTCCGATTGGCCAGTCCCGAGCTCAGCCGCGACCTCGGCCTGGGCGGCGGACCAGATCTCGCCCATCACCCGCTTCCACTTGCGGTCGGCGAGCCGCGCCGCATCATCCCAGCATTCGATCTGTCCTTCGCGCGAGGCGTCGGGCCAGAGATGATGACTGTGCGCGGCGAAGTGGAGCCGGTCCGGATCGGCCGCCAGGCTACGCGCGAAGAGCGGCTTGAAGCTCATAGCTCGGTCCTCAGCCGCCACAGCTCGGGGAAGGCACGCTTGGCGAGGGTGGACTGGAGATAGGCGACACCCTCCGACCCGCCCGTCCCGGGCTTGCCGCCGATGATCCGCTCGACCGTCAGCACATGCTTGTGCCGCCACCCGGCCAGCGCATCGTCGATGTCGACCAGCTTCTCGGCCATCTCGTAGAGGTCGAACCAGCGGTCGGCGTTGCGGTACACGGCGAGCCAGCTCGGCGCCCCGGCCCGTTCGCGCGCCGCATCGCAGACCTCCCACAGGCTGGGTGCCTCGAGGGCGGCCGCGAGCCGCGCATGCCCTTCGCCGCTGCCTTCGTGGAACCGAAGGAAGTTGGGATCTTTCAGCCCAAGCCGATATTCGAGCTCACGGAATTGCGCCGACTGGAAGCCCGACGAGGTGCCGAGCACCGCCCGGAACTTGCCATAGTCGACCGGAGTCAGGGTCGCGAGCACGTCCCAGGACAAAGTCATGACCGACTGGATCCGGCTAACCCGGGCCAGCGCCTTGTAGGCCTCCGCGGGGCGGTCGGCGGCGATCAGCTCGATCGCCAGCGCCACCTCGTGAAGCATCTGCTTGAGCCACAGTTCCTTCGTCTGGTGGATGACGATGAACAGCATCTCGTCGTGGAGGTCGCTGAGCGGCTTCTGCGCCGACAGCAGCGTCGGCAGCTGGAGATAGTCGGCATAGGTCATGCCGGCGGGCGTCGCGGTCATGCTCGTGGCCTAGGCCAAAGCGGGCGCCGCGTCACGCCGCCCGCGGCAGGGTTCAGCTGCCGGGCGAGCTGTCGCCGCCGGCACCAGGGGCCGCGCCGACCACGCCGATGTTGCCGAAGATCTCGTCGAAGAAGCTCTTCTTGCGGCCGAGGGTCGGCGTGAGGTCGCGGCTCGGACGGATGTAGCGGACCAGCTCGCGCCCGGTCTGGTTGACCGAGGCGACGTTTCCGGCCTGGTCGAACTTCACCCGCAGCACGGTCTGGTCGGTGACCCGCGGCTGGCGGAAGGCGATGGTGGTCGTCTTGCGCGCCACATAATACCATTCGCTCTGGTCGAACTGACCGGTGAAGGTCGGCCGGCCGAGCGCCTTGGCGACCGAGTCCTTGTTGTCGACGCCCGGCTGGATGGTGGAGGCGAGCTGCTTGTCCATGACGAAGCCTTTGGTGTCGTGGACGCCCGCGCAGCCCGCCAGCGCGCTCGCACCGAGGACCAGGCCTGCCAGGGTCATCGCTCGAACAGTCATCACTTCACTCCATTGGGGAGAGCGCCGCCCTTGCGCGGGTGCACCCCGGCCCTCCATATGCGCGCCAGCCGTTTGCGCAAGTGCGCGGGCGCTCCTGAACGGAGGATGACAGTGAAGGCGCTGATGCGTCTCTTCAAGAGCGAACCCAACGTCGCGCGTCCGCTCTACAACGCGGTGGTGGAGCGCGCCCGCGAGCCGGACTGGTATCGCGACCTCGGCGTGCCGGACACGATCGACGGGCGCTTCGCCATGCTTGCGACCATCCAGGCGCTGACCACGTTGCGGCTCGAACAGGGCGAGGACGAGGCGCGGCGGTCCAGCGTCGCGCTGACCGAATGCTTTATCGAGAACATGGACGTGGAAATGCGCCAGCTCGGCATCAGCGATCCCGGCATCTCGAAGAAGGTCGGCAAGCTGGTCGGCTCGCTTGGCAACCGGGTCGGCGAGTGGCGCCGGGTCGCCGCCGGCGAGGCGAGCTGGACCGCGGCGACCCACCGCAGCGTCTATCGCGAGGTGGAGGTCGAAGGATCCGTCGCGGCGCTGATGGAGCAGCGGCTGCGCGCTTTCTGGGCCGCGCTGCAGCGGACCTCCGACGAGGCGCTCGTCGCCGGCCAGCTGCCGTGAGCGACTTCGCCCACCGGCTGAACCTCGCGCAGGTCCGCGACGGGCAGCGGCTCGACCTCGTCGCCGACGATGCGGAGCGCGACGCGGTGCGCGACCGGCTCGGGCTGGCCCGGCTGGAGCGGTTCGAGGCGCATGTCGCGCTGACCCGAGAGGGCGAGCGGGTCCATGCCGAGGGACGGATCCGGGCGGCGCTCGAGCAAAGCTGCGTCGCGACGGGCGAGCCGGTGCCGGCCCATGTCGACGAGTCCTTCGCCATCGACTTCCTGCCGGAACCGCACGGCACTGCGCCCGACGAGGAGATCGAGCTGAGCGAGGCGGACTGCGACGTGGTGTTCCACGACGGCCAGTCGATCGATCTCGGCGAGGCGCTCGCCGACACGCTGGCGCTGAGCCTCGATCCCTATCCCAGGGCGCCAGAGGCTGACACCGCGCTGCGCGAAGCCGGCGTGCTCAGCGAGGAGCAGGCCGGGCCGTTCGCGGCGCTGGCAGCGCTCAAGCAGCAGAAGTCCCCCGAATAATCGTCCCGCCGCTCGGCACGCTCGCTCCAGCCAAGTTTTTCTCTGCAACCGGAAATTCCCTTCGCAGCGGGGCGTTGCTGCTTTGCGAGAGATTACAGGACAGAGAAAGCGATCGACGATGAATGAAGAGCGGCAAGCGGGCAGCGGCGGCGAAACCCATCAGCAGGGGAGCGACTATCCCGTCCTCACCACCAACCAGGGGATCGCGATCGCCGACAACCAGAACAGCCTGAAGGGTGGCGAACGCGGCCCGACGCTGCTCGAGGACTTTGTCCTTCGCGAGAAGATCTTCCACTTCGACCATGAGCGCATTCCCGAGCGGATCGTCCACGCCCGCGGCTCCGGCGCGCACGGAGTGTTCACCGCCACCGACGACTTCTCCGACGTTTGCAAGGCGGCGCTGTTCAAGAGCGGCACCGAGACCCCGGTGTTCGTCCGCTTCTCGACGGTCGCCGGCGGCGCGGGAAGCGTCGACACGCCGCGCGACGTGCGCGGCTTCGCGGTCAAGTTCTACACGAGCGAGGGCAATTGGGATCTGGTCGGTAACAACATCCCGGTCTTCTTCATCCAAGACGCGATCAAGTTTCCGGACCTGATCCATGCGGCCAAGATGGAAGCCGACCGGGCCTATCCGCAGGCCGGCACCGCGCACGACACCTTCTGGGACTTCGCCTCTTTGATGCCCGAAACGACCCACATGCTGATGTGGGCGATGAGCGACCGCACTCTGCCGCGCTCGCTGCGGATGATGGAAGGCTTCGGAATCCACAGCTTTCGGCTGATCAATGCCGAGGGCAAGGAAAGTTTCGTCAAGTTTCACTGGAAGCCCAAGCTCGGCATCCAGTCGACGATCTGGGACGAGGCGCTTAAGCTCCAGGCCGCCGACAACGACTATCACCGCCGAGACCTCTACGAGGCGATCGCCAGCGGCGACTATCCCGAGTGGGAACTCGGCGTGCAGGTGTTCGACGAGGAGTTCGCCCGAGCGCAGCCATACGATGTGCTCGACTCGACCAAGCTCATCCCCGAGGAAGACCTGCCGGTGCGGGTCATCGGAACCCTCCAGCTCAACCGCAACCCGGACAATTTCTTCGCCGAGACCGAGCAGGTCGCCTTCTGCCCCGGCAATGTCGTGCCCGGCGTCGACTTCTCCAACGACCCGCTGCTGCAGGGACGGCTCTTCTCCTACCTAGACACGCAGAAGTCGCGGCTAGGCACAGCCAATTTTCACCAATTGCCGATCAACGCCCCGCGCTGTCCGATGATGAACTTCCAGCGCGACGGGCAGATGCAGATGACCGTCCCGCAGGGCCGCGCCAACTATGAGCCGAACAGTCTATCGCAGGGTGGCGAGGACGGCGGCCCGCGCGAATGCCCGGCGCGCGGCCATTCGCCCGCCAATCTTGCCAGCGGGGAGCGGGAGAGCGGGCCCAAGCTCCGCGTCCGTTCGGAGCTGTTCGCCGACCATTACAGCCAGGCGCGGATGTTCTGGCTCAGCCAGGACCCGCACGAGCAGGCACATATCGCCTCCTCCTTCGCCTTCGAGCTGAGCAAGGTCGAAATGCCGCAGATCGCGCCGCGGCTGGTTGCCAACCTGCGCAACGTCGATGAGGGGCTCGCGCAGCGCGTCGCCAACGCGCTCGGTCTCCCGCTGCCCGAGAAGGCGCCCGCCTCGCGCGAGCCGGTCGACATGGAGCCGTCCGACGCGCTGTCGATCCACAAGAACATGAAGCCGCTGCTAAAGGGCCGGCAGGTCGGGATCCTGATCGCCGACGAGACCGACGCAAACCAGCTCCAGCAGCTGGTCGACGCGGTCGGGGCGGAGGGCGGCAAGGCGATGATCGTCGCCCCGCGTATCCACGCCACCAAGCTCAGCGACGGAACCATGCAGAAGGCCGACGGCGGCCTGCTGGGAACGCCTTCGCAGATCTTCGATGCGGTCGCGTTGCTGCTGTCGGCCGAGTCGGCGCAGCTGCTCGCCCGGCAGGGCGCGGCGGTGCAGTGGGTGATGGATGCCTTCGGCCATCTGAAGGCGATCGGCGCCACCCCCGAGGCGCAGCCGCTGCTCGACAAGGCCGGGGTCGAGAAGGACGCCGGCGTGACCGACCTCGACGGCTTCGTCGAGGCGGCCAAGCACCGCTATTACGATCGCGAGCCGACCCTGCGCATGCTCGCCTGATCAGGCCGCGGCGGCGACGTTCCCCTTAGAAGGGAACGTCGTCGTCGAGGTCGCTGTCGAACGCCGCCGGCTGCGGACGTGCGCCGGAGCTTCCGCCACGCCCGGATCCGCCGCCGCTGTAGCCGCCCGACCCGAAGCCGCCACCACCGCCGGAACCGCCGAAGCCCTCGTCGTAGCCGCCGCTGCTGCTTGAACCACCACCGAAGCCGCCGCCACCGCCGCCTTCACCGCGGCCGTCGAGCAGCACCATGCTGGAGTTGAAATTGCGCAGCACGACCTCGGTCGAATAGCGGTCCTGGCCCTGCTGGTCCTGCCACTTGCGGGTCTCCAGCTGGCCCTCGAGATAGACCTTGCTGCCCTTTTTCAAATAGCGCTCGGCGACGTTGGCGAGGCCCTCGCTCATGATCTTGACCGTGTGCCATTCGGTCTTTTCCTTGCGCTCGCCGCTGTTGCGGTCCTTCCAGTTCTCCGACGTGGCGATGCGCAGCTCGACCACCTTGCCGCCGTTCTGGAAGCTCCGGCTCTCGGGATCGCGGCCGAGATTGCCGACGAGTATGACCTTGTTGACGCTGCCCGCCATGCTTCTCTCCGCTACAGGCCGGCGAAGCGCGCCAGCCAATAAGTTGCTCCTGCCGCGATGTAGGCCAGCGCGAACAGGTAGCCAACCATGAACAGCGGCCATTTCCAGCCGTTGGTCTCGCGCCTCGTGACCGCGATGGTCGAGATGCACTGGGGAGCGAAGACGAACCAGGCGAGGAAGGCGAGCGCGGTCGGCAGCGGCCAGCGCCCGCGCAGCCGATCCTCGAGATTGGCCGCCTGCTGGTCCTCGTCCTTGCTGTCGACCGAGTAGACGGTGGCGATGGCGCTCACCGCCACCTCGCGCGCCGCCATCGCCGGGAGCAGCGCGAGGCTGATCTCGTGGTTGAACCCGACCGGGCGGACCACCGTCTCGATCCCGTCGGCGATGTGGCCGGCGATCGACACTTCGCTCTGCTTCTGCCCGGGCCCGGCCTGCGGGAAGCTGGTCAGTGCCCAAAGCACCAGCGTGGTGACGAGGATGATCCCGCCCGCCCGCTTGAGGAAGATCGCGGCGCGCTGCCACAACCCAAGCGCAACGTCCTTGAGGATCGGCAGCTGATACTTGGGCAGCTCCATCATGAAGAAGCCGCTCGCTCCCTTGGCGACGCTGCGCCGGAGCACCGCGGCGGCGAGCAGCGCACCGACGATCCCCGCGAGGTAGAGCCCGAACAGGACCAACCCCTGAAGGCCGATCACCCCGCCGACCTTGCGCGCGGGTATGAACGCGGCGATCACCAGCGTGTAGACCGGGAGCCGGGCCGAGCAGGTCATCAACGGCGCGACGAGGATGGTCGTCAGCCGGTCCTTCTCATTATCGATGGTGCGCGTCGCCATGATCCCCGGCACCGCGCAGGCGAAGCTCGACAGGAGCGGGATGAAACTCCGCCCAGACAGGCCGACGCGGTGCATCAGCCGGTCCATCAGGAAGGCGGCGCGAACCATGTAGCCGGTCGCCTCGAGCAGCAGGATGAACAGGAAGAGGATGAGGATCTGCGGCAGGAAGGTGATCACCGCCCCGACCCCGTTGATCGCCCCGTCGACCACGAGCGAACGAAGGATGCCCGGCGGCAAGGTCGCGCTGGCGCGGTCGCCGGCCCAGGCGACCAGCGTCTCGATCCAGCCTACCGGCGTCTCGGACCAGGCGAACACCGCCTGGAACATGACGAACAGGATGCCGGCGAGGATCAGCGGGCCGGCGACCGGGTGCAGCAGCACCGCGTCCAGCCGATGGGTGATCCGCCGCACCGGGGTCTCGCTCCGGACCGCGTGGGCCGCGATCGAACGGGCGCTCCGCTGCAGCTGCAACGGGTCATGAGAGGGAGCGGCGCCCGCGCGGATCTTGCGCGGACCGAGCAGCAGCTCGGCGAGGCTGCCGCGCAGCTGCTCGATCCCGCGGCGGCGGACCGCGACGGTCTCGACCACCGGCACGCCGAGGTCGGCGGAGAGGCGCTCGGCGTCGATCTCCAGCCCGTCGCGTCTCGCCATGTCGATCATGTTGAGCGCGACCACGGTCGGCAGGCCGAGCGCGATCAGCTGGAGCGCGAAGCGGAGGTGATTGTCGAGGTTGGACGCATCGACCACGATCAGCAGCGCGTCGGGCAGCCGCTCGCCCTTCTGCTTGCCGAGCAGCACGTCGCGGGTGACCGCTTCGTCAGGACTGGAGGGATCGAGACCGTAGGAGCCGGGCAGGTCGACCAGCTCCACCGGGCGTCCGTCGGGCAGGGTCATCCGGCCGCCCTTCCGCTCGACGGTCACGCCGGGATAGTTGCCGACCTTCTGTCGGGCGCCGGTCAGGGCGTTGAACAGCGCACTCTTGCCGGCGTTGGGATTGCCGACGACCGCAACCAGCGGGGCGGGGTTCACTGGACCAGCGGCACCACGCGGACCGCCCGCGCATGGGCCCGACGGATGGCGACGGTCATTCGCCCGACGCGCACCGCCACGGGGTCGCGGCCGACCGGTCCAAGGTGCAGCGGTTCGACGGTGACGCCCTCGTCGAACCCGAAGTGGCGCAGGCGGCAGCCTTCCGCTTCCTCCAGCTCGTCCCAGCGAATCTCGACGACCCGCGCGCGGGCGCCGACCCGCAGTTGGTCCAGTCCGATCGCGAAAGCCTGGGTGGTCATCGGCGCCGTCATTTGCGAGTGATTATCATTAACTGTTGGGAAGCGCCAGTGATTCCCTGTTCATCCTGTCAGCGTGCAGGATAGCGCAGTCGACCGAGGAACCGGCTGAGGCTCGGGCGCCGGATGGCATTCGCGGACCAGCCAGACTTCCACTTCTCGAACTGCATGACATTCTCGATTCGGCGGTCGAGAAAGGCGCGGGTTTCGCCGTATCCCTCGCTCTCGTCGGTCAGCAGCGCGAGCAGGGTCGAGCCGTAGACGGCGGACAGGGTCGTCCGCTTGGTGTAATGATTATAGTCGGTCGCCGTGTCGCCGGCGAGGCGCCACATCAGGTTCGCGCTGTTCCACGAAGTACGCAGCGCGGTCGGGACGTTCTGCGGCAGCGCAAGTATCGACAGGGCACTGCGGAGCGCCTCGCGCGTCGCCGCGGCCTGTTCGATGCGGAACCAAACGAGTTCGGTGATCCGCTGGCGGATCGACAGCGCGGCGATCCGTTCGGGCGGGAAGGCGGCGACCATCGCCAAGTCGATGCTTTCGATCCAGGCGCTAACGAGATCGAGTGGCCGGGCCCCGAGCGCGAGCCGGGCCTGGGCCACCGGTACTTCGGCCTGACCCGCCGCGGAATCGACCGCCTCCTCGGTCCAACCGTCGAACACGGCGTTTTCGGCGACCAGCGGGGCGAGGCGGAGGCGCAGGGCGGCAAGCGGGGTCATCTCGGCCATGAAGGTCAAGTGGCGCCTCGCCCGCGCGGTTGCAAGCGGACCAGCACCAGCGCGGCGGCGATCGCCACCATCCCGGCGAAGTCGGCGGCGCTTAGACGCTCGCCATAGGCGATCCATCCGACCAGCGCGGAAATGGCCGGCTGGGTGAGCAGCGCGAGGCCGACCACCAGCGGCGGAAAGGTGCCGATGGCATAGACCAGCAGACCTTGGCCGATCACCTGGCTCGATAGCGCGAAGATCAGCAGCGGGGTCCAGTCGTGCGGGACGATCCGCTCGCCGATCGCCAGACACAGCGGCAACAGCATGGCCGCGCTGAACAGGCTGGAGAGGACGAGAACGGGGAGTGGCGGGAGCTCGGCCCGCGCCCGCTCGATGAAGATCAGATACCCGGTGTAGAGCAGGCCGGCGATCAGGGTCAGCAGATCGCCATGAAGATAGCGCACGTCTAGCTCGTAGCTGCTTGCCATCAGCAGGGCCGTGCCCGCGCCGGCGAGCAGCAGCGCGGCTCCTTGCAGCCGCGATGGCCAGCGCCGCGCCAGCCAGAGGCCGTAAGCGGCGAAGCCGAAGCTGGCGAAATTGCCGAACAGCGCGCTGTTGCCGAGCTTGGTCATGCGAATGCCGACGTTCCAGCTGGCAAGGTCGGCGGCGTAGAAGAGCGCGCCGATGGCGATCGCCACGACCAGCGCGCGCCGCGGCCAGTGCGCCGGCTGCCCGGTGACGCGGGCGAGCAGGAACAGCACCGGCAGCGCGAGGCTGAGCCGCCAGAAACCCGCTGCGACTGGCCCCGTGTCGGCCAGCCGGACCAGCCAGGGCCCGAAGGCCAGCGCCACATTGCCGAGAAGCAGCGCGGCGAAGGCAAGCGGGTGCGGCTTGGCGGGATCTCGCGGGTTCACCGTCGCGCCCTAGGCACGGCCGCCCGCCGCGCCAACCGAAAAGGAACGGCGGCATGGCGTCGCGCATTGTTCGCCTGAGGGCGACGGAACGAAGGGGCAAGTCATGCGCAAGGCAGTCATCGGCGGAGCAGCGGCAGCCGGAGCAGCGCTGCTCGGCGCGGCCGCCATCTACTATTTTCGCGAGAAAGAAACGCCTGGGCCGACCTATCGCGTTCTGCGCAGCGAAGGGGAGCTGGAGATCCGGTCCTATCCCGCACTGACCGTCGCCGAGACGGTGGTGCAGGGCCCGCGCAAGCGCGCGCTCGGCGAAGGCTTCCGCCGGCTCGCCGACTATATCTTCGCCAAGTCGCGGGCCGGCGAGGCGCTCCCGATGACCGTTCCGGTCCTGCAGGAATCGGCCGAGCACGACACGCCGATGTTCTTCGACGACACTGCCGAGGGCGGCTGGCGCGTGCGGTTCGTCATGCCCGACGGACGAAGCGAGGAGAACCTCCCGGATCCGCCGGCCGAGATCGAGCTGGTGCTGGTGGCCGAACGGCGGGTCGGCGCGATCCGCTTCTCGGGCGTGGCGTCGGACGACAAGCTGACGGTCCACGAGGACCTGCTGCGCGGCTGGCTGACCCGGCTCGGCGAAGCGCCTGCCGCCGAGCCCGAATATGCCTTCTACAACTCGCCGATGATCCCGCCGCCGCTGCGCCGCTGCGAGGTTCTGCTGCCGCTCAGCTAAAGCGGTTGCGAAGTTCGAACAGGGCGATCGCGGCCTTCGCCGCTCCGCCGCCCTTGTCGGACTGAGCGGGATCGGCCCGGACAATCGCCTGCGCTTCGTTTTCGACCGTCAGCACGCCGTTGCCGACCGCCAGCCCGTCGAGCGTCAGCGCCATGACCCCGCGGGCGCTCTCCTCGGCGACGATCTCGAAGTGATAGGTTTCGCCGCGGATCACCACGCCGAGCGCAACGAAGGCGTCGAATCGCCCGCTCTCCGCCGCCAGAGCAATGGCGCCGGGGAGCTCCAACGCTCCGGGAACGGTCACCGTTTCGTGGCTGTGTCCCCCGGCCTCGATCGCTCCGCGCGCGCCTGCCAGCAGCATGTCGTTGAGATGGCCGTAGAAGCGCGCCTCGACGATCAGCACATGCGCCATCAGTTCACTCCCTCGATCGGACGCTCTTCGACGATGCTCAGCCCGTAACCGGCGAGTCCGACCGGCGAGTGGCGGGTGTTGGTGAGCAGGATCATTTCATGGATGCCGAGCGCCGCGAGGATCTGCGCCCCGGTGCCGTAGCTGCGGAGCATCTCACCCTCGGCGGCGCTGCCCTGGCGGCCGACCTTGCGCGAGAGAAAGGACGGGTCCGATCCCCACAGCGTGACGAGCACGCCCGAGCCGTGCGTCTCGATCATCCGCATCGCGCCCTG
The DNA here is from genome assembly GCF_003970925.1 of Sphingomonas ginkgonis. Taxonomy (NCBI): domain Bacteria; kingdom Pseudomonadati; phylum Pseudomonadota; class Alphaproteobacteria; order Sphingomonadales; family Sphingomonadaceae; genus Sphingomonas; species Sphingomonas ginkgonis. The sequence goes on from NZ_RWJF01000001.1 coordinate 408,146, forward strand.
AAGCAGCCCGGCGCGCGGGCCCTGCTCGCCAAGCGTGTCGGCGAAGAAGTCGAGCCCGTGCATCCGCACCAGCGTCGGCGTGTCCGGTTCGATCCGGCCCAGCACCAGCGCCAGCTGCTCGACCCCCGACGCCTTGTCGCGGAAAACCTGCGCCTGCCACTCGGTCCCGCTGGCGCTGCGGAAGCCATCGGTCGCGACCCGTTCGACCATATGGTCGTGCTTGAGTCTGTAGGCGATCAGGTCGCGGATCGTACCGATCTTGAGCCCATGCTGGCGGGCGAAATCCATTAGGTCGTCGAGGCGGGCCATGGTCCCGTCCTCGCGCATGATCTCGCAGATGACCCCGGACGGGTTGAGACCGGCGAGGCGCGAAACGTCGACCGCCGCCTCGGTATGACCGGCCCGGACCAGCACGCCGCCCGGGCGGGCAATCAGCGGAAAGACATGGCCGGGAGAGACCACCGCGTCAGGGCCGTTACCCGAATCGATCGCTACCGCGACGGTGCGCGCGCGATCGGCCGCGCTGATGCCGGTGCTGATTCCTTCGCGCGCCTCGATCGAAACCGTGAAGGCTGTCTCGTTGCGGCTGCGATTGTGCTGGCTCATCGGCTTGAGTTCAAGCTGCTCGGAGCGCTCCTTCGTGATCGCCAGACAGATCAGCCCGCGCCCGTGTCGCGCCATGAAATTGATCGCGTCCGGCGTCGCCATCTGCCCGGGGATGATGAGGTCGCCCTCATTCTCCCGGTCGGCATCGTCGACCAGAATGTACATCCGGCCGTTGCACGCCTCGTTGATAATCGCCTCGGCGCCCACCAGCACATCAGTGGTGCCGCGCTGGATCAGCTTTTCCAGCCGGGTCAGCGTATCGGCGGTCGGGTTCCAGTCCGGCTGGCCAAGCTTGCGCAGGGAATTAGGATGAAGCCCGGCAGCCCGTGCCAGCCCGGCCCGGCTGATCTCGCCGGTGGCGATGATGGCGTTAAGCCGTTCGATGAGCGACTGCGACATGGGCCAGCCGTATCACATCCAAATGTGTGTGTCGCGACCAAAGATCAGCTAGTCTGCTGTGATCTGCTGATGGTTATGCGGTCAATATAGCGAGCAATCACATCAATCTCGACATTCAGCTGGCAGCCAGCCTCCGCACCACCCAACGTCGTTTCCTGCGCTGTGTGCGGAATGACGTTGACCGCGAACCGCGTCTCTTCCGCTTCGTCTTGGATGCCATTGACGGTAAGCGAGACGCCGTCGAGGGTGACCGAACCCTTGGCGGCGACGTAGCGGCCCAGGTCGGGGCTGATGGCAAGCTCGATCCGTCGGCTGTCGCCTTCGGGAGAGACCCCAACAACGGTCGCAAGCCCATCGACATGCCCCGTCACGAGATGACCGCCGAGTTCGTCTCCCAGCCGCATCGCGCGCTCAAGGTTGAGCCGGGCACCTACTCGCCACTGTCCGGGCGCGGTCCGCGACAGCGTCTCGCCGGAGACGTCGACCGCGAACCAGTCGTCGCCCTTGTCGACCACGGTCAGGCAGACGCCCGAGCAGGAGATCGACGCGCCGAGATCAACCGACGCCATGTCATAATCACAGCCAATCACGAGCCGAGGGTCGCCCCGCTGCTCGACGCTGCGGACCGTTCCGACGCTGGTGACAATGCCGGTAAACATGCGCGCGGTTCCTAGTGAAGGCGGATCCGGCCGCGACACGCTGGAGCGGGCGAAGGGATTCGAACCCTCGACCCCAACCTTGGCAAGGTTGTGCTCTACCCCTGAGCTACGCCCGCTCTGGCGAAAGGCCGGAAGGACCGGCCGGGTGAGGCGGCGCGCCTAGCACGCGTTTCGCGGCCCGCGCAACCCTCCTTGTGGCATCGCCCCCTCGCGCTCATATGGCCGACGAACAATGAGGGAGTGAGCGTGGCGACTCTGGGTCTGAACGAGGCGGAACGCGCGGCGGTCGAGCGCTTCGAGCGCGAGGTGATGACGCCGTCGATGTCCAGCCTGGTTGTGCTTCAGTTCACCGCCAGCTGGTGCGGTCCCTGCAAGCAGCTGTCCCCGATCCTCGAAAAGGTCACGGCCGAGCTCGCGCCACAAGGCGTTCAGCTGGTCAGGATCGACATCGACGAACAGCGCATCATCGCCGACCAGTTCCGCATCCAGTCGGTGCCAACCGTCTATGCGCTGTACCGCGGCCAGCCGGTCGGCGATCTCACGCCCTATCGGAGTGAGGGCCAGCTCCGGCAGATCCTCGAGCAGCTCGTCGGACGTCTTGGCGTCAAGGGTGAGGCACAGGCGCTGGAGGCGCAGGTCGACCCGCTGCTGCAGATGGCCGAGCAGGTACTGGAGGACGGCGACGCACCCCGCGCGGAGAACATCCTGCGCCAGGTGCTGGAGCTCGCCCCCTACCATCCCGAGGTCAATGCGGCGCTCGCCCGCGCCCTGGTTGCCCAGCAGCGCGGCGACGAAGCACGCGCCCTGCTCGACGGGCTCGACGAGAAGACCCGGAAGGATCCGGCCGTTGCTCGGGCGAGGGCTGCTTTGGAGCTCGCGTCCGCAGCGCCCGTCGGCGATTCAGCCGAACTCGAGGCGCGCGCCGCGGCCAACCCCGATGACCTTGACACCCAGTTTGAGCTGGCCCAGGCGCAGATAGCGGCGGGCGATCGCGACCGGGCGGCCGACCTGCTGCTGGAGATCGTCGGCAAGGACCGGGAGTGGCGCGAAGGCGAGGCGCGGCAGCGCTTCCTCCAGCTGCTCGAGGCGCAGGGTCTCGGTGACCCGTGGAGTCGCAACCAGCGCCGCCGCCTGTCGGCCCTGCTCTTCACATGAGCCGGATTCAGATCCCGATCTTCCCGCTGGCCGGCGCGCTGCTGTTCCCGCGCGCGCAGCTTCCGCTCCACATCTTCGAGCCGCGCTACCGTGAGATGGTTCGCGATGCGGCCGCCGGGCCGGGCCGGATCGGGATGATCCAGCCGTCGAGCCTCGCCGACGGGCCGGAGCGCCCGCCGATCGCGGCCGTCGGTTGCCTCGGCGAGCTGGTCAACGTCGAGGAGCTCGACGACGGGCGCTTCAACATCGTCCTCCAGGGTTCTCACCGCTTTCGCGTGGTCGACGAGCTGTCGGTCGACACCGCCTACCGCCAGGCGGACGTAGAGCTGGGCCTGTTCGACGACGAGGAGCCCTCACCCCTCAGTATCGCCCGCCGAGCGTCGGTCGAGGAGGAAGCGCGCCGATTGGGCGACGCGATGGGGCTGACGGTCGACTGGAACGCGGTGAACCGGCTCGACGACGAAATGCTGGTCAATGCCATTGCCCAGGTCGCGCCCTTCGATCTCGGGGCCAAGCAGGCGCTGCTGGAAGCGGTATCGCTCCACGACCGGGCCGACCTGCTGGTGCAGCTGATGCAGTTTCAACGGCTCGCGCTGACCGGGTTCGAAACCCAGCCGACGCTGCAGTAGCGGCTAGACCGGCAGCCCGCGCAGGAGCAGCGGGAGGTCGCCCGAGGTGCCCCGGGCTTCCGCCATCATCCGGTCCTTGATGGGCGCAACCCGGTCGATGACGCTCATTCCCAGTCGGCGGATCGCGGACGCGGTCCGGCCGGGAATACTGTAGACTCGGGTCAGGCTATCGGTCGCCATCGCGACGCTGAGCGAATCGAGGCTGCGCCAGCGCTGATAGCGGTCGAGCAGCTGGCGATCGCCGAGGTCGAGTCCGAGCCGCGCCCCCTCGACCAGCACCTGCGCGAGCGCCGCGGCATCGCGAAAGCCGAGGTTCACGCCCTGCCCGGCGATGGGGTGAATGCCGTGGGCCGAATCGCCGACCAGCGCCAGCCGCCGGTCCGTGATCCGCGCGGCATGGTGGAAGCCGAGCGGGTAGGTCGAACGTGGCGAGAGCATCTCGACGGCACCCAGGAAGCCGCCCATCGCCCGGTGCACCTCGGCCGCAAAGTCGGCGTCGGACAGCGACAGCCAGCCTTCGGTGTCCTGCCGCGGCACCGACCACACCAGCGCCGACCGGTGCCGGCCATCGCGATCGTTCATCGGCAGCAGCGCAAAGGGACCGGACGGAAAAAAGATTTCCCACGCGATATTCTCGTGCGGCTCTTCGTGCGCGAAGGTCGAGACGATCGCCGAATGATCGTAGCGCCAGCGAGCGAAGCGGATCCCGGCCTGCTCGCGGGTGGGCGAGCGACGGCCCTCGGCGGCGACGAGCAGCGGCGCGCTGAGCTGGCGACCATCCTGCAGCGACACGGTGACGCCATGCTCGGCGCGCTCGACCCGCGCCGGACTCGCCTTCCACATCAGCCAGAGATGGCGACCGACTTCTGCCCGGGCGCGGAGCGCGGCGCGGAGCTGCCGATTTTCGTACATGAAGCCGAGTGGCTCATCGTCGTCCGCGTCCGGGGCGAAGGTCAGCCCGCCAGGCTGAAGCCCGTCGGCGACCTTGATCGCGCGGATGGGGCATCCCGCTTCCGCGAAATGCTCCGACACGCCGGTGACGTCGAACATCCGCCGGCTCGAGGAGGAGACCGCACTGGTGCGTCCATCGAACCCAGCCGCGCCCTGCTGCTCGGGATCGGCAGGATCGACCACGATCGCCGACAATCCGCTCGCGTCGAGCGCGGCGGCGAGCGACAGGCCGACCAGCCCGCCGCCGAGAATGATCACGTCCGCACGGTCCATGGCCTCCCTCTGTCACCCCGGACGCGGCGACGCAATCCGGCCACAGCCCGGCGCTCGCGATCGCTGGCTCGCCGCTCATCCTTGACCCCCGAGTCCGCCGCAAGGCATTGTGACGCCACGAGTTGGGGAGGGATGGTGATGGCGACCGCAGCAGCGCGGCTACGCAAAGGCGAGATGGCGAAGGACCTCGGGCCCGACTGGCGCGAGCGGCTGTCCGATTCGCTTCGCCAGTTCGCGATCCGCGTGTGGGGCGCCGTCCTGCTCGCGCTCAGCATCGCCGGCGCGGTCGCGCTCGCGACCCACTCGACCGTCGACCCGAGCTTCTCCACCGCCGCCGGGGGTCCGCCGCTCAACTGGCTGGGGTCGCCGGGCGCCTACGCCAGCGACCTGCTCCTTCTGCTGTTCGGCCCGGGCGCCGCGCTGTTCCTCCCGGTGATCGGGCTGGCCGGAGTCCGGCTGATGCGGATGGAACCGACTGGACGCATCGGCCGTGCCCTGCTGGTCGTCGCCGCGGGCGTCCTGCTGATCGGCCTGGCGCTTGGGCTCACCGCCGGCTCCGCCGTGTCAGGGCTTCCCGCCGGCTGGGGCGGCGCGCTGGGGCTAGCGGGGGCGAACGGCATCGACGCCGGGCTCGACCGGATCTCTAATCCGGGCATCGCCGGCCCGGTACGGCTGGCGCTGATTCTCCTGCTCGGCGTTGCCGGGCTGACGCTGGCCTTCTTTTCGCTAGGTCTTCGCTCGGAGGAAAAGGGCTGGTTTGCCAGCCTGTTCCGCCGCGCCCCCCGCGATGTAGAGGCCAAGCCGCGCCGGACCGAGGCGCCGCGCGAGCGCGCCGGTCGTGCCGCGGCGGCGGCCGAGCCGCCCCGCTCGCGACCTGCCGTTTCCGTCGCCGAGCCCGCCCCGCCGGTGGCGAGCGCCCGCGGCAAGGGCGAGAAGAAGGGCAAGGGCCAGCAGACCAGCCTCGCGCTCGGCGACAATTACCAGCTGCCCGGACTCTCGCTTCTCGCGCCGATCCCCGACAGCGGGGCGACCAAGGTCGATAAGGCAGGTCTCGAGCGCAACGCCCGGCTGCTCGAAAGCGTGCTCGAGGACTTCCATGTCCGCGGCGACATCGTCGAGGTCCGGCCCGGGCCGGTCGTCACCATGTACGAGCTCGAGCCCGCGAGCGGGATCAAGGCGAGCCGGGTCATCCAATTGGCGGACGATATCGCCCGCAACATGTCGGCGCTCTCCGCCCGGGTCGCCACCATCCCGGGTCGAAGCGTGATCGGGATCGAGCTGCCCAACCCCAAGCGCGAGACCGTCTCGCTGTCCGAGCTGATCGCCAGCGACATGTTCGAAGACCAGAACATGTCCCTGCCGCTGATCCTCGGCAAGAATATCGCCGGCGATCCCGTCATTGCCGATCTGGCACCGATGCCGCACCTGCTCGTCGCCGGGACCACCGGCTCGGGCAAGTCGGTTGGGCTCAACGCCATGATTCTCTCGCTGCTCTACCGGCTGAACCCCGACGAGTGCCGGATGATCATGATCGATCCCAAGATGCTCGAGCTCAGTGTCTACGATGACATCCCGCATCTCCTCTCGCCGGTGGTGACCGAGCCGGCGAAGGCGATCCGCGCGCTGAAGTGGACCGTGGAGCAGATGGAGGAGCGCTACCGGATGATGGCGAGCCTCGGCGTCCGGGCGTTGAAGAGCTTCAACGACAAGGTCCGCGAGGCCAAGGCGAAGGGCGCCAAACTCGGTCGCCGGGTGCAGACCGGCTACGACGCAGACAGCGGCCAGCCGCTCTACGAGACGGAGGAGCTCGACTATGAGCTTCTGCCGCAGATCGTGGTCGTGGTCGACGAACTCGCCGACCTGATGATGACCGCCGGCAAGGAGGTCGAGTTCCTCATCCAGCGCCTCGCCCAGAAGGCGCGGGCAGCCGGCATCCACCTTATCATGGCCACCCAGCGGCCGTCGGTCGACGTCATCACCGGGGTCATCAAGGCCAATCTGCCGACCCGAATCAGCTTCCAGGTGACAAGCAAGATCGACAGCCGCACCATCCTCGGCGAGCAGGGCGCCGAGCAGCTGCTGGGCAAGGGCGATATGCTCTACATGGCGGGTGGCAAGCAGATCATCCGCGTCCATGGCCCGTTCGTCAGCGACGAGGAGGTTCGCGCAGTCGCCGAGCATTGGCGCGGCCAGGGCGTTCCCGACTATATCCAGGCGGTCACCGAGGAGCCGGAGGACGGCGGCTATCTGCTCGACGGCGCCCCGATCGGCGAGGACGACCCGGAAACCAGCCTCTACCGCAAGGCGGTGCAGGTGGTGGCCGAGAGCCAGAAGGCGTCGACCAGCTACATCCAGCGCCAGCTTCGGATCGGCTATAACAGCGCGGCCCGGCTGATCGAGCAGATGGAGAAGGAAGGAAAGGTCAGCCAACCCGACCATGTGGGCCGGCGCGAGGTGCTGATCGACACCGATGGCCACCCGCTCTGAGGCTGAACGGTCCGGAACCGCCGGGTTCAGGACGCATTCAATCCGCTCGGCCCAACGCTCGGCCAAGCTATTTTCCGGGAGTTTCCTGATGATTTCCACCCGCACCCTGGCGCGGGCGCTTGCCCCGGTTGCGGTCTTCGCCGCCGCCAGCCCGGCCGCCGCTGCGCCGTCCCCCGCGTTGGCACAGGTCCAGCAATCGCTTGCCGCCACCCAGTCGATGACCGCCGCTTTCCGCCAGACCGACGGCAAGGGTCAGACGCTCGCCGGGACGCTGGCGCTCAAGCGGCCCGGCAAGATCCGTTTCGCTTACGGCGGCGGGGCGGACGCGCTTCTCGTTTCCGACGGCGCGACGCTCCACTATCTCGATTATGACGTCGGGCAGCACAGCAAGTGGCCGATCGGCAAGTCACCGCTCGCCATTCTCCTCGCCACCAACCCCGATCTGGCGCGGATCGCCACAATCCTGCCCAGCGACAGCCGTGTCGTCCTCGTCCGGGCGCGCGACGCCCGTCGGCCAGAGTTCGGGACGCTGGTGCTCGCCTTCAGCAAGTCGGCCGGGGCGCCAGGCGGGCTGCTGCTGGAGGGCTGGAGCGCGATCGACGCGCAGAACAAGCGGACCACGGTCAAGCTCGACAACCAGCGATACAACGTCGCGGTGCCGGAGAGTGCCTTTTCATTCACGGAGCCGAAAAAACGGTAGCCTGCGGCTACCGTTCACCTGAGGGTCAGCTAACTGCTTCTATTTCAAAGGTGATCATCAGGCACCTGAGGTTTCCCCCTGTTACTTGGGTCCGGTGATCACCTCGCGTGACGAACGCTTGGTCGGCCCTCGCTCCATGCCCCCGGAGCGGGGGCCTTTGCGTATCCGGGCCCCGGGGCGCTAGGGGAGCCAAGTGACGCTCAAGATCGCCAGCTGGAACATCAACTCGGTTCGCGCCCGCGCACCGATCGTCGAGCGGTTGCTTGACGAGGAGCAGCCCGACATCCTTTGCCTGCAGGAAACCAAGGTGATGGACGGCATCTTCCCGGGCGACCTGTTCCGCAGCCGTGGATATGTCCACCAGCTGCTCAACGGCCAGAAGATGCACCACGGAGTTGCGATCCTCAGCCGGGTGCCGCTCGCCGACCATGGCAAGCACGACTGGCAGGACAATGGCGAAGCCCGCCACGTCGGTGCCCGGCTGCCCGGCGGGCTCCGGCTCGAGAATGTCTACATTCCGGCCGGCGGCGATGTCCCGGACCGCGAAAAGAATCCCAAATTTGGCCAGAAGCTGGACTTTGTCGAGCGGATGACCCGCTGGTCGGAGAAGTTGGCTGAGCCGACTTTGATCGTCGGCGACTTCAACATTGCGCCGCTCGAATGCGACGTGTGGAGCCACAAGGCCCTGCTCGACATCGTCAGCCACACCCCCATCGAGGTGGAGGCGCTGGGGCGGTTGCAGGACGCGCACGGCTGGGTCGACCTCGGCCGCCGCCACATCCCCGCACCGGAACGCAACTTCACCTGGTGGAGCTACCGGGCGATCGACTGGGCGGCGAGCGACCGGGGCCGCCGACTCGACCATATGTGGTGCTCGCCCGAGATCGCCGAGCGTACCCGCAGCCACCGCGTGCTCGAGTCCTGCCGCGGCTGGGAGCGGCCCTCAGATCATGTCCCGCTGATCCTCGAGATTGACGCTTGAGCGAGGTGCCGGCCGCGCTTGCCGCGCTCCGTTCGGGTCGCCCGGTCGGCGTCGGCGCGCTGACCATCCTGGCGGTCGAGACCGCCGGTGATGCAATGCTGGCACTGCTAGACTCGGACCGGACCGCACCTGCCGTCATCAGCCACGAACGCGCTGCGGCGCTCAGCCTCGCCAATGAGATCGCCGGCGCCAGTGGTGCCCCCGTGCGGGTTGGACGGAGCGACTGGCTCGGCGCCGACGAGGTGCGCGCGCTCGCCGATCCTGCCCGCGACATGAACCGCTTCCTGGCCGGTCCGCTCGAGGTCGCCGCCGCGGAGCCGGTGGAGGAGGCCGCTGCCGCCCTGCTGCTGTGCCGGCTCGCCGGCGTGCTCCCGGCGATCTGGCTGGTCGATGCCGAGGTACCCGTACGGGTCACTCCAGCCGAGGTCGTCTCTGCCGCCCGCCGCGGCCGGGCGGAGATCGTTGCCCGCGCCCGCCTGCCCATCGCCGGGCTCGACCAGACGCAGATGGTCGCTTTCCGTGCGCCCGACGACGGCAGCGAGCATGTCGCATTGATGGTGGGGGCGCCCGGCGGCCGGCCGCCGCTCGTCCGGCTCCACAGCGAGTGCCTTACCGGCGACGTGTTTGGCTCCCTCAAGTGCGACTGTGGGCCGCAGCTTCACGAGGCGCTCCGGCTGATCGCCGCCGATGGAGGCGGGATCCTCCTGTACCTGCGCCAGGAAGGACGTGGGATCGGGTTAGCCAACAAGCTGCGGGCCTATGCGCTGCAAGACCGCGGTCTCGATACGGTCGAAGCCAATCGCCGGCTCGGCTTCCCCGACGATGCCCGCGACTATGCGCTCGCCGCGGCGATGCTCCGCACGCTTGGATTTGACCGGGTCCGCCTTCTCACCAACAACCCGAACAAGCTGGCCGGGCTTGCCGCCGAGGGGATCGAGGTGGTGGAGCGGGTTGCTCACCATCTTCCCGCCAACCCGCACAATGCCGACTATCTCGCGACCAAGCGCAAGAAGAGCGGCCACCTGGTCTAATCCTCGAAGAAGGCCGTCCCGACCCGCAGCACCGTGGCGCCCAGCATCATTGCGGTCGGAAAGTCCGCGCTCATGCCTATGCTGAGTCCACCGACGTCATGCCGCCGCGCCAGCTTCGCCAGCAGCGCGAAGAAGGGGCCAGGCTCCGGCTCGGCTGGCGGAATGCACATCAGCCCGGCCAACGGCAGCGGAGTCGCACGGACCTGCTCGAGGAAGGGGGCCAGCGCGGCAATGGCGACTCCGCCCTTCTGCGGTTCGTCACCGATGTTGACTTGGACGAAGGTCTCCGGCGCGCGCCCCGCCACCTTGGCCTCGCGAGCAAGGGCGGCAAGTAGCGACGGCCGATCGAGCGAATGGATGGCGGAAAAGAGGCGGACTGCGGCCTCGGCCTTGTTTGATTGAAGCTGGCCGATCCCATGCAGCCGGACGTGCGGGAAGCGCTCGAGCAGCGGCGGCCACTTGGCCTCGGCTTCCTGCACGCGGTTCTCGCCAAACTCTGACTGGCCGGCGTCGATCAGGGCCTCGATCGCTGCGGCATCGCGCGTTTTCGACACGGCCACCAGCCGGATCGCCTCCGGGTCGCGCTGGGCTACGTCGGCCGCTCGCGCGATCTGGTCGAGGATCCTCTGCCGGCGAAGGGAAGCGCTGCTCATGGCGCCGCGCTATAGGAAAGGCGATGCCCACCCGCCAGCACCAGCGATGGCTGTTCACCGATCCGCGGCTCGAACCGCTGGAACCCGTTCTCGCCCGGCTGCCGCGCGGGGCGGGCGTGGTCGTGCGCCATCACCACCTGCCGCCCGCCGAGCGGCGCCGGCTGCTCGACCGCCTCGCCCGGGTTGCGCGGCGGCGCGGCTTGCTGCTGGTCGATGAGGCGCGAGGTCAGGTCGCGCGAATCCATGACTGCCGCGAGCTTCGCCGGGCACTCGGCCGCAACGTCCCGCTGATCTTCGTCAGTTCGCTCCATCGGACCCGTTCGCATCCCGAGCGGACGCCACTGCCGCGGATGCGCGCGGCGACATTGGCGCGGCTCGCCGGCGGTCGCGCACTGGCGCTTGGCGGGATGGACGCACGCCACTATCGGCGCGTGGAACGGCTGGGGTTCAATGGCTGGGGAGCGATCGACGCGTGGCGCGTCAGAACTTGAACGCGGTCCCGATGTAGACGGCCTGGCTGTCGCGCCGCTCGTCGCTCAGCGCGACACGGTCGCGCTCGACCTTGTAGCGAACGCCGCCGGTCAGCGAGAGGCGCTGGCTCAGGCGATAATCGGTGCCGAGGTCGACGGCGTAGTTCTGCTGGTCGCCGAGCGCGACGGCCTGCTTGCCCGTGCTGCGGTCGGCGCTGGCGGCGATCCGCGGGGTGAAGCGGTTGAGGTTGTAGCTGACCCCGAGCACCGCGCCCTCGCGGCTCCCGAGCGCCGGGTTGGGCGCGCTCGAGCGGGCGACGTCGCCGGACACCGCGAAACGCTTCCAGCCCACCGCGACGCCAAGATTGTAGCTGGCTGGAGTCAAGGCAGTCAGGCCGGTATTGAGCGGCGCGTTCATGTCGCGGCCACGGACCACCTCGGCGGGGGTCTGAGCCCGGGCACGAATCGCGACTCGCAGCTGCGACGGCCGGCCTCGCGCCGCGCTCGGCGTAAAGTGGAAATCACCGGCCATGGTCGGTCGATTGGCAAAGCTGGCGGCTAGCCGGGGATCGCCCTGCGCCGGCGTGAACGTCGCAAACCGGTCGAAACTGAAGGAGATAGCGGGCGCGCGGGCCTTGATCGCGGCCGGCGCGGCAAGCGCGATCGCCGACGGCAGCAGAAGTCCGGCCGCGCCCAGCGCAGCTCCGATCTTCCAGCCTTTGGCGACCCGCATGGACACCGAACAAACCCTCCCTGTCGAATGGATATAGCGCCGCGAAACTTAATGTTCCACGACCGGATGGAATCTCCTGCCGCTGTTGCAAGGAGTCCTCATGAGCGTTCGTCCGACCCGGCTTGCGGGCGCTTGCGGCGTCCGGCGCCCCCTCTATAACGCCGGAGCAAATTCCCCAGCGTGAGAGCTCCACATCATGGCCAGAATCCACCTCGCCGCCGCCGCGATGATCCCGCTGGCGCTCGCCGCCGCCGGCTGCGCCCGCAACCGCGCACTGCCGAACCGGCTGGCGCCCGCCCGGATGACGTCGATCGGCGTCAATTCCTACCTGTGGCGCGCCGCGATCGACACGGTGAGCTTCGCCCCGCTGCTTCAGGCCGACAGTAACGGCGGCGTGATCGTCACCGACTGGTACAGCCAGCCGTCAGCACCGGGCGAGCGGGTCAAGCTGACCGTCTCGATCCTTGACCAGGACCTTCGCGCCGATGCGCTGCGCGTCGCCGCCACCCGCCAGGTCAACCAGGGCGGTGCCTGGGTCGACGCGCCGGTCAGCGCCGCGACGGTGCAGAAGCTGGAGGATATCATTCTGACCCGCGCCCGCGACTTGCGGCGCAGCGCGGTCGCCGGCTGACCGGAGAGGAACGTCCATGACCGACCGCTTCGACCCGGCGGCTAGCGACCGCCGCTGGCAGGAGCGTTGGGAGGCCGAGGAAAGCTTCCGCGCCGACAGCGCGAGCCCCAAACCCAAGTCCTACGTGCTGGAGATGTTCCCCTACCCGTCGGGGCGCATCCACATGGGCCACGTCCGCAACTACACGATGGGCGACGTGCTCGCCCGTTACCGGCGGATGCAAGGCATGGAAGTGCTCCACCCGATGGGGTGGGACGCGTTCGGCATGCCGGCCGAGAATGCGGCAATGGAGCGCAAGGTCCATCCCGGCGACTGGACCCGCGCTAACATCGCCACCATGCGCGACCAGCTGAAGCGGATCGGCTTTGCCCTGGACTGGAGCCGCGAGCTCGCCACCTGCGAGCCCGACTATTATGGGCACGAGCAGGCTCTGTTCCTCGACCTGTTCGCGGCCGGGCTGGTCACTCGCAAGGAAAGCGAGGTCAACTGGGATCCGGTCGACATGACCGTGCTCGCCAATGAGCAGGTGATCGACGGTCGCGGCTGGCGTTCCGGCGCGCTGGTGGAGCGGCGCAAGCTCAGCCAGTGGTTCCTCAAGATCACCGACTTCGCCGAGGAACTGCTCGACGGGCTCGGTTCGCTCGACCAGTGGCCGGACAAGGTGCGGCTGATGCAGGAGAACTGGATCGGCAAGAGCCGCGGCCTGCAGTTCCGCTTCCGGTTGGCCGACAACAGCGGCGACATCGAGGTCTTCACCACCCGTCCCGACACCATCTTCGGGGCGAGCTTCGTTGCCATTTCGCCCGGTCACCCGATTGCCGAGGCACTCGCCGCGGCGCGACCCGACGTCGCCGAGTTCGTCGCCAAGGCGCGCGCCGGCGGGACCAGCGCGGCAGAAATCGAGACCGCGGAGAAGCTCGGCTTCGACACTGGCATCGAGGTTGTTCATCCGCTCGACTCAGGCTGGCGCCTGCCGGTCTGGATCGCGAACTTCGTGCTGATGGACTATGGCACCGGCGCGCTGTTCGGCGTTCCGGCGCACGACGAGCGGGACCATGACTTCGCCACCAAGTACCGCCTGCCGATCCGGCGGGTCGTTGCGGGCGACATGGCGGCGGCGTCGGACCCGGTCACCGCGGCCGAAACCGGCCACGGCGTGGCGGTTAACTCGCGGTTTCTCGACGGTCTCGCGAGCGCCGAAGCTGCCGCCGAAGTGATTCGCCGCGCCGAGACCGCCGGCTGGGGCGAGGGTAAGACCCAGTACCGCTTGCGCGACTGGGGCGTGTCGCGCCAGCGCTACTGGGGCACCCCGATCCCGATCATCCACTGCGAAGCCTGCGGCGCGGTGCCAGTGCCGCGCGACCAGCTTCCCGTGGTCCTGCCCGAGGACGTCAGCTTCGATGTTCCAGGCAACCCGCTCGACCGCCACGATGGATGGCGACTGGTGCCCTGCCCGAGCTGCCGCGCCCCCGCCCGCCGCGAGACCGACACGCTCGACACCTTCGTCGATTCCAGCTGGTACTTCATCCGCTTTGCCAGCCAGCCCAAGGACCAGCCGTTCGACCGGGCCGAGGCGGAGCAATGGCTGCCGGTCGGCCAGTATATCGGCGGGGTCGAGCATGCGATTCTCCACCTCCTCTACGCTCGCTTTTGGACTCGCGCGCTTGAGCGGATTGGCCGTCTCGGGGTCGCCGAGCCGTTCAAGGGCCTGTTCACGCAGGGAATGGTCACGCACGAGACCTACCGCGCCGGCGACGGCAGCTGGCTCAGCCCGACCGAGGTCCGCCGCGACGGGGACGACTGGGTTCACATCGAAAGCGGCGCGCCCGTGACCTCCGGCCGCGTCGAGAAGATGTCCAAGTCGAAGAGAAATACGGTCGATCCCGAGCCGATCCTCGCCCGCTACGGGGCCGACGCGGTGCGCTGGTTCATGCTCTCCGACTCCCCGCCCGAACGCGACCTCGAGTGGTCGATCGGAGGGATCGAGGGCGCTGCGCGCTTCGTCCAGCGGGTCTGGCGGCTGGTTCAGGCGACGGGATCGGGGAACGGCGAGGACCTGGCGCTGCGCCGCAAGCTCCACCGCACCATCGTCGCGGTCGGCGAGGCGATCGAGGGGTTGCAGTTCAACAAGTCGGTCGCCGCGCTCTACGAGCTCACCAGCGCGATCGAGAAGGCCGGCCCGTCTGCCGATCGGGACGCGGCGGTCCATACCCTCGTTCGGCTCGTCGCGCCGATGGCGCCGCACCTCGCCGAGGAAGCGTGGGCGGCGTTGGGCGAACCCGGGATGGTTGTCGACGCGGAATGGCCGGAGCATGATCACGCGCTGCTGGTGGAGAATGAAGTGACCGTGGCGGTGCAGGTCAATGGCAAGCTGCGCGACACGCTCACCGCCCCGCGTGGTGCGGCGCGCGAGGACCTTCAGGCGATGGCGCTCGGCAGCGACAAGATCGCCCGGCTGCTCGACGGCGGAACGCCGCGCAAGGTCATCGTGGTTCCCGACCGCCTGGTGAACATCGTCCTGTGAGGTCGGTCCTGTTCCTTTCGCTCGCCGCGGCGCTGCTTTCGGGCTGCGGGCTCCAGCCGCTCTATGGCGGGGGCAGCGCCAACCCGACAGTGGCGGCGCTTCGGACCATTGCCGTCGACCCGATGCCCAATCGCAGCGGCTGGCTGATGCGCAATGCGCTGTTCGACCGGCTGGGCAATGGTGAGGGTGCGGCGAGCTACCGGCTGCACGTCGAGCTCGACGACAATCTCAGCCGCTTCGGCATTCGCTCCGACCGTGCCGCGACCCGCGAACGGCGGACGCTGCGCGCCCGCTATCAGCTGATCGACAGCGCCACCGGGACGACGGTGCTCGACGCGACTGCCGGCAGCGACGCTGGCCTCGACGTCGTCAGCAGCGAATATGCCACCGTCGCGGCCGAGCAGACCGCACTCGAGAATCTGACGCAGGTGGTTGCCGACCAGATCGTCGCCCGGCTCAGCCTGTTCACCGCGCGCACGGGTGGCGCAGGCCGCCGGTGAAGGCCGACCGAAAGCGGCTCGGCGAGGCGCTCGACCGTCCGGACCCGGCGATTCGCTTCTACCTGTTCCACGGCGACGACGGCTCCACCTCGCGCGCACTCGCGGACCGGCTCCTGAAGGGCTGCGCGGCCGAGAAGGCGCCGCTCGCCGCGGCCGAACTCCGCTCTGATCCGGCCCGATTGGTGGACGAGGCGCAGGCGATCGGCCTGTTCGGGGGAGCGCGGTTGCTGTGGATTGAACCCGCGGGTGAGGAATGCGCCGCCGCCGTGACGGCCCTGCTCGACGCGCCCGCAGCCGAAAGTGCGACGGTCGCGATCGCCGGCAAGCTCCGCAAGGGGTCGGCGCTGCTCAAGCTGGCGGAGGGAGCCAAGACCGCTCTCGCCCATGTCAGTTATGAGCCGTCCGCGCGCGATGCCGATCAGGCGATATTGGCGCTCGCGGCATCGGTCGGCCTGCGCATCCGCCCCGACGTGGCCCGCCGAGTGGCGCAGGCCACCAACGCCGATCCGCTCGTCGCGCGGCAGGAACTGACCAAGTTCGCGCTCTATCTGGATGCCACCCCGGGCGCTCCCAAGGATCTCGGCCATGACACGGTCGATGCGGTCGGGGTCGACGCCAGCGAAGGCGAAGGTAGCCGCGCGGTCGACCTTGCGCTGACTGGCTCGACCGTTGCGCTCGTGGCCGAGCTCGACCGGCTTGAGGCTGGGAGCCTCGAGGCGATATCCCTCCTCCGCGCGCTGCAGCGCCGGCTTCTGCTGCTCGCCCCCTTGCACGCTCGCGTTCAAGGAGGTGAGAGCGTCGATTCGGTGCTTGCAACGCAGAAGCGCACGCTCTTCTGGCGCGACTTCGACGCGATCGCGCCGATGCTGCGCCTGTGGAATGCCGACAAGCTCGCTCAGCTAGGTGAGCGGCTTGCCCAGCTCGAGTGTAACCTGATGCTCCAGCCGATCCCCACAGATGCGTCGCTGGGCGAAGAGATAGTAGCGATTGCCCGCGCAGCCGCTCGGCGCTGAGTTCAGATCGTTTCGCCGGACAGGCGCTGGCAGATCATGTCGAGCTGATCCAGATTGGAGTAGGCCAGCGTCACCGTTCCGCCCTTCGCTCCATGGGTCAGCTTGACCTTGAGTCCGGTCACGTCCCCAAGCTGCCGTTCCAACGCGACAAGGTCAGCATCCGCCGAGCCGCCGCCGGTTCGACCAGCGCCTTTCGGCTGCTCGCCGCCCGGCCGCACCTGCTTGGCCAGTGCCTCCGCTTGTCGCACCGACAGACCCTTCTCGATGATCTCGCGGGTCAGCGCCTCAGGATCAGCCGCCGCGGCGACCGCCCGGGCATGCCCCATGTTGATCTCGCCGTTCATCAAGGCCTTCTGGACGAACTCGGGAAGATCGAGCAATCTCAATAGGTTAGTGACGTGGCTACGCGACTTGTGGACGAGCGCGGCGACGTCTTCCTGGCGATGGCCGTACGTAGTGATTAACGCCTTGTAGCCCTGCGCCTCTTCCAGCGCATTGAGATCGTCGCGCTGAATATTCTCGATCAGCGCGACTTCGGCCGTGGCGGCATCGTCCATCTCTCGGACGATTGCCGGGATGCGGTGCAGTTGCGCGCGCTGGGCAGCCCGCCAACGCCGCTCACCGGCGATGATCTGGTAGGTACCACCAGCTGCCAGCCGCACGAGAATGGGCTGGAGCACGCCGCGAGCGCTGATCGATTGGGCGAGCTCGGCAATGCTCTCCTCGTCGAACTGTCGTCTTGGCTGGTTCGGGTTCGGCCGAATGGAGGCAATCTCAATCTCGCGTGGACCGGCTCGATCTTGGGGGGCCGCATCGGGATCCGGACGCCCTTGCTCCTCCAGGAGGGCAGACAGTCCGCGGCCGAGCCCCATGCCAGGCTTGCGCAGGCTCATGCCGCTTCCGCCGGGCGCGGCAACCGGCCCATCAACTCGCGGGCAAGCTTCACATAGGCCTCGGATCCCGGGCACTTAAGGTCGTAGATCAAGGCTGGGAGGCCATGGCTCGGCGCTTCGGAAAGACGGACGTTTCGCGGCACCACTGTTTCGAACACGGCGGTGCCGAGACAGGCGCGCACATCGTCGGCGACTGCCTGACTCAGGTTGTTGCGGCGATCAAACATCGTCAGTGCAACACCAAGAATGCCAAGGTCATCGTTGAAGCGGACCCTGATCCGCTCAACCGTCTGCAGCAACTGGCTTAGCCCCTCGAGTGCGAAGAATTCGCACTGGAGCGGCACCAGCAAATGCTTGGCCGCAACTAGCGCATTCACGGTAAGCAGGCCCAGAGAAGGTGGGCAGTCGATGAGGCAGATGTCCCATCGGCCGGCAGGCGATCGATCGAACGCATCGGCAAGCCGGTGAGTCCGACGCTCGAACTCGACCAATTCTATCTCGGCTCCCGAAAGATCCTGGGTGGCGGGCAGTAGGTCAAGCCGTGGAACACGCGTCGGCATCACCGCTTCCGCAATACTCGCCTCTCCGATCAGTACGTCATAACTGCTTCTCTCGCGAACAGATTGGCCGACGCCGAGCCCCGTCGAGGCGTTGCCTTGTGGATCGAGGTCGACCAGCAGTACCTTCCAGCCGACTGCGGCCAGTGCCGTCGCCAGGTTCACCGCAGTGGTCGTCTTACCGACCCCACCCTTTTGATTCGCGATGGCGACGCGGATCATCTCTTCCCTCCCCGGAAACGCGGACGAACCCCACTCGCGACAACGATCAGCGATTCAGTGCTGGTCAGGCTGGGCTCGAACCGGAAATCACCTTGCCACGCTTGCCGCGCCTCTTCCACTTCGATCTTTGCTCCACGCCCCTTGGGCAGGATCCACAGTGTCTCTGGTGCGGCAAGCTGCCATGCGGCGGCGAACAGATTGGACAGCGAGGCCACTG
The DNA here is from genome assembly GCF_003970925.1 of Sphingomonas ginkgonis. Lineage (NCBI taxonomy): Bacteria > Pseudomonadati > Pseudomonadota > Alphaproteobacteria > Sphingomonadales > Sphingomonadaceae > Sphingomonas > Sphingomonas ginkgonis. The sequence continues at coordinate 426,431 of NZ_RWJF01000001.1, forward strand.
CTCGCGCCGTGATCGTAGAATATGGTCCACTGACTCCCTCGACCTTGCCGGTTACGATCTCAAGATTGTCGAGGCCAAGATCATGCTTCACCTTGGTCAAGAAGGCGGTGCGGAGCGGCCGAGGTTCAACGAGAGTTGTTGGTTCGTTCGTCAGGATCGCGGTAACAACGCCAGGGAGTCCAGCGCCAGATCCAATGTCCAGCCACGTCCGAATAAGTGGCGAAGAAAGTCGAACCAGCTGTGCGCTATCGAGCAGATGTCGAGACCAAACCTCTGCGACACTGCTCTTCGCGATTAAGTTTTGGCGCTTGTTTTCGTCGACAAGCAGCCGGACGTATTCGTTCAACTGCTTCCATGTTTCACGTGAAACATCACGCCCGCTTGCTGCGGCGAAAGCCTCAATCATGCCGCAGCGCGAACAAGCGCTACGTTCAAGGCAGATAATGCCGCCGGCGTGATGCCCGGTATGCGCGAAGCCTGCTCGAGATTGTCCGGGGACGCAGATGCAAGACGTTCAACCATCTCTCCAGAGAGACCTGGAACCGCTCGGTACGCAAAGCCTAACGGTATAGGCAGCTTTCGATCACTCTGGACCTGCTCCCACTCGCGCTTCTGGCGATCGAGGTAAGGTGCATAGAGCGCGTCGGCGGCGCCTTCCGGCGTGTCTGACCAGGTCGGAGAAGCTCGCGAAGTCAAATGCCTTTCGATAAGTTTGCGTCGTTCAACGCTAATGCACGCGGCATCGATTGCTGTCGTCCCCAGACGAGTAGTGGCATTATCCGCGCGTAAGGCCAGTCGATACTCAGATCGAGCTGTCATCATTCGGTACGGCTCACTGACGCCTTGAAGTGTCAGATCATCAATCATGACCCCAATGTAGCTGCTGGTTCGATCAAACAGCACCGGAGCCAGGTCGCACCCGACTGCAGCAGCATTCAGCCCCGCCACTAAGCCTTGCCCTGCGGCCTCCTCGTACCCAGTGGTGCCGTTGATCTGCCCAGCGAGGAACAGGCCTTTCAGACCCTTCACGCTCAACGTAGAATCAAGGCGCCGCGGATCAACGAACTCGTACTCAACTGCGTAACCCGGCTTGCTGATTTGAACTCGCTCAAGCCCTTCAATCGTCCGGAGGAACTTCCTCTGGATTTCAATTGGAAGTGAAGTGGATACTCCATTCGGATACACGGCGTGGTTCGTTAGACTTTCAGGCTCCAGAAAAATCTGGTGGCTGTGGCGATCTCCAAATCGCTGCACCTTATCCTCAATGGATGGACAGTATCGAGGCCCCCTTCCCCCAATAGCGCCTGAGTATAGCGGAGATCGGCTCTTCGCTGAACGGATGACCTCGTGCGTATGTTCGTTAGTCCGGGTGACTGCGCAACTCAGCTGCGGATTGTCGTTGGGCAGTGAAAGGAACGACATCGACCAGTGGTCGGCATCGCTATGCTGAGATTCCAGGCGCGCCCAATCGATCGTGCGTCCATCCAGCCGAGGTGGCGTACCCGTTTTTAGCCGACCCTGCCCGAGGCCGATCTCACGCAGCCGCGCGGAGAGTGCATGAGCGGACTTCTCCCCCGTTCTTCCCCCCACAAGGGTCTGCTCCCCGATGAAGAGTCGGGCGGACAGGAAAGTGCCCGTTGCAATTACTAAGGCATGCGCATTCAGAATCGTGCCGTCGCTTAGTTTCACGCCGCGCAATCGATCCGATGCGAAAACGAGGTCAGTCGCCTCGCCTTCGATCAGTCGAACACCACTTTGGCCAACCATCTCGCGAATGGCTGACGCATAGACACTCCGATCCGCTTGCACGCGCGGACCCCATACTGCCGGCCCCTTCGAGCGGTTCAGCATGCGTCGGTGAATAGCCGCCCGGTCGGCCGCTCTTGCCATTAACCCATCGAACACGTCCAATTCGCGAACGAGGTGCCCCTTGCCCACCCCGCCGATCGACGGGTTGCAGGACATCTGCCCGAGGTTTGCCCGGTCGAAGCTCAGAAGCGCCACTCGGGCGCCTCGACGTGCCGCCGCGGTGGCGGCTTCGCAGCCGGCGTGACCGGCGCCAATTACGATAACATCGAACATATCGACCATAATTCGAGTCGCCTTTGGACCCCTAACGCGCCCGGGGGGATGCCGGTGCTTTAGAGGAAATCAACCCGATGTTCCACGTGGAACATCATTTGCCGAGGCAGAAGCGGGTGAAGAGGGCGTCGAGCATGTCTTCGATCCCTACCTGGCCGGTGAGGTGGTCGAGCGCGCGGAGGGTAGCCCGGAGTTGTTCGGCGAGGAGGAGAAGGTCGCTGCTCGGTGATGCCAGGGCGTCCTCGGCATCGGCGAGGCAATCGCGCTGGCGGCGGTTGAGGGCGATCTGGCCTTCGTGCGGCAGGAGGGTCGATGCGCGGGTGCGCACCTCGGCCATGAGGTCGGTGAGGCCAGCGCCGGTCAGTGACGAGACCGGCAGACCGACCGCGGATTGTTCGAGATCTGCCTTGGGGGCGACCAGGATCAGCTGGTCATGGATCGGAGCATCCGACGCATCTCCAAGCCAGAGCAGGATGTCGGCACCCGCGGCCTCGGCCTCGGCCCGCGCCACCCCGATCCGCTCGACCGGATCGTAGGTGTCGCGCTGCCCGGCGGTGTCGACCAGCGTGAACGCCACGCCGCCGAGCGCCAGCGGCACCTCGATTACGTCACGGGTGGTCCCGGCAATCGCCGTTACGATCGCCCGCTCGCTCCCTGCCAGTGCGTTGACCAGGCTCGACTTGCCCGCGTTGGGCGGACCCGCGACAACCAGCCGGATACCCTCGCGCAGCTTTTCGGCGGATGGACGGTCCAGCCAAGACCGCCACTCCCGCACCAGCCCTTCCGCCTCGCACCGCAAAGGCTCGAGATCCGTCCGGGTCTCCTCCTCCTCGTCGACATAGTCGATCGCCGCTTCGGCCTGCGCCGAGAGGTTCACCAGCCGCTCGCGCCAGCCGCGGATCGCGGCACCGAGGGTTCCGTCGGCGAGCGCCAGCGCCTGGCGTCGCTGGGTCTCGGTCTCGGCCTCGAGCAGGTCGGCGAGCCCCTCCGCCGCGATCAGGTCGACCCGGCCGTTCGCCAGCGCCCGGCGCGTGAACTCGCCCGGCTCGGCCAGTCGGGCAAGGCCCGTCGCACCGAGCGCCGCGAGCACCGCGTCGACGACCGCGCGGCCACCATGGCAATGCAGCTCGACGCAATCCTCTCTGGTTGCGCTCGCCGGCGCATCGAAGCGGAGCAACAACGCCTCGTCCAGCTTCTGCCCGGCGGCGTCACGCAGCCAGCGCAGCGCGGCGAGACGCGGCGGTGGCAACTCCCCCGCCAGCGCACGGGCCGAATCATGCGCGGCGGGGCCGCTGATCCGGATAATGGCGATCGCCGCCGGCGGCCGTCCGCTCGCCAGCGCGTAAATGGTGTCGGCGGCCACTAGCCGAGGCCGAGGACGGGCGCGACATTGTGCCAGCCTTCCCAGATCATCTTCAGCGCGACGTAGACGATCACGACCAGCCCGACATACGCGATCCAGCGATAGCGCTCGATGAAGCGGGCGATGATGTTGGCGGCGACGCCCATCAGCGCGACGGCGACGATCAGCCCGACGATGAGGATGCCGGGATGCTCACGCGCGGCGCCGGCGACCGCCAGCACATTGTCGAGGCTCATGCTGACGTCGGCGACGGCAACGGCCCAGGCGGCCGCGGCGAAGCTCTTGGCCGGGCGCATGCCGCTATGCTCATCGCCCTCGATCTCGACGCTGCCAGGACTCTCCCCCGCCGCCGCGCGCAGCTCGCGCCACATCTTCCACGCGACCCACAGGAGGAGGAAGCCGCCCGCGAGCACCAGCCCGACGATCCGCAGCAGCTGGCTGACCACCAGCGCGAAGGCGATCCGCAGCACCAGCGCGGCGAGCACGCCGATGACGATGACCTTGCGCCGGTCCGCGGGCGGCAGGCCGGCGGCGAGCGCGCCGACGACGATCGCATTGTCCCCCGCCAGCACGAGGTCGATCATCAGGACCTGGAAGAAAGCGGCGAGCGCCGCCGGCTCGTTCAAGCGCGAGAAGTCGGCCACGATGTGGCCCCAGATCGCGGCCGGGCCGCCAAGCCCCGGCGCCGCCGCCGTCGTCGCTGCGGCCATCAGATCAAGCACGTGGATCCCCTCTCGTCACGGCAGCCGACCGGCGACCGGCACCGGGCCCCGCTTAACGGAGAGAGGGCCACCGGCTCAAGCCATGTGGCGCGGAACCCACGGGAGGGTCGCCGGCCAAGCCGGCGAAATCCCGCTAAGCTATTGATTCATTGAGGCAAAAAAGTCCTCGTTGGACTTTGCGTCCTTCATCTTGTCGAGCAGGAACTGCATCGCGTCGACCGTTCCCATCTGCATGAGGATGCGGCGCAGCACCCACATCTTCGACAGGATGCCCTGCTCGACCAGCAGCTCCTCCTTGCGGGTGCCGGATTTGCCGACGTCGAGCGAGGGGAAGATGCGCTTGTCGGCGACCTTGCGGTCGAGCACGATTTCGCTGTTGCCGGTACCCTTGAACTCCTCGAAAATAACCTCGTCCATCTTGGAGCCGGTGTCGATCAGCGCGGTGGCGATGATCGAGAGCGAGCCGCCCTCCTCGATGTTGCGGGCGGCGCCGAAGAAGCGCTTGGGACGCTGCAGCGCGTTGGCGTCGACACCGCCGGTCAGCACCTTGCCCGACGAGGGCACGACCGTGTTGTAGGCGCGGCCAAGGCGGGTGATCGAGTCGAGCAGGATCACCACGTCCTTCTTGTGCTCTACCAGCCGCTTGGCCTTCTCGATCACCATCTCGGCGACCTGGACGTGGCGGCTGGCGGGCTCGTCGAAGGTGGAGGAGACGACCTCGCCCTTCACCGAGCGCTGCATGTCGGTGACTTCCTCGGGCCGCTCGTCGATCAGCAGGACGAGGAGGAAGACCTCCGGGTTGTTGTCGGTGATCGCCCGCGCGATGTTCTGCAGCAGGACGGTCTTGCCGGTCCGCGGCGGGGCGACAATCAGCGCGCGCTGGCCCTTGCCGAGCGGGGCGACGATGTCGATCACCCGCGCGCTCTTGTCCTTGATGGTCGGGTCGAGCGTGTCGAGGCGCAGCTTCTCGTCCGGGTAGAGCGGCGTCAGATTGTCGAAGTTGACCCGGTGGCGGACCGCCTCGGGATCGTCGAAATTGATCTGGGTGACGCGGGTCAGCGCGAAGTAGCGCTCGCCGTCGCGGGGCGCGCGGATCTCGCCCTCGACCGTGTCACCGGTGCGCAGGCCGAAGCGGCGGACGTGGTTGGGCGCGACATAGATGTCGTCCGGCCCGGCGAGATAGTTCGCCTCGGGGCTGCGGAGGAAGCCGAAGCCGTCGTTGAGCACCTCGATGGTGCCCATGCCCATGATCTCGGCGCCGCTCTCCGCCCGGACCTTGAGGATAGAGAACATGAGGTCCTGCTTGCGCAGGGTGGAGGCGCCTTCGACGCCCATTTCCTCGGCCATGGCGACGAGGTCGGCGGGGGTTTTCTGCTTGAGGTCCTTGAGATGCATGATGGTGGCTTTTGATGAAGGAGACAGGGGAGACAAGCGGGCCGGCGGCAGGACGTCGCAGGGAATAGTCGCACCGGCGATCGGGAAGAAGGGCCGGCGCGGCGCTTGTCATCGGCGTTATGGCGCGGCGGGCGCCAAGTCAATCAGGGTTCAGAACGGCTTGACGATCACCAGGGTGACGATGAGCACCGCGGCGATCCCCGGCACCTCGTTCATGATCCGCAGCGTCTTGTTCTCGAGCGGGCGGGCGCCTCCCGCGAGCTTGCGCCCATAGGCGCCCATCCAGCCTTGGTAGCCGGTCAGCGCCACCACCAGCGCGAGCTTGGCCGAGAACCAGCCCTGCCCGAATGCGCCGATGTTAAACGCCAGCAGCAGGCCGAACAGCCACACCAGCAGCATCGCCGGGGTGAGGATGATCGACCGCACCCGCTTCTCGCGCTCGATCCAGGCGCGGTCCTCGGCGGATCCGGGCGTGGTCTCGTGGTGATAAACATAGAAGCGTGGCAGGATGAACAGGCCCGCCATCCAGAAGATGACGAAGGTCAGGTGCGCGCTCTTCACCCAAGGGTAGGCGGCGCCGAGGAAGCCGACCAGATCCGATCCGTGAAAACCGTTCATGCCGCATTCCCTAGCAGCGCGAACAGCTGCTCGACATGCGCAATCGGCGTGAACTGCTGAATGCCATGGCCGAGATTGAAGATGTGGGGACGGTCCTTCAGCGCGTCAAGGACGAAGCGGACCGCGCGCTCGAGCGGCTCGCCGCCGGCGATCAGCGCGAGCGGGTCGAGATTGCCCTGGACCGGAAGCCCGGGCGGGAGCGCCGCGTCCGCCCAGCGCGGGTCGACCGTCTCGTCCAGCCCGAGCGCGTCCACCCCCGTTTCGCGGGCGTAGGCGGGGAGCTTGCCGCCGGCGCCCTTGGGAAAGCCGATGATCGGGGTTCCGGGGCAGCGCTCGCGGACCGCGGCGACGATCCGCGCGGTCGGGGCGATCACCCACTGCTCGAACTGCAGCGGCGAGAGGCTGCCCGACCAGCTGTCGAACAGCTGGACCGCGTCGACCCCGGCCGCGACCTGGCCGGCGAGATAGTCGACCGTCGCCTGCTCGATCGCGGCGATGATCGCGGCGAACCGCGCCGGGTCACGATAGGCGAGGCTGCGCGCCTCCTCCTGGTCACGGCTGCCCTGCCCCGCGACCATGTAGGTGGCGACGGTCCAGGGGCTTCCTGCGAAGCCCAGGAAGGTGGTCGCGGGGTCCAGCGCGGCCCTGACCTGCCGGACCGTCTCGTAGATCGCCTGGAAGCGCTCAGGGGCCGGCTGGAAGCCGTCCAGCGAGGCATCCTTGAGCGGCGGAGCGAGCCGCGGCCCCTCGCCGGCGACGAAGCTCAGCTGCTGACCGAGCGCGTGCGGGACGATCAGGATGTCGGAGAAGAGGATCGCGGCGTCGAGCGGGAAGCGGCGGAGCGGCTGGAGCGTGATCTCGGCCGCGGCGGCGGGGTCATAGACCATGTCGAGGAAGCCGCCCTTGTCGGCCCGGAGTGCGCGGTACTCGGGGAGGTAGCGCCCGGCCTGGCGCATCATCCATACCGGCGGGGGGTCGAGCCGCTCGCCGCGGAGCACGCGCAGGAGGGGCTTGGCAGCGCTCGCCAGGCTGGTCGGATCGCTCGGCGGCGGGGCCACCCTTATCTCCTCTTATTTAAAGAATAGTAGGATTGAGATTGTTGTTGGGCGTCGGGGCGCGGGGTTTAGGCGCGGCTCCCGGCTTTGCCAACAGCGGGCGGGAATCGGCGACTCGTTGAGTCGGCGCGAGTCGCGCGGCGACTCCCTCGTGATTCACAGGCTGTGGGCTGAATCGACCGGCTGGGCATGAATCGCGGGACGACTGGGGACGGATTGGGGGCAAAGCGCCGGTTTGGAGCGCCCACCGATTCCCGCTAGCGAACGTCTCGGGATATTCCACAGGAACGAACATGGAACTTCTGCTCGCCTCGACCAGCCCGATCCGCGCCGAGCTGCTGGCGGCTGCGGGGGTCGGCTTCCGGGCGGTCGCGCCGGGGGTCGACGAGGCCAAGCTCAAGGACGGGTACCATGGCGCGGCGGCCGACCTCGCCACCCGGCTCGCCGAGGCCAAGGCGCTCGGGGTCAGCGCCGGCGAACCCGACGCGCTGGTGATCGGCAGCGACAGCCTGGTCGAGGTGGACGGCCGGCGCGTCTCCAAGCCGCGCGACCGGGCCGAGGCGGAGGAGCATCTCCGCTTCTTCGCCGGCCGGACGATGGAACTCACCAGCGCGGCGGTGCTCGCGCGCGGCGGCGCGATCCGCTGGCGCCACGCGGAGACGGTGCGGCTCCAGGTCCGGCCGCTCGGCGACGCCTTCATCCGCGACTATCTCGCCGCCGAGTGGCCGGCGGTCGCCTATTGCGTCGGGGTGTTCCGTTTCGAGGGGCTGGGGGTGCAGCTGTTCGAGGCGGTCGAGGGAAGCCATTTCTCGGTCCTCGGACTGCCCCTGCTGCCGCTGCTCGGCGCGCTCCGGGCGGAAGGAGTGCTGGCGTCATGACGGCGGCGTGGCGGCGATGATCCGGCTGGCGCTCACCGGCTTGATCGGCATGGGCAAATCGACCGTCGCGGCGATGTTCGCGCGGCACGGCGTGCCGGTGTTCGACGCCGACGCGGCGGTCCACGCGCTGCAGGGCGTCGGCGGCTCAACGGTCGCCCCGATCGAGGCGCGCTTCCCCGGCACGACGCGGGACGGAGCGGTCGACCGCGCCCGGCTCGCCGCCGCGGTGCTCGGCAAGCCCGACGAGCTCGCCGCGCTCGAGGCGATCGTCCATCCCGCGGTGCTCCTCGCGCGCGAATCCTTCGTCGCCGCGCACCGGGACTCGCCCGCGCTGCTGTTCGACATCCCCCTCCTGTTCGAGACCGGCGGCGAGCGGGCGTTCGACAAGGTGATCGTCGTCTCCTCCCCGGCGGAGCTGCAGCGCCGGCGGGTGCTCGGCCGGCCGGGGATGAGCGAGGCCAAGCTCGCCGCGATCCTCGAGCGGCAGACGAGCGACGCGGACAAGCGCGCGCGGGCCGATTTCGTGGTCGACACCAGCGGCAGCCTCGCCGCGACCGAAGCCCAAGTGGAGCAAATCCTGGCTTGCCTGAGTCTCGCTCAAGGCGCATGATTCCGGGCATGCGCGAGATTGTGTTCGACACGGAAACGACGGGCGTGAACCCGGCGTCGGGGGACCGCATGGTCGAGATCGGCTGCATCGAGCTGGTCAACCGGGTCGAGACGGGGCGCCACTTCCATGCCTATTTCAACCCCGAGCGATCGATGCCGAGCGAGGCGGAGGCGGTCCACGGCCTGTCCGCCATCTTCCTCTCGGACAAGCCTCGCTTCCACGAGAAGGCGGAGGAGCTGCTGCTGTTCATCGGCGATTCCCCGCTAGTCGCGCACAACGCGGGGTTCGACTTCTCTTTCCTCAACGCCGAGCTCGAGCGCTGCGGGCGCGACCCGGTCTGCCTGTCGCGGATGATCTGCACGCTGGTGATGGCGCGCGGCAAGCATCCCGGCGCCAAGCACAGCCTCGACGCCCTGTGCAGCCGCTTCGGGGTCGACCGGTCGCAGCGGGTCAAGCATGGCGCGCTGCTCGACGCGCAGCTGCTCAGCCAGGTCTATGTCGAGCTGACCGGCGGCCGGCAGATCGGGCTGGGACTGGTCGCCGACGCCGGGGTTCGGGCGGACTCCGCCGCGGCGACGGCCGGCGATCCGGCGCGGCGCCCCGTCCGGCCACCGCGTCCCCACGCGGCGAGTGTTGAAGAATTGCAGAAGCACGCCCAGTTCGTCGCCGGACTTACCGAGCCCTTGTGGCAGCGCTTTGGCTCCAGTGCAGGCGTGTCGGTTCACTGAGGCGGTCGGATCGGTGGTCCGCCGCCGCTGACATCTGAGGAAGAAAGCTCATGGACGTTCGTGTTGCAGGTCACCAGGTGGAGACCGGGGGCGCGCTGCAGGACCATGTTGGTCGGCGCATCAACGCCATGGCGGACAAATATTTCGCGCGCGCGATCGGCGCCAACGTGACCTTCGGCAAGGGCCCGCACGACAATGGCTTCACCTGCGACATCGTCGCCCCGGTGAACCAGGGGATCGTGCTCAAGGCCTCGAACCGGGCGGGCGACGCGCACGTCGCCTTCGACGGCGCGGCCGACAAGATCGAGCGGCAGCTGCGCCGCTACATGGCCCGCCTGCGCGAGCGCGGCGGCGGCGCCAACGGCGCGGCGCGCGACGAATTCGTCGAGAACGCCAGCTACACCATCTTCGCCTCGCCGGTGATCGAGGAGGAGGAGCCGGTGATCGAGCATCCGCCGATCGTCGCCGAGACCCGGGTCGACATCCCCGACGCCAGCGTCAGCGACGCGGTGATGATGATGGACCTGCGCAATACCAACGCGCTGCTGTTCCGCAACAGCAAGACCGGCGCCCACAACATGGTCTACAAACGGGACGACGGCACGATCGGCTGGGTGGAACCTCGCACCGCCTGACCATTTACATTTGTTGCAGTAACTGATTGTAGGCGCCGCCCCGTGGCGGGCGGTTGAGAGTGCGTCCATGCATCTGAGCGATTTCGTCGACTTCGACACGATCCGGACCGGCGTGACCGCGGGCAACAAGCGCGGGCTGTTCCAGCTGCTCGGCCAGCAGTCGGGACAGCGGCTGGGAATCGACGGCGCGCAGATCACCGCCGCCATCGCCGAGCGCGAGCGGCTCGGCTCGACCGGCTTCGGCAACGGTGTCGCGATCCCCCACGGCAAGATCGAGGGGCTGGCGCGCAACTTCTGCATGCTGGTCCGGCTCGCCGAGCCGATCGACTACAAGGCGGTCGACGGCGCCCCGGTCGATCTCGTCTTTTTCCTCCTCTCGCCGCCGGAATCGGGCGCGCAGCACCTCAAGGCGCTCGCCGCGATCAGCCGGCTGGTCCGCCACGCGCCGACGCTGGAGAAGCTGCGCGGCGCCCGCTCGCAGGACGCGCTCGCGGCGGTCCTCCTCGGCGCGGATGAACGCGACGCCGCTTGAGCCGGCGGCGGCGGGCGAAGCGGCGCACTTCCGCGCGCTCGAATCGCTCTACCGCTCCGCCCCGGTCAACCAGTTGTTCGAGTCCCGGCTGCGGATCGAGTCGGCGGGGACGTCGAGCATCGCCTTCGACGTCGGTCCGGCGCTGTTCCACGCTGCCGGCGCCGCGCACGGGACCGTCTATTTCAAGATGATGGACGACGCGGCCTTCTACGCCGCGAACAGCCTGGTCAGCGACCGCTTCCTCCTCACCACCGGGTTCAACCTCTTCTTCACCAAGCCGCTCGGCGAAGGGCCCGCCCGCGCCGAGGGGCGCTGGATCAGCGGCCGGCGCCGGGTCTTCGTCGCCGAGGCGCGGATCATCGATTCGAGCGGGGAAGAATGCGCGCGCGGCACCGGTACCTTCATGCGCAGCCGGATCCCGCTGGCCGGGCTGGACGGCTACCGGGCATGAGCGACGACCGGCTCGCCGCGCATCTCGAGGTCGCCGGGCTGCTCCGCCGCGCCGAGGCGCTGGGCGGCACCGGGACGATCGTCGCGCGCGGCGACCGCGAGCGCGGCGGGCTGCTGATCCAGGTCACCGAGCGCGGCACGACCACCGCGGTGCTCGAACGGCTGCTCGGCGCCGACGGCCGTTATCGCTGGCAGCGGAGCGGGCCGAAGGACGCGAGCGAATCGGCGGTGGACGGCTGGATGACGAGTCGCCGACGCAACGATCCCGATTTATGGCTGATTGAGCTAGCCATCGTGCCCTCGGCTCGATTCATCGATGAAACGACCGGCGTGCCTTGATTAACCCCCCGGATGCGGTGAAACGAGGAACCAACAAGAGCGGGGGGTTTCCGTTCACCGGCGAGGGGCCGGCAGGAAACCACGCAGACGGGGGATTTCCCAAGGCTGGCAGGCGCGCAGTAAGCGCCCATACGCATGCCCGGCGGCGATCCACCGCACATGTCGGTGTAGTTGGTGACGGTTTCCATTCGCTTTTTCGTGATGCTCGCCGCAGTCGCGCTCGGTGCCTCCTCGGTGGCCCCCGCGCAGGTCGCTCCAGCCGGAGCGGTTCCGTCGGTCGGTGAAGCGGTCACGTCTGTTGCGAATGCCCCGCTGCTCCGCAGCGCCGTCCTCCCCACCGCCGACGCCGTCACCCGCGAGGCCGCGCTGCCCGCGCCCGCCCCGGTTCTCGACACCCCCGCCCCGGTCCACGCCAGCGGCTCGCTGTCCGAGATGGTCGGCCAGCTCCGCAGCACCGAGGCCGGCAGCCGCGAGCTCGAGTGCCTGGCCACCGCCGTCTACTTCGAATCGAAGAGCGAGCCGCTCGCCGGCCAGCTCGCGGTCGGCCATGTCATCGCCAACCGCGCCAAGTCGGGCCGCTTCGCCAAGAGCTATTGTGGCGTGGTGTTCCAGCGCGGCCAGTTCAGCTTCATTCACGGCGCCGCGCTGCCGTCGGTCCCACGCTCGGGCCAGCAGTGGAAGACCGCGGTGGCGATCGCCAAGATCGTCGACAACAAGCTGATGGAATCGAACGTCGGGAAGGCGCTTTTCTTCCACGCCAAGCATGTCAGCCCGGCGTGGCATGCCTCGATGGTCGCCTCGATCGGCAACCATCTCTTCTTCCGCTAGGCTTGGCCTTGATCCCGGTTTGTTCTAACCGGGACTCGTGACCGCCGCTTCCGACCCCAGCACCTCCGCCAACTGCTTCGCCGACCTGCCGCCGGTCGCGACCGACGTCGCGCGCGGAGTCACCCGCCTGCTGTGCCGCGGGGACTGGTTCGCGATCTGCGAGGTGCCCCTGCCCAACGGCCGCCGCGCCGACCTGATGGCGGTCGGGCCCAAGGGCGAGCTGACCATCGTCGAGATCAAGGTCAGCCGCGCCGACCTGATCGGCGACGCCAAGTGGCACGACTATCTCGACTATTGCGACCGCTTCTACTGGGCGGTGCCGCCCGCGCTGGCGCCGATCACCGAAGGGGAGCGCTTCCTTCCGGGCGAGGCCGGGCTGATCGTCGCCGACCGCTACGACGCCGCGATCATGCGCGACGCTGCGCACCGGCCGCTCGCCGCCGCGCGCCGCAAGGCCGAGCTGCTGCGCTTCGCCCGCCGCGCCGCGCGCCGGCTCGCTGGGCAGATCGACCCGACCCTCGGGCTCGGCAGCTGAGCCGCTAGCGAAGCACCGGGCCGGCCGCGGGCTTCTTCGCGCCGACCGTGTCGAACAGCTTGACCAGATCGGCCGAGCGGGCGCCGTCGCGCTTGGCATAGTCGCGCGCGCTGAAGCCCTGCGAATGATCGCTCTTGTCGGGATTGGCGCCGGCCTCGAGCAGCCGCTTGACGATCGCCGTCTGGTGGTTCTGCACCGCGACGATCAGCGCGGTCTCGCCCGCGCGGTTGGCAAGGTCGACCCGGGCGCCGCGCTGGAGCAGCATGTCGACCGCGTCGGCATAGCCGATCCGCGCCGCGCTGATCAGCGCGGCGTCGCCGGTGCCGCGCGCCTGGAAGTTGGGATCCGCGCCCTTGCTCAGGAGGAAGGCGATATAGGTGTCGTCGCGCCGGGCGATCGACACGTTGAGCGGGGTCTGCCCGTCGTCGCTGCTGTAGTTGGTGAGGTTGGAGGCCGACTGGAGCAGCTTCATCACCTTGTCGCCGTCGCGTTCCTTGACGGCCTGGAGGAAGCTGTAGCCGTCGTCGGACAGCGGAACGCCCTGCGCAACCGCTCCGCCAGCCAGCCCGAGTGCCACGACGCCGATCACTACACCTTTGAAAAGGCGCATCTTTCACCCCATCTCAAACCCGCTTGATCATTAGCGGTTAGCAGATCAAGGCTGTGTTCGCCATGAACAGCGCACCTCTATTCTGGGAAAAACCGATCGCCGAGCTCGACCGCGGCGAATGGGAGGCACTGTGCGACGGCTGTGGCCGCTGCTGCCTCCACAAGCTGGAGGACGAGGACACCGGCGAGCTGTTCCCGACCAACGTCGCCTGCAAGCTGCTCGACCGCCGCACCGGCCAGTGCACCGACTATCCGCGGCGCAAGGCGCTGGTCGGCGACTGCGTCCAGCTCAGCCGCGACCGGCTCGACGAGCTCGAATGGCTGCCCTCCACCTGTGCCTACAAGCTGCGCTACGAGGGGCAGCCGCTGCCCGACTGGCACTATCTCAAGTCGGGCAGCCGCGAGACGGTGCACCAGGCCGGCCAGTCGACCCGCGGCTGGACGATCAGCGAGGTCGATGCCGGCGAGCTGGAGTTCCACATGGTCGATCGTGAGCTCTGACGGGCTGCACCGGCACCCGGCGCTCCCACTGCCCGTCGCCATCCGCCGGATCGCCACCGCCCGGGTGATGCGGCTCCGCCTCGACCATGGCGGGACGATGCTCAAGCTGACCATTCCCCGCCGCGTGTCGGAGCGGTCGGCGCTCGCCTGGGCCGCCGAGCAGCAGGGCTGGGTCAGCGCGCAGCTGGCCAAGCGCCCGGAGGGGCTGCCGCTGCGACCCGGCGCGCGGATCCCGTTCGACGGCGGCGAGCTCGAGCTGGTCCACGCGGAGGGGCGGCCGCGGGCGATCCGGCTGGTCGGCACCGAGCTGCACTGCGGCGGCCCGCTCGAGGGGCTGGAGCGACGGGTGCTGCTGTGGCTGCGGAACATGGCGCGCGACCGGCTCAGCGCGGAAGTGGCGGCGATCGCCCGGGAGGCCGGGGTGACGGTTGCCTCGGTCGCAGTCGGCGACCCGGTCAGCCGCTGGGGCAGCTGCTCGGCGGCGGGCGCGTTGCGCTTCAGCTGGCGGCTGATCCTCGCCTCGCCGGGCGCGCGGCGGTTCGTCGTCGCGCACGAGGTCGCGCACCGGCTGCACATGGACCATGGGCCGCAGTTCCGCGCCGCCGAGCGGCGGCTGTTCGGCGGCGACGTCGCCGCCGCGCGCGCCGAGCTTCGGCTAGTAGCCCCCCGGCTCCGCGCCGTCGGCCGGCTGTGACGGGGGCGCCTGCCGCTCGCGCGGAGGCGGCGGGCTGTTGAAGATGCGGTCGAGCTCGTTCTGGTCCGGCTGCCCCGGCCGCTGCTGCGGCGGGGTCGCCGGGGTGGCGGGCGCGGGACGGGTGCCGGGCGGGAAGCGCTGGCCATTGTCCAGCGGCAGCCCGGTCGCGGGATCGACCTGCTGGACCTGCCCGTAGGGGTCGTTCGGCTGGACGTTGATCGGGTTGCCGTTCTCGTCGACCAGCGGCTGCGAGGGGTTGAGCGCGGTCCCGCCACCATTCTCCTCGCCCGGGTCGAGCTGCCAGTCGGGCATCGGCACCTGGGTCTCGAACTGCTCGACCGGGCGCTTGGCGGTGGCGACCACCATGAAGTCGTGGAAGGCGCGCGCGGGGGCGGTGCCGCCCTGCAGCCCTGGGATCGCGCGATTGTCGTCGCGGCCCATCCACACGCCGGTGGTGAGCCCCGAGGAATAGCCGATGAACCAGCCGTCCTTGTTGCTGTTGGTGGTCCCGGTCTTGCCCGCGACCGGGCGGCCGATCTGCGCGGCGCGGCCGGTGCCGCTGAGCACCGCCGACTGCATCAGGTCCATCATCTCGGCCGCCACCCACGGGGCGACCAGCACACGGTCGTCGCTATTGTCCTTGCGGTAGAGCAGCCGGCCATCGCCCGAGACGACCTTGGTGATCGCGTAGGGGGTGACGGCGATGCCCTTGTTGGCGACCGAGGCGTAGGCGCGGGTCATGTCGAGCAGCCGGACCTCGGAGGTGCCCAGCACCATCGAGGGATAGGTCGAGATCTGCCCGCTGATCCCGAACCGATGCGCCATGTCGGCGATCGTCGAGAAGCCGAGCTGCGACCCGATCTTGGCGCTGATCGTGTTGATCGAGCGCGAGAAGGCCTCGCGCAGGGTGACCGAGCCGGCATAGCTGCGGGTCGAGTTGCGCGGGGTCCAGCCATCGATCGTGACCGGCTCATCGACGATCGTGTCGGTCGGCTTCATCCCGCTCTCGAGCGCGGCGAGATAGACGAACAGCTTGAAGGAGGATCCCGGCTGGCGCTGCGCCTGGGTGGCGCGATTGTAGAGCGAGCTGACATAGTCCTTGCCGCCGATCATCGCCCGCACCGCGCCGTCGCGGTCCATCGCCACGAGCGCGCCCTGCGCGCCGGCCGGCGCATTGGCCACCACCGCCTTGTCGGCGGCGCCCTGCATCCCGGTGTCGATGGTGGTCCACACCTCGATCGGGCGGCTGGTCTCGTCGATCAGCGTGTCGAGCTGGGGCAGCGCCCAGTCGGTGAAGTAGCGGATGCTGTTCTGCTTCTGGTCGGGCTGGACGACGATCCTGGCCGCGTTGGCCTCGGCGCTGGCGGCCTGCTCGGAGGTGATGAAGCCGTTCTGCTCCATCGAGTTCAGCACCACCGCCGAGCGGCTCCGCGCGGCGTCGACGTCGGCGGTTGGCGAATAGTTGGACGGCGCCTTGACCAGCCCGGCGATGATCGTCGCCTCGGCCAGCGAGAGGTGGCGGGCGTCGTGGCCGAAGAAGGTCCGGCTCGCCGCGTCGATCCCGTAGGCGCCGCCGCCGAAATAGACCCGGTTGAGGTAAAGCTCGAGGATCTGGTCCTTGCTGAACTTGCGCTCCAGCGCGAGCGCCAGCACGCCCTCCTTCACCTTGCGCCCGAAGGTCTTGTTGTTGGTGAGGAAGATGTTGCGGGCGAGCTGCTGGGTGATGGTCGAGCCGCCCTGGCGCCAGTGGCCGGTGTCGACCCGCACCTTGACCGAGCGCGCCATGCCGATCGGGTCGACGCCAACATGGCTGCGGAAGCGCCGGTCCTCGACCGCGATCATCGCCGCGCGCATCGAGGCGGGGATCTGCTCGTAGGGGATCCATTCGCCGAAGGTCGGCCCGAGCGAGAGGATGACCTGGCCGTTGGCGGCATGGACCCGGATCATCTGGCCGAGGTCGTTGCGCTGTGCGAGCTGCTGGTAGCTTGGCAGCTGCGACATGGCGACCGCGACCGCGACGCCGAGCGCGAGGACGCCGAGCAGCGCGAAGCCCAGTCCCCATTTCAGGATGCTGACCAGTGTGCGGCTGAACCTTCCGGGGGGCGAACTGGCCATGTGGCTGCGTTAGCTATCGGCTCGGTCGCCCCCCTGCAAGCGTCACTCCGATTTCGAGCCCGGCGCGAAGTCGAGCGCGGCCGAGTTGATGCAGTAGCGCAGCCCGTTGGGGCCGGGCCCGTCGGGGAAGACATGGCCGAGATGGCCCTCGCACTTGGCGCAGCGGACCTCGGTCCTCACCATCCCGTGGCTGACGTCGCGGTGCTCGGCGACGCTGCCCTCGACGGCCGGGGCGGTGAAGCTCGGCCAGCCGCTGCCGCTCTCGAACTTGGTGTCGCTGCCGAACAGCGGCTCGCCGCAGCCGGCACAGACATATTGCCCCTGCTCCTTGTTGTTGAGGAGGTGGCCGGTCCATGGCCGCTCGGTGCCCGACTGGCGCAGCACCTGGTACTGCTCGGGGCTGAGCCGCTCGCGCCACTCCTGCTCGCTGGCCGGCATCTTCTTGTCTTCGGTCATCGCGGATCCTTTCCGGCACGATGTGGGTGAGCGCCGGGACCGCCGCAATGGTTAGCGGGGCGTTTACGCGAACTTCACCAGTATGGAGGCAAGAACAGCCGATGCGGCTCGTCCTGCTCCTGCTGCTCGCGGCCGTGCTGGCGGGCCCCGGCTCCCCGGCCGGGGCGCAATGCCGGCTGTGCGGGTCCGCGCCCGGGCTGGGCGAGCCGGCGACCGCGGCGACGCCGATGCGGCTGGAGGTGGAGACCCGGCTCGACTTCGACCGGCTGGTGCTGCGCAGCCCCGCCGGCGGCCAGGCCCGGCTCGGCCCCGACGGGTCGCGCAGCCTCGCCGGAGTCGAGGAGATCGGCGGCCGGGCGTTCGCCGGGACCATCGTCATCCGCGGGGAAGCCGGAAGGCTGGTGCGGATCGACCTGCCGGCGGAGATTAGGATGAGCGGGATCGGCGGCGGCCAGATCCGCATCACCGACCTCGTCAGCGACGCGCCGGCGGTGGCCCGCCTCGATTCGAGCGGGCTGCTGCGGGTGCGGCTCGGCGGTCGGCTCGACATCAGCGGGGAAGCCGAGGGCGACTATCGCGGCGAGATCCCGATCACCGTCGAATATCTCTGAAGAAGGCTCCGCAACGGCGGAAATGCAAACGCCCCGTTAACTTCCCTCCACAGGGAAGCGGCAAGCGGACGCGGTTAATGCCAGCCTCACCGACATCCGGTTCACCCGATGATGCCGGGTCAACTCGGACCAAAGTGGGGACAAGACCAATGAAGACTCTGACCAAGGCGGCCGTGCTCGCCGTCGCCGCGCTGGGCGCCACGCCCGCGCTCGCCGCCCCGGTGCCGGTCTCCGGCACCGTTCCGGTGGCCAAGGCCAACATCGTCCGCCCGCTGGTGCTGACCGCCAGCTCGGACCTCAACTTCGGCACGATCATCCTCGGCAGCTATGCCTCGACCCAGACCGTCACGGTCAGCCAGGGCGGTGCCCTGGTCGGCTGCGGGACCAGCGGGCTGACCTGCCAGGGCGCGACCTCGGCCGCCAACTATCTGGTCAAGGGCACCAACAATGCGGTGGTGACGGTCGCCGCGCCCAACGTGACGATCACCAACGCCAACAATGCGGCGCAGACGCTGACGGTTGTCTTGAACGCCCCGGCCACGGTCAATCTCGGCGCCAACGGCAACAGCACCGGCGCGCCCTTCTCGATCGGCGGCTCGCTCGACGTCCCCGTGGGCGCCGGCGACGGGCTCTATGCCGGCACCATGGCGGTGACCGTCGACTATCAATAATCGCTTCCGGCTGCTGGGCCGGTCAGACGGGAGGGGTCATGCGCCGCCAGGGCGCGCGGCCCCTTTCGTATTGGCGCTGTTGCCGCCGGAACGGGGCAAACCTCAACGCGCCGTTAACCAAGACCTTCAGCCAAGCCGTAAGTGGTGAGGGTTAATGCAGTCCTCACGCTGTTTCCGAAGTGGACGCAGCGGTCTGTCTGAACCAGTGGGGACCGAATCACATGAAGACCTTCGTTCGTATCGCGGCGCTCGCCGTTGCCGCTGCCGCCGCCACCCCGGCGGCCGCCGCACCGGTGGCCGTTTCCGGGACCGCGCCGGTGGCCAAGGCGCAGATCGTCAAGCCGCTGACGCTGACCCGCGTCGCCGACCTCAACTTCGGCACCATCCTGCTCGGCACGCTGACGGCCAATCAGACGGTGTCGCTGACCCCCGCCGGAGCGCTTACCTGCGGCAGCGCGGGGCTGACCTGCTCGGGCACCACCGCGGTCGCTCAGTACAAGGTCACCGGCACCAACAACCAGACCGTCTTCATCTATTCCGCGGCGACCAACCTGACCAACGCCAACGACAGCACGACCATCGCCTTCACCCCGTCGGTGCAGGCCAGCGTCGCGCTCGGCAACTCGGGCACCGCGGGCGTCAACTTCCCGGTCGGCGGCTCGATCGTGATCACCCCGACGACCACCGACGGGCTCTACAGCGGCGCGATCAACGTCACCGTCGACTATAACTGATCCCCTTACCAAGGGGCCAAGTGGACGAGGGGTCGCCGGCAACGGCGACCCCTTTTCGTTGGGGTGCGCGGCGCGGGGCATGGTTAGCTCCAAAGTAACCATTATGGGGCAAACCGGGACCGGAACGGCGGCTTGACCGCCGCCGAAGGGGAGCCCTGAATGTCTCTAGTCACGTCAGTCCTGCGCGGATCGCTGGTCGCCTCCGCGCTCCTGTTCACCGCGGCGCCGGCCGCCGCCGGGGTCGGCGACCTGCTGGTCGCGCCGACCCGCATCGTGCTCAACGGCAGCCGCGGCACCGAGGTCATCCTCAACAATATCGGCGACGACGTCGCGACCTACCGGATCAGCCTCGAGATGCGCCGGATGAAGAGCGACGGCTCGTTCGAGGAGGTCACCGCGCCGAGCGAGGCGGAGAAGCAGGCCGAGGCGATGATCCTCTACGCGCCCCGCCGGATCACCCTCCCCCCCAACCAGCCGCAGTCGATCCGGGTCTCGGCGCGGGCACCCGCCGGGTTGCCCGACGGCGAGTATCGGGTCCACCTCCTGTTCCGCGCCGTGCCGCCGCCGCAGCCCGCGGTGAAGGCGCCGGCCGACTTCAAGGGCATCGGCTTCCAGCTCACCCCGGTCTACGGGGTCACCATCCCGGTTATCGTCCGGCTCGGCAACCTCCAGGCCAAGGCGGCGATCAGCAACGTCCACCTGGCGCGCGACGGCGGCAAGCCGGCGATCGCGCTCGACCTCGCCCGCAGCGGCTCGCGTTCGACCTATGGCGAGGTCCGGGTCTATCGGGCCGGGTCGAGCGACCTCGTCGGGCTGCAGCGCGGGGTGGCGGTCTACACCGAGCTCCAGCGGCGCAGCCTGTCGATCCCGCTCGACGAGACCAAGGGCGCCGTCGGCGGGCCGGTGACGGTGCAATATTTCGAGACCGGCGACGGGCCGCCGCTGCTGGTCGCCGAGGCCCGGACGGTCCTCCGCTAGGCCGGCCCGGACGGGACTTCCCTCGATGCGGCTCGGGTTCGGCTGGCGGCGCGTCTCGCGCTTTGCCGCGGGGGTGCTGGCGCTGGTCGCCGGCACCGCCGCCGCGCCCGCCGCCGCGCCGGTCAACCCGGCCTGGACCGCCGACCCTGACGAGCAGTTCATGCTCGACGTCCAGCTCCGCCAGCGCGTGTTCGGCGACGGGGTGCGCGCCTACAATACGCCCGAGGGTACCTGCGTCCTCCTCGGCGACTTCCTCGCCGCGCTCGACGTGCCGATGAAGATCGATCTCGGCGCCCATCGCGCCAGCGGCTGGGCGTTCCGCGAGACCAACCGGATCAGCATCGACCAGGCCGCGCGCTCGGTCAGCTACGGCGGCCGGACCGAGGCGCTCGCCGCGACCACCATCCGCGAGGTGCCGGAAGGCTGGTGCGTCGGGGCGGAGGCGCTGGGGCGCTGGTTCGGGCTCGGCATCAGGCCGGTCACCGGCGGCTCGGTGCTGCTGGTGACCAGCGAGGCCAAGCTGCCGGTGGAGCTGGCCAAGGAGCGCCGCGAGCGCGCCGCTCGGCTGCACAAGGCGAGCTTCGATCTTTCCAGCCTGCCGCAGGTGCGGGTCCCCTATCGCATGTGGCGGACCCCGGCGCTCGACTTCGTGGTCGACGCGGGCGCGACCTACGACGCGCACAGCGGGGTGCGGGTCGACCGCCGCGCCTCGCTCGTCGCCGCGGGCGAAGCGCTCGGGCTCAGCGTCGACGCCCGGCTCACCACCACCAGCCGCGGCCGGCCGCAGACGCTGCGCATGAAGGCCTTCCGCTCGGATCCCGATGGCGGGCTGCTCGGCCCGCTCCATGCCACCACCCTGGCCGCCGGCGACGTCGAGAGCTTCGGCGACGCCTTCACCGGCAACAACGTCAGCGCCGGGCGCGGCCTGCTGCTGACCAACCGCCCGCTCGCCCAGCCGCTGGCGTTCGACCGCACCGCGCTGAGCGGGGAGCTGCCGTCGGGCTGGGAGGCGGAGCTCTACCGCAACGGCGAGCTGATCGCCTTCGCGCCCGCCACGTCCGACAACCGGTATCGGTTCGACGACGTCCAGCTGCTCTATGGCGACAACCGTCTCGAGGTGATCAGCTACGGCCCGCAGGGGCAGGTGCGGAGCCGGATCGAGACGATCAACGTCGGCGAGCAGAGCGTCCCGCCGGGCCGAACCTGGTACTGGGCGGGGATCAACCAGCCGGGGCGCGACCTCCTCTCCTTCGGCCATGCCGCGACCGGGCCGCCGGCAGCGACCCTGCTGGGCGACCCGCCGGCCAGTCTGCTGCAGGGCGGCGCGCTCGCCACCACCGACCCGCCGCCCCGGGAGGGGCTGCGGGCCGCGGTGTCGGTAGAGCATGGGCTCGACCAGCGGACCTCGGTCGCCGCGCTCGTCCAGACGCTGACCGTCGACGACCGGCGGGTCACCTTCGTCGAGGGGGCGGTGCGCCGCTCGATCGGGCCGGCGCTGGTCGAGGCCGGGATCGCCGCCGACGACCGCGGCGGGCTCGCCTTCCGCGCGCAGGCGCTCGCCCGCGTGGGGTCGGTCAACCTCTCCGCCCAGACGATCGTCGGGCGCGACTTCCGCGCGCGGGGCGCCGGAGCGCTTGCGCAGGAGCATCGCCTCGCGCTCGACGCCCCGCTCAAGCTGGGACGGACCACCATCCCGCTCCACGGCGACCTTCGCTTCGCCGAGATGGCGGGGGGCGACCGGCTGCTCAGCGCCAATCTCCGCTCTTCGGTGCAGCTCAACCGCTTCAACCTGGCGACCGTCGTGCAGATGCAGAAGACGCTCGGATCCGGGGCCTCGGCGAGCCCCGGGCAGCTCGACCTTACCGTGATCGGCTCGGGCCGGATCCGCGGGGTGCGGCTGCGCGGCGCCGGCCAGTTCGACCTCGCGCATGGCGGCCGGTTCCGCCAGGCCGAGCTCAGCGGCTACTGGAGCGTCGGGGACACGACCGACCTCGAGACGACGCTCGCCTGGGACGGCGCAGCGCACCGCGCGCGGGCGCGGGTCGGCTACATCCGCCGCCTCTCCACCCTGGCGCTGGCGCTGACCGGCGAAGCGGCCAGCGACGGCTCGGTCGCGGCCGGGCTCAACCTCGTCTTCTCGCTGTCGGGCGGGGGCGAGCGGATGCGGCTGTCGCGCGAGCCGCTCGCCACCGCCGGAAGCGTCGACGCGCTGGTCTTCCGCGATTTGAACGGCAATGGCGTGCGCGATCCCGGCGAGCCGCTCGAGAAGGGCGCGCTGATCACCGCCGGGATGCAGACCGCCGAGCGGCCGACCGATGCCCGCGGGCTCGCCAGCGTCGGGGGGCTGCAGCTCTACCGGCCGGTCGCGATCGGGATCGACACCACGACGCTCGCCGACCCGATGCTGGTGCCCGCCAAGGCCGCGCAGGTGGTGACGCCGCGGCCCGGCGTCGCGGCCAAGGTCGAGATCCCGCTGGTCGGCGCCGGCGACGTCGAGGGCGTGCTGATCAAGGACGGCGGCGGCGGGTTCGAGGGGCTCGACCTCGAGCTGGTCGACCAAGCGGGCCATGTCGTCGCGACCACCCGCACCGACTATGACGGCTATTTCCTGTTCGAGCGGGTCGGCTACGGCCGCTACGCGCTCCGGCTGACGCGGGATTCGGCGCAGGCGGCGCGCTCGCCCGCGGCGCTCGGCGATGCCATCGCCGTGACCCCGGAGAAGAGCAGGGTCCGGCTCGGCACGATCCGGGTCAGCGCCACCGTGCCGGCCAAGGTCGCCAGCGCGCGATAGGAAGTCGTCTCAGACGATTTCGACGGATCGGGTGGGGTGCGAGGACGGCCCTGCCCGGCAGGACCGTCGTTCCGGCATGATGGTGCGGTCGAGAAGACTCGAACTTCCACGGCCTTTCGGCCACAGCGACCTCAACGCTGCGCGTCTACCAGTTCCGCCACGACCGCACATCGTAGATCCCGCGGCGGCTAGGCCGGGGCTGGCAAGGCGGAGGCCTCTAGCAGCCGATTTCCGGGCGCGCAATGCCGGTTCGTCCGTACCATTTCGGAGCAAACTCTAAAGAGCGCTTAACTTTCGCGTGCGACCGCCGTTTCCTCCTGGCGATGGTCCCGCTGCTCGCACTTGCCGCCCTCGCGGCGCAGCCCATGGCACCGCCACGCAGCGGGCCGAGCGCGGTGGCGCAGGTGAGCGTCCGGATCGTCCGCCCGGCGCGGGTCGTGGCGGGCCGCACGAGCGAACCCCATACCCCCGCGACGCTGGTCGTCAGCGAGCCCGACGGCAGCCGCAAGTCCTTGAATGTCGTCGAGTTTCCCTGACGGGCGGGATCAGCCCAAAGTCACCGTCAGCATGTCCGCGCCCTGCGGGACGTCCATTTCGGCGCTGTTGAAGGCGGCGCTGGCGCCCGGCGGGAGCGCGCGGGTCGGCGGCGAGATGGTCCAGCTGTAGATGAGCTTGCCCGAGGTATTGCGCAGCTCGGCCTTGATCGGCGGGACCGACTGCGTCTGGTTGGTCGGGTTGAGCACCCGGCCGCTGACCGCGAACAGCTCGTTGCCGCTCTCCAGCTTCTGGCGGTCGTGCTGCTGGACCTGGAGCAGCAGCGGGGTCTCGCTGTTGTCGGCGACCCCGACCCGCTGCTTCCACTGCGCCGGCGCGAGAAACCAGAAGGCGGCGGCGATCGCCACGATCAGCACCAGCGCCCCGATCACGATCAGCGGTCCACGCCGCGACGCGCGCTCGACCGGCGCGCGGGTCGCGAACGGGCTGTAGTCGTCGTCGCCACTGGCCGCCGCGGTCGCCGCCCGGAACGGGTGCGATTCCGGGTAGCTGGTGGTCACCAGCGGCTCGCTCGCCGCGGTCGCAGCGGGCTCCTCCTCCGGCTCGGCCGCGGGGACAAACGCCGGCTGCGGCTCGGCCTGCCAGGCGGGTGGCGGCACGGCCTCGCTGAGGAAGCCGCCCTCGCTCGCCGCCGCCTCCTCCTCCGGCGCCTCGCGCGACGAATAGGCGGCACTGTCGTGGAGCGCGCCGATGCTGCCGGCGCCCGGCTCGGGTAGCGGCTGCGTGTCCGGGTCGGCGCGCGTCGCCGCCGGGTCGATCACCGGGTGGGCAAGCGTCGGGCTCGCCAGCTCGGCGGTCGCGGTGTCGTCGACCTGCTCGGCCGACGCGGCGACCTCGGGATCCTGGTGCCAGCTGTGGCGGCACGAGGCGCAGCGGACCTGCCGTCCCTCGGGCGGAATGGCCCCGTCTTTGACCACATAGCGCGTCCCGCACTCGGGGCAGGTGAGGATCATCGGCGGCCTTTCAAACTGTCACACCCTCGAAGATCGGGCCGTGGTGAACGAGATAAACAGGATGCCGCGCTTATTGGCAAGGTGAGCGGCGCATGGCAGGGGATAAACGAAGGTTAGCGGGGGATGGGACGCTGGGCCCGATCGTTGAGTTCGACAGCGTTGGCCTGCGGTACGGCACGGGCGCCGAGGTGCTGCGTGATCTCGACTGCCGGCTGAGCGCGGGCGGCTTCTACCTGCTGATGGGGCCCTCGGGCGCGGGCAAGACCTCGCTGCTCAAGCTCCTCTACCTCGCGCAGCGCCCGACCCGCGGCCGGATCAGCCTGTTCGGCGAGGACCTGACCGAGGCACCGCGCGAGGCGATGCCCGCCTTCCGCCGCCGGATCGGGGTCGTGTTCCAGGACTTCCGGCTCATCCCGCACCTCAGCGCCTTCGACAATGTCGCGCTTCCGCTGCGGGTGGCGGGACGGCGCGACGCGGAGATCGAGGGGCCGGTGCGCGAGCTGCTCGCCTGGGTCGGGCTGGCCGATCGCGCCAGCGCCCGCCCGCCGACCCTGTCGGGCGGGGAGCAGCAGCGGGTCGCGATCGCCCGCGCGGTGATCGGCCAGCCCGAGCTGCTGGTGGCGGACGAGCCGACCGGCAACGTCGACGCGGACATGGCGGCCCGGCTGCTCCACCTGTTCCAGGAGCTCAACCGGCTCGGCACCACCATCGTGGTCGCCACCCACGACGTCGGGCTGCTCGCCGCTGCACGCGGGGCGCAGCTGCTGCGGCTCGAGCAGGGGCAGCTGGTCGACCGCACCGGCGCGCTGCGCAACCCGCCGGCGCGGGTGATGTGATGCTGGCCTGGGCCTTCCCCTCTTCGGCGGAGCGCCGCCTCCTGCCCCCGGCCCGGCGCTCGCCGACGCCGTGGGTGATCGCGATCATGATCTTCGTGACGGTGATCGTCGGCGCCGCCGGGCTCGCCGTCGCCAATGCCGCGCGGCTGGTCGGCGACGGGGTCCGCAACCGCGTCTCGGTCCAGCTCCCCGACGGACCGCGGCAGAGCCCCTCTGCGGTCGCCCTGCTCGGCCGCACCGCGGGGGTGGCCGGAGTCCGCCCGGTCAGCGAGGCGGAGCTGCGGCGGACGCTTCAGCAATGGCTCGGCCCCGGCGAGCTCAGCGGCGAACTCCCCGTGCCCGGGCTGATCGACGTCGACCTCGCGCCCGGCACCAGCCCGGACGCGCTCGCCGCTGCGGTCGAGCGCGCGGTGCCGGGAGCGCGGGTGTCGGCCTATGCGACCGAGCTTGCCCCGCTCAGCCGCGCGCTGGCGGCGCTGCAGTGGCTGGCCGCCGGCCTCGTCCTGCTGATGACCGTCGCGATGGCCGCGGCAGTTGTGCTGGCGGCGCGCAGCGCGCTCGACGCCAACCGCCGGACGATCGAGGTGATGCACGGGATCGGCGGGACCGACGAGCAGGTGGTCGGGCTGTTCCAGCGGCGGATCGCGATCGACGCGCTGGTCGGCGGCGCCGCGGGCGCGCTCGCGGCCGGAATCATCCTCTTGCTGGTGCTGCTCAGCGACGGCGGGCTGGTCGGCGAGCTCGCCGGGCGCGCGCTGCTCGGCTGGCGGGACGCGCTGCTGCTGGCGCTGCTGCCGCTGCTCGGCGCGGCGGTCGGGACGGTGGCGGCGCGGCGGGCGCTGCTAAAGGCGTTGCGGGCCGACCTGTGATCCTCCGCCTCGGCGCCTTCCTCCTGCTCCTGTTCGCGCTCGGCTTTGCGCTGTTCACGGTCACGCTCGGCACGCCGGCGCCGGCCGGCACCCCGGCCGCCGACGCGATCGTCGTGCTGACCGGGGGAAGCGGGCGGATCGAGCGCGGCATGGCGATGCTCGCCGCGGGCAAGGCGCCGCGGATGCTGATCGCCGGCGCCGACCCGAGCGTCACCAAGGCCGACCTGCTGCGCCGGCTGCACGGCAAGGGCGGACGGCTGATCGCCTGCTGCGTCGACCTCGGCTCGGAATCGGTCGACACCCGGTCCAACGCGGAAGAGGCCAAGCGCTGGCTCGACCGCGGCGGCTACAAGTCGGTGTGGCTGATCACCAGCGACTGGCACATGCGCCGCTCCGCCTACGAGTTCCGCCGCCATCTCGGCAGCAGGACGCGGATCGTCACCGACGCGGTGCCGACCGAGCCGAGCCTCACCACGCTGTTCGGCGAGTACAGCAAATATGTGTTGCGCCGGCTCGCGGTCTGGCTCGACGTGTGATGCGGCTGCGCTCGCTCCTGTTCGCCGTCCTCTTCTACGGCGGCACCGTCTATTATGTGCTGTCGAGCTTCCTCGTCGCGCTGGCAGGGACGCCGGCGATGCGCCGCCACGTCCACCAGTGGACCCGCTACCACCATTGGCTGGTCACCCGCCTGCTGCGGATCCCGATCGAATGGGAAGGCGAGATCCCGCGCGGCTGCTGGCTGATCGCGGTCAAGCACCAGGCCGAGGCCGAGACGCTCGAGGTGGTCCGCCGCGGCGACACGCCGGTGATCGTCCTCAAGCGCGAATTGAGCGACACGCCCGGGCTGGGCTGGGTGATGCGACGCTATGGCGTCATCCCCGTCGACCGCGAGGCGGGCGCCAAGGCGCTGCGCGAGATGCTGGCGGCGGGCAAGGCCGCGAAGGCGGTGAACCGCGCGGTGGTGATCTATCCCGAAGGTACCCGCACCCGGGTGGGCGACATGCCCCCGCTGCGGTCAGGGTTCGCGGGGCTGTACCGGGCGCTGGGCCTGCCGGTCGTCCCGATCGCGGTCGACAGTGGGCGGGCGATGGCGGGGCTGATGAAGCGTCCTGGCCGGATCCGCTTCGCGGTCGGCGAGACGATCCCGGCCGGGCTCAGGCGCGACGAGATCGAGGCGCGGGTCCACGCCGCGATCAACCGCTTCGAACTAGCCGCGGAGGACCGCGCCTAGCTTCCCGGCGGCGGCGACGACCTTGTCGCTGACCGCCTTGATGTCGGCATCGGTCAGCGTCCGGTCCTGCGGCTGGAGAGTAACCTCGAGCGCGAGGCTGAGATCGCCGCCCTCGGGCTGGTAGCGGTCGAACAGCCGCACCCCGGTGATCAGCGCCTTGTCCGCCCCGCGCACCGCGCGGACCAGCGCGTCGGCGGCCAGCTCGGCAGGGACGGTGAAGGCAAAGTCGCGGGTGACCGCCTGCAGCGCCGGCGGGGCAAAGGCGGGGCGGGCCCGGCCCTGGCCGCGCGGCGCGGGAATGGCGTCGAGGTAGATCTCCGCCGCGACCGTACCGGCCGGGGCGTCGAGCGCCTTGGCGAGGCGGGGGTGCAGTTCGCCGAACACCGCGAGCAGCTGCCTGGGGCCGAGCCCGAGCCGTGCCGAGCGACCGGGGTGCCAGGCTTCGCCCGCGCCCGGGGCGAGCTGGAGATTGGCGACCGGCGCGCCCGCCGCCTCGAGCAGCGCCAGCACTTCGGCCTTGGCGTCGAAGGCGTCGACGCCCTGCGCCTTGCCGCTCCGCCAGCCGCGCGGCTCGCGCGATCCCGCGAGAAGGATGCCGACGGTCGGCCGCTCTCCCTCGGCGAGGTAGCGTCGGCCGAGCTCGAACAGGCGGATGCCCGGCTGGCCGCGATCGGCGTTGCGGCGGGCGGCGGCGACGAGGCCGGGCAGCAGCGAGGGCCGCATCGCCTTCATCTCCTCGCTGATCGGGTTGGCGAGGACGTGCGCCGCGCCGCCGACCGCGTCGGCTTCCGCCGGCGCGATGAAGCTCCAGGTGACCGCCTCGTCGAGCCCGCGCGCGGCGGCGGCGCGGCGAACCCGCCGCTCGACCCGCTGCGACGCCGTGGCGACCGGGCGGGCGACCCCCGAGGCGCGCGGCAGCGGGGTCGACGGGATCCGGTCGAAGCCGTGGATCCGGGTCACTTCCTCGACCAGGTCGGCCGGGCCGTCGATGTCGCGACGCCACGTGGGAACGCTCGCCTCGCCGCCGGAAACGGTGAAGCCGAGCCGCTCGAGGATCGCGACCTGCTCGGCCGGCGGCACCTCGACCCCGCCGAGCGAGGCGGTGCGCGCCGGGTCGAACGCGATGCGGCGCTCGCTGAGCGGCGGGGTGCCGACCCGCTCGACGCGGCTCGCCTCGCCGCCGCAATGCTCGAGGATCAGCCCGGTGAGGATCGCCAGCCCGTCGTCGAGGAAGCCGGGGTCGACCCCGCGCTCGAACCGGCTGCGGGCGTCGCTGGTCAGCGCCAGCGCCTGGCCGGTGCGGGCGATCCGCTCGGGATCGAACCAGGCGACCTCGAGCAGCACCTCGGTCGTGCCGTCGGCGACACCGCTATGCTCGCCGCCCATGATCCCGCCGATGTCGTGGACCTGGGCGTCGTCGGCGATCACCGTCATCGCCGGGGTGAGCGCATAATCCTTGCCGTTCAAGGCGGTGACGGTCTCGCCATCGCGGGCCCGGCGGGCGGTCACGGCGCCGCTCAGCTGCGCGACGTCATAGACATGGCTCGGCCGGCCGAGGTCGAGCATCACATAGTTGGTGAGGTCGACCAGCGCCGAAATCGGTCGCTGCCCCGCCGCGCTCAGACGCCGCCGGATCCACTCGGGCGCCTCGCCGTTGCGCAGTCCGCGGATCGTTCGGCCGAAGAAGGCCGGGCAGCCCTCCGGGTCCTCGATCCGGATCGGGACCGGGCAATCGAACCCGCCCTCGATCGCCGGCACCGCCAGCGGCTTCAGCGCCCCGACGTCGGCCGCGGCGAGATCGCGGGCGATGCCGCGAACGCCCATGCAGTCCTGGCGGTTGGGGGTGATGGCGACGTCGAACACCGGGTCGTCGAGCCCGGCATAGTCGGCGAAGCTGGTCCCAACCGGCGCCTCGGCGGGCAGCTCGATGATCCCGCTATGGTCGTCGCCCAGCTCCAGCTCGCGGTAGGAGCACATCATCCCGTTGCTCTCGACACCGCGGATCGCCGCCTTCTTGAGCGTCATGTCGCTGCCCGGGACATAGGTGCCGGGGCCGCCGAACACGCCGACCAGCCCGGCGCGGGCGTTCGGGGCGCCGCACACCACCTGGAGCGGGTCGCCCGCGCCGGTGTCGACCGTCAGCACCTGCAGCTTGTCCGCCTGCGGATGGCGGTCGGCGGTGAGCACGCGCGCCACGGTGAAGGGACGCAGCGCCTCGGCGGGGTTCTCGACGCCTTCGACCTCCAGCCCGATGGCGGTCAGCTTCGCCGCGATCTCCTCCGCGCCGGCGGCGGTGTCGAGATGGTCCTTGAGCCAGGACAGAGTGAACTTCATGCGCCCACTCCCGCCGAGAGGGTGGGGGTGGCGAGCGCGCCGAAGCCGTAGTGCTTGAGCCAGCGCAGGTCGCCATCGAAGAAGGCGCGGAGGTCGTCCATCCCGTATTTGAGCATCGCCAGCCGGTCGACGCCGGTGCCGAAGGCGAAGCCCTGCCACTCGTCCGGGTCCAACCCGGCGGCGGCGATTACCCGCGGGTGGACCATGCCGCTGCCCAGCACCTCCATCCAGCCTTCCGAGCCGCCGACGACGCGGCGGCCCTTCTCCATCGACCAGCCGACATCGACCTCGGCCGACGGCTCGGTGAAGGGGAAGTAGCTGGGACGGAGCCGGATGACGATGTCGTCGCGCTCGAAGAAGGCCTTGAGGAAGGTCTCCAGGGTCCACTTGAGGTGGCCCATGGTGATGTCGCGGTCGATCACCAGCCCCTCGATCTGGTGGAACATCGGGGTGTGGGTGGCGTCGCTGTCCGAGCGGTAGACGCGGCCCGGGGCGATCACCCGCAATGGCGCGCCGAGCGCCTGCATCGCGCGGATCTGCACCGGCGAGGTATGGGTGCGCAGGACCTTGGCTTCCTCAACGTCCTTCGGTTCGAGGTAGAAGGTGTCGTGCATCGCCCGCGCCGGGTGGCTCTCGGGCATGTTGAGCGCGGTAAAATTATGCCACTGGTCCTCGATCTCCGGCCCTTCCGCGACCGCGAAGCCCAGGTCGGCGAAGATCTCCGCCAGCTCGTCCATCACCTGGCTGACCGGGTGCACGCTGCCCAGCGGCCGTTCGGGCGCGGGGAGCGAGAGGTCGAGCCGCTCGGTCGCCAGCCGCTGCTCGAGCGCCGCATCCTCCAGCGCCGCCTTGCGCGCCGCGATCCCGTTGGTGACCGCCTCGCGCAGCGCGTGGATCTTGGGCCCCTCGCTGGCGCGGGTCGCCGGGTCCATTCCGCCCAGGGTCTTGAGCAGCTGGGTGACCTCGCCCGACTTGCCGAGCAGCGCGACCCGGACGCCTTCGAGTGACGTCAAGCTGTCGGCGGCGGCGATACGATCGAGAAGCGGGGCGCTGTCCATGGCCGCGGCCTTAGAAAATGGCAGCGGGCAGGACAACCTCGCTACAGTGGGGGGCGAGACTCAGGACCACGGGAGGCAGAGGATGAGCGACTGGCCACGGCTCGACCCGGCAGAGGACGGCCCGACCTTCGCGCTGCTGCACCTCGCCAGCCAAATGGTCGGCAAGCTGCGGCTCGCCAACTCGACCTGGGAGAACCATGGCTGGAACATCACGCTACGCCCGACCGCCAGCGGCCTCGCGACCCTGCCCAGCGCAGCGCCCGACGGGCGGCAATGGAGCCTCGCGCTCGACCTCTGCCGTCACGGCATCGCGTTGGAGGTGAGCGGCGGCGAGCGCGACCTGCTGCCCTTCGCCGGCACCACGGTCAGCCGGCTCCATGCCGATCTCGTCGCGCTGCTCGACCGGCACGGGCTGCCGAGCCGCTTCGACGGCCGCCCCAACGAGATCGCCGACGCCCCGCGCTTCGCCGACGATCAGGAGCCACGCGACTATCGTCCCGACAGCGCCGCCCGGCTGCACGCGGCGTTGCAGCGGATCGTCCCCATCTTCGAGACCTTCCGCGCCGGCTTCCAGGGCAAGGCCAGCCCGGTGCACTTCTTCTGGGGGAGCTTCGACCTGGCGGTGACCCGTTTCTCCGGGCGCCCGGCACCGGCGCACCCCGGCGGGATCCCCGGCCTGCCCGACCGGATCACCCGCGAGGCCTACAGCCATGAAGTGTCGAGCGCGGGCTTCTGGCCCGGCGGGGTCACGCAAGCGCCGCCGCTCTTCTACAGCTACGCCTATCCCGAGCCCGACGGGTTCCGCCAGGCGCCGGTCGCGCCCGGACGGTTCGATGCGGCGATGGGCGAGTGGGTGCTCGACTATGCGGCGGTGCGCGCCGCGGCCGACCCCGCGGCGGTCCTCTCGGCCTTCCTTCGGTCGAGCTACGCCGCCGCCGCCGATCTCGCGCGCTGGGACCGCGCCGCGCTGGAGCGCGAACCGGTCGCGCCCTAGGCGGGGACGAACGGGTAGGGGCTGATCGTCTTGCGGTTGCCGGTCACCGCCAGCTTGCGGCCGGCCGGCGGGGCGGCGCGGTAGCCGCAGTCGATCCGTGGGCAAATGGTGCAGGCCGGGCCGACCGCCACCACCGGCGCGCGGTCGAGGTCGATCCCCTCCGCGCAGTGCAGCTTATGCGCATAGCTGATGTCGCAGCCGAGCCCGATCGCCAGCAGCCCACCGCTCAGGTCCGACTTGATCGGCCGCTCGATCGTCCGCGCGACAGTGAAGTAGCGGTGGCCGTCGGGGGTCTCGATCAGCTGGGTGACCACTTGGCCGGCGGCCTGGAAGGCGGCGTGGAGGTTCCACTTGGGGCAGGTGCCGCCGAAGCGCGAGAAGGGGAATTTCTCGCCTGCGTAGCGCTTGGAGATGTTCCCCGCCGGGTCGACCCGCAGCATGAAGAAGGGGACGCCGCGGGCATTGGGGCGGTTGAGCGTGGTCAGCCGGTGCGCCACCTGCTCGACGTTGGCGCCATATTCGCCGCACAGCCGGTCGATCGAATAGTGCATCTCCTCCGCGCTTCGGAGGAACTTGCCGTAGGGCATCATGATCGCCCCCGCGGCATAGTTGGCGAGATGCATGTGGAGGAGCTCGGCGATCCCCTCGTCGGGCGGGGAGGCGTCGCCGACCATCCGGTCGAACAGCCCGGCAAACTCGGTCACCGCCAGCTGGTAGGCGAGCGCGAAGGTGCGGTTCTCCTGCCGGAGCTGGGAGGAGATGAGGAACATCCGCCGGTCGGGATCATAGGCCTGGCTGAGATTGCCGAGCAGCGACTGGGAGACGACCCGGGCGGTGATGCCCCACGCGTCCTTGAGCCGTCGCCGCATCGGTTCGGCAACCGACAGCGGGTCGGTCAGCGCGCCGCCGATCGTTTCCGCCGCTTCCTCGATCTCGGGATAATGGTTGCGGTGCGCCTGGATGTAGTCGCGCACCCAGTTCTCCGGGGTCACCAGCGAGCGCGCGTCGTCGGCCTCGGCCAGCGCCGGCATCCGCTCCGCCTCCTTGAGCGCGGCATAGATGCGGGCGATCCCTTCCGCGACCGTCGGCGCGTTGTGGGCGAGCTCGACCAGCTCGTAGCGCGGGACGCTGAGGTCGCTGAGCAGCGGATCGGCGAAGATCTCGGTCAGCTCGTCCGGGCCGGTGCGGGCGCCGCTTCCCGAGGCGAAGCTCAGCACGTCCACCTGGTAGGTATCGGCAAGCTTGAGCAGCAGCGCGGCGGTGACCGGCCGCTGGTTGCGCTCGAGATGGTTGAGGTAGCTGGGGCTGATCGCGAGCGTAGACGCCATGTCGGTCTGCGACAGGCCGCGCTCCTTGCGGAGCCGGCGCAGCCGGTGGCCGAGGAAGAGCTTTGCTGCGGTCGCCATCACGGTTTGTTGTCAAGCCGAGCACAGAATCACAAGTCAATCTGTGACAAGCGGACCGTTTTTGCCGCTGCCATCCGGCCCCGCGAGTGTTGGAAGGCTCCGTAACAACCGCCGATTCGTCGGTGTGTGGACGCGTTGGCAAGTCTTCACTCGCCACCATCCCACCCCCGGTCGGCCCCCGTGTGGAGACGGACCATGACACAGCGCTACTGGGTGATCGGCGGCGAATATAGCGATTGCGCCTTCAGCCGGATCCAGCCGGGGACCGAGCGGGTCTGCGGCCCCTTCCAGGACGAGCTCAAGGCGCGGATGGAATGGCAGCGCCTGACCTTCCGCGACAATTGCGCCGCGACCGAACGCTACACCATCGCGATCGAGCCCCGCATCGGCGGTCGCTAACCGCGCCGCGGCGCTCAGCCGCTTGCACCACAACATAAAGAAGGAAACGCGCTTGTCTTACCAGTCGCAGACCACCACCGCCGCGCAGCTGATCGCCGGCAACGGCACCCCCTGGTCGGGGATCGACGCGGAAGCCGTGGCCCGGATGCGGCTGCAGAATCGCTTCGCCTGCGGGCTCGACATCGCCCGCCACACGGCCGAGATCATGCGCCGCGACATGGCGGCCTATGACGCCGACCCGGCGGCCTACACCCAGTCGCTCGGCTGCTGGCACGGCTTCATTGCCCAGCAGAAGATGATCAGCATCAAGAAGCATTTCGGCACGACCAAGGGGCGCTACCTCTACCTGTCGGGCTGGATGATCGCGGCGCTCCGTTCCGAGTTCGGGCCGCTGCCCGACCAGTCGATGCACGAGAAGACCAGCGTCCCGGCGCTGATCGAGGAGATCTACACCTTCCTCCGCCAGGCCGACGCGCGCGAACTGGGCGGCCTGTTCCGCGAGCTCGACAAGGCGCGCGAGGCGGGGAACGCGATCGAGGAGCAGCGGCTGCTGAACGCGATCGACAACCACGAGACCCACATCGTCCCGATCATCGCCGACATCGATGCCGGCTTCGGCAATGCCGAGGCGACCTACCTGCTCGCCAAGAAGATGATCGAGGCGGGCGCCTGCGCGATCCAGATCGAGAATCAGGTCTCGGACGAGAAGCAGTGCGGCCACCAGGACGGCAAGGTGACCGTCCCGCACGAGGACTTTCTCGCGAAGATTCGGGCGGTGCGCTACGCCTTCCTCGAGCTGGGGATCGACGACGGGATCATCGTCGCGCGCACCGATTCGCTCGGCGCCGGACTCACCAAGCAGATCGCCTTCAGCCGCGAGCCGGGCGACCTTGGCGACCAGTACAACGCCTTCCTCGACTGCGAGGAGGTCGGCGACATCGCGCAGGCGAACGGCGACGTCATCATCAACCGCGGCGGCAAGCTGCTGCGGCCCAAGCGGCTGCCGTCCAACCTCTACCAGTTCCGCCCGGGCACGGGTGCGGACCGCTGCGTGCTCGACTGCATCACCTCGCTTCAGAACGGCGCGGACCTGCTGTGGATCGAGACCGAGAAGCCGCACATCGAGCAGATCGCGGCGATGGTCGACCGCATCCGCGAGGTGATTCCCAACGCCAAGCTCGCCTACAACAACTCGCCCTCGTTCAACTGGACGCTGAACTTCCGCCAACAGGTGTTCGACGCGTGGGAGAAGGAGGATCG
Source organism: Sphingomonas ginkgonis (assembly GCF_003970925.1). NCBI lineage: Bacteria > Pseudomonadati > Pseudomonadota > Alphaproteobacteria > Sphingomonadales > Sphingomonadaceae > Sphingomonas > Sphingomonas ginkgonis. The sequence continues at coordinate 461,256 of NZ_RWJF01000001.1, forward strand.
CGACCTGTCGGCCTACGACCGGGCGAGGCTGATGAGCGCGGACTACGACGGGACCGAGCTCGGCGCCGAGGCGGACGAGCGGATCCGGACCTTCCAGCGCGACGCCGCGGCGCGGGCCGGCATCTTCCATCACCTCATCACCCTGCCGACCTATCACACGGCGGCGCTGTCGACCGACAATTTGGCGCGCGAGTATTTCGGCGACGCCGGGATGCTCGGCTATGTCCAGAACGTCCAGCGCGAGGAGATCCGCCAGGGGATCGCCTGCGTGAAGCACCAGAACATGTCCGGCTCGGACATCGGCGACGATCACAAGGAATATTTCGCCGGCGAGGCTGCGCTCAAGGCGGGCGGCGTCCACAACACGATGAACCAGTTCGCCGCCTGACATCGTTCTGGTTGATAAGAAGGTGGCCCGGGCAGCACCCGGGTCACCTCGCCTCGTTCGCGCCGGGAAGGATCCCCCATTCATGAATGCACCGACCCAGCAGGACGGGATCGTCGTCGACCCGGCACTCGCCCAGTTCATCGAGGCCGAGGTCCTCCCCGGCACCGGTCTCGACCCCGACCGCTTCTGGCGCGGCGCCGACGAGATCTTCGCCCGCTTCGCCCCGCGCAACCGGGACCTGCTCGCCCGCCGCGACGAGCTTCAGGCGCGGATCGACGCCTGGCACGAGGAGCGCCGCGGCCGGCCGCTCGACCCGGCGGACTACCAGCGCTTCCTCCGCGAAATCGGCTACCTGGTAGAGGAGCCGGGGCCTTTCACGATCGGCTCGATGAACATCGACGCGGAGATCGCCACCACGGCCGGCCCGCAGCTGGTGGTGCCGATCCTCAACGCGCGCTTCCTCCTCAACGCGGCGAACGCGCGCTGGGGCAGCCTCTACGACGCGCTCTACGGGACCGACGCGCTCGGCAGCCTGCCCCCGGAGGGTGGCTATGACCGTGCGCGCGGGGCCGAGGTGGTCGCCTTCGCCCGCCGCTTCCTCGACGAGACGGTTCCCGGCTGGGAAGCCGCGCTGACCGGCGGCGACTGCCCGTATCGCTTCGCCACCCGCGAGGGCGGGCTGCTGTTCGAGCATCACGGCCTCCACATCGAGCTGGTGATCGATCGCGACCACCCGATCGGCCGCGACGACCCGCTCGGGATCGCCGACGTGGTGCTGGAGAGCGCGCTCACCACCATCTGCGACCTTGAGGACTCGGTCGCCGCGGTCGACGCCGAGGACAAGGTCTCGGCCTACCGCAACTGGCTTGGGCTGATGCGCGGCGACCTGACCGCCAGCTTTGCCAAGGGCGGCCGGACCGTCCACCGCGCGCTAGAGGACGACCGCGAGTGGAGCTGGAGCACGGGCGAGCGGTTCACCTTACCGGGCCGGAGCCTGCTGCTGGTCCGCAACGTCGGCCACCTGATGACCACGCCCGCCGTTCGCCTCGCCGACGGCTCGGAAGCGCCCGAGGGCATCCTCGACGCGATCGTCACCAGCCTGATCGCGCTCCACGACCTGCGCGGGACAAACCGCCGCAACAGCCGGACGGGGTCGATCTACATCGTCAAGCCGAAGATGCACGGGCCGGAGGAAGCCGCCTTCACCAACGACCTGTTCGACGCGGTCGAGGACCTGCTCGGTCTCGAGCGCCACACGATCAAGGTCGGGGTGATGGACGAGGAGCGGCGCACCTCGGCCAATCTCGCCGCGACGATCCGCGCGGTGCAGGGCCGGATCATGTTCATCAACACCGGCTTCCTCGATCGCACCGGAGACGAGCTGCACACCTCGATGCGGGCCGGGCCGATGATCCGGAAGGGCGCGATGAAGGAGAGCGGGTGGATCAAGGCCTATGAGGCGCGCAACGTCCAGATCGGGCTCGCCTGCGGGCTTTCCGGCAAGGCGCAGATCGGCAAGGGGATGTGGGCCGCGCCCGACCGGATGGCCGACATGCTAGAGCAGAAGATCGGCCATCCGCGCGCCGGCGCCAACACCGCCTGGGTGCCGAGCCCGACCGCCGCGACGCTTCACGCGCTCCATTATCACCGCGTCGACGTGTTCGCCCGGCAGGAGGAGCTCAAGGCCGAGCCGACGCCCGGGCTCGACGCGCTGCTGACGATCCCGCTGGCGAACGGCGCCAACTGGTCGCCCGAGGAGATCCGCGAGGAGCTCGACAATAATGCGCAGGGAATCCTCGGCTATGTCGTCCGCTGGATCGACCAGGGCGTCGGCTGCTCCAAGGTGCCCGACATCCACGACGTCGGGCTGATGGAGGACCGCGCGACGCTGCGCATCAGCTCGCAGCACCTCGCCAACTGGCTGCTCCATGGGGTGTGCACGGCCGAGGAGGTCGACGCCGCGCTGCTGCGGATGGCCGCCAAGGTCGACGCGCAGAACGCCGGCGACCCGCTCTACCGACCGATGGCGCCGGACCCGCAGGCCAGCATCGCCTTCCAGGCGGCCCGCGCGCTGGTGTTCGAGGGGCTGGAGCAGCCCAACGGCTACACCGAGCCGCTGCTGCACCGCTTCCGGCAGGAGGCGAAGGCGGCGGGCTGATCCGCCCTTCCGCGGGTCGATAGCATCAAGAAAAAGGGCGCCGAGGTTTCCCCCGGCGCCCTTCCTGATCTCGCCTGGAGCGGACCGCTTACTCGGCGGCCAGCGCCTCGCCCTGCGGCGGCAGCTTGCCGCGGACGGACGCGAGCAGCGCGCTGAACGCGGCGCCCTCGTGCATCGCCATGTCGGCCAGGACCTTGCGGTCGAGGTCGACGCCCGACAGCTTCAGCGCGTGCATGAACTGACCGTAGGTCAGCCCCTCGGCGCGGACGGCGGCGTTGATGCGCTGGATCCAGAGGGCGCGGAAGCTCCGCTTCTTCACCTTGCGGTCGCGATAGGCGTACTGCCCGGCCTTCTCAACGGCCTGGCGGGCGACCCGGATCGTGTTCTTGCGACGGCCGCGATAGCCCTTCGCCTGCTCCAGGATCCGCTTGTGCTTGGCGCGCGTGGTAACGCCGCGCTTGATGCGTGCCATTTCCCGCTACTCCTTACTTGAGGCCGTAGGGCGCCCAGAGCTTGACCCGCGCCGTATCGGCGTCGGCCAGCACTTCGGTGCCGCGGTTCTGGCGGATATACTTGGCGTTGTGGCTGATCAGCCGGTGGCGCTTGCCAGCGACCCCGTGCTTGATCTTGCCGGTCGCCGTGAGCTTGAAGCGCTTCTTGACGCCGCTCTTGGTCTTCAGCTTGGGCATTTCGTCTCCTTGTGTCCCGTGCGGGACGACGTTTGCGAACAGCCACGGCAGCCCTTTCGGCCGGGCCGTTCATGTTTCCAACGAGCTTGGAAGCGACGCGCCTATAGGCAGGAGCCGCGCTCTTGTCGAGTCGGGCTTACCAGGGGACCCGCGCGCCATCCCACTGGAAGAACTCACCCGCGTCCTTCGGTCCCAGGCCGGCGATGACCTTGCGCAGCCCGGCGATGCTCTCCTCGGGTTCGAGCGGGGCGCTCCGCCCGCCCATGCGGGTCTTGACCCAGCCTGGATGGAACATGGTCGCGATCACCCCCTGCGAGCGGGTTTCGAGCGCGAGGTTGCGCCATGCCATGTTGAGCGCGGTCTTTGACGAGCGATAGGCGAGGTAGCCGCCCGAGCTGTTGTCGGCGATCGACCCCATGCGGGTGCTGATCGCGATGAGCTTGCCGCGCGCCTCCGCGACCCGCGGCAGGACGGCGCGGGCAAGCAGATAGGGGGCGATGGTGTTGACGGTGAAGGTCCGGCCCCACTCGGCCGCGGCGTTCGCGTCGTCGACCGCGCCGGGTCCGTAGGTGCCGGCATTGGCCACCAGCAGGTCGAGCGGGCCGTCGAGCCGATCGCCGACCCGGGCGACCTGGTCGAGGTCGTTTAGATCGAGTTGCTCGACCCGGACGCCGAGCTGGCTCAGCTCCGGGCTCTCCTCGCGGGCGGTGACGATGACGGTCCAGCCGTCGGCGGCATATTGGCGCGCGAACTCGAGCCCGAGCCCGCGGTTCGCGCCTGTAATGAGGACAATAGGCATGCCGCATCAACGCGGGCGGCGCGACGGGTTCCCTAGTCGAACAGGCTCGACACGCTGCTTTCGTCGGCGATGCGGCGGATCGCCTCGGCGATCAGGGGAGCGATGGTCAGGCGGCGGACCTTGCAGTCCTTGGGGTCGGGTTCGCCGCTCCAGATCGAATCGGTGACGACCAGCTCGCTCAGCTCCGACCTGGCGACCCGGCTCACCGCCGCGCCGGACAGTACGCCGTGGGTCGAGTAGGCGACCACCTCGATCGCCCCCTGCTGCTTGAGCGCGGCGGCGGCGTTGCACAGCGTTCCGGCGGAATCGACGATGTCGTCGATCAGGATGCAGAAGCGATCCGTCACGTCGCCGATGATGTTCATGACCTCGGACTCGCCGGCCCGCTCGCGCCGCTTGTCGACGATCGCCAGCGGGGCGTTGCTGAGCCGCTTGGCGAGCCCGCGGGCGCGGACCACGCCGCCGACGTCGGGCGAGACGACGGTGATCGGCTGGGTGGCGAAGCGGGCCTGGATGTCCGCCGCCATCACCGGCGCGCCCCACAGATTGTCGGTCGGGATATCGAAGAAGCCCTGGATCTGCCCGGCGTGGAGGTCGACCGAGAGGACCCGGTCGGCGCCCGCGGTGGTGATGAGGTTGGCCACAAGCTTGGCGCTGATCGGGGTGCGCGGGCCGGGCTTGCGGTCCTGCCGGGCATAGCCGAAATAGGGGAGGACGGCGGTGATCCGCTTGGCCGAGGCGCGCTTCAGCGCGTCGATGCAGATCAGCAGCTCCATCAGATTGTCGTTGGCCGGGTAGCTCGACGACTGGATCACGAACACGTCCTCGCCGCGGACATTCTCGAGGATTTCGACGAAGATCTCCTCGTCGGCGAAGCGGCGGACGCTGGCCTGGGTCAGCGGCAGTTCGAGATAGTCGCTGATCGCCTTGGCGAGCGGCAGGTTGGAATTGCCGGCGAGCAGTTTCATGCGGTCCCCCGAGGTACGATCCTCGCCTTCCTCTAGCGGGCGCCGGGCCCGCGCGGAAGGCGGCTTTGCCCGCCCTAGCGACTCTCGCTACAGGCTCGGCCGATGACCGACCGGCTGACCATCGCCCTCGCCCAGATGAACCAGCGCGTCGGCGACCTCGCCGGCAACGCCGAGGCAATCCTCGAGGTGCGCCGCCGTGCCGGCGACGTCGACCTGGTGGTGGTGCCCGAGCTCCAGCTGACCGGCTATCCGCCCGAGGACCTGGTGCTCAAGCCGAGCTTCGTCCGGCGCACGATGGAGGAGGCGGCGCGGCTGGTCGCGCTGACCGCCGACGGCGGCCCCGCGCTGGCGTTCGGAACGATTGTCGAACAGGACGGCCGGCGCTTCAACGCGCTCGTCGTCGCCGAGGGCGGGCGCGAGCTGTTCGTCACGCTCAAGCGCGAGCTCCCCAACTACGGCACGTTCGACGAGAAGCGCATCTTCGACAGCGGCCCGCTGCCCGAGCTGTTCGCCTTCCGCGGCGCGAAGATCGGCTTCCCGATCTGTGAGGACATCTGGCTCGAGGATGTCTGCGAGCATCTCGCCGCGGCCGGCGCCGACTTCTTCCTCGTCCCCAACGGCAGCCCCTACGAGCTCGACAAGGACGAGCGCCGGCAGACGCTGGTGCGGAGCCGGGTCGCCACCACCGGATGTCCGATCGCCTATCTCAACCGGGTCGGCGGGCAGGACGAACTGGTGTTCGACGGCAGCAGCTTCGTGGTCGCGGCCGACGGCGAGCTGGTCGTCCAGATGCCCGACTGGGACGAGGCGCTGCTCGTCACCGAATGGGTGCGCGGCGCCGATGGCTGGTCCTGCGTGACCCGTGCCTCGCACGCGCTCGACGACCATCCGGCCGACATCTACCAGGCGATGATCGTCGGGCTGCGCGACTATGTCGGCCGCAACCGCTTCCCGGGCGTGGTGCTCGGCCTCTCGGGCGGGATCGACAGCGCGCTGTCGGCGGCGATCGCGGTGGACGCGCTCGGCCCGGACAAGGTGTGGGGGGTGATGCTTCCGTCGGGCTACACGAGCGGCGAGAGCGTGGCGGACGCCAGGGGTAGCGCCGACCTGTTGGGGATCCGCCATGACGTCATCTCGATCCGCCCCGGGGTCGAGGCGCTCGCCACCATGCTGGAGGATGCGTTCGCGGGCGAGCAGCCCGGGCTCGCCGAGGAGAATATCCAGTCGCGGCTGCGGATGGTGACGCTGATGGCGCTCAGCAACAAGTTCGGACACATGCTGCTCACCACCGGCAACAAGAGCGAGATGAGCGTCGGCTACGCCACGCTCTACGGCGACATGGCGGGCGGCTACAATGTGCTGAAGGACGCTTACAAGACGACGGTCTTCACGCTTTCGCGCTGGCGCAACGCGAATCGCCCGGAGGGCGCGCTCGGCCCGGCCGGGCCGGTGATGCCCGAGCGGGTGATCACCAAGCCGCCCTCGGCCGAGCTTCGCCCCGACCAGAAGGACGAGGACAGCTTGCCGCCCTACGAGCTGCTCGACGCCATCCTCGTCGGGCTGGTCGACGAGGAGCTGTCGGTCGCCGAGGTGTGCGGGCGGACCGGGGCCGAGCGCCCGCTCGTCGCCGAGATCGAGCGGCTGGTCCTGCTTGCCGAGTACAAGCGTCGCCAGGCCCCGCCGGGGGTCAAGATCGGCGGCCGCAACTTCGGGCGCGACCGCCGCTATCCGATCACCAACGGCTTCCGGACGGGCAACTGAGATGAGCATCGTCACCCGCTTCGCGCCCTCGCCGACCGGCCGGCTGCATGTCGGCAACATCCGGACCGCGCTTCACAACTTCCTGTTCGCCCGGCGCCACGGCGGCCGCTTCCTGCTGCGAATCGACGATACGGATGCGGAGCGTTCGACCGTCGGATTCGACCAGGCGATCCGCGACGATCTGACGTGGCTGGGGCTCGGTTGGGACAGGCTGGAGCGGCAGTCGGCGCGCACCGGCCGCTACGAGGAGGGGTTCGAGCGGCTGCGTGCGGCCGGGCGGGTCTATGCCTGCTACGAGACGCCGCAGGAGCTCGACCTCCGCCGCAAGATCCTGCTCGGGCGCGGGCTGCCGCCGGTCTACGAGCGGCCGGAGGGCGAGAATGCGCCGGTCGATGGACGCCGGCCGCACTGGCGCTTCCGTCTCGACCACCAGGCGCCGATCGGCTGGAGCGACCTCATCCGCGGCGAGCAGAGGTTCGATCCGTCGCTGCTGAGCGATCCCGTGGTCCGCCGCGAGGACGGCAGCTGGCTCTACCTCCTGCCGAGCGTGATCGACGACATCGACATGGGCGTGACGCATATCGTCCGCGGCGAGGATCATGTCTCGAACAGCGCGGTGCAAATCCAGATGTTCGCCGCGCTCGGCGCCGGCGTTCCCGCCTTCGCGCACGAGGCGTTGCTGGTCGCGGCCGAGGGGAAGCTGTCCAAGCGGCTCGGCGCGACCGGGGTCGACGCGCTTCGGGAAGCGGGGATCGAGCCGATGGCCCTGCTCTCGCTGCTGGCCCGGATCGGCACCTCGCAGCCGGTCGAGCCGATCGGCCGGCTCGAGACGCTCGCCGACGATTTCGACTTCGCCCATTTCGGCCGCGCCCCCGCGCACTTCGACCTGCACGAGGTGGAGCTGCTCAACAGCCGGCTGCTGCACCAGCTCGACTTCGCGGCGGTGAAGGCGCGGCTGCCGCAAGGGGTTGCCGAGGCGGACTGGGCGCTGCTGCGCGGCAATATCGCGCATCTGAGCGAGTTCGCCGACTGGCTGCCGGTGCTCGATGGCGAGATCGGACCGCCGGTGCTGGCCGCCGAGGACCGGGCCTTCCTCCGCGACGCCGCCGCGGCCGCCGACGCGCTCGACTGGGCGGCTGGCCCGTGGGCAGCGCTGACCCAGGCCCTGAAGGCGAGCAGCGGGCGCAAGGGCAAGCCGCTGTTCCTCCCGCTCCGACTCGCGCTGACCGGGCGCGAGAGTGGGCCGGAGATGGCGCCCCTCGTCGAACGGATCGGCCGCGAGCGCAGTCTCGATCGCCTCCGCGCCGCCTCAAGCTGACCACCGCCTTCCGGTCAAAGAGTCCCCTCTTGCGCTGCCTATGTGATGATGTAACATCCACTCACCAGTGAGAGGAGGTTGCCATGCTCGACTATGCTTCCGCCCGTCGTCCCGCTCACCAGCGCCACCCGGTGGCGCTCGGCCTGATCATCGCCGGACACGCCGCCGCGCTGTTCGCCGTGATCACCGCCAAGATGGAGGTCGGAACGCCCTGGCACCCGGTCATCACCCGGATCACCGAAGTCCCGCTGCCGCCCGACTCGCCGCCGTTGCCGCCGCCGCCCAAGGCCGACCCGCGCCCCACCCCCCATCCGCAGTCGATCAGCAGCATCGATCGGCCGGTCGAGAAGGTCGTCCTCCCCCTTCCTGGCGGCCCGGTCACCGTGCCCGGGCCGACCGCCGGTCCCGATCCCTTTCCGATCGGCCCGGTCGTCCAGCCCCCGCCGCCGCTCCCCCCGCCGTTGCCCAAGACCGATCCGGTTCGCCGCGACGCCGTGCTCGCCACCAGTGCCGACGAGCTCCGCCCGCCATATCCGGAAGCGATGCGCCGGCTCGAGAAGGAAGCCACGCTCCAGCTCCGGCTCAGCATTGACGAGCGCGGGCGGGTGACGGCGGTCGAGCCGATCGGCCCGGCCGAGCCCGCCTTCCTCGACAGCGCGCGACGGCAGATCCTGTCGCACTGGCGCTACCGGCCGGCCACCGAGGATGGGCGACCGGTCGCGACCAGCCTGGTGATCCGCCTCCGCTTCCAGCTCGACGAGGGCTGAGCCCGGTTCCGCGGCGGGGGCTGGCACCCGGCCCGCTCCCGCCCTATCTCTTTCCGCATGGGTTTCTTTCCCCGTCCCGCTTCGCCCCGCGACGCCATCGCCGACCTGCTGACCGTCATGCGCCGACGCAGCCGGACCCAGTGGCTCGGCGTTGCCTTCGCCCTGCTGGCGACCGCGATCGTGCTCATCCTCTTCTACGTCGACCCGCAGGTGAACACCGCGCCGCCGCGCACCATCACCTTCGTCGACAGCTGGCCCGCCAACCGCACCGACGCGCAGATCGAGGCCGACCAGAAGAAGGACCAGGCGGCGCGCGAGAAGGCGGCCAAGGCCAAGCAGGCCGAGTTCCAGAAGATCCAGAAGTCGTTCGGCATGTGAGCGACGACGGGGGGCATATGGCGGAGGCGGTGGCGCTCGGCGCCGCCATGCGCGGGCGGACCGCTCCCAATCCCAACGTCGGCTGCGTGATCGTCCGCGACGGGGTGGTCGCCGGCCGCGGCGCCACCCAGCCGGGTGGCCGGCCCCACGCCGAGGCGGTCGCGCTGGCCGAGGCCGGCGAGCGGGCGCGCGGGGCCACCCTTCACACCAGCCTCGAGCCCTGCGCGCACCGCAGTCACCGCGGCCCGACCTGCGCCGCGTTGATCGCGGGAGCGGGCGTGGCGCGGGTGGTCGCGGCGATCGAGGACCCGGACCCGCGGACCCGCGGCGAGGGCTTCGCCATGCTCCGCGCCGCGGGGGTGGAAGTCAGCGTCGGCGCGGGCGCCGAGGCGGCCCGGCGGAGCATGGAGGGCTTCCTAACCCGGCTCGCGCTGGGCCGCCCCTATGTCACGCTCAAGCTTGCGCTCTCGATCGACGGCAAGATCGCGCTTCCCTCCGGCGAGTCCAAGTGGATCACCGGCGGCGACGCGCGCGCGCACGTTCATCTCGCCCGTGCCCAGGCGGACATGATCCTGGTCGGGCGCGGCACCTTGCTCGCCGACCAGCCGCGCCTCGATGTCCGCCTCCCGGGGCTGGAGGACCGCTCGCCGCGCCGAGCGCTGCTCACCCGCGGCGAACCGGTCGCGGGGTGGGAAATCCTCCGCTCGCCAGAAGACATCTTCCGCCTCCATAACGTCAACGACCTGCTGGTCGAGGGCGGGTCGGGCGCCGCCACCGCCTTCCTCTCCGCCGACCTCGTCGACCGGATCCTCATCTACCGGGCGCCGATCATCATCGGCGAAGGGCGCTCGGCGCTCGGCTATATCGGGCTGGAGGCGATCGCCGACGCGCACGGGCGCTGGCGCTCGGCCGACGGGCGCTCGCTCGGGGTCGACCGGCTCGAGGTCTACGAACGGGTGCGCGAGCCGGCCGCATAGCCGATCTCGCGATACCATTTGGTCAGCACATATTTGACCCCGCGCCGCACCTTCATGCCTTGGTGCAGGGTCGCCGGGTTGGGGCTGCCGTCGGGAAGCAAATTATTCCAGGCGAGCAGCTTGCCCGCCTCCGGCTGGACCGTCTTGCCGATCGCCTTGAACCGCGTCGCGCCGCCGTCCTCGACGAGGTTGAGGTAGATCATCGCGGTCCAGCTGCGCTGTCCGGCCTCGGCGCAGTGGAGGAAATAGTCGGCGCGGCCCGGCTCGAACGTGTCGGTGTGCGGCTTGAACTCCTGCCCGGGGGCGTAGCGCTGCCCCTGCAGCGGCTCGCCGAGCGGTTCGCCCAGCCCGAGCAGCGCGTCGATCCGCCGCTCCACCGCCGCGACAGCGGGGTCGCCGCCGTCGAGATCACCGGTTTCGCTGGTCCGGAACTGCGTCTGGCCGAGATCGTCGGCGATGGTCGAGGGGCGGCGCACCCGGTCGATCCGCTCGATCATCGCCGCGCAGCTTGCCGGGTCGAGGAAGTCGCGGACGACGAACAGGTCGAGTGCGGCGTTCGGCACCCGCTGCACCCCCGGCGTGGACCGCAGCCGCTGGCCCGGGCCGTCGACCATGCGGACTAGCGGGCCGAGCCCGACAGCAGGGCCGCGCTCTCGATCTCGTCGAGCGCGCGGTGCACCCCGACATAGCGTCGCGCCCGCATCACCCAGCCGCCGGCGCCGTTCGCGCCGGGCAGGCGCATCGTCTCGGCCAGCGCCTGGTCCACCTGGCCCGAGGCGAGGCGGGCCTGCGCGCGGTCGAAGGTGGCGGCCGGCCGCGGGCTCGGCACGTCGGAGCGGCGGATCGAGACAAGCGAGCCGAGCTCGCGCCGGGTCGCCGTCCACCAGCTCTCGTTGGGGCCGCTGGTCCGCAGCGCCGGCCCGAGCGCCTCATATTCGTCCTCCAGCTGGTCGAGCCGGACGGGGTCGCGAGCCCCGGTGATCACGGTCGAGACCGCGTTTGGATGGGCGTTGCCGAAGCGGTCGACGAGCAGGCCCTCGAGATAGCCCAGCGGCACGCCCCGATCGACCGCGCGGCGCGCGGCAAAGGCGACCAGCAGCGCGTCGGCCCGGCCGGCCGAGCCTTCGGCCCGCTGGGTCGCGTTCTCGACCCGGGCGAGCCGTTCCTCGAGCATGGCGATCCGGGCCTCCGCCTCGGCGTCCGCGGCTGCCAGCGTGCCTGCAGCCGGGGCCGGCTGGGCCAGCGCGGCGACCGTTCGCGCCGGGCTGCCGGCGTCGGTGCCGGCGCGAAAGCCGAAGAATTGCGCGGCCTGGTCGTTGTGGGCGAGGCCGTAGACCGCGGCGGCGGCGCCGCCGGCCATCAGTAGCAGGACCAGCAGCAGCCAGCCCAGCAGTCCAAGACCTCTCTGTTGACCGCTCATGCTCATCCCGCGCCGCCGTCATGGCACAGCCGCGCCGCCAGCGGAAGCAGGACGGAATCGGCGGGCTCGGCGGCGGCTGCGACCCGCCTCCAGCCCGGGCCAGCGGCCGCGGCGGCGGCCGGGCTGATCGCCGCCACGCCGATCCGCCCGCGATCGAGCTGCTGCGCGTCCGCCAGCTCGGCCAGCCGCGCCCCGGCGCGGAGCGAATGGACCAGCGCGACCTGCCCTTCCAAGACCGCGAGCGGCGGGGCGGGAAGCATCGCCGAGCGATAGATGGGGATGGCGGTGACCGGCTGGCGCGCGGCGACCGCGATGCGGTCCTCGCCGCAGGGGTGGAGCAGGCGGAGGTGCGGGGGCAGATCCGAGAGCAGGGCCTGAACCCCGCCGGTGCCGCGGCTCGCCACCGCATAGCCCGCCGCCTCGGCCGCACGCGCAGTCGCCGCGCCCACCGCATGGACGGGCAGCTCGCGGCACCGCCCGTCCAGCATCCGGGCGGCATTGGCGCTGGTGAGGAGGAGCGCATCGAAGCCGCCCGCCGGCAGCACCGCCGCGAGCGGCTGGATCTCGAACAGGGGAACGGCGATGGCCTCAAGACCCATGCCCCGCGCCCGCGCCATCGTCCGGCTCGCGCCGGGCTCGGGGCGGAGCACGACCAGCCCGGTCACGCCGAGAACAGCATCCGCACCGCCGGCGGCGCGCGGTCGAGCAGCGCGCGGCCGAGCGCGGCGGAGGCGGCCACGTCGTCGGCCGCGAAGACGGTCTCGCCGCGCACCTGCTCGCCGCCGTCGCTGCTCAGCAGCTCGGCCTCCAGCCGGATTTCCTCGCCGCGGAGCGTCGCCAGCGCCGCGACGGGCGAGTGGCAGGTGCCGCCGACCGCCCGGGCGAAGGCGCGCTCGGCGGAGACGCAGGCGTGGGTCGCCGCGTGATTGATCGCCAGGAGCAGTGCGCGGACCTCTGCGTCGTCGGCGCGGCACTCGATCCCGACCGCGGCCTGGCTCGGGGCGGGCAGCATCTCCTCGATCCCGATCGGCGCACCGACCCCCGCCAGCCCGAGCCGGTCCAGCCCGGCGGCGGCGAGCAGGGTCGCGTCGAACTCGCCGATCTCGAGCCGGGCCATGCGGGTGCCGACGTTGCCGCGGATCGTCTCGACCCGCAGGTCGGGGCGCAGCCGGAGCAGCTGGGCCATCCGCCGCGGCGAGCTGGTCCCCACCTTGGCCCCTTCGTCCAGGCTCTCGATCGCGGGGGCGCCGAGCAGCCGGTCGCGGACATCGGCGCGGGGCAGCATCGCCGCGACGCACAGCGCGGGCGGCCGCTCGCTCTCGACGTCCTTCATCGAGTGGACGGACACGTCGGTCTCGCCGGCGAGCAGGGCGAGGTCGAGCTCCTTGGTCCACAGCGCCTTGCCGCCGACCTCGGCGAGCGGGCGATCCTGGATCCGGTCGCCGCTGGTCCGGACGGTGACGATCTCGACCGTGCAGCCGTGCGCGGTCCGCAGCGCGTCGGCGACCATGCCGGCCTGCGCCAGCGCGAGCGGCGAACCGCGGGTTCCGATCCTCAGGCGGCGATCCATCGGCCGCCCCCTAGCCGAGAGCGGCCGGGTGAGGCAAAGGCGGGGCGCGAATGACCCTCGTCCTCGGCCTCGAATCCTCCTGCGACGACAGCGCGGTGGCGCTCGTCACCGGCGACCGGCAGATCCTCGCCCAGGCGGTGGTCGGGCAAAACAGCGCGCACCAGCCGTTCGGCGGGGTGGTTCCGGAGATCGCCGCGCGGGCCCATGTGGCGGTGCTCCCCGGGCTGATCCGCCAGGTGCTGGACGAGGCGAGAGTCCGGATCGCCGCGGTGGACGCGGTCGCCGCCACCGCCGGACCGGGGCTGATCGGCGGCGTCATGGTGGCACTGCTGGCGGGCAAGGGGCTGGCGCTGTCCGCCGGCAAGCCGCTGGTCGCGGTCAACCATCTCGAAGGGCATGCCCTGTCGCCGCGGCTGGCCGACCCGGGGCTCGAGTTCCCCTATCTCCTGCTGCTGGCGAGCGGCGGCCACTGCCAACTGCTCGAGGTGCGCGGCGTCGACGACTATCGCCGGCTCGCCACCACCATCGACGATGCCGCGGGCGAGGCGTTCGACAAGGCCGCCAAGCTGCTCGGCCTGCCTTACCCCGGCGGCCCGGCGATCGAGGCGCTGGCGCGGGAAGGCGATCCGGCCGCGGTCCCGCTGCCGCGCCCGCTGCTCGGCTCGCGGGAGCCGCACTTCTCCTTCGCCGGCCTCAAGAGCGCGGTGCAGCGCGCGGTGGCGAGTGGCGCCCATCGGCCCGCCGACATCGCGTCGAGCTTCCAGCAGGCGGTGATCGACTGCCTCGTCGACCGCACCGCGCGGGCGCTCGCGGCCAGCGACGCCCCGACGCTCGTCGTCGCCGGCGGGGTGGCCGCCAACCAGGCGATCCGCGGCGCGCTCGCCGGGCTGGCGGAGCGCGAGGGTCGCGCCTTCTCGGTCCCGCCGGGCTGGCTGTGTACCGACAATGCCGCCATGATCGCCTGGGCCGGGGCGGAGCGGCTCGCGGCCGGGCGAACCGACCCGCTCGACACGCCGCCGCGGGCGCGCTGGCCGCTCGATCCGGTGGCGGAGACGGTGCGCGGGGCGGGGGTCAAGGCATGAGCATCGAACGGATCGGGGTTGTTGGCGGCGGTGCATGGGGCACGGCGCTGGCGCAGGTCGCCGCGGCGGGCGGGCGCGAGACGCTGCTGTGGGCGCGCGAGCCCGCGGTGGTCGAGAGCATCAACGCCGAGCGGCTCAACCGCCTGTTCCTCCCCGCGGTGCCGCTGTCGAGCGCGGTGCGCGCCACCGGTGAGCTCGCCGCGCTTGCCGACTGCGACGCCGTGCTGGTGGTGACCCCGGCGCAGCACATGCGCGCCGTGCTCGCGGCGCTGCCCGACACCACGGCGCCGCTCATCCTCTGCTCGAAGGGAATCGAGGAGGCGAGCGGACGGCTGCTCCACGACGTCGCGCACGAGGTCCGGCCGCAGGCGCCCGTCGCCGTCCTCTCCGGCCCGACCTTTGCGCACGAGGTGGCCGCCGGCCTCCCCACCGCGGTGACGCTGGCGGTCGCCGACCCGGCGCTCGGCGCGACGCTGCGCGACCGGCTCGCCGTGCCCGCTTTCCGGATCTATCTCAGCGACGACGTCGCCGGGGCGGAGATCGGCGGGGCGGTAAAGAATGTGCTGGCGATCGCCTGCGGCGTGGTCGAGGGGCGCGGCCTCGGCCAGAACGCGCGCGCCGCACTGATCGGGCGCGGCTTCGCGGAGATGACCCGCTTCGGCCTGGCGCTGGGGGCGCGGCCGGAGACGTTGACCGGCCTGTCCGGGCTCGGCGACCTCGTCCTGACCTGCTCCTCGACCAGCTCGCGCAACTACAGCCTGGGGGTCGGGCTCGGGCAAGGGCGGCCGGCCGCCGAGCTGATGGCCGACCGGCGCACGGTCGCCGAGGGCGCCTTCACCGCGCCGGTGCTGAAGCGGCTGGCGGAGGCGCACGGGATCGACATGCCGATCGTCGCCGCGGTCGAAGCGCTGCTGGCGGGCAGCGCCTCGGTCGACCAGGTCCTCGAAGCCCTGCTCAGCCGGCCGCCGCGATCGGAACACGCGTGACCGGCCGGCTTCGAACCGGTTCCGGTCGCGCCGGCTGGCAGCCGGGCCCTGGCCCGACCGCCCGGTCAGAAGTCGATCGCGATGCCCTTCTTTTCCCAGTCGCCGTAGCGGGTGGGATCGGGACGGCCTTCCTCCCCGGCGGGCGGCGGCGGGTCGACCGGCTCCGGCTCGGGGACGGGCGGGGACGGGCTCAGGTGAGCCGGCGGGTCGAGATGGCTCGGGCGCTTCATGCCGGGGAAGATGGGCGTTGAGGGAGCCGAAGCCAAGCACCGAAGGACTGGCGGAGCGCCGCGCCGCGCTGCGCATCCTCGACCGCGTGCTGCGAACCGGCCAGCCGATGGACAATGCGGCGCAGGGGATCGCTCCCGCCGACTTGCCGCTGGCGCTGGCGATCGCCGGCGAGACGCTGCGCCGGGTGCCCCAGCTGGATGCGCTGATCGACGGCGCCACCCGCCTGCCGCTCGCCGACGACGCCAAGGCCCGCATGGTGCTGCGGCTCGCGCTGGCGCAGAAGCTGGCGCTCAATGTCCCCGATCATGCGATCGTCGCGACTGCGCTGCCGCTGGTGGAGGGCGGGCCCCGCCGGCTGGTCCATGGCGTACTCGGAACGCTGCTCCGGCGCGGAGTCGGCGCCCGCGACGACACGCCGCTGCCGCCCGCGGTGGAGGAACGCTGGGGCGAGGCGTGGGGCACCGGCATGGTCGCCGCGGCGCGCCGCTCGATCCTCCGCCGGCCGCCGCTCGACCTCAGCTTCAAGGACGAGGACGCCGCGACAAGCTTCGCCGCCGCCAGCGGGGGCACGAGCCTCGCCCCCCGCCATGTCCGCCTCTCCTCCGCCACCCCGGTCACCGAGTTGCCCGGCTTCGCGGCGGGCGACTGGTGGGTGCAGGACCTCGCTTCCTCGCTCCCGGCACGGCTGGTCCCGACCGGGGCACAGACGGTGCTCGACGCCTGCGCAGCGCCGGGCGGCAAGACGCTCCAGCTCGCTGCCGCCGGTCACCGGGTCACCGCGCTCGACCGGAGCGGAAGTCGTCTGGCACGACTGCGCGAGAATTTCGGGCGGACCGGCCTCGCCGCCGAGATCGTCGCGGCCGACCTCCTCGACTGGGAAGCGCCGGAACCCTTCGACGCCGTCCTGCTCGACGCGCCCTGCTCGGCCACCGGTACCTTCCGCCGCCACCCCGAGGTGCTGCACCGGGTTCGTCCGTCCTACATCGAGGAAGCCGCCGCCCTGCAGCGCCGGCTGCTCGACCGCTCGGCGGGCCTGGTCCGGCCCGGCGGAACGCTCGTCTACGCGGTCTGCTCGCTCGAGCCGCAGGAGGGCGAAGCGGTGATCGCCGCCTTCCTCGCGGACCGCCCCGACTACCGCCTGACGCCGTCGCCGGTCGCGCTGCCGGTGCCTGTCGACGAGGGTGGCCGGATCCGCGTCCTGCCCGGCTTGCTCGAGGATGAGGGCGGGATCGACGGCTTCTTCACGGCACGCCTTGTCCGGGCCGCCGCTTAGCGTCTAATCGGGCCCATGGCCGGCCCCATCATCTCCCCCTCGATCCTGTCCGCCGACTTCGCCAGGCTCGGCGAGGAGGTACGGGCGATCGACGCGGCGGGCGCCGACTGGATCCATGTCGACGTGATGGACGGGCATTTCGTCCCCAATTTGACGATCGGCCCGGCGGTGGTGAAGGCGCTTCGCCCGCACTCGGCCAAGCCGTTCGACGTCCACCTGATGATCTCGCCGGTGGATCCCTTCCTCGACGCTTTCGCCGAGGCCGGCGCCGACATCATCACCGTCCACTCCGAGGCCGGGCCGCACCTCCACCGCACGATCCAGCGGATCAAGGCCCTGGGCAAGAAGGCGGGGGTCAGCCTCAATCCGGCGACCCCGGCCAAGCTGCTCGACTATGTGCTGGAGGAGGTCGACCTCGTCCTGGTGATGAGCGTCAACCCGGGCTTCGGCGGGCAGAAGTTCATCGCCTCGCAGCTCCGCAAGATCGAGGCGATCCGCAAGTCGATCGACAAGCTCGGCAAGGACATCGTGCTGGAGGTCGACGGCGGAGTGGACGCGGCCAACGCGTCGCAGGTGATCGCCGCCGGCGCGACCGCGCTGGTCGCCGGGACGGCCGCCTTCCGCGGCGGCGCGGCGGCCTATGCCGACAACATCATGGCCTTGCGGGGCCAGGGGTGAGCGAGGGCGCGGCCGACCACGCCGTCGTCCGCAAGCTGGCGCTCGGCTCGCCGCTGCAGCGGCTGTTCGGCCGCGGCCGCCATCCGCTCCGTCTCCTCGGCGTTCCGCGCGACCATGTCGGCGGCGACAAGGCGCGGGGCGAGGCGCTGCTCGCGGGCAAGTTCATCCGCGGCAGCGACGTGATCGATCTCGAGGAGCTCGACTTCGCCCGGGTCGGCCTGCGCGGCGCCCTTGCGGAGGAGCTGCAGAGCTTCTCCTGGCTGCGCGATCTCTCCGCCGCGGCCGCGCGCGAGCGGGGCGCCCGGTTTGCGGAGGGGATCGCCGGGCGCTGGCTGATCGCGCACGGGACCAAGATTGACGAGGCCTGGCGGCCCGACCTGTGGGGCATGCGGGTGCTCTACTGGACCGCCTACGCCCCCTACATCCTCTCCAGCAACGACAGCGGCTACCGCTCGGCGCTGCTCAACACGCTGGCGCGGGGGGCGCGGCACCTCGACGCCAACGCCGACAAGGCCGATCCCGGCCTGCCGCGGATCACCGCCTGGGCCGGGCTGGTCGCGGCCGGGTTGCTGCTCCAAGGCGGGCTGGCGCGGGTGGCTCGGGGCGAGGCGGGACTGGTCCGTGCGCTCGCTTCGGCGCAGAGCGAGGACGGCGGCCTGCTCAGCCGCTCGCCGACCGAGCAGCTCCAGCTGGTGGATCGGCTCGGCCTGCTGCGCGCCGCCTATTTCGCCGCCAAGCAGGCGCTTCCCGACACGCTGGAGAGCGCCGCCGCCGCGGCCCTGTCGGCGCTTCACGGGGTCATCATGGGCGATGGCGCGCTGTCCTCCTGGCAGGGCGGTAACCCGGGCAAGCCGGAGCGGATCAGCGGGCTGATCGAGGGCTGCGGGCTGCGCGCGCGGCCGCTCCGCAATGCCAAGGGCTGGGGCTATCAGCGGCTGTCGGCGCTTGGGACCGTGCTGGTGATGGATGCCGCGCCGCCGCCACCGCCGAAGATGGCGCGTGCCGGCTCCGCTTCGACCCTCGCCTTCGAGCTCAGCGACGGCCGGCAGCGGCTGGTCATCAACTGCGGCGGACCGGGCGACCAGCCGACGCTTCTCGCCCCCGAACTGGTGGCCGCACTGCGCACCACCGCCGCCCACAGCACGCTGACCCTCGCCGACAGCAATTCGACCGCCATCCTTCCCGACAACAGCCTCGGCAAGGGCGTCGAGGAGGTGCCGGTTTCCCGCAGCGACGACGACGACTGCAGCCGGATCGAGGCGAGCCACGACGGCTATGTCCGCGGCTATGGCCTTGGCCACGCCCGCGCGCTGTCGCTCGGCAACGACGGCAAGGAGCTGCGCGGGCTCGACCGGCTCCAGCCCAAGGGCCGCAAGAAGATCAAGGAGGCGGTGCCGCTGGCGGTCCGCTTCCACCTCGCCCCGGATGTCGAGGCGACCCCGACTGCCGACGGGATGGGCGCGATCCTCCGGTCCCCGCACGCCCCCGCCTGGAATTTCCGCTGCCGCGGCGCCCAGCTCGGGATCGAGGAGAGCGTGATGATCGACGGCGCCGGCCAGCTGGTCGGCACCACCCAGCTGGTGATCGTCGGCGAGACCAGCAGCCTCGGCTGCGAGGTCGGCTGGCAGTTCCGGCGTTCAAGCTGAAGCCAAGGAGCCTTTTCGTGACCGATCTCGTGCCCGTCCGCCGGGCCCTTATTTCCCTGTCCGACAAGGGCGGGCTCGCCGAGCTCGCCGCCGGCCTCGCGCGCCACGGGGTGGACATCGTCTCGACCGGCGGGACGGCGACCCAGCTGCGGCAGGGCGGAGCGGCGGTCCGCGACATTGCCGACCTGACCGGCTTTCCCGAGATGATGGACGGGCGGGTCAAGACGCTCCACCCCAAGGTCCATGGCGGGCTGCTCGGGGTGCGCGACAATCCCGAGCATGCAGCGGCGATGGCCGAGCACGACATCGCCCCGATCGATCTCGTCATCGTCAACCTCTACCCGTTCGAGGCGACCGTCGCGCGCGGGGCGAGCCGCGACGAGGTGATCGAGAACATCGATATCGGCGGCCCGTCGATGGTCCGCTCGGCGGCCAAGAACCACGCCCATGTCGCGATCGTCACCGATCCGGCCGACTATGCCGAGCTGCTCGCCGAGCTGGACCGGAACGACGGCATGACGTCGCTCGCCTTCCGCCGCCGGCTGGCCGCCAAGGCCTATGCGCTGACCGCCGCCTACGACAGCGCGATCGCCGGCTGGTTCGCGCGCGCCGACCAGGGCGAGGCGTTCCCGCAGACTCGGACCATGGCGAGCCGGCTGGTCATGCCGCTCCGCTACGGCGAGAACCCGCACCAGAAGGCGGCGCTGTACCGCTCGCTCGGACCGGCGGTGGCCGGTGTCGCCCAGGCCGAGCAGGTGCAGGGCAAGGAGCTCAGCTACAACAATCTCAATGACGCCAATGCCGCGCTGGAGCTGGTCGCCGAGTTCCGCGACGGGCTGCCGACAGTGGTGATCGTCAAGCATGCCAATCCGTGCGGCGTGGCGAGCGGCGCGACGCTGCTGGAGGCGTGGCAGGCGGCGCTCGCCTGCGACAGCGTCTCGGCGTTCGGCGGGATCGTCGCCTGCAATCGCCCGCTCGACGGGCCGACCGCCGAAGCGATCGCCCAGATCTTCACCGAGGTGGTAGTGGCTCCGGGCGCGGACGAGGCGGCGAAGGCGGCGTTCAGCCGCAAGAAGAACCTCCGGCTGCTGCTGACCGACGGGCTGCCTGACCCGACGCGCGGCGGCCAGACGGTGACGGTGATCGCCGGCGGGGTACTGATCCAGGACCGCGACAATGGGCGGCTGACCGATGCCATGTTGAAGGTAGTGACCCGGCGCGAGCCGAGCGAGCAGGAGCTGAAGGACTGCCTGTTCGCCTGGACCGTCGCCAAGCACGTCAAGTCGAACGCGATCGTCTACGCCAGGGACGGCAGCACCGCCGGGGTCGGGGCGGGGCAGATGAACCGCCGCGATTCGGCGCGGATCGCCGCGGCCAAGGCGCGCGAGGCGGCCGAGACCAACGGGTGGGCCGAGCCGCGCACCGTCGGCTCCGCGGTTGCGTCCGACGCCTTCTTCCCCTTCGCGGACGGGCTGCTGGCGACGGTCGAGGCAGGGGCGACGGCGGTGATCCAGCCCGGCGGCTCGATCCGCGACGACGAGGTGATCGCGGCGGCGGATGCGGCGGGACTGGCGATGGTCTTCACCGGGATGCGGCATTTCCGGCACTGATCCTCGTCCCCGCCCCTTCAGGGGCGGGGATGGAGCGACGCAGTCGCGGGAGGGGCGGGGGCGAAGCCCTGACTTCTCCACCGAAGACTCCCCCACCCCCGGCCCCTCCCTGAAGGGGAGGGGAGCCCGCTAGATCACGTCGTCGGCGATCTGCGCCTTGGCCTGGTTCTCCTGCAGTTCCTCGATGTCGCGCTTGCGCATCCGGAACAGCTCGCGGTCCTCGGGGCCGAAGCCCTTGGTCCACAGCACCGCGCCGAACGCCGCGAGGATCAGCGGGATGGCGATGAACAGCTGCAGCCACTCGTTTAGGAAAAGGCGGAGCGGTATGCCCACCGCGAGACCGGCGGCGGTCGCCCAGATGATGTCCCAGCGCCACCCCGACACGCGGTCGCCGAGCACCCGGTAGAGCAGCCGCGACTTGGCCACCGAGGCGAAGGCCAGCGCGAGGCACAGCCCGATCGCCGGCCCGGTCGCCTGGTAGGGCTCGGGCCGTCCGAGCTTGCGCATCAGGATGATGAGCCCCGCGCCGAGTGCCGCTTCGAGCGCCAGCATGACCAGGCTGATCAGCATGTTGCGGTGCCGCTCGACATAGATGAGTGCGGCCTCGGACACGACCGCGGTCGCCGCGATCACCTCGGCGGCGAGGAGGAAGCCGAGCGTCGCGGTGCCGCCGGTGAAGCCCGAGCCGACCAGCCCCATCACCGCCCGGCCGGGAATGGCGAGCGACAGCGCAATCCCGGCCTGCGCGGCGATGATCCAGTAGCTGACCTGGCGGACCTGCTTGGCGACCGCCTTGAGGTCGCCCTCCGCGATGTTGCGGGCGATGACCGGGCCAAGCACCGGCTCGAAGCTGGTCTTGAGCTTGGCCGGCAGGGTCGCGACCTGCTGGGCGACATAGTAGATGCCGACGAACGCCGGGCTCATGAACAGACCGAGCACCGCCAGGTCGACGCGCCGGCTGGCCCACTCGACGGCGTCCGCGGCAGCAAGCGGGGAGTTGCGCCGCGCGGTCGCCCAGGCGCCGGCAAGATCGGGCTTCCAGCCGCGCGGCAGCCCGTAGCTCTTCACCAGCGGGATGAGCGCGGCGATCAGCGCCGCGACCATCGAGAAGACATAGGCGATGATCAGCCCGTCACGGGTCGAGACATAGGCCCAGATGAAGGCGACGATGCTGATCGTCCACGGCTCGACGATCGAACGGGCGCGGACGGTGGCGCCGACGTCGTTGCGATAGGCGAGCGCGGCCAGCGCAATGTCGGTCCAGCTGATCGCCAGCACCGTCACCGGCAGCAGCCAGTCGAGCCCGTAGACCGGGCTGTTGGGGAACATCGCCTGCGGGAACAGCCCGAGCACCACCATGCAGACGACCGAGCCGAGCGCCGCCACCAGCAGCGAATCGGCGACCACGCAGGCATGGTCCTTCTCGCTGTTGGCGAGCAGCTGCGCGAGCCCGCGGCGGAGGCCCAGCGCGGACAGCTGTGCAGCGAACTCGACCGTCAGCACCGCATAGGCGAAGCGGCCTAGCGCCTCGGCGCCGTAGATCCGCCCGGCGATGAACAGGAACGGCAGGCGGGCGGCGAGGCGGAGGATGAAGCCGAAGGCGTTGAGCCGGCCGCCGCGGGCCAGCGCGGCCATGTCGGCGTCGGGAGCCTTGGCCTCGGCCGCGGCCGGGCGTGGAGAATCGCTCAATGCGCGGCGCCCCAGTGCGCGCCCCAGCCGACTTCGACATCGAGCGGCACGTCGAGCGTCACGGCGGGCTCGGCGGCGGTCGCCATGACCTGCCGGACCACGGCCGCCGCTTCCTCCTCGCGGCCCTGCGGAACCTCGAGGACGAGTTCGTCGTGGACCTGCAGCAGCATCCTGACGTCGGCGAGGCCGGCGGCGGCGAGCGCCCCGTCCATCCGCGCCATCGCCCGCTTGATGATGTCGGCGCTGGTGCCCTGGATCGGCGCGTTGATCGCCGCCCGCTCGGCCCCGGCGCGGTGGCTCGGGTTCGACGCGCGGATGTTGGCGAAGTGGGTCTTGCGCCCGAACAGGGTGCGGGTGAAGCCATGCTCGCGGACGAAGGCGAGCGTCTCGCCGATGTAGGTCTGGATACCCGGGAACCGCTCGAAATAGCGGTCGATGATGAACTTGCCCTCTTCCTTGCTGATCCCGAGCCGGCCGGCGAGCCCCCAGCTCGAAATGCCGTAGAGGATCGCGAAATTGACCGTCTTGGCCTTGTTGCGGGCGTCGCGGTCGGCCGTCCCGAACAGCTCCTCGGCGGTCATCGAGTGGATGTCCGCGCCGTTCGCGAAGGCGTCCTTGAGCTGCGGCACGTCGGCCATGTGCGCGGCGAGCCGGAGCTCGATCTGGCTGTAGTCCGCGCTCATCAGGACATGGCCGGGCTCGGCGACGAAGGCGTCGCGGATCTTGCGCCCGAGCTCGGTGCGGATCGGGATGTTCTGGAGGTTGGGGTCGTTGGACGACAGCCGCCCGGTCTGCGCGCCAGACAGCGAGAAGCTGGTGTGGACGCGCCCGGTCTCCGGGTTGATCTGCGCCTGCAACGCCTCGGTGTAGGTGTTCCTGAGCTTGGTCAGCTGGCGCCAGTCGAGCACCAGCCGGGCACAGCTGACGCCCTCCGCGGCGAGCCGCTCGAGCTCGTTGACGTCGGTCGAATAGGCGCCGCTCTTGCCCTTGCGGCCGCCCTTCAGGCCCAGCCGCTCGTAGAGCACCTGGCCCAGCTGCTGCGGCGAGCCGATGGTGAAGGGGCCGCAGGCCGCCTCGTAGACCTGCTCCTCGAGCGCGGCGATCTCGGTCGAGAAGGTGGCCGAGAGGTCGGCGAGATAGTCGCGGTCGACCTTGACGCCGCGCCGCTCCATCCGCGCGATGGTCGGGACGAGCGGCCGGTCGACCAGCTCGTAGACCCGGGTCACCCGCTCCGCCGCCAGCCGCGGCTTTAGGCGCTGCCATAGGCGGAACGTCACGTCGGCGTCCTCGCCGGCGTATTCGGTGGCGCGGTCCAGCGGCACCTGGTCGAAGGTGCACTGGTTGCGACCGCTGCCGCAGACCTCCTTGAAGCTCAGGCACTGATGCTCGAAGTGGAGCTTGGCGAGCTCGTCCAGCCCGTGCGGGTTGCGTCCGGCGTCGAGGTCGAAGCTCATCACCAGCGTGTCGTCGAGCGGCGCCACCTCGACCCCGGCCTTGGCGAACATCGTCCAGTCGAACTTGAAGTTGTGCCCGACCTTGAGCACCGCCGGATCCTCGAGGAGCGGCTTCAGACGCTCCATCACCAGCGCCATCGGCAGCTGCTGCGGCGCCTCGCTCAGCAGGTCGCCGCCGCCATGGCCGACGGGAATGTAGCAGGCCTGGCCCGGGGCGGTCGCGAGGCTCACCCCGACCAGCTTCGCCACCACGCAGTCGATGCAGTCGGTCTCGGTGTCGAGCGCGACCACGCCGTTCGCGCGGGCCTCGGCGATCCAGCGGTCGAGCGTCGCTTCGTCGGTCACCGTCTCGTAGCGCGAGCGATCAAACGTGGTCGGCTCGGGCGGCGGCGGGGCGCTCGCCACCACCGGGTTCAGAACCACTGCTCCGCTGCGCTGGGCGCCGCCGTTGGCGCCGTTCCCGACCATCCGGTTCAACAGCGTCTTGAAGCCCTGGTCCTCGAGAAAGGCACGCAGCGGATCGGGCGGGATGCCGTCGAGCACCAGCTCGTCGAGCGGCTGCGGCAGCGGATGGTCGCAAACCAGCCGGACCAGCTCGCGGCTCAGCCGGGCGTTGCCGGCATGGTCGATCAGCGACTGCTTGAGCTTGGGCTTCTTGATCTCCTCGGTCGAGGCGAGGACCGTCTCAAGGTCGCCGTACTGCTGGACGAGCTGGGTCGCGGTCTTGGGGCCGATCCCCGGCACGCCGGGGACATTGTCGACGCTGTCGCCCATCAGCGCCAGCACGTCGCCGACCTTCTCGGGCGGGACGCCGAACTTGTCGTGGACCTCGGCGATGCCGATCCGGCGGTCGTTCATCGTGTCGAGCATGTCGACCACGCCGTCCTCGATCAGCTGCATCAGGTCCTTGTCGGAACTGACGATGGTGACCTTCCATCCCGCCTTCTTCGCCGCGGTGACGTAGCAGGCGATGATGTCGTCCGCCTCCAGCCCATTCTCCTCGATGCACGGCAGCGAGAAGGCGCGGGTGGCGGTGCGGATCAGCGGAAATTGCGGGACGAGATCCTCGGGCGGCGGCGGCCGGTGCGCCTTGTACTGGTCGTACAGCTGGTTGCGGAAGGTCGACTCCGACGCATCGAGGATCACCGCCATGTGGGTCGGTCCCTCGGCCTTGGCCAGCCCGTCGGCCAGCTTCCACAGCATGGCGGTGTAACCGTAGACGGCGCCGGCCGGCTGGCCATGGCGGTTCGTCAGCGGCGGCAGCCGGTGGTAGGCGCGGAAGATGTAGCTCGACCCGTCGACGAGGTAGAGGTGGGGCTGGGCGTCAGGCATGAAGCGGCCGATGTAGCGATCCTTCGCCGCGCTTGCCAGCATGGAGGGATTCAGGGGGCTGGCGCACGCGTGCCCGGCCTTGATCGCCGGCCTCGGGCCCGCGGCGGTTCGGCTGCTGGTCCCTCCCGCGCTGAGCCTGTTCCGGGACAGAGTGGTCGCCAGCCGCTGGGCGCCGGTCTGACGGAAGCCGCACACTTGCCATGACCGGGCTCCGTCATTCGGATCAGCGACCGGCGGGTCGAGTGTCGATCAGGTACCATTTTGACGGCGGGAAGGCGCTCGATCGATAGACGACCCGCCACGCTCCCGACCGCACCTTCCCGACGATCAGCGCGTCGAGCCGGCGGTGCGGCAGGGGTCGACCCTGGTTGAAGATCCGCTCGTGCAGTTCCAGCACCGCGAGCTGCCGCTGGTAGAAGATGTACGGTGGCGGCGCGGAGATCAGTCCCTGCTCGATTTCGCGGATCTGGGTGGCCGTGGAGGTGTCGAAAAAGGTCTGGACGACGCCGTGCCACAGCGGGATCCGGCAGTAATAATTGGCGAAGGAATAGGGCAGCGAGAGCATCGCTTGCCCGGGCCGAACGGTCCGGCAGACTGGCTCGACCAGCTCCAGCACCGGCCGAGGCAAGTAATGCGGCCCATTCCGCGCATCGTTCGCCAGGACTTCGCTGGAGAGCAGGGGTGGGAGTTGGTAGGTTAGCCAGCTGAAGGGGTTGTCGACGCGGTAGCTTAACCCGCTCGCCGCCATCAGCGCCAGCAGCGCCGACCAGCCGGCCCCATAGGCGGGATCGGCCGGCCGCAGCGCCAGGGTCGCCGGAACCAGCGCCACCGCGAGAGGAAAGTAGAGCCCGTGGAAATCGCCGCCGGTGCTGAGCCCGCCGGTCAGGAACAGCAGCACGGCGTAGGACAGCAGCAGCAGCGCGGCGCCGGTAGGCCAGGACGGGCGGGGCCGCAGCGTCGCCGCCGCGAGCCCGGCCAGGAACCCCGCGAGGCACAGGAGAAATCCGCCGGCGAGCAGCGGGACGAACGGGTCGGGCGGATAGGCGATCAGCAGCACGAACCAGAACAGCCCGGCGACGAGCACCGCGACCTGCGCCGCGCGGCGCGAGCCCGCCCGGCGCACCGCCGCCCGCAGCAAGCCGCCGAGCAGGACACAGGCGAGCCCGCCGAGAAGCAGTGGCTTGAGCCGGTGCGGCAGGAGGAAGCGGGCGGCGCTGTCGAGCAGCCGCGGCGGAGTCAGCAGAAGCGAGCCGCCGCCCTTGGCCGAGGAAGCCTGGCGGATGGTCAGGTCGAACCAGGTCGCCGGGGTCTCGTCGACCAGCAGCAGGCACAGCAGAAGCACCCCGGCGAACCCGGCGAGTCCCAGCAGGACGGAGCGCAGCAGCCGCGTCGACCATCCCTGCCGAACCACCAGGATCACCGCGACCGCGCCGCCGACCGCCAGCCCCTCGTTGATCCGGGTGAGCAGCGCCAGCGCGGTAAGCGCCCCCTGCGCCAGCGCGAATCCGCGCTCGCCGATCTCGTCATGGAGGAAGCGCAGGGACAGCAGCAGCGACGCCAGCACCAGCGTCTCGGCCAGCGCATGATAGTCGTCGAAGCGCGACGCTTCGAAGTGGATGGCAGTGAAGAAGAGCGCGAGGGTGAGGATCGCCGCCTGCAGCGGGGAGCGGCTGACCCGGCGCGCGATCGCGGCGATCAGCCAGACTTCCGCCAGCAAAACGGCGACGAACGGCAGCTTCTGCCCGTACAGCCCCGCCGGAAGCCAGTTCGCCGCCGCCTCGGCGACCAGCGGGAACAGGGGCTGCTGGTGGAGCTCGAGGTCGGAGTAGATCCGCCGCCCCGCGGCCATCTGCTCGCCATAGAGCATCCAGGTGCCGTCTCCGGGACCCACCACGAGCAGCAGGCAGAGCAGGCCGAAGGCGACGCAGAGCAGCGGCGCGAGCCAGGCGAGCGTCGCCCACAGCCGCGACAAACCGCCTGTCCCGGTCGCCGCCGGCGCTTGTTCGACCCCCATGACGCCAACCTGTCCGACTTTCCGCGCCGGTGCAAACGCGCGCCGGCCGACGCTTTGCGCTTGCTCTCGCCGCGTAAAGGCCGTCAGTGGCGCCATGGCTGAGAAGTTCGAACGTCACAAACAGGCCTGGACGCCCGAGGAGCTGGACAAGCTCAGGCGGCTGGCGGCCAAGGGCATGGGGCTGAAGGCGATCGCCAAGGCGCTGACCCGAAGCGAGGAGTCGACCCAGGCGCGGGCCAAGCAGGACGGGATCAAGATCGCCAAGCTGCGCTGATCCCGGCGCCCCTGCGCCGCGCCGGCCGGACCGCCGGTCGCAACCAACGACCACCGGAGGCGCTTACCCCTTCAGGTGACGGCAGAGGGACCATGCTGGACGGCAGCGGCAGCGAACGAAAGACGGACCGGGCGGAGGCGTTCAGCGACGCGGTGTTGGCGATCGCCATCACCCTCCCCGTGCTCGACCTCCACCTGCCCGAGCCGTCCCGCGGCACGCTGAAGGACCAGTTCCTCGAGCTCGGCCCGCAGTTCCTGGCCTACGCGATGAGCTTCGTCGTGATCGGCGTCTACTGGGCCTATTCGCACTTCAGCGGCAAGCTGTGGCGCAAGACCGATCATTTCTTCAATCTGCTGACCCTGCTGTTCCTCGGCACGGTCAGCATCACGCCCTTCCCGGCGCGGCCGTTCATCGACCATCTCGGCGACCCGGCGAACGCGGCGACCGGGGCGATCGTCTACGCCTGGGTGCTGACCTTTCCCGCGCTGGTCTGGCTGGTCCGCTGGTTCTACGGCTCGACCCGCGGCCTGCTCGACCCCCGTCTCGACCACGGTTTCGTCCGGCGGACGAGCATCAAATACGGCCTGACCACGCTGTGCTGCCTGACCGGCGCGATCGTCGCCACCGTCGCCGAGTGGCGGGTCGGGATCGCGCTCGTCGCCGCCGCCACGCTCGTCTACCTGCTCCCGCCGATGGCCCCGACCTACAAGCCGGGCGAGGAGCCGGGCAGCGATATCGAGGAAGCGGACGAGCCGAACTGAGCGCCGCCGCTAGGGTACCAGCACCGTGTCGACGGCTTCGGGAAGCGTGCGGGGGTAGTCGAGAACGTAGTGGAGGCCGCGGCTCTCGTGGCGGCTGAGGGCCGAGCGGATGATGAGGTCGGCGACCTCGACCAGGTTGCGCAGCTCGATCAGGTCGGGCGTCACGCGGAAATGGGCGTAATAGTCGCGCACTTCCTGCCGCAGCATGTCGATGCGGTGCTTGGCCCGCTCGAGCCGCTTGGTGGTGCGGACGATCCCGACGAAGTTCCACATGAAGCGGCGGATCTCGCCCCAGCACTGCTGGATGACGACCTCCTCGTCGCTGTTGGTGACCCGGCTTTCGTCCCACTCGCGGATCGCCGGCACCGCCGGAAGCGAATCCCAGTGCGCGTCGATGTGCTGCGCGGCCGCCTCGCCGAAGACGAGGCACTCGAGCAGCGAGTTGGAGGCGAGCCGGTTGGCCCCGTGAAGCCCCGACTGGGTCACCTCGCCCGCGGCGTAGAGCCCGGGCGCGTCGGTGCAGCCGTGCGGGTCCACCAGCACCCCGCCGCAGGTATAGTGCTGGGCCGGGACGACGGGGATCGGCTGGCGGGTGATGTCGATGCCCAGCCCCATCAGCTTGTCGTAGATGTTGGGGAAGTGGCCGCGGACGAAGTCGGGCTCGCGGTGGCTGATGTCGAGGTGGACATAGTCGAGCCCGAGCCGCTTGATCTCGTGGTCGATGGCGCGGGCGACCACGTCGCGCGGGGCGAGCTCGGCCCGCTCGTCGAAGCGCGGCATGAAGCGCTCGCCGGTGGTCGGGAGCTTGAGCTGGCCGCCTTCGCCGCGGACCGCCTCGGTGATCAGGAAGTTCTTGACTGCAAGATTGTAGAGGCAGGTCGGATGGAACTGCATCATCTCCATGTTGGAGACCCGGCAGCCCGCCCGCCACGCCATGGCGATGCCGTCGCCGGTCGCCCCGCGCGGAGCGGTCGAATAGAGATAGGCGCGCCCCGCTCCGCCGCTGGCGAGGATCGTCGCGCGGGCGGTCAGCGTCTCCACCCGGCGGGTCTTGCGGTTGTAGGCGTAGAGGCCGTGCACCGCGCCGCTGGTCGAGAAGCTCGTCGCATGGCGCCCGGTGACGAGGTCGATCGCGACCATGTCGGGAACCAGCGTGATGTTCGGGTGGGCGACCGCCGCCTTTTCGAGCGCCTGCTGGACGGCATGGCCGGTGGCGTCGGCGACATGGACGATCCGGCGGTGGCTGTGCCCGCCCTCGCGGGTCAGGTGGAGCGCGCCGGCCTCCTCGGCGAAGGGAACGCCGAGCTCGATCAGCCGCTGGATCGCGGCCGGCGCCTCGCCGACCACCTGCTCGACCACGCCCAAGTTGTTGAGCCCGGCGCCGGCGATCATCGTGTCGCGGACGTGCGCCTCGAAACTGTCGCCTTCCTCGAGCACCGCGGCGATCCCGCCCTGCGCCCAGCCAGTCGCGCCCTCGCCGAGCGCGCCCTTGGCAATCACTCCGACGCGCCGGTTGGGGGCGAGGTTCAGGGCGGCGGTGAGGCCAGCCGCGCCGCTGCCGACGATGAGGACGTCGAAGTCGAGGCTCACGCCGCCTCGCCCCGCGTGAGCTCGAGGAACACGTCCTCGAGGTCGGGATCGCGGGTCGAGACGTCGACGATCTGCAGCCCGGCGCCGGTCAGCGCGGCGAGCACCTCGCCGGCGTTGACCCGGTCCTTGGCGTAGGTGATCGCCACCTGTCGCTCGCCGAGCAGCTCGATCTTGTCGAAGCAGCGGTTCTCGGGGACCTGCGTGAGATCGCGGTCGACCGTCACCACCACATTCTTGGACTGGGCGCGGCCGACCAGCTCGCGAGTCGGCTCGTTGGCGACGACCCGGCCGTGGTTGATGATGGCGATCCGGTCGCAGAGCTGCTCGGCTTCCTCGAGGTAGTGGGTGGTGAGGACAACCGTCACCCCCTCCTGGTTGAGCCGCTTCACATAGTCCCACAGCTGCTGGCGGAGCTCGATGTCGACCCCGGCGGTGGGCTCGTCGAGGACGAGGATCGGCGGGGAATGGACCATCGCCTTGGCCACCAGCAGCCGGCGTTTCATGCCGCCCGACAGGGTCCGGGCGTAGGCGTTGGCCTTGTCGGTGAGGTGCATCGCGGCAAGCAGCGCGTCGCTCTGCCGCTCGGCCTTGGGGACGCCGTAGAGCCCGGCCTGGATCTCCAGCGCCTCGCGCGGGGTGAAGAAGGGGTCAAAGAGGATTTCCTGCGGGACGATGCCGATCGACAGCTTGGCGTTGCGCGGGTGCTGGTCGATGTCGAAGCCCCAGATCGAGACCTTGCCCTCGGTCTTCATGACCAGCCCGGCCATGATGTTGATCATCGTCGACTTGCCCGCGCCGTTGGGGCCGAGCAGCCCGAAGATGCGTCCGCGCGGGATCTCCAGGTTGATGTCGTCGAGCGCGCGCTTCACCGGCGCGCCCTTGCTCGTGTAGGTCTTGCCGAGGCCCTCGATGCGGATGGCGGCGCTGTCGCTGGTCATGGGGCAAGCGCATAGCGAGCGCCGCCAGCGCGCGCAAAGGCGGAAGGCTTACCGCGGTGTTAACCCTGATCGGTAGGGTGGATTTGAGCTTAACCAGCTTAAGCAAAGCGCCGCATGCGTCTCTCCCTGCCTTTTGCGTTCGTCGCCGCCTCGCTGCTGTCCGCCGCGAGCCCCGCGACGGCGGCCCGGGTCGCCGCCAACCCGCCGGCGACCGCCAACGCGCTGCTGATCAAGCCGCTCACCTTCTTCAAGCTCGACGACATGGACTTCGCCATGCTCGCCGCGCCGGCGGCGGGGACCGCGGTCATCGACCCCAACAGCAACACGATGACGACGACCGGCGGGGTGGTCGCGGTCAGCGGGACTCCGCACGCGGCGCAGTTCCAGGGCGCGACCGTCTCCAGCTCGGTGGTCAACATCAAGGTTCCGGTCGGCTCGGTCACCCTCACCCGCCAGGGCGGGACCGAGACGATGACGGTCAGCAACTTCACCGTCGAGGGCACCAGCAAGCGCGTGCTGGCGGCGCGGCAGGTCTTCACCTTCCGGGTGGGGGGCACGCTCAACGTCGCCGCCAACCAGGTCGAGGGGCTCTACAGCGGGACGTTCGACGTCACCGTCCAATATCCCTGACGCGGCCGCGTTGAAGCGCGGGGCCCGAACCGCTACTTGAGCGGGATGGATATCCCGCCGCCCGAAACCATCATCGTCCGCACCAACGTCGTCGCCTGCGACGGCGCGGGGGAGATCAGCCCCGCGCTCGGCCACCCGCGGGTCTATCTCCGCATCGACGAGAAGGGTTTCGTCGAATGCGGCTATTGCGACCGCCGCTACGTGCTGGCGGGCGGGCCCGCCGACTCCGGCTCGGCCGAAGCCGCGTGAGCGCCGCCGACCCGCGCGGCTTCCTCTACCGCACGCTCGATCCCGCCGAGGCGCAGCGGCTCGCCGCCCGCCACCTCGAGCGGCACGACGACGGCGAGCTCTACCTCCAGTACCGCGTCAGCGAGGCCTTCGGGTTCGACGACGGCCGGCTGAAGACCGCCGACTACAACAGCGGCTCGGGGTTCGGGCTGCGCGGCGTGTCGGGCGAGACCACCGCCTTCTCCCACGCCAGCGAGATCAGCGCTGCGGCGATCGAGCGGGCGGCGGCAACGCTCCAGCTGCTCGACCCCGCCAAGGGCGCGGCCGCGCCGCCGCCGCCGCGGACCAACCAGGCGATGTACGGCGCCGCCGACCCGCTCTCGGCCATCCCGTTCGCCGACAAGGTTGCGCTGTGCCAGCAGATCGACGCCGCGGCCCGCGCCCGCGACCCGCGCGTGGCGCAGGTCAGCGTGACGCTCACCGGCAGCTGGAGCGTGGTCGAGATCGTCCGCGCCGACGGCTTCGTCGCCACCGACGTCCGCCCGCTGGTGCGGCTCAGCGTCTCGATCGTCGCCAAGCAGGGCGACCGGCGCGAGACCGGCTTCCACGGGCTCGGCGGGCGCTACCTCTACGACCAGCTGTTCGAGCCGGTGACCTGGAACCGGGCGATCGACGTCGCGCTGGCGCAGGCGCTGGTAAACCTCGAGAGCGTCGCCGCGCCGGCGGGCGAGATGACGGTCGTCTGCGGTCCCGGCTGGCCCGGGGTCCTGCTCCACGAGGCGGTCGGGCACGGGCTGGAGGGCGACTTCAACCGCAAGAAGACCAGCGCCTTCTCCGGCCGGCTCGGCGAGCGGGTCGCCGCGCCCGGCGTGACGGTGATCGACGAAGGCGCGATCCACGACCGCCGCGGCTCGCTGACCATCGACGACGAGGGCACGCCGACCGGGCGCACCGTGCTGATCGAGGACGGGATCCTCAAGGGCTATCTGCAGGACCGGCTGAATGCCCGGCTGATGGGCATGGCACCGACCGGGAACGGCCGCCGCGAGAGCTTCGCGCATGCGCCGATGCCGCGGATGACCAACACCTTCATGCTCGGCGGGAGCGACGATCCCGAGGAACTGGTCGCGCGCGTGCCGAACGGCATCTACGCCAAGAGCTTCGGCGGCGGCCAGGTCGACATCACCAGCGGCAAGTTCGTCTTCTCCTGCACCGAGGCCTACCGGATCCGCGGCGGCAAGCTCGCCGAGCCGGTCAAGGGCGCGACCCTGATCGGCGACGGACCGAGCGTGCTGACCCGGGTCAAGGGCATCGGCAACGACCTCGCGCTCGACGAGGGGGTCGGCATCTGCGGCAAGGGCGGCCAGTCGGTTCCCGCCGGGGTCGGCCAGCCGACCCTGCTGGTCGAGGGGCTGACGGTCGGCGGGACCGCCGCTTGATCCTTCCCGAGGGCGTTCCGCCGGACTGGGCGGAGCAGCTCCTGACCTTCTGGTTCGGCCTCTCGGACGAGCAGCACTGGAGCGGCGATCCCGAGCTCGACGCCGAGATCAGGGCGCGGTTCGAGGGTTGGTGGACGGCGCTTCGCCAGCAGCCGGCGGAGGAGTTCCTGGCCACGCCCGACCAGGCACTCGCCGGCGCGATCCTGTTCGACCAGCTGCCGCGCAACATGTTCCGCGGCCACGCCGAGCAGTTCTCGACCGACCTGCTGGCGCGGGCGATCGCCGCCGGCGCGGTCGACCACGGGCTGGACGAGCGGCTCGCGCCCGAGCGGCGGACCTTCCTCTACATGCCGTTCGAGCATAGCGAGAAGCGCGACGACCAGCGCCGTTCGCTGCTGCTGTTCGCCCGGCTCGGCGAACCGCGGCAGCTCGACTATGCCCGGCGCCACCGCGACATTGTCGAGCGGTTCGGCCGCTTCCCCCATCGCAATGTGATGCTTGGCCGCGTGCCGACCGAGGAGGAGCGGGCGGCGGGCAGCCCTGAGCCATTCTGATGGCACTGGTCGAGCTCGCCCGCTTTCCCTCGCAGATCGAGGCGGACCTCGCCCGGCTCGCGCTCGAGTCGGCGATGATCGACGTGGTGCTGTTCGACGAGGGAATGGCGGGGTTCTACGGGCCGGCGGGGCTGATCCCGGTGCGGCTGATGGTGCTGGACGAGGATCTCGACCTCGCCCGCTCCGTGCTCAGAGAAGGTGGCTTACCGGGGCCAGGCTGAAGCCGGCGCCCTCGGCGCAGCGCTCCAGCTCGTCGCGCGCCACCCCGTCTTCCGAGCGGGCGACCGCCCAGGCGAGGGTCGAGCGGTTGCCCGAGCGGCAGAAGGCGAGCAGCTTGCCCTCGCCCGCCGAATGGATCGCCTCGCGCATCTGCTCGACATCGGTCGGGCCCATGCCGCGGGCGATCGGAACGTGGCGATATTCCAGGCCCGCCGCCCGCGCCGCCTCCTCGAGGTCGGCGCTGAGCGGCTGGCCCGGGTCTTCGTTGTCCGGCCGGTTGTTGACGATCAGGGTCACTCCGAGTCGCTGGGCCTCGGCCATGTCGGCGGGCGCGATCTGCCCGCTGACCATCGTCTTCTCGTCGAGCTGCCGGAACATGACTCCTTATCGCGCGGCTGTGGTCGGTCCCGCAAGCCCCCGGAACTCGAGCATCGGCTGGAGGCTCGGGTCATGCCCGGCGAAGTCGCGGTACATGGTGACGAGGTCCATCGTGTTGCCGCGGCTCAGCACCATATCGCGGAAGCGCTGGCCGTTGGCGCGGGTCAGGCCGCCGTGCGCCTGGAACCAGGCGAAGGCGTCATGGTCGAGCATCTCGGTCCACGCATAGGCGTAGTAGCCGGCCGAATAGCCGTTGCTCCAGATGTGGAGGAAATAGGGCGAGCGGTAGCGCGGCGGGACGAGGTCGGTCGCGAAGCCGCTCCTGGCCAGCGCGTCGGCCTCGAACCGGTCGGCGTTCTGCAGCGGCGCGCTCGCCGGCAGCGAGTGCCAGGCCAGGTCCATCCGCGCCGCGGTCACCGCCTCGCCAAGCGCATAGCCCTGGTTGAAGGTGCGCGACTTCTTGATCTTGTCGATGAGGTCTTGCGGGAGCGCCTGCCCGGTCTGGTAGTGGACCGCATAGTGCGGCAGCACCTTGGGATCGAGCGCCCAGTTCTCGTTGAACTGCGAGGGGAACTCGACGAAGTCGCGGGCGACGTTGGTGCCCGACAGGGTCGGATAGGTCTGCGCCGCGAACAGGCCGTGCAGCGCATGGCCGAACTCGTGGAACATGGTCGTCACGTCGTCGAAGCTGATCAGCGCGGGCTTGCCCGGCGCCGGCTTGGTGAAGTTGGCGACATTGTAGATGACCGGCCGGGTCCCGCGCAGGTCGCTCTGCTGGACGAGGTTGGACATCCACGCCCCGCCCGACTTGTTATCGCGCTTCCAATAATCGAAGTACATGAGCCCGAGCGGCTTCCCGCTCTCCTCGAACACCTCGTAGACCATCATGTCCGGGTTCCAGGTCGGGATGTCGGTCCGCGCCTTGAAGGTCAGCCCGTAGAGCTGGTTGGCGGCGTAGAAGACGCCGTCGGTCAGCACCTTGTGGATCTCGAAATAGGGCTTCAGCGCCGAATCATCGAGCGCGTAGCGCTGCGCCCGGACCTTCTCGGCATAATAGTCCCAGTCCCACGGCTGGGCGGTAAAGTTGCCGCCCTCGGCCTTGATCATGGCGTCGAGGTCGGCGTGCTCGGCGCGTTCCTTGGCGGCGGTCGCCGGGGCGAGCCCCTCGACGAAGCCGATCGCCTTCTCGGGCGTCTTCGCCATCTGGTCGGTGAGCTTGTAGGCGGCCCAGCTCGGGAAGCCGAGCAGCGCCGCCTTCTGCGCGCGGAGCTGGGCGATCTGCGCGATCATCGCGCGGGTGTCGTTGGCATCGCCGTGCGATGCGCGGTCGATCGACGCCTTGTAGATCGCTTCGCGGGTCGCGCGATTGGTCAGCGAGGAGAGCAGCGGCTGCTGCGTCGTGTTCTGCAGCGGGATGACATAGCCCTGCATCCCGCGCGCCTTGGCCGCCTCGGCCGCGGCGGCGAGCTGGTCGTCGCCGAGCCCGGCCAGCGCGGCGCGGTCGGTGGTATGGTAGGCGCCCGCCTTGGCGGCGGCGAGCAGGGTCTGGGTATATTTGCTCTCGAGCGTGCCGAGGCGGAGGTTGAGCGCCTTCAGCTGCGCCTGCTTGGCGGGCGACAGCTTGGCGCCGGCCTGGATGAACTGGTCGTACTGGACCTGCAGCAGCCGCGCCTGCTCGGGGTTGAGCCCGAGGCTCGCCCGCCTGGCGTAGAGCGTCTGCACGCGCTGGAACAGCTTGGGGTTGAGATAGATGAAGTCGCGGTGCGCGGCGAGCAGCGGCGCGGTGTGGGTGTCGACCGCCTGCAGCGCGTCGTCGGTGTTGGCGCCCGACACGGCGGAGAAGGCGAGCTGGGTCCGCTCGAGCAGCGCGCCCGACCGCTCCATCGCCACCAGCGTGTTGGCAAAGGTCGGCGGTGCGGGGTTGTTGGCGATGGCGAGCACCTCGCGGCGCTGCTCGGCGATGCCCGCGCGGATCGCCGGCTCATAGTCGCCGTCCCTGATCTGGTCGAAGCGCGGCGCCTCGTAGGGAAGGCTGCTCGTCTTTGCGAAGGGATTGCTTGCGGGCAGGCCGGCCGAGCTGCCGGCGAGGGCGGGGACGACGGCTTGAGCGGGGGCGGCCAGCGCCACCAGCGCGGCACCGAGCAACAGGGTACGGGTCATGAACACTCCGACGATGACGAACGGTCGGACCTCTCCAACGCCCGCGCGGCTTACGCAAGCCTGAATGTTTTCCCGTGCGCGGACAGGGGCTTAGCCGGCCTCGGCAACGGTCTCCAGAATCGCCCGGCCGTAGCGGTCGAGCTTGGCCGCGCCTACGCCGCTGATCTGTCCGAGCGCGGCGAGGCTGGCCGGCCGGGCCGCCGCGATCTCGCGCAGCACGCTGTCGTGGAAGATCACATAGGGGGGTACCCCGGCCTCCGTCGCCAGGGCGCGACGCTTCTGCCGGAGCGCCTCGAACAGCGGGTCGCCGACGGGATTGGCCTCGCTCGAGCCGCGGCGGCGGCGCTGGCGCGGCGGCGGGACGGCGATCCGCACATCCTTCTCGCCCTTGAGGATCGCCTTGGCGCCCGGCCCGAAGCTCAGGCCGCCGTAAGCGTCCGCGCGCAGCGCATCGGCGGCGATCAGGTGGCGCGACACCGGCTTGAGCAGCGCCAGCTCGTCGGGCGAGCAGATGCCGAACACGCTCAGCCGGTCGTGCCCGAACCCGCGCACCTTCTCGTTGTCGTCGCCGCCGAGCACCGCGGTCAGATGGCCGACCCCGAACCGCATCTCGGTCCGGAACGCCGCCGACAGCAGCTTGCGCGCGACTTCGGTCACGTCGATCGTCTGCGGCGGCTCGAGGCAGTTGTCGCAGTTGCCGCACGTCTCGGGCGGAGTTTCGCCGAAGTGGCGGAGGAGGACGGCGCGGCGGCAGCCGGCGGTCTCGACCAGCGCCGCCAGTGCGTTCAGCCGCTCGCGCTCGCCGGCCTGGCGCTCGGCCGGGACCTCGGTCTCGATCCGCCGCCGGGCGTTGGCGAAGTCGCTCGCCGACCAGAACAGCACCGCCTCGGCTGGGTCGCCGTCGCGCCCGGCGCGGCCGGTCTCCTGATAATAGCTCTCGATCGACTTGGGGATGCCGGCATGCGCGACCAGCCGGACGTCGGGCTTGTCGATGCCCATCCCGAACGCGACCGTCGCCGCCATCACCATCTCTTCCGAGGCGACGAAATCGGCCTGGTTGCGCTGCCGGACCTGCGGCTCGAGCCCGGCGTGATAGGCGCGCGCCGGGCGGCCCGACCCGGCGATCCCTTCCGCGATCCGCTCCGCCTTGTCGCGGCTCGGCGCGTAGACGATCCCCGGCCCGGGCACGGTCGCCAGCAGGCCCTTGAGCTGCGCCCCAACCTGGTCGCGCGGGCGGATCGAGTAGCGGATGTTGGGCCGGTCGAAGCCGGCGACGATCAGCCCCTCGGCCGGGATCCCGAGCTGATCGAGGATATCCTCGCGAGTCCGCTGGTCGGCGGTCGCGGTCAGCGCCAGGCGGGGCACGTCGCGAAAACGGTCCAAGAGGCCGCGAAGCTGGCGATAGTCGGGGCGGAAGTCGTGCCCCCATTCGCTGACGCAATGCGCCTCGTCGATCGCGATCAGCGCCAGCCGCGCGCCGCTGACCAGCCGCTGGAAGCCGGGCGTGTTGGCCCGCTCCGGCGCGACGTAGAGGAGGTCGAGTTCGCCCGCGCGGAACCGCCGCTCGACCTCGGCGCGATCGCTGTCGGCGCTGGTCAGCGAGGCGGCGCGGATCCCCAGCGCCTCGGCCGAGCGGATCTGGTCGTGCATCAGCGCGATGAGCGGCGAGACGACCAGCGCCGTGCCTGCGCGGGCGAGCGCCGGAAGCTGGTAGCAGAGCGACTTGCCCGCGCCGGTCGGCATGACGGCGAGGGTGTGCTCGCCCGCCAGCACGCGCCCGACCACCTCGGCCTGAACGCCGCGAAAGTCGTTGAAGCCGAAGACGTTGCGGAGGATCTGATGCGGGTCGGTCACTAAGACGGCTCTTTGTGGTCATGGGCCTTGCGGTGCAAGGCCGCGAACGCCAAACCGAGCCCGATGACCGTACGCGTGGACATGGGAGCGGGTCCAGGGGGGCAGGCCGTCTCGATCGACCTTGAGGAACTGCTGGCGACCCGCCTGCTGGTGCAGGGCAATTCGGGGTCCGGCAAGTCGCACCTGCTGCGCCGGCTGCTCGAGAAGAGCGCCGGGCAGGTGCAGCAGATCGTGATCGATCCGGAGGGCGACTTCGTCACGCTGGCCGACCGCTACGGCCATGTCGCCGTCGAGGCGGCGGACCATGGCGTCGGCGAGATCCAGCGGCTCGCCGCGCGGGTCCGCGAGCATCGCGCCAGCCTGGTCCTCAGCCTCGAGGGGCTGGAGGCCGAAGGGCAGATGCGCTGCGCCGCGGCATTCCTGGCCGCGCTGTTCGACGCCCCGCGCGACCATTGGTACCCGGCGCTGGTGGTGGTCGACGAGGCGCAGCTGTTTGCGCCGTCGGGCGGCGGCGAGGTGGCCGAGGACGTCCGCCGCGCCTCGCTCGGCGCCATGACCAACCTCATGTGCCGCGGCCGCAAGCGCGGGCTGGCCGGGATCGTCGCCACCCAGCGGCTTGCCAAGCTCGCCAAGAATGTCGCGGCGGAGGCGTCCAACTTCCTCATGGGGCGGACCTTCCTCGACATCGACATGGCCCGCGCCGCCGACCTGCTCGGCATGGAGCGGCGCCAGGCCGAGGCGATCCGCGACCTGCCGCGCGGCACCTTCCTCGCGCTT
This sequence comes from Sphingomonas ginkgonis, assembly GCF_003970925.1. Lineage (NCBI taxonomy): Bacteria > Pseudomonadati > Pseudomonadota > Alphaproteobacteria > Sphingomonadales > Sphingomonadaceae > Sphingomonas > Sphingomonas ginkgonis. The sequence continues at coordinate 500,246 of NZ_RWJF01000001.1, forward strand.
GGGCCGGCCATCTCGCGCCGCCCGCTCGAAGTCGCGATCGGCCCGGTCGAGACGCTCGCGCGGTCGGTCAGCCCCAAGCTGCTGCCGCTTCCCAGCGCGCCGGCCGAGGACCTCCAGGGGCTGCTGTTCGCCGGCGGCGACGAGCCACCCCCCGCGCCCGAGCCGGTCCGCGCGCCGCCGGCGCCGCTGCCCTCGGAGCAGCTGCTCGCCGCCATGGCGTCACGCGCCGCCGCGCCTGCCTCGGCCATGCCGGCGCGCTCGGACGAGGAAAGCGCGGCGATCGTCGCCGAGGTTCTGCGCGCCATCGTCGCCGACGCCGACAGCGCGGGCCGCTCGGCGTCCGTCCTCTACCAGGACTTCACCATCCGCTGCCGGATGGGCGGGCTCGGCCAGCCGCCGCTCGACCTGCCCGGCTTCACCCGCCGCCTGTCGATGGCCCGCGCCGGCCTCTATTCGGTCGACGACGCGGACTGGGACGGCGCGCTCGAGACCGCGCGCCTCCTTCCCGACGACATGCTCGGCCCCTTCCTGCTGCTGGCGAAGGCCGCGCGCGAAGGCGCCCCGACCCCGAGCGACGAGGCGATCGCCCAGAGCTACGGCACTGCCAGCCTCGGCCGCGCCCGTCGCCTGTTGCAGTATATCGAAAGCCGCGAGCTGATCGTCAGCCGCGTCGACCTCGCCGGCAAGCGCAGCATCGCCATTCCGCGCCTGGGGTGGAGCACGGCGGCGGCGTAGGCAGTCTTCCTGATGAAGGGTCGGGGAGCGCTTTGCCGGCCGCAGCCAACCCTGACGGGAAGCTGACCTCGACCGGCGGAATTTGGCCGGACGCGAGGCCGATCCGCCGGTGTGGCGTTGACCGGTTTTCATCGGCAACTGGATGGGTGACATGACGAGGCTTGCGGCCCTGCTCGCGATCGTGCTTGCTGGCGCGACCCCTGCGGCATTCCAGGCGCCGGAACGACCGTGGCCGCGCGGGGTGGCCTTGCCGGCGGGCGAGCCGGTCAGCGAGGATTACCGCCACCAGTTCGACCTGTGCGACCAGGGCGGCACCTTCCTCGGCGCCGAGTCCCGCTACACCCGCGGCTGCCGGGGCGATCCCAACCGGGTGACCGCTCTGCGGCGGCTGCCGGGCGGCGCGGTCGGCTATGTCTCCAAGTTGGCGGTCGACCTCGACGGCTCGGCCTTCGCCTGCGGCCCCAACCATGGGCGGATGGACCAGTGCGGGACGACGCTGATGCTGCGCGACCCCGCCGGGCGCGAGGTGCCGGTCGATGCCGACGCGGTGCCCTATGCGGTCATCCCCGATTTCGGGCCGGGCGAGGCGGACGGCCAGTTCTCACGGCTGACCGGAGTCCATGTCGGCGACTTCGGCGTGGTAATTGCCCGCGGCCGGACCGTGCCGGTGATCGTCGCCGACACCGGGCCGGCCGCCAAGCTGGGCGAGGGCTCGCTGGCGCTCCACCGCGCGCTCGGCAACGAGCAGTGCGTGACCAAGGATTCGAAAGGCGTCTGCAGCCGCGTCGACAACGAGGGCGACGGGATCGACGCCGACGTCACCACGATCCTGTTCCCTGGGAGCGCGAGGTCCGACCTGACGCCCGGCTCGATCGCCGCGGTGACCCGCCGGGAGGGGCTGCGGCTCTGGTCGCAGCTCGCCCGCAAGGGCTGAACGCCTATTCCGCGGCCTGCTCCAGCTCGCGCTCGGCCGCCTGTCGCACCCACAGCTCGGCATAGAGGCCGCCGCGCCGGAGCAGCTCGGCGTGGGTGCCGCGTTCGGCGACCCGGCCGCCGTCGAGCACCACGATCTGGTCCGCGCCGACGATGGTCGAGAGCCGATGCGCGATGGTGATGGTGGTGCGGCTGGTCGCGATCCGGTCGAGCGTGTCCTGGATCGCCTCCTCGGTCCGGCTGTCGAGCGCGCTCGTTGCCTCGTCGAGGATCAGCACCGGCGGGTTCTTGAGGAGGGTGCGGGCGATCGCCACCCGCTGCTTCTCGCCGCCCGAGAGCTTGAGCCCGCGCTCGCCGACCATCGCCTCGTAGCGGTCGGGCAGGGCGGCGATGAAGACGTCGATCGCCGCGCCCTCGGCAGCGCGCTCGACCTCGGCCTGGCCGGCGCCCTCGCGGCCGTAGCCGATGTTGTAGCCGATCGTATCGTTGAACAGCACCGTATCCTGCGGGACGATCCCGATCGCGGCGCGCAGGCTGTTCTGCTGGACCGCGGCGATGTCCTGCCCGTCGATGGTGATGCGCCCCGACTGCGGGTCGTAGAAGCGGTAGAGCAGCCGTGCGAGGGTCGACTTGCCCGCGCCGGACGGGCCGACCACGGCGCAGCTGGTGCCCGCCGGAACGTCGATCGTCACGCCCTTGAGGATCTGCCGCTCGGGCTCGTAGCCGAACACCACGTCGTCGAAGCGGACATGGCCGCGCGACACCGCCAGCGTCGGCGCGCCGGGCACGTCGACCACCTCGGCCGGCGTGTCGAGCAGGTCGAACATCGCCTCCATGTCGATCAGCCCCTGGCGGATCGAGCGGTAGACCCAGCCGAGCATGTCGAGCGGGCGGAAGAGCTGCAGCAGCAGGCTGTTGACCAGCACCACGTCGCCCGCGGTGAAGCGGCCGCGGCTCCAGCCCCACACGGTCAGCCCCATCGCCCCGGCCATCATCGCGTTGGTGATGAGGCTCTGCCCGATGTTCAGCCAGGCGAGGCTGACCTCGTTGCGGACCGAGGCGCGGGTGAAGCTGCCGATCGCCTCGTCGTAGCGCCGGGCCTCGCGCTCCTCGGCCCCAAAATATTTCACCGTCTCGTAGTTGAGCAGGCTGTCGACGGCGCGGCCGATCGCCTTGTTGTCGACGTCGTTCATGTCGCGCTGGAGCTTGCTCCGCCATTCCGACACGCGGCGGGTGAAGACGATGTAGACGGCGACCGTGACCAGCGTCGCCGCGACCAGCCCGAAGCCGAACTTGACGTAGAAGATGACGCTGGTGGCAACGAGCTCGATGATCGTCGGGGCGATGTTGAAGAGGAGGAAGTAGAGCATCATGTCGATGCTCTTGGTCCCGCGCTCGACGATCTTGGTCAGGCTGCCGGTGCGCCGCTCGAGGTGGAAGCGGAGCGACAGCGAGTGGACGTGGCGGAATACCCGCGCGCTGAGCAGCCGAGCGGCGTTCTGCCCGACCTTCTCGAAGGTGGCGTTGCGCAGATTGTCGCTGAGCACCCCGCCGAAGCGGGCGAGCGTGTAGGCGGCGACCAGCCCGAACACGATCCCGACCGCCGCGTGCGGCCCGCTCATCCGGTCGATGATGCCCTTGTAGGCGAAGGGCATGGCGAACAGCACGCCGCGCCCGGCGAGGACCAGGACCAACGCCACCGCGACCCGGATCTTGAGCTCGGTCGCGCCGCGCGGCCACAGCATTGGCAGGAAGCGCCACAGCACCCTGAACCCGCCGTTCTTCCCCGAGACCGTCTCACCCGCCGCTGCTGCCATCGCCGCAAGGTAGGAAGTGCGCGACAAGCCCGCAATCGCCTGATGCGAAACGATTGGAACCGCCCGTTAATTTGCCGGTTATCAAGGCAAGTTCTTCGGGGAGGTCAGTATGGGTCCCGCCGCTTTCGTCATTGCCATTCTCGGCTGCTCCGACGGCCAGTCTGCCTGCCAGCAGGTCAGCACGCTCCCCACCCAGTACGAGAGCCAGGCGAGCTGCCTCGCCGCGACGCAGGACGCACTGTCCAACTCGACCGACCTCGACTTCCCGACGATCGTCGCGGAATGCCGTCGCTCCGGCCAGCCGCTGAGCCCGGCGGCGGAACACAAGGCACCCAAGGCGCGTCCCCTCGTCATCGCCAGCCGCTGAGGACGGGAAGCATGAGCCAGGAAGCCGAAACGATCATTCCGCGCATCCAGGAAGGGAGCGAGCCCGGGATCGAGGCCCAGCTCGACCCCAAGCCGCAGTGGGAGCCGCGCTTCGCCGGGTCCGGCCGGCTGCAGAACAAGGTGGCGATCGTCACCGGCGCCGACAGCGGGATCGGCCGGGCGGTCGCCTCCCTGTTCGCGCGCGAAGGCGCCGATGTCGTAATCGTCTACCTCAACGAGCATGAGGACGCGGACAAGACCCGCGACATCGTCACCGCCGAGGGCCGGCGGGCGATCACCATCGCCGGGGATCTCGGCGACAAGCAGTTCTGCGAGCGCGTGGTTCAGCAGACGATCGACGCGTTCGGCAAGCTCGACGTGCTGGTCAACAACGCCGGCGAGCAGCACCCCGACAAGAACCTCGAGGACATCGACGAGCAGCAGCTCAAGCGGACCTTCCAGACCAACATCTTCTCGATGTTCTTCCTGACCCAGGCCGCGCTGCCGCACCTCAAGGAGGGGGCGGCGATCGTCAACTGCACCTCCGAGACGATGTATGCGGGCGCACCGATGCTGCTCGACTACAGCTCGACCAAGGGCGCGATCACGGCCTTCACCCGCAGTCTTGCGCTGAACCTGGTCGAGAAGAAGATCCGCGTGAACGCGGTGGCGCCCGGCCCCATTTGGACTCCGCTCAACCCGGCCGGCGGGAGCCCGCCGGAGAAGGTCGCCAAGTTCGGGCAGAACACGCCGATGAAGCGGCCGGGCCAGCCGAACGAGGTCGCGCCCGCCTTCCTGTTCCTGGCCTGCGAGGATTCCAGCTACATGACCGCCCAGGTGCTCCACCCCGACGGGGGCAACACCACGTCGAGCTGAGCAAGGGCTTGGGATTTTTCACTAAGGAGTGGCGGGTCTTCCCGCCACTTTTTGCATCTGGCGCTCGGAAAAGCTGAGAACACTCGCTTTTTTCCAATTGGCACGTTCCCTGCAAAGTAGGGTCGTGGCCCGGATGGTCCGGCGCCACGGACAGGGAGAAGTCAAAATGTTCGTCACCGCCGCCAATGGTCGTCAGCTCGCCGTCAGCCTAGCCGGCGCCTTCATCACCGCCATGCTGTTCGTCAGCGCCGCGGTCGGCCCGCTGCCGCTCGTCGCCTGACCGGCCCCGACCCTTCAGAGAAAGCCAAGAACATGAACGGTAAGTTCCTCCTCAACCGCCGCGACGCCAAGATCATGGGCGTCGGCGCCGGGATCGCCGACTGGATGGGCGTCGACGCGCTCTTCGTCCGCCTCGGCCTGGTCGTCGCGGCGCTGGTCTTCCCGGTGACGATCCTCCTCTACATCCTGACCGGCTGGCTGGCGTCGGACCGGTGACGGATGACCCGCACCGGCTCGAGCGGTTCGTCGAGGCGCAGCGCGAAATCTACCCGCGCGCCCTCGACGAACTCGCCGCCGGCGCCAAGCGCAGCCACTGGATGTGGTTCATCTTTCCGCAGCTCGCCGGCCTGGGCCGAAGCCCGACCGCGCAGGCCTATGCGGTCGCCTCGCTCGACGAGGCCCGCGCCTATCTCGGCCACCCGCTGCTCGGGCCGCGACTCTACGAGTGCGTCGAAGCCCTGCTCGCCCTGCCCCGCGACCGCGAGATCGAGCGGGTGCTCGGGCCCATCGACGCGACCAAGCTCCGCTCCAGCCTGACCTTGTTCGAGGCGGCCGACGGCGGCGCTCCGCTGCGGCGCGCACTCGACCGCTTCTTCGCCGGAGAGCGCGATCCGCTCACCCTCGTTCGTCTCAAATAAGCAACAATTCATGGAACCGAGCCGCGGGCTTGTGCGATGATACGCCCACGGAACAGTTGTGGCGCGATTCGCGCGCCGCGGGCTGCCGACCAACGAGGGGAAGGGATTCCACTATGAAGTACACCGCCAAGCTCGCTGTCGCTGCCGGCCTCATCGCTCTCGCCGCTTGCAACAAGAGCCCGCAGGAGCAGAAGGCCGACAACATCGAGGCGAACACCGAGAACGTCGCCGACAACATCGAGGCGAATGCGTCAAACGCCGCTTCGAACCTCAACGACAATGCGCAGAACGCCGCCGACGTCGTCCGCAACCAGGGCGAGATGAAGGCTGATGCGGTCCGCAACGGCGCCGACATGGACGGCAACAGCGCGACCAGCACGACTCACACGACGACGACGACCACCACCAACAAGATGTAACCAAGGGTCCGCCGCTCCATCAGCACGCACGGCGGATCTCGACGGAAGGGCGCTCGCGCGATCGTCGCGAGCGCCCTTTTCTTTGCCTGAAAGAGGGTTGCTGACGCAGATCAAGTCGCTCGCTCGGCTCGGCGTGTGAACGGTTCGCTTGGGCGATGATCGTTACGTTGCCGTTAATACCCGGCTTCTCCGCGCCCTGAGAACATGTCCTTCTCCGCCCGGACGAGGGGAGGGGAGATGGCAGGATCGCTGTGGCAGGCGGCCGCGCTGCTGGCGCTGGCCGGCAACGCGATACCGGCGAGCGCGGCTGAGTCTCCGTCCGAGGAGGCGCCACTCGTCGTTCGCGGGACCCCGGCGGCGCGCGCGCCCGAGGTGTTCGGGACGGTCGGCCTGCCGGTCCGCGCCGAGCGCTACGCCGAGCTGTGGAACCATGTTCTCGCGGGGCGGATCGACGCGCCCGCCTTGCAGCATTTCGTCGCCCCAGCCCGCCGGCTCGAACCGGCGGCCCAGCTCGCCTTCGTGCAGCGGGCAGCGGGGCAGCTGCGCTGGCGGTCCGACGCGACGGTGTGGGGCCAGCACGAATATTGGGCGACCGCGGCGGAGACCCTGCAGGCCGGCTATGCCGACGACGATTGCCTCGCCGTGCTGAAGATGCAGGCGCTGCAGGCGCTGGGCTGGTCGCCCCGCAACCTCTACCTGACGATCGGCCACGACCAGGTGGCGGGAGCGACCACGGTATTGCTGGTCCGCACCGGCGAGGGTTTCCAGCTCCTCGACGACCGGTCCGAGCGTCCGCTGCCGGCCGCCGAGCGGAGCGGGTTCGTGCCCCAGCTGAGCTTCAGCAGCGCCGGTCACTGGCTGCACGGCCGGCTCGCCCGCACCGGCGGCGCGACGCTCGCCGCGCGTTGACGCGCTCGCCCGTTACGGCGCTGGCCAGCCCGCTTCTTCGCACCTAGAGAAGGGAGGTTCGAGGAGGAGACGGGTAATGCGCAACTGGCTGGTAGCTCTGGCGATGATCGGAACCGCGACCGCGGCGGAAGCGGCCCTGCCGGTCGGGGCCAAGGCGCCCGACTTCGTGACCACGGGGGCGCTCGGCGGCAAACCCTTCCGCCTCCACCTCGCCGACCAGCTCCGCAAGGGACCGGTCGTCCTCTACTTCTACCCCAAGGCCTTCACGTCCGGCTGCACCATGGAAGCGCACGCCTTTTCGGAAGCGAGCGACGACTTCCGCAAGGCCGGCGCGACGGTGCTGGGCATGAGCGCCGACGACGCCGAGACGCTCAAGCGCTTCTCGGTCGAGCATTGCCGCGGCAAGTTCCCGGTGGCGACCGCGAGCTCGGCGACCATCCGCGATTATGACGTCAAGCTGCCGGTCGTCAGCATGACCAACCGCACCACCTATGTGATCGCGCCCGACGGGCGGGTGGCGATGTCATATTCCGCGCTCGACTGGAAAGAGCATGTCAGCCGCGCCCTCGCGGCGGTGAAGGCGCTCCAGAAGAAGGGCTGATCCGCGGCCCGAACCGGCGTATGGTGCTCCCCTCACCCGAGAAGGAGCCTCGTCATGGACAGGGCCAAGGAGACGGACCGCCACTACTCGCCCGAGCAGGTGCGCGGCGGCAGTGAGGAAAATGTCGTCCGCTGGGTGCTGGCGATCAGCTTCGTCCTCATCGTCCTCGCGATGTCGGCGGTGTGGATCGTCGGCGCGGTGACCCGCTGACCCGCTGACGGATCAGGCCAGCGCGCCGCCCGGCACGTCGTCGGCGGCGCCGAGCGGACCGATGTCGGCCGGCTCGCCGCGCGAATAGATGCCGGTCAGCAGCCCCGCCGCGAGGATCGGGCGCTCGCGCAGCGCGTCGACGACGTCGCCGCGGTCGGGCGTCGGCTCGAGCGGGGCCCCGGCGCCGAGCGCGAGCAGCTGGAAGACATAATGGTGGGCGCCATGGCCGTTGGGCGGATCGGGCGGCAGCCAGCCTTCGCGCCGGAAGCTGTTGCGACCGGTGTCGCCGCCCGCGTCGCCGTCGCCGTCGGGGGCGATCCCGCCCTCGGCGATCCCGCCTGCCTCGGGCGGCAGCCCGGCGACGATCGCATGCACCAGCGGCCGGGCGGCGGGTGCGTCCGGGTCCTCGACGATCAGCAGCAGCGTCTCCGTTCCGGCGGGCGGCGGGCCCCAGCTGAGCGGCGGCGACACGCCCTCGCCGTCGGCGGTGAAGCGGTCGGGGATCCGCCCGCCGTCCGCGAAGGCGGTGCTGCTCAGCGACAGGGTCGCCGCGTCCGACGGGACCAGCCGGGCGATCGTCAGCTTGTCGGCGCCGGCGCGAAGCCCGGACAGGGCCGAGCCGAGCCAATGCGGCAGATGTTCGAGCATCAGATGGTCTCCTTCTAGTCGGTGCCGGGCGCGCTCTGGCTCGCCCGCAGCACCGTCTTGACGTTCATGAACTCGCGCGCGCCCCACGGGCCGAGCTCGCGGCCGTGGCCGCTGTGCTTGATTCCGCCGAACGGCGCCTCGGGGATCGAGGAGAACAGCTGATTGACCGCCAGCATTCCGCTCTCGACGTCGGCGACGAAGCGCGCCTGCTCGCCGGCATCATTGGTGAAGACGGCGCCGCCCAGGCCATAGGGTGTGGCGTTGGCGATCTCGATCGCCTCGTCGATGTCGTGCGCCCGGAACAGCATGGCGACCGGCCCGAAGATCTCCTCCTGCATGAGGTGGCTGTCGACCGGCACGTCGGTCAGCACCCCCGCGCTCATCCAGGCTCCCGGCCGGTCCAGCCTGGTTCCGCCGGTCAAAGTCGCGCCGGACGACTTCGCCTCGTCGAGCTGGTCGAGCACCGTGTTGCGCTGCTCCTCGCTCGACAGCGGACCCATGACGATCGAATCCTCGGTGGGGTCGCCGATCGGCAGCTCGAGCATTGCCTTGGTGAAGCGCTCGGCGAAGTCATCGTAGATATCGGCGTGGACGATCATCCGCTTGCCGCAGACGCAGCTCTGGCCCGCGTTCTGCACCCGCGCCGTGACGGCGGTCGCCACCGCCTTGTCGAGGTGGGCCGAGGGCATGACGATGAACGGGTCGGACCCGCCCAGCTCGAGCACGACCTTCTTGAGCGCCTTGCCGGCCTCGATCGCAACCGACCGCCCAGCCGCCTCGCTGCCTGTCAGGGTCACCGCCGCGATCCGGTCGTCGGCGATCAGCCCGGCGACCGAGCCGCTGCGGATGGCGAGGTTCTGGAACAGGCCGGCGGGGGCGCCGGCGGCGGTGACCGCTTCCTCCAGCAGCCCGGCGCAGCCCTGGACGATGCTAGCGTGCTTGAGCAGGCCGACGTTGCCGGCGAGGATCGTCACTGACAGGAAGCGGACCGCCTGCCAGTAGGGGAAGTTCCAGGGCATCACGGCCAGGATCGGACCCAAGGGGCGATAGTGAAGCTCGCCCGACCCGCCGGGAAGCGGCTGCGGCGCGATCCACTTCGCGCCTTCCTGCGCCGCGTGGCGGAACCCCGCCGCGCACTTCTCGACCTCGGCACGGGCGCCGGCGAGCGTCTTTCCCATCTCGTCCGTCGCCATCCGCGCCAGCCGCTCGCGATCGGAGTCGAACCGTTCGGCGATCCGCTCGAGCAGGGCGGTCCGCTCCTCGACGGCGCTGTTCCGCCATTGCCGGTAGCAGGCAGCCGCGCGGGCGACCTTCGTCTCGACCTCGGCGGCGGTCAGTTCGGGATAGGTGGCGATTTCGGCCCCGGTCGCGGGGTTGGTCGAGCGGAACATGATGTCTCCGGGAAGCACGGGGCATGGGGCGAACGCGAGGGCCGCCGGGACCGTTCCGCATGAGCGATCGTTAAACTGCGATTGAGCTAAGTCGTTGTTTTTGGCCGGGGAGTGCAGTCCGTCCGGGTAACGGCTCGGCCCATCCTTAACTGGCGAACCGGCCTGCGCCCCCGCGCGTAAGTGACGTCATGATGCACCGTCATCCCCGCCTGAACCCCGGGCTGACCGCGATCGCCGCGGTCTTGGCCCTCTCTTCCACCCCCGTGGCCGCGCAGGCCGTGGATCCCAGTCCGGCACCCCCTGCCAGCGAGGCCGCGCCCGTTCGCCTGTCGCCGCCGCCGCCGACCAGCGGATCCTCGACTCCGGCCGCCAGCGATCCGCTCGCGCCGGCGGCGGACAGCAGCCCGGCCGAGCCGGCGGACAGCTCCACCGCCGCGACGACCAGCGAGGCCGCTCCCGCCGCGACGACTCACCGCAGCACCCGTGCGACCCGGACCACGCGGACCGTGACCCGCACGGCGGCGACGGCTCCGGCGCCTGCGAGCCGCTCGGCGCGGACCGCGGCCGAGACCGGCACGGCCGCGCCGTCGGCGCCCGCCGAGGCGAGTGCGCCCGCGCAACCGCCGCTGGCCGCCGCGCCGCCCGCGCCCGAGCCGGCCGCGGTGTCCGAGACGCCCGCCGCTCCGCCCGCTCAGTCGACCAGCGGCGGCACGGATGCGGGAACGGCGGCCGAGGTCGCCGGGGCCGGGCTGCTCGCCGCGCTGCTGATCGGCGGCGGGGCGCTGGCCCTGCGTCGCCGCCGCCGCCGCGCCGAGGATCTCGCCTATGCCGACGAGGAGCCGGTCGCGGCGGAGCCGGTGTGGCAGGAGCCGGTCGCCGAGCCGCGGCTCGCCCGGTCCGAGCCGCAGATCGAGGAGCGTCCGGCAATGGCCTGGTCGCGCCAGCCTGCCGAAGCTGCGGCAGCACAAGCCCTGCCCGAGAGCGCCGGTGCCGATCATGACAGCCTGCCCGAGGGTTTCGACCTGTCGCGCTTCGGGCCGCACGTGCAGCGGGCTTATCGTGGGCCGACGCCGGACAATCCCTCGCTGTCGCTCAAGAACCGGCTGCGCAAGGCCGCGGCGATGGACAAGCGGGCGCGGGACAATGGCGAACTCGACCGTTCGCGCGAGGTCGCGCAGGCCCCGACGGCCCCGGCTGATCGGCCCGCCGTTCCGCTCGGCCGACCGGCGTCCACCCCGGCGGCGCGAGCACCGCAGTCTTCGATGCTGGCCGGCGGCTTCGGCAGCTACCAGGGCTGGCAGATGAAGCCGTCGACCCAGCACTAGGGGCTTGTCGGGGGTGGGGCGGGATCCGGTGGGTCCCGCCCCTGACCATCTGTGGAGAGAAGCGAAGCCGGCCGCGCTAGAGCTTGCGCACGACCCCGTCGGAAGTGGCGACGGTCAAACCGAAGCGCTTGACCTTGACCGTGTTGGTGGCGGACCGCCCGCCCGGCAGCGGGGTCATCAGCTGCTCGGCGCTGAGATTGCCCTGCATCGTGAAGCGGAACCGGTAGCGGTCGCCGACCTTGTCGATGTCCACCGGCCCGACCGCCTCCGACATCGCCGCGCTGTAGCGGTCCACGCCGATCTGGCGGACCCGCCAGCGGCGCTCCTGCACCGGCTTGCCCTCGTCCTCGACCCGCTGAATGAGGGTCAGGCTTCCGTCGGGCTCGATCCGCCCCACGCCGATGCTGTGCGTGCGATACGGTTTGTGGAACATGACCTTGACCATGCCCTGGGTCTCGGTCCGGCCCTCGAAGAAGCGTAGCGGATCGAGCTGCGGCTGGACGGTGGCGGACGACAACGGGGCCGCGAAAAGCGCGAGCGGGACAGCAAGAAAGGCGTGACGCAAGACGGGCATATGCCGGTCTTTAACGAGGGGATGTGGGCTTTGTTGCGGGAAATGCACTCGCCCCGCGCCCACGCGCCCCGGAGTGATGCGGGCGAGCCACAGCCGATCGTCCCGGCTTGTCGAATCGTTCCTGTTCTGTTCTTCATTGCGGATGGGCGCCAACACTCGGCTCGACAGCCTGTCCGACCTCGTCCGCCGCAAGGCGAACCTGAGGGTCGAATGCCATACCTGCGACAAGGTCAGCGTCATCGACGCGGCCCGCTTCAACCGCTTCTGTCTGGTGCGGCAGTGGAGCACGCAGCTCGGGCAGCTCGGGACCCGGCTCCGCTGCGCGCGTTGCGGCGCCCGCCCGGGTCGGCTCGGCGCGACGCCGGAGAAGCCGGAGCCGGACCTGTTTCCCCAAGGCGAGCGGGCGTGGAAGGCGCTCTACCGGCGGATGCGGGGATAGCGGCGCCGCCAAGCCGCTTGCCAGCGCCCGCCGGCGGGGGCAGCCTGGCGGGATGACCGGACGCATCCGCAGCTTCGCCGACTTCTGGCCCTTCTACCTGCGCGAGCATGCCTCGCCGCGGACCCGGGCGCTCCATTATGCCGGGACCAGCCTGGTGGTGGCGATCACCCTCGCGGCGCTGGCGACGGGACGCACGGGGCTGCTGATCGCGCTGCCGGTCGCGGGCTACGGCTTCGCCTGGGCGGCGCACTTCCTGGTCGAGAAGAACCGCCCGGCGACCTTCACCCACCCGCTCTGGTCGCTCGCCGCGGATTTCCGGATGTGGGGACTGTGGCTGACGCGCCGGCTCGGGCCCGAGCTGGAGCGCGCGGGGGTGACGCGCCGCTAGCGTTCCGCCTCGCCGCCCTGCCGCTGACCGGGAACGATGCCCCGCCGGGCCGGTTGCCAACAGCGGCACTGGAGCGAAGGAGGTGGCGCATGGCCGAGGCATGGTGGAACGACACGCTGATCGCCAAGAGCGATGATATCGTGACCGTCGAGGGGAATGCCTATTTCCCGATCGAGGCGGTGACCCCCGGAGTCCTCACCGACAGCGCGACCACGAGCGTCTGCCCGTGGAAGGGGACGGCCTATTACTACACGCTGGCCGCGGGCGGCGCCGAGAACAAGGACGCCGTCTGGTACTACCCCGAACCGAAGGACGCGGCGAAGCAGATCGAGGGCCGGGTGGCGTTCTGGAAGGGGGTGGAGGTGCGGTGAGTGACGCCGCGGTCAGGGCGGTGATGGCCCTGCTCGCCGATCGGGCGGCGGACGCCACCATCTGTCCCAGCGAAGCCGCGCGGGCGCTTGCCACCGCGCGTGGCGAGGCGGACTGGCGACCGCACATGGCCGAGGTGCATGACGCGGTCGACCGGCTGGTCGCAGACGCCCGGGTGCGGCTGAGCTGGAAGGGCACAGCGATGGCAACGCGAAACGGTCCGTACCGCATCGGTCGGCAAGGGCGATGAGCGACAGCCATGCCGTCATGCCATGGGCTACACCCGGCTCAATTCACCCGGGCCGCGAGGGCTCGGTGTTGTTCGCGGCTTCCCTCTCAGCGGCGCCGGACCCGCGAACCGGGCGCCGAACGCGGTCGGAGATGCTCAGTCGTGCTCCCGGCCGCCCGCGCCGATGTAGAGTTCGTTGCCGCCGTCGCGGTAGCGCTGGCTCATCTCGGCCATGCCGGCGTCGGCGTCTTCCGGCGTGGGGGCGGGGGTGTCGGCCCCTTCACCACTCGGCGGCGCCGAGCGGTCCACCTCCCCTGAAGCAAGTTCAGGGGAGGAGTTGAGGAGGCCGTCCTGCTGCTTGGCGGCGAAGTCGCGGACTTCCTGGGTGATCTTCATCGAGCAGAACTTGGGGCCGCACATCGAGCAGAAGTGGGCGGTCTTGGCGCCCTCCGCCGGCAGGGTCTGGTCGTGGTACTGCTCGGCGGTGTCGGGGTCGAGCGACAGGTTGAACTGGTCGCGCCAGCGGAACTCGAAGCGGGCGCGGCTCAGCGCGTCGTCGCGCAGCTTGGCGGCCGGGTGGCCCTTGGCGAGGTCCCCGGCATGGGCGGCGAGCTTGTAGGTGACGACGCCGACCTTGACGTCGTCGCGGTCGGGTAGCCCGAGATGCTCCTTGGGGGTGACGTAGCAGAGCATCGCGGTGCCGAACCAGCCGATCATCGCCGCGCCGATCCCGCTGGTGATATGGTCGTAGCCTGGCGCGATGTCGGTGGTGAGCGGCCCCAAAGTGTAGAAGGGCGCCTCGCCGCAGCTCTCCAGCTGCTTGTCCATATTCTCCTTGATCTTGTGCATCGGCACATGGCCGGGGCCCTCGATCATCACCTGACAGTCGTGCTCCCACGCCTTCTTGGTCAGTTCGCCCAGCGTGTAGAGCTCGGCGAACTGCGCCTCGTCGTTGGCGTCGGCGATCGAACCGGGACGGAGGCCGTCGCCGAGGCTGAAGGCGATGTCGTAGGCCTTCATGATCTCGCAGATCTCGTCGAACCGCTCGTAGAGGAAGCTCTCGCGGTGATGGGCGAGGCACCACTTGGCCATGATCGAGCCGCCGCGGCTGACGATCCCGGTGACTCGCCTAGCGGTGAGCGGGACGTAGGGGAGGCGGACCCCGGCGTGGATGGTGAAATAGTCGACGCCCTGCTCGGCCTGCTCGATCAGCGTGTCGCGGAAGATGTCCCACGACAAGTCCTCGGCGATGCCGCCGACCTTTTCCAGCGCCTGGTAGATGGGAACGGTGCCGATCGGCACAGGCGAGTTGCGGAGGATCCACTCGCGGGTGTCGTGGATGTTGCGGCCGGTGGAGAGGTCCATCACCGTGTCGGCGCCCCAGCGGATCGCCCACACCATCTTGTCGACCTCGGACGCGACGTCGCTGGCGACCGCGCTGTTGCCGATATTGGCGTTGATCTTGATGAGGAAGTTGCGGCCGATCGCCATCGGCTCGGATTCGGGATGGTTGATGTTGTTGGGGATGATCGCGCGGCCGCGGGCGATCTCGTCGCGGACGAACTCCGGCGTCACGAAATCGGGGATGGCGGCGCCGAAGCTCTCGCCGTCGCGACGGGTGCCGAGCGCGGCTTCGCGGCCGAGATTCTCCCGGTGCGCGACATATTCCATCTCGGGCGTGATGATGCCGCGGCGGGCATAGTGCATCTGGGTGACATTATGGCCGGGCCGGGCGCGAAGGACGCGCTTGCGGACGTTGGGGAAGGGCTGGACCCCGCCCGAGCGGTCGGGGCCGAGCTGGCCATTGTCCTCGGGGCGGACCTCGCGCTGGGTGACGTCCTCGACGTCGCCACGCTCGCGGATCCAGCGGGCGCGGAGCTCCGGGAGGCCGGCCATGATGTCGATGCGGGCCTCGGGATCGGTGTAGGGGCCGCTGGTGTCGTAGAGGGTGACCGGCGGCTCCCCGCAAGACGGCTCGAGATCGACCTGCCGCATCGCGACTCGCCGGGGACCGAGATGGACCTTGCGGCTGCCGCGGATCGGGCCGGTGGTCACCTTGAGCTCGGTGCGGGCGGGGATGTCGGCCATTTCGTCTCTCCTCACAGGGGAGAAAGCGGGCCACCGCTCCCTCCCTACGCCCGCGTGAACGGGATCAGGTTCAGCGGGTCGGACGGGGCCAGCCGTCCCTCTCAGCTCATTGTTTCCCGCCGTGGTCCTGCGCGGCGGGGGCGAGCTCCCCGGGGAAGCTTCGCCTTAGGCGCTTGCGCGGGGCGGCGAAAGGCCGGAACCGGCGGCGCGCACGAAAAAGGGGAGCGGCGGTGCCGCTCCCCTCGAGAACATCGGGCCAGTCGGGAACCGCCTAGCGGCCGCCCTGCTCCGCCTGCGCCGCGGCCTGCGCCTCGGCCGGCGAGATCACGCCGTCCTTGTTGGTGTCGGCGGCGTCGAACTGCCGGAGCTGGGGAGCGCGGAACTCCTCGCGGCTGATCTTGCCGTCCTTGTTGGTGTCGAGCTGCGAGATGGCGGTCGTCGCCGGCGGCACCGGGGGCAGGTTGATCGGGTTGCCGGCGTTGAACTCGGCGCGGCTGATCTGCCCGTCCTTGTTGGTGTCGAACTGGTTGAACACCTCGGTCCGGCGCTGCTCGAGCGCGGTGCGCAGCTGCGCGGCCTGGCGGGTCTGCCCGGCGGTGATCTCGGCAGCGGTGATCTGCCCGTCCTTGTTGGTGTCGAACTCGGCGAAATTCTCGTCCAGCCGGCTCGTGTAGGCGGCGCGGGTGATCGGCTGCTGTGCCGGCTGCGCACCCTGCGCGGCGGCGGCCTGGAGGGCGAACAGCAGGGGAAGGGTCAGGGTCACGTCGGTAAATCTCCTCGCACGACTGGGTGCGGCGGGATTGCTGAACAATCCCGACTGACACGAACATGAACGACGGTCCGGCCCGCCATGCGGGAAGGCCGAACCGCCGATAATTCGCGGGTTAGAGCGACTGCAGGTTAACCGCGGCGGTCTTGCCGCGACGGTCGACCTCGAGCTCGAAGCTCAACCGGTCACCCTCGTTGAGGCTCGACATGCCGGCGCGCTCGACCGCCGAGATGTGGACGAAGGCGTCGGGCTGCCCGTCGTCGCGCTGGATGAAGCCGAAGCCCTTCATGGCGTTGAAGAACTTGACCGTGCCCTGCGCCTTCTCGCCGGTCAGCTGGCGCTGCGGGCCACGCTCGCCGCCCGGTCCGCCGGCGCCGGGGGCACCGCCCCCGCTGCGCTCGACCGGCATCGGCTCGCCGTCGATCTTGAGGTTGGTCGCCGAGATCCGGCCGCCACGGTCGACGAGCGTGAACTCGAGCGGCTGCCCGTCCGCGAGGTCGCTGAGGCCCGCCTGCTCGACCGCGGAGATGTGGACGAACACGTCCTCACCGCCATCGTCGCGCACGATAAAGCCAAACCCCTTCTGCGGGTTGAAGAACTTGACGACGCCCTTGCCCTCGCCGACAACCTGGGGGGGCATTCCGCCGCCACCGCCACCGCCGAAGCGGCCGCCACCGCCGCCGCCGCCGCCGAAGCGACCACCGCCGCCACCGCCGCCGCCGAAGCGATCACCGCCACCGCCGAAACGGCCACCGCCGCCACCGCCGCCGAACCGGTCGCCACCGCCGCCGAAGCCGCCGCCGCCACCACCGCCGAAGCGATCACCACCGCCACCAAAGCCGCCGCCGCCGAAGCGATCACCACCGCCAAAGCCGCCGCTACTGCTGAACGCATCATCACCGCCGAAACCATCGCGCTTGTCGCGGCCGCGCCCGCCGCGCTCACCCTTGCGCCCTCGATCGAAACCCATCTGTACTTCCCTGGCCCCAATAATCTTAAACCAACGCGCTGGGCTCTTCGGCGCAACCGGTCGCCGGCGGGTCTCAAGACACACCGATTTGTTTACTTACAGCAAAAAAGCAGCTGGCTCCAGCGATTCTCTGGAAAATTGGCCTGCCGGGCTGGCAAGCGCCCGTTCACCCGCACTAGAGGAGGGCTCGTCCAGCAGAAAAAGGAACCGGAATGGCCGTATATTTCCACGAGGAAGACCTGCCGAGGCAGGATCTTTTCGCGGACGGTCCGATCGCCATCGACACCGAGGCGATGGGGCTGTTTCCCGGCCGCGACCGGCTGTGCCTGGTCCAGCTTTCCGACGGCCGGGGCGACGAGCACCTCGTCCGCTTCAATCCCGGCAGCGACTATGCCGCGCCGAACCTCAAGGCCCTGCTCGCCGATTCGAGCCGGCTGAAAATCTATCATTTCGCGCGCTTCGACATCGCCATCATGAAGCACTATCTGGGCGTGATGGCGGCGCCGCTGTTCTGCACCCGAACGGCATCCCGACTCGTTCGCACCTACACGGATCGGCACGGACTGAAGGAACTGGTGAAGGAGATGCTGGGTCAGGACATCTCGAAGCAGCAGCAGTCGAGCGACTGGGGCGGCCCCGACATCAGCGAGGCCCAGCGCGACTATGCGGCGAGCGACGTCCGCTTCCTCCATCAGCTGATGGCCGAGTTCGAGGTCCGCCTGGCGCGCGAGCAGCGCACCCAGCTGGCGCAGGCCTGCTTCGACTTCCTGCCCGCCCGGGCCGAGCTCGACCTCGCCGGGTGGGACGAGCAGGACATCTTCGCGCATGTCTGAACAGGCCGACCGGACGCGCGCCGTCAAGCGGGGCTGGGCCGAGCCCGGCAGCCGCCACGACGCGCTCGTCCGGCTGCTCAAGGTCGGGCTGCCGAGCATCGTCGGCGTGCTGCTCGCCGTGCTCGTGCTGGCGCCGCTCGGCAAGCGCGGCGACGTCAGCTTCATCCTCGACAAGAAGCAGGCCGAGCGGGCGCCCGAGCGGATGCGGGTCGAATCGGCCCAGTACACCGGCGCCGACAACAAGGGGCAGCCGTTCAACATCAACGCCAGCCGGGCGCTGCAGCGCTCGTCCAACGTGCCCGTCGTCGACGTCAACGGCATCTTCGCGCGGATGGGGCTGGAGCGTGGCCCGGTCGAGATCCGCGCCGGCAACGGCCGCTACAACCTCGACCGGCAGCAGCTGGCGCTGGTCGGGCCGGTCAAGGTGGCCGGGAACGAGGGCGAGCTGCTCAACACCAGCAACGTGCTGGTCGATTTCAACACCCGGACGCTCAGCAACACGACTCCGGTCAGCGGCCAGATGCCGGTCGGCAGCTTCAGCGGCACGACGCTCCACGGCGATCTCGACCGCAAGCAGGTCAATGTCGGCGGCGGGGTGAACGGTCAGGTCAAGCTCGGCACCTTCAGCGCCAACCAGATGAAGGCCGACCTCGACAATCGCACGGTGACGCTCGAAGGGGGCGCTCGCTTGAAAATCACACAGCGCGCGGTCAGATGAGGGCCATGGGGAAATCGATCGTCTGGACGGCGGCGCTCGCACTGGCGGCCGCCGGGCTTGCCACCGGGAACGCCGCGCTCGGCCAGAGCGCCGGGAGCGGCTCGGCGCTCAAGGGCCACAACAGCAATGCGCCGGTCGACGTCAGCGCCGATCGCATCGAGGTGCAGGACCGCGCCGACCGCGCGCTGCTGGTCGGCAACGTCCATGTGAAGCAGGAGGAGCTGACCCTCGACGCACCGCGGATCACCGTCGCCTACGCCTCGGGCGGGCAGGGGGTGACAGGCGGCAACGTCAAGATCCAGCGGCTCGACGCGGCGGGCGGGGTGACGATGCGCTCGCCGACCGAGACCGCCCGGGGCGACTTCGGCGTGTACGATCTCAACCGCAAGCTGATCACCCTGGTCGGCGGCGTGCAGCTGCTTCGGCAGGGCAACCGGGTCGACGGGCAGCGGCTGGTCGTCGATCTCAACTCCGGCCGAGCGGTGATCGACGGCGGCGGCCCGGTCGGCGGCGGAGGCCGGGTCACCGGCCATTTCACCGTCCCCCAACGCACCGCGCAGTAGGCGAGCAGCAGGCGTGAACGAGACCTTCGCCATCGAACGGCCCGCCGCCGACGGGCAGATCGCGCCCGTTCGCGGGCTGGAGGTCCGCTCGATCGCCAAGGCCTACGACGACCGCGCGGTGCTGCATGACGTCAGCCTGTCGGTGTCGCGCGGCGAGGTCGTCGGCCTGCTCGGCCCCAACGGCGCGGGCAAGACGACCTGCTTCTACTCGGTGATGGGGCTGGTGAAGCCGGATGCCGGGCGGATCCTGCTCGACCAGCGCGACATCACCGGTCTGCCGATGTACCGGCGGGCGATCCTGGGGCTCGGCTACCTGCCGCAGGAAACCAGCATCTTCCGCGGCATGACGGTCGAGCAGAACATCGTCTCGGTGCTCGAGGTGGCGGAGCCCAACCGGCGCGCCCGGGCGGAGCGGCTCGAACAGCTGCTCGACGAGTTCGGCCTGACCCGCCTCCGCAACTCGCCGGCGATGGCGCTGTCGGGCGGCGAGCGGCGGCGCTGCGAGATCGCCCGGAGCCTCGCCGCCAATCCCTCGATCATGCTGCTCGACGAGCCGTTCGCAGGCATCGATCCGATCTCGATCGCCGACATCCGCGACCTGGTGAAGGACCTCAAGAGCCGCGACATCGGGGTCCTGATCACCGACCACAATGTCCGCGAGACGCTCGACATCGTCGACCGCGCCTGCATCATCTATGATGGCCAGGTGCTCTTCCAGGGCACCCCCGAGGCGCTGGTCGCGGACCAGGACGTCCGCCGCCTCTACCTCGGCGAGAGCTTCGCGCTCTAGCGCCGGGGGGAAGCATGGGACTGGGGCCCCGGATCGACATCAGGACCAGCCAGCAGCTGGTCATGACCCCGCAGCTGCAGCAGGCGATCAAGCTGCTCCAGCTGACCAACCTGGAAATCGAGGCGTTCGTCGCCGAGGAGCTCGCCAAGAACCCGCTGCTCGAGATGCGGCCGGGCGAGGGCGGCGGCGAAGGCGTGGTGGTCACGCCGGACCGCGAGACCGGCGACGAGGCGGCCGAGCCGCGCGGCGCGGACGAGCTGGCCGGCGGGGGCGAGGAGGCGCTCGACTCCGACTGGCGCGAGTCCGCGCTCGACAATGACGGGTGGAGCGATGTCGGCGGCGGCGGCGAGCCCGACGAGGCGTTCGACTTCGACCGGCTGGCGAGCTGCGAGACGGGCCTGTGCGAGCATCTGATGGGCCAGCTCCACGGCGCCAGCGGGCCGCCGGCGGAAGCCGCCACCGCGATCATTCGCGAGCTGGAGGAAACGGGTTACCTCACCGTGCCGCTGGCCGAGCTGGCGCCGGCCGCCGGGCTCGACCTCAGGACGATGGAGCAGGGACTGGCTCTGGTCCAGTCGCTCGACCCGGCCGGGGTCGGCGCCCGCAGCCTCGCCGAGTGCCTCGCGCTGCAGGCCCGGGCGGCCGACCGGCACGACCCGGCGATGGCGCGGCTGATCGACAATCTCGACCTGCTCGCGCGCGGGCAGACCGCGGCGCTCAAACGGATTTGCGGGGTCGACGACGAGGACCTGGCCGACATGATCCGCGAGCTGCGGGCCTATGATCCCAAGCCGGGCTGCCGGTTTGCTAGCCAGCCGGTCGAGCAGCGCGAGCCCGATGTCATCATCCGCGCCGCCAAGGACGGCTGGACGATCGAGCTCAACAGCGCGACCCTGCCGCGGGTGCTGGTCAACCGCCGCTACCATGCCGAGCTGAAGCGAGGGCCGCAGTCGAAGGAAGGCCGCGCCTGGCTCAGCGACTGCCTGGCCGAGGCGAACTGGCTGGTGCGCGCGCTCGACCAACGGGCGCGGACCATCGTCCGGGTCGCCAGCGAGATCGTCAGGCAGCAGGACGGCTTCTTCCGCAACGGGGTCAGCGCGATGAAGCCGCTGACCCTGCGCACGGTCGCTGAGGCGATCGAAATGCACGAATCGACCGTCAGCCGGGTCGCCGCGGGCAAGACCCTGCTGTGCGAGCGCGGCGTGTTCGAGCTGCGCTACTTTTTCTCGAGCGGGGTGGCGAGTGAGGGCGGCGAGGGGGCCAGCGCGGAGGCGGTCAAGGCCGCCATCGGCAAGCTGATCGCGGCCGAGGCGGAGATCCTCAGCGACGACACGCTGGTCGACCTGCTGAAGAAGCAGGGCTTCGACCTCGCCCGCCGGACCGTCGCCAAGTACCGCGAGGCGATGGGCATCGGCAGCTCGATCCAGCGGCGCCGCGCACGGGCGATCGCCGGCAAGGCCGCCTGACCGCCTTCCCGGACGAGGCTCAACCCTGCTTGAATGGTAGTTCGGCGCGGAGCAGCGCGATTTCGTGCTCGATCGCAACCCGTTCGCTGACGAGGAAGCGCTCGACGGCCTGGCGGAAGCCCTTGTTGGGGATGAAGTGGGCGGAGCGGGTGATCACCGGCTCGTAGCCGCGTGCCAGCTTGTGCTCGCCCTGGGCGCCGGCCTGCACCGACGACAGGCCCTGCGCGATGGCCCACTCGATCGCCTGATAGTAGCAGAGTTCGAAGTGAAGGAAAGGCACCTCCTCGGTGCAGCCCCAGTAACGGCCGTAGAGCGTGTCGGCACCGACCAGGTTGAGCGCGCCCGCGATCGGCCGCCCGTCGCGCAGCGCCAGGAACAGCAGCAGCTGGTCGCCCATCGTCGCGCCGATCCGGTCGAAGAAGGCGCGGGTGAGATAGGGCCGGCCCCACTTCCGGCTGCCGGTGTCCTGGTAGAAGGTCCAGAAGGCGTCCCAGTGCGCCGCTTCGATGTCCGGTCCGCGCAGCTGGAGGAAGCTCAGCCCCTCGCGCGCCTGCGCCCGTTCCTTGCGCAGCGTCTTGCGCTTGCGGCTGGCAAGCGCGTCGAGGAACGCGTCGAAACTGCCGTAGCCGCGATTGAACCAGTGATACTGGAGGCCGGTGCGGATCAGCCAGCGGCGTGCCTCGAACTCGGCCACCTCGTCGTCGGCGATGAAGGTCGCATGGGCGGAGCTCAGCCCGTTCTGCGTGGTCACCGCCTCCGCCGCGGCGAGCAGCGCCTGCGGCTGGCTGCCGAGCAGCCGGCGTCCGGGAACGGGGGTGAAGGGCACCGCGATCTGGAGCTTGGGATAATAATCGCCCCCCGCCCGCTGCCAGGCGTCCGCCCAGCCATGGTCGAACACATATTCGCCCTGGCTGTGGCTCTTGAGGTAGGCCGGCGCGGCGGCGACGCCTGCGCCTTCCTCCTCGACGATCAGCGGCAGCGGGGTCCAGCCGGTGAACTCGCCGACGCTCTCGCTCGCTTCCAGCGCGGAAAGGAAGGCGTGGGAGAGGAAGGGGTCGTCGGCGCCGGCGAGCGCAGTCCACTCGGCGGCAGGGATTTCCTCGACGCCGCCCGCGATCCGGGCGACGACCTCACGCTCACGGTCTGCCATCGCCTTCCCAGATGGGGGCGTCGGCGTGAACCGCAACTTGCTGGCGCTGTTTCCGGGTCCGCACGGTCCAGCTGTAGACCGGCATCCGGCGCCGGGCGCGGGCGACCCAGCCCTGCTCGATCGCGGCGACGTCGACCGCGAGGAAGTCGGGCGACGCGAGCGCCAGCGCCAGTCGGCGGCGCCAGCCCGGGAGCTCGGCCGCGACGACCAGCCCGGTGCGCGCGCGCGGCAGGTTGATCCGCGCCAGCCGAACCAGCCGCGGGTCGAAGCTCATCACTCCGAACGGCCCCTTGTAGCGGCCGAGCAGCGGCTTCAGCGCCAGCATCCAGCGCATCAGGTCCTGTTCGACCTTGACCTCGAGCAGCAGCGGGACGCGCCCGGCGACCTGCTGGAGGAGGTCGAGGAGGGTCGGGATGGGCTGGCCGCCGACGCGCAGGTGGTCGAGCTCGGCGGCGTTCCGCTCGCCGATCACCAGCGCGCTTCCGCACAGGCGGACAGCGTCGCGGTCGTGGAAGACGAGCACCTGGCCGTCGCGGGTCAGGCGGAGGTCGCACTCGATCCCGCAGCGCCGCTCGAGGGCGGCGCCGAAGGCCCGAAAGCTGTTCTCGGGCGCATCGGGCCCGTGCAGCCCGCGATGCGCGAAGCCGCCGGGCCCGGGCGCCAGCGGGTCAGGCGCGGACGGCGACGACCGCGTCCACTTCAACCGCGACCCCGAGCGGGAGCACGGAGACGCCGACGGCCGAGCGGGCGTGCTTGCCGGCGTCGCCGAACACGTCCTGCATCAGCTCCGAGGCGCCGTTGGCGACCTTGGGCTGGTCGGTGAAATGGCCGGCGGAGTTCACGAACACGCCGAGCTTGACGATCCGCTCGACCCGGTCGAGCGAGCCGAGCGCCGCCTTCATCTGGGCGATCAGCATGATCCCGCAGCGGCGGGCGGCGGCCTGGCCGGCTTCGAGGTCGACATCCTCGCCGAGGCGGCCGGTGATCAGGCTGCCGTCCTCGGCGAAGCTGATCTGGCCGGAGATGTGGAGCAGCCCGTTGGCCTCGACCGCCGGCACATAGGCGGCGACGGGAGCGGCGGGCTGGGGGAGGGCGATGCCGAGCTCGGCGAGGCGGGAGTCGATGGTCATGGCGCGCCCTTAATCGCACCGTCGGCGGTTTGCCAGCGCGCGGGGGAGGCCTAGTCCCGGTGGATCGCGAAGCCGGCCCAGCTCTGGTTCACCGGCATGATCTCGAGCGCGTTGATGTTGAGGTGGGGCGGCAGGTTGGCGAGCCACCAGAACTGCTCGGCGAGGTCCTCGGCGGTGATCGGGTTGCTGCCCTGATAGAGCGCGTCGCTGGCGGCCTGGTCGCCGCCGTTGCGGACGAGGGTGAACTCGGTCTCGACCATCCCCGGCTCGATCGAGGTGACCCGAACGCCGCTCCCGGCGAGGTCGCAGCGAAGGTCGAACCCGAACTGGCGGACGAACGCCTTGGTCCCGCCATAGACCGCGCCGCCGCGATAGGCCGAGGTCGCCGCCACCGAGGAAAGGTTGATGATCAGCCCGCGGCTGGCCTTGAGCTTGGGCAGCGCGGCCTGGGTCAGCGCGACGAGACCGGTGATGTTGGTGGCGATCGCCGCCTCGAGCCGCGACCAGTCCTGGTCGCCGAGCGGGTCGGCGCTGGGGGCAAAGCCGGCGTTGTTGAGGAGCAGGTCGATTCCGCCCCACTCGCCGTCCAGCTCGGCGAGCTTGAGGACCGCTCCGACGTCCTGCATGTCCACTTCGAGCGGCAGGAAGGCGTCGCCGAACTCCTCCTGCAGCGCGCGCAGCCGGTCGCCGCGGCGGCCGGTGCCGATCACCTTCCAGCCGCCGGCGACGAAGCGCCGCGCGCTCGCCTCGCCGATGCCGGCCGTCGTCCCGGTGATGAGGGCGGTCTTGGTCATGCGGCGTCCTTCAGGCGTTCGAGAATCCAGGGGGTGGCGGTCGCCCAGTCGTCGATGCGGGCGTGAGCGTGCTCCGCCTTGGGAACAATGGCGGCGATCTTGGGCTCGGCGATCATGTGCAGCCGCTGCGTCTCGGGGCTGTGCTCGGCGACGCTGGCGTGATGCATGGCGAGGTCGTCGACGAACACGCTCCGCCCCGCGCCGTGGCGCTCGACGAGCCGGCGCAGCGGTGCGCCCTTGCCGCCCTGGTTGCAGACCACCTCGTGGTGGATGCCGTGCGCGGCGAGCTGGTCGACGCGCCAGCCATGGGCATGGTCGCCGAGGTTGGTGAGGACGATAATGTCGGCCACCTCGCCGATCCGGCCGAGCGCCTCGACCGCGCCCGGGACGAGCGTCTGGCGGTGCATCTCGCTCTGGAAAAACTGGTTGAGCAGCGGCCAGACCTCCTCGGCCTTGAGCGGCTCGCCGCCGGCGCGGCTCAGCGCCCGGCCCCAGTCGAGATTGTCGAGGTCGAAGCGGACCTGGTGTTCCTCGTCCAGCCAGCCGGCGAAGTGGGTGACCATGTGGAGCAGGACTTCGTCGCAGTCGGTGACGAACAGGGGGCGGGAACTCATGCGTCGAGAAGCCTCCGCGCGGCCACCAGTTCCTCGGGTCGCCGCCCGATCTCCGCGGCGACCGCAAGAAGGTCGGGCTCGTGCGATTCGAGGAAGGCGAGCGTGGCCGAGAGCAGGGCCGGGTCGGCGGCCCGCTCGCGCAGCTCGTCGGCGGTCAGCCCGGTGAGATCGAGCAGGCGCCGGGCCCGCGAATCCTGTCCCAAAGTGGCAACCAGCGCCTGGAGGGCAACCGTTAGGGGGTCGAGGTCGTTTGTGCTCACTGGCGCCCTCCTATAATGTGATGGGGCAAAATCGGGAGCGTCGATTTTTGGCTCGGATCTTGGTCGTCGAGGACAATGCGCTGAACATCAAGCTGTTCTGCGACCTGCTCGCGGCGCATGGGCATGAGCCGCGGGCGGTGACCGACAGCCGCGAGGCGCTGGCGACCGCGCGCGAGTTCCGCCCGGACCTCATCATCACCGACATCCAGCTGCCGCACATCAGCGGGCTGGAGCTCATTCAGCTGTTCAACTCGGAAGAGGTGCTGAAGGACGTTCCGGTGATGGCGGTGACCGCCTACGCGGCGGCGGGCGACGACGAGCGGATCCGCGCCGCGGGGGCGACGTCCTACGTCTCCAAGCCGATCTCGGTGGCGCGGTTCGTCGAGGAAGTGGAAGCGCTGCTCAACAAGCCGGCGCTGGAGACGAACGGGGCGTAAGGCCACTACCCGTCATGCCGAACTCGGTTCAGCCACGGACGGCCGTCGGCAAAGAAGCCGCGAGGGCGATCCCCGGGGCGGGATCGCCTCGCCAGCGAGATTACTTGATCTTCGCTTCCTTGAAGTCGACGTGCTTGCGCGCGACCGGGTCGTACTTGCGGAAGCTCATCTTCTCGGTCTGGTTGCGCGGGTTCTTCTTGGTCACGTAGAAGAAGCCCGTGTCGGCGGTGCTGACGAGCTTGATCTTGACGGTTGCCGGCTTGGCCATCGCGAAAAGTCCTGAAGTGCAAACGAAAAGAGCGGCGCAATCGGCCGCTCGGGTCAGGGGCGCGCTTAGGCGGAGGCGGGCGATTCTGTCAAGCTCGGCGCCGTCATCGAACCGACGGCGCTTCGCAACGCGGCCTTAACCCTTATGGGCGACCCTGGCGGGGTCAGCAAGAGGTGAACGCCGATGGACGAGTCGCTCAAGGATGTCCGCCGCCAGCTCGGCAGCCGCCTCGCCGACCTGCGGGCCCGCGCCGAGCGGCTGAGCCCGCTCGACGTCCACCAGCGGATGGACGCGATCCGCGACATGGCCGCGCATCACGGGATGGCGGCGATGGAAGGCCTCGCCAACTTCTCCGCGCAGCACGCGCTGCTCCCCGGGCACCGGGTGGCGACGCTCGCCTGCCTCGAACATGCGCAGGAAGCGCTGGAGAGCCACAGCCCCGCCGACACCCAGGCGATCCTCGCCGCGCTGGCCGTCCGGCTGCACTGAACCGCCTGCGCAACGGACCATGGCTCTCGCGCATTGAGCGGGGATGCGCGACTTCTCGCAGCTTCTCGACGCCCTTACCTACACCCGCTCGCGCAATGCCAAGCTCAAGCTGGTCGGCGACTATCTCAAGCGCACCCCCGACCCCGACCGCGGGATCGCGCTCGCCGCGCTAACCGGCACGCTCGACATCAAGGCGGTAAAGCCGGCGCAGATCCGCGCACTGGCGGAGGAGCGGATCGACCCCGTCCTGCTGAGGATGAGCCGCGACTATGTCGGCGACTCGGCCGAGACGGTCAGCCTGCTGTGGCCGGTGCCGGAGGGCGAGCCCGAGCTCGACGACGGCACGGTGACCATCGCCGAGGCGGTCGGCCGGCTGATAAACGCGAGCCGGATGGATGCGCCGAAGGAGGTGGCGCGGATGCTCGACCATCTGGACGCGTCGGGCCGTTATGCGCTGCTCAAGCTGGCAACCGGCGAGCTTCGCGTCGGCCTCTCGGCGCGGCTCGCCAAGCAGGCGCTGGCCGACGCCTTCGGGCTCGACGTCGAGGGCGTGGAGGAAGTGTGGCACGCCATGGCGCCGCCCTTCACCGAGCTGTTCGACTGGGCCGAGGGACGCGGACCCCAGCCCACCGCCGAGGACGTGCCCGTCTTCCGCCCCTTCATGCTCGCCCACCCGCTGGAGGAGGGCAGCGTCGACCTCGCCGACTATGCCGCCGAGTGGAAATGGGACGGGATCCGGGTCCAGCTGGTCCACGCCGGCGAGCAGACCCGCCTCTACAGCCGGACCGGGGACGACATCACCGGCAGCTTTCCCGAGGTCGCGGAGAGTTTTCGAACCGTGGGCGTGCTCGACGGCGAGCTGCTGGTTCGCGGGACCGGGCAGGGAGCCGACGAGCATGGCGGCGCGGCGGCGAGCTTCAACGCGCTGCAGCAGCGGCTCGGGCGCAAGAACGTCAGCGCCAAGGTGCAGAGCGACTATCCGGTGTTCGTCCGGCTCTACGACATCCTGTTCGACGGCAAGGAGGACCTGCGCGCGCTCGGCTGGGCGGAGCGGCGAACCCGCCTCGAGGCGTTCATGCCGCGGCTCGACTCCGACCGGTTCGACCTGTCGCAGCTGATCGAGGCTGACAGTTTCGAGGCGCTCGGCGAGATCCGCTCGGCGGCGCGCGACGCGAGCATCGAGGGCATGATGCTCAAGCGCCGCGACAGCGCCTATGTCGGCGGCCGGCGCGCCGGGCTGTGGTACAAGTGGAAGCGCGATCCGCTGACCGCCGACTGCGTGGTGATGTACGCCCAGCGCGGGTCGGGGAAGCGGTCGAGCTTCTATTCCGACTACACGTTCGGCTGCTGGACGGAGGGCGGCGAGCTGCTGCCGGTGGGCAAGGCCTATATGGGGTTCACCGACGAGGAGCTGAAATGGCTCGACCGCTGGGTCCGCAACCACACGGTCCAGCGCTTCGGCCCGGTTCGCGAGGTGGACAAGAGCCTGGTGTTCGAGGTCGCGTTCGACTCGATCCATGCCTCGCGGCGCCACAAGTCGGGCCTGGCGATGCGCTTTCCCCGGATCAGCCGGATCCGCACCGACAAGCCGGCCGACGAGGCGGACCGCATCGCCACCCTCGAGGCGATGGCGACCTGAACCCACCAACGACCCTGTCCGTTCGACGAACGGCATCTTGCCCGGGCCCCGCCGGGCGCTAGGCTCCGCCGCGTTCGTTGGGGAGAACCTCTTGCACAAGATGCTGCTTGCCGCCGCGGCCCTGCTCGCCGCCGGAACCGCCCACGCCGAAACCTACGCGATCCAGGCCGGCCGGGTCGTGGTCGATGCGGCAAAGCCCGCGCTGGGACCATCGACGATCCTCGTCGAGAACGGGCGCATCGCGCGGATCCTGCCGGGCGCCGCCGCGCCGGCGGGGGCGATCGTCGTCGACGAGCGGAGCCGAACGGTGATGCCAGGGATGACCGACGTCCATGTCCACCTGACGGGCGACAGCGGGCAGCCCTGGTACACCTCGCTGACCCAGAAATATTCCGCCGCCTACGGCGTCACCCGCGGGCTGGTCCACGCCAAGGAAATGGCGCGGGCCGGATTCACCACCGTCCGCGACCTCGGCGGCGACACCAGCGCGGTGATCGCGGTGCGCGATGCCGTGCGCGACGGCGCCTTCCCGGGCCCGCGCGTGTTCGTCTCGGGCGCGCCGCTGTCGATCATCGGCGGCCATGCCGACCCGGCGACCGGCCTCCCGCCAGAGATCGCCAACGTCATCGAGGAGCATGGCGACAACTACACGGTCTGCACTGGCGTGCTGCAGTGCCAGACCGCGGTCCGCAAGCTCGCCGCGGCCGGGGTGGACGTCATCAAGTTCATGGCGACCGGCGGCGTGCTCGATCCCGGCGCGATGGGGCTCGAGCAGCATTTCACGGACGAGGAGATGAAGGCGATCTGCGACATGTCGCACGCCATGCATCTCAAGTGCGCCGCGCATGCGCACGGGCCAGTCGGCATCCGCGCCGCGATCCGGGCGGGAGTCGACTCGATCGAGCACGGCACCTTCATCGACGATGAAGGGATCGCCGAGATGAAGAAGCACGGCACCTATTATTCGGCGACCCTGATGGCCTTCACCGGGGTCCAGACCGGGCTGGAGAAGCATCTCTTCACCCCGGCGATCGAGGCCAAGGGGCGCTCGACGCTCGGGGTCTGGGGGCACGGCCTCAACAAGGCCTATCGCGCCGGCGTCCACATCGCGCTCGGCACCGACAGCGCGGTGGCGCCGCACAGCCTTGCCGCGCGCGAGGTCGGGCTGATGGTCTCCAAGGGCGGCATGACCCCGCGCGACGCGCTGATCGCCGCGACCAAGGGCGGCCCCGACCTGCTCGGGGTCGGGCAGGAGACCGGCACGCTTGATCCCGGCAAGTCGGCCGACCTCATCGCCGTCGACGGCGACCCCTTGAGCGACCCCGCCGCGGTGACCCGCGTCGGCTATGTGATGGTGATGGGCAAGCCCATCCCGATGAAGGACTGACCCCACCCATGAACTCTCTCCGTATCGCTTCCCTGCTGCTCCTTCTTGGTTCCAGCGCGGCTCTCGCGCAGTCCGCCTCCAACGCCGGCGACGCGCCGCCCCCGGGGACGCACCAGGATGCCGCGAACAAGGAGAAGGGCCGGGGCGAGGGCGACAGCGACGAGAATGCCAAGGCGAGCGCGGTCGAGACCGAGCAGCCGGTCAAGCGCTCGATCACCCTCCGCGGCGGGCGGCTCGCCTACACGGTCACCACGGGCACGCTGACGATCCGCAACGACGACGGCGAGGCGACCGCCTCGATGTTCTACACGGCTTACACCATGCCGTCGCGCGACGGGCGGCCGCGGCCGGTGACCTTTCTCTTCAACGGCGGCCCCGGCAGCTCGACCATGTGGCTGCACATGGGCTCGGTCGGCCCGATGAAGGTCGATGCCTCGATTCCTGAGACGATCGCGGGGCCGCCGTTCCGCGTCTCGCCCAATCCGGACACGCTGCTCGACCGCAGCGACCTTGTCTTCCTCGACGCCGTCACCACCGGGCTCTCCCGCCCGGTCGGCAAGGCCAAGCCGGAGGACTTCTTTGGGGTCGACAAGGATCTCGACGCGTTCAGCCGCGGCATCCAGCGCTACCTGACCAAGTACGGCCGCTGGAACAGCCCCAAGTTCATCATCGGCGAGAGCTATGGCACGCTGCGCGCGGCCGGCCTCTCCTCGCGGCTGGCGGACAAGGGCGTCCAGCTCAATGGGATCGTGCTGGTCTCGACGGTCCTCAACTTCGCCGATTTCGCGGGCGACCAGCAGTACATCAACTTCATGCCGACCTATGCCGCGGACGCCTGGTACCATGGCAAGGTGGCACACGAGGGCGACCTCGACGGCTTCGCGGCCCGCGCCCGCGCCTTCGCGATGGGCCCCTATGCCGCCGCCCTGCAGAAGGGCGGGGCGATCAGCGATGCCGAGAAGCAGTCGGTCGCGCAGCAGATGGCGGCGCTGACCGGCCTCTCGGCCGACTATGTCCTGCGCACCAACCTCAGGGTCGATCCCGAGCGGTTCCGCCGCGAGCTGCTGCGCGACCGGCGTCAGATCATCGGCCGGATCGACAGCCGCTACCTCGGCACCGAGGCCGAGCAGGTCGGCTCCGACCCGACCTACGATCCGCAGTCGAGCGCGATCACCGGCGGCTTCTCGGGCGCGATCAACGACTATTTGTTCCGCGATCTCGGGTTCAAGACGCCGCTCAGCTATCGGATCAACAATTATGCCGGGATCGGCGGCAAGTGGGAGTTCACCCACCGTTCCTCGCAGGGCGAGCAATCGGTGGCCGACACCAGCGTCGACCTCGCCGACACGATGCGCCAGAATCCGCGGATGAAGCTGCTGTCGGTCAACGGCTATTACGACCTGGCGACGCCCTTCTACGGCGCGGACTACGAGATCGGGCACATGGCGCTCGAGCCGCGCATCGCCGCCAACGTCCGCTACGTCTACTATCCGTCCGGGCACATGGTCTACATCGACCCGGTCTCCGCGCGTCGCCTCAAGGCGGACCTGGCGAGCTTCTACGACAGCGCGATGTAGCCTTGGCAGCGGCCGCGCTGCTAGGGCGCGGCCATGACGAACTGGCAGTTGGTAATTCACGGCGGATGCGGCGCCATGCGCCTCTCCGCCCAGGAGGAGGCCGCCGGCCTCGCCGGGCTCAACGACGCGCTCGATGCGGGCGAGCGGATCCTTGCAGCGGGGGGCCGCGCGCTCGATGCGGTGGAGGTTGCCGCCAGGGCACTCGAGGACGACCCCGCCTTCAACGCCGGCCGCGGGGCGGTGCTGACCGCAACGGGCGAGATCGAGCTGGACGCCGCGATCATGGACGGGGCCACCCGCGCCGCCGGCGCGGTCGCCGGGGTCAAGAAGGTGCGCTGCCCCGTCGCGCTGGCGCGGGCCGTCATGGAGAAGAGCCCGCACGTCCTGCTGAGCTACGAGGGCGCCGAGGCGTTCGCCCGTGAGCAGGGCGTCGAATTCGTTGCGCCGGGCTTCTTCGAGACGGCGGAGCGCCGCGCCCAGCTGGAGCGGGTGCTGGCGAGCGGGGGCGCGTTCGACGCCGACGTCAAGTTCGGGACGATCGGGGCGGTCGCGGTCGACATGCATGGCCATGTCGCCGCCGCCACGTCGACCGGGGGGCTCACCGCCAAGCGCTGGGGGCGGATCGGCGACTCCCCGCTGATCGGCTCCGGCACCTATGCCGACGACCGCGCGGCGGCGGTGAGCGCGACGGGATCGGGGGAGTTCTTCATCCGCGCCGCCGCCGCGCACGAGCTCACCGCGCGCATCCGGCTCGGCGGGGAAGGGTTGCAGCAGGCGCTCGACGCCGTGCTTGCCGACATTGAAGCGCTTGGCGGCAAGGGCGGGCTGATCGCGGTCGCGCCCGACGGCACCGCGGCATGGGGCTTCACCACCGCCGGCATGTATCGCGGGCGCTGCTCCGCGGAAGGGCGCGCGGTGGCCGTCCACGGCGACTAGAGACCGGTCTTGAACTTTCCCTGATCCCGATATAAATATGATATCAGATAATGGGAGCAGTGGAATGGACAGGGGCACATTCAACGCAACGCAGGAGCGGTCGGCAGTCACGTCGAGCGGCTATCTCATGCTGCTGGTGTTGCTGGTCGCGGTGGCGCTCGACGCCTTCGGCATTATCCGGCTGGCGAACGATCATCAGGGATTGATCGAGGGGATTGCGGTGGGCGGCGGCACCCTGCTCTTCCTGCTGGTCGTGCCCGGCTTCTACATGCTCCAGCCCAACCAGGCGGCGGCGATCACCCTGTTTGGCGAGTACAAGGGCACCGACCGGACGACCGGGCTGCGCTGGACCTGGCCGTGGATGGGCAAGCGCAAGGTCTCGCTCCGGGCGAACAACGTCATTTCCGAGCGGATCAAGGTCAACGACCTGCGCGGCAACCCGATCGAGATGGCGGCGCAGCTGGTATGGCGGGTGACCGACACCGCGCAGGCGCTGTTCGACGTCGACGATTACCGGGCCTTCGTGATGGTCCAGGTCGAGGCCGCGGTGCGGACGATCGGCTCGCGCTACCCCTATGACGATTTCGAGCATCTCGAGGTCACCCTGCGGGGCAATCACGACCAGGTCGGCGCCGAGCTCCGGACCGAGCTGATCGCGCGCCTGTCGGTCGCCGGGATCACGGTCGACGAATGCGGCTTCACCCACCTCGCCTATGCGCAGGAGATCGCCGGCGCCATGCTCCGCCGGCAGCAGGCGCAGGCGGTGGTGGCCGCCCGCCAGACGCTCGTCGAGGGCGCGGTCGGGATGGTCGAGATGGCGCTCAACGCGCTGTCGGCCAAGCAGGTGGTCGAGCTGGACGACGAACGGCGCGCCGCGATGGTCTCGAACCTGATGGTCGTGCTGTGCAGCGAGCGTGACACCCAGCCGGTGGTCAACACGGGCTCCCTGTACCAGTAAGATGGCGGAGCAGCGGAAGGCCTATGCGCTTCGGCTCGATCCGGCCCTGTGGGCCGCGGTCGAGCGCTGCGCGACGGCCAGCCTGCGCTCCGCCAATGCCGAGATCGAATGCCTGCTTCGCGAGGCGCTCGAACGGCGCGGCGTCAAGCTCGCGCCGCCCCAGGCCCGCAAGCGCGGCCGCCCGCCCAAGGAGACGAACGATGAGTGACGGTCCCGAGTGGTTTGCCCCGAAGCGCTTTGGCTATGGCGCCGGACTGCCGATCGCCTGGCAGGGGTGGGTGCTGTTTCTCGGCTACCTGGCGGTCGTGACGCTCGCCGGGTTCCTCCTGGCGCCGCAGAGCCTGACCGCCTACCTCGTGCTGGTGCTGACCCTGACCGCCATGTTCATGTGGGTGACGGCGAAGACGACGCGCGGCGGCTGGCGCTGGCGCTCGGGCGGCGAGGACTGATCCACAGCGCGGTTCCGTCGGCCGCGGCTCCGCGCTAAGCCTCGGCGCCATGCAACCCGTCCGCACCGTAACCATCGTCGGCGGCGGCACCGCTGGCTGGATGACCGCTGCCGCGCTGTCGCAATGGCTGACCAAGGTCGAGATCCGGCTCATCGAGTCCGAGGAGATCGGGACGATCGGCGTCGGCGAGGCGACCATCCCGCACATCCGCAATTTTCTCCCGCTGGCCGGGATCGATCCGCTGGCGATGATCGCGCGGACTAAGGCCAGCTTCAAGCTCGGCATCCAGTTCGTGGGCTGGGGCGCCGAGGGCGAGTCCTACGTCCACGGGTTCGGCAAGATCGGTCGCGACATGCTGTGGCTGCACACGCACCAGCTCTGGCTCGCCGCGCGCGAACGCGGCCTGCCGCTCCGGTCCTTCGACCATTATGCGCTGAACTGCGCGGCGGCCCTGCGGAACCGCTTCTGCTTTCCCGACGCGCGCAACCCGCAGTCGCCGCTGGCCGATCTCGACTATGCCTATCACTTCGACGCGTCGCTGTTCGCCCGCTTCCTGCGCAAGGAAAGCGAGCAGCGCGGCGTACGGCGGATCGAGGGGCGGATCGTCGCGGTCGACGTGAACGGGGAGTGGGGCGAGGTCGAGCGGGTCCGGCTGGCGGACGGGCGCGAGCTCGACGGGGACCTATGGGTCGACTGCTCGGGCATGCGCGCGCTGCTGATCGGCGAGGCGCTCGGGGTCGGCTACGAGGACTGGAGCCACTGGCTGCCGTGCGACCGGGCGCAGGCGGTCCCGTGCGAGAGCGTGTCGCCCTTGACGCCCTACACGAGGGCGACGGCGCGCGCGGCCGGCTGGCAGTGGCGCATTCCGCTCCAGCACCGGATCGGCAACGGGATCGTCTATTCGTCCGCGCTGATGAGCGACGAGCAGGCTGCCGAAACGCTGCTCGGCAGCCTCGACGGCGCCCCGCTGGGCGACCCTCGGCCGGTCCGCTTCGCGCCCGGCCGGCGGCTGGAGGCGTGGCGGCGGAACGTGGTCGCGATCGGCCTCTCGTCCGGCTTCCTCGAGCCGCTCGAGTCGACCAGCATCCACCTCATCCAGACCGGCATCCAGCGCCTGCTGGCGATGTTCCCGGCCAACGGCATGGCCGAGCCCGACATCGCCGAGTTCAATCGCCAGGCGCGGTTCGAGATGGAGGACGTGCGCGACTTCATCATCGCCCATTATGCGGTCACCCGGCGGACCGGGGAGCCGTTCTGGGATCATGTCCGGACCATGGCGGTGCCCGACAGCCTGGCCGAGCGCCTCGCGCTGTTCGCCTCTTCCGGCCGCTTCTTCAAGCACGGCGCGGCGGAGCTCTTCGCCGAGGAAAGCTGGGTGCAGGTGCTGCTCGGGCAGGGGTTCGCGGCGAGGGCCGATCCGGTCACCCGATTCGTCGACGACCGCGCGCTGGGCGGGTTCCTCGGCGAGGTCGAAGAGGTGATCGCGGACGTGGCCGGCCGAATGCCCGACCATGGGGCGTTTGTCGCGGGGTTGCCCGAGCGGTCGCCCCGGTCCTCGGCCCCGGCGGTCAGCTTCGGCCCCGTCGTGCGCTGAGGGGCGCGCGCCTCAGCGGACACTGTGTTCGTGAGAACACAGCGAGCCGTCAGAACGTGTCCCCGGAGTTGACTCTAACTCCGCTTCGGGTTCTTTGAAGTCGCAAACAACGGCACAGGCTCACATGTAACCGGTTACACCGGTCAGCGTGCAAGCGAACTGTAACCGGTTACAGGAGAGGGCAGGGAACATGAGCAGAATCCATCGCAAGGGTCGTTTGTCGGCCGGCATCTCTGCCGTCACGCTGGCAACCAGCCTCGTCCTCGCCACGCCGGCATTCGCCCAGTCGGAAGTGTCGAACATCCAGGGCCATGTCGAAGGCGCCCGGGTTGGTGCGACGGTGGTCGCGACCGACACCAACACCGGTCAGCGCTCGACGGGCACGATCGACGCCTCGGGCAACTACTCCATCTTCGGGCTGCGCCCGTCGACCTACAGCGTCGCCGTCGAAGGCCAGCCGGCGCAGCAGACGACGCTGCTGGTCGGCCAGACCGCCACGCTCGACTTCGTGCCGGCGACCTCGACCGCGGCGATTCCGGGGCAGGGCGGCTCGATCGTCGTCCGCGGCCGCCGCATCGCCCAGCCGGTGCAGGCGCAGACGGTCGCCACCAACGTGACCTCGGCGCAGATCGAGAACCTGCCGCAGAACCAGCGCAACTTCCTGAGCTTCGCCGCACTCGCGCCGGGCGTGAACGTGCCCCCGGGCGGCACCGCGCAGATCCAGGCGGGTGCGACCAGCGCCTCCAACGTCAACGTCCTGCTCGACGGGCTGAGCTTCAAGAACCCGATCAATCACGGCGGCGTGTTCGGCCAGAACTTCGGCCTCGGAAATCCCTTCCCGCAGCTCGCCGTCCAGGAATATCAGGTCCAGACGCAGAACTTCGGCGCCGAGACCGGCCAGGCCGGCTCGGCCGTGGTGACCGCGATCACCAAGACCGGCGGTAACAAGTTCCACGGCTCGGCCTTCATCGACTGGCAGCCCAAGAGCTTCATCGGCCAGCCCTATTTCGACAAGAAGGCCGGCGTCAAAAAACCCAACTACGACCGCAAGCAGTTCGGCGGCGAGCTGGGCGGCCCGATCATCCCGGGCAAGCTGACCTTCTACGTCGCGGGCGAGGGCACGATCGAGAAGCTTCCGGCGACCTTCGGCACCCTGCCGGTCAACAATAACCTGCCGACGTCGATCACCTCGCAGATCCTGACCTCGCGCAACTTCGACTTCAAGCAGGGCCTCTATTTCGGCAAGCTGACCTTCTTCGCGACCGACGCCGACACGATCAACCTGTCGGCGTTCGTCCGGCGCGAGAACAACCTCAGCGACATCGACGCGAACGCCTCGGCGAGCCACGGCCGAACGATCCTCACCCACCAGAACCGCTACCAGCTGCAGTGGCGGCACACCGCGGGCAACTTCACCAACCTGCTCAATGCTTCCTACGACAAGGGCACGCAGCAGACCCCGAGCGTCGGCACCGGACCGGAATATGTCGTCTCGAATGCGTTCGCCAACGCCGCGACCTGCAACGGCCTCTTCACCGGCGCAAACCTGACCTCCTGTCAGACCACGGCCGGCGGCGCGCCGTTCGACGCGCTGGCGCAGCTCGGCGCCCACTTCTTCACGCAGGGCGATTCCGAGAAGATCTGGACGGTTCGCGACGACGCGACCTGGCGGCACGGCGCGCACACGATCCGCGCCGGCGCCCAGCTCGCGCTGCTCGACCTGTCGCGCTCGGTCAGCGACCATTTCAACGGCAGCTACTATTTCTACAATCCCGGCCCGAACGGCACGCTCGACCAGTCGAGCCCCTATGGCGCCCGGATCAACATCGCGCCGACGCCCGACGTCAGCGCGAAGGACACGCAGATCGGCGTCTATCTGCAGGACGAGTGGAAACCCGACCAGCACTGGACCGTCAACGCGGGCCTGCGCTGGGACTTCGAGAGCAACGCCAACAACAACAAATATGTGACCCCGGCGGCGATTGCCGCTGCGCTCCGCGCCTACCCGGGCTGGGCCGCGCGCGGCATCAATCCCGAGGACTATATCTCGACCGGTGACAACCGAAAGCCGCAGTATAACGAGTTCCAGCCGCGCCTGGGCGTGAGCTACGACGTCAAGGGCGACCGCGACCTGGTCCTGTTCGGCGGTGCCGGCCGTTACTACGACCGCAGCCTCTTCATCGAGGGCGTGATCGAGACCCTGACCAACAGCAACAACGTGGTCACCTACAACTTCAACGGCGCCTGCGCCGGGGCCGCCAAGCCGGCCTATTGCACCGATCCGAACGCCCTTCGCACCTTCCTCCAGGGACAGGGCACCGGCGGCAGCGTGTTCGTCCTGAACAACAAGACGAAGATGCCCTACTCGGATCAGTTCGACGTCGGCTTGCGCAAGCGGTTCGGCGAGATCACCACCTCGCTGACCTTCAGCCACATCCGCTCGCACAACATCTTCCAATACGTCCGTTCGAACTTCTATTCGAACGGCTGGTACACCCGGAATTTGATCCGCGACGCGAACGGCAATGTCACCGGCTGCACCGACGGCGGCGACACCTGGATCATCGACCTGACCCCGGGCACCAACTATGCGGCCTGCCCCGCCACCAACGGGCAGCTGACCGGCTACTCGGGCAAGCTCGACCGTGGCTCCAACCGCGGCAAGGCCAGCTACAACGCCCTCTATCTCACCGCCGAGAAGCCGTTCACCGATCGCTCGACCTGGGGCTTCACCACCGCGCTGACGATCCAGCGCGCCCGCACCAACGTCGCGCAGGAGCTGAACAGCGACGAATTCTACAACGGCCCGGCGGTTGACGTGTACGGGACGGACTATGTCAACGGCGTCGAGAAGTGGCGACTGGTGACCGCCGGCAACTATCGCGCGCCGTGGGGCATCGTCCTGTCGGGCCAGCTGACCCTCTCGTCGGGCCCGTCCTTCGGCAACATCATCTTCGGCAACGCGCCCGACGGGGCCTGCTGCTACGCGAACATGGGCGGCGTCTTCTTCCCCCACAAGACGTTCGGCTACAAGCGCCTCGACCTGCGGGTCGGCAAGGTGTTCAAGCTGCCGTGGGGTCATGAGCTCGAGGCCAATTTCCAGGCGTTCAACGTCTTCAACTGGCTCAACCGCACCTACTCGTCGTGGGGCGCCGGCTCCGGAGCGAACCCGCCGCTGGTCGAGAACGGCCAGGTCGGAAACGATGCTCGCAGTTTCCAGGCCGGTCTGCGATATCGCTTCTGACCTGCATGGAGCGGGGAGGAAGGAACGCCCCCTCCAGTTCCTTCCTTCCCGCATGGAAATGTCGTGACCCCTCGTCTGCTTCGGATCGGTGCCAGCGCCACACCTGTCGTCGTGATCGACGACTTCACCGGCGACGCCGAAGCGGTCGCCCGACTGGCGGAGGGATTGGCACCGTTCCCGGCGGCGACGAGCAGCTACTACCCGGGGGTTCGCCGGGTGCTCGAGGAGTCCGACGGCGCAGCGTTCGACTATGCGCTTCGCTGCTGCCGGGACGCGGCGCAGTTCATCGCCGGGGCGTTCGGAGTCGACCGCTTCAACCTCGCCCAGGCGAGCTTCTCGATGGTCAGCACCCAGCCGGCGCAGCTCAATCCCTGGCAGCGGGCGCCGCACTTCGACAGCCCCGACCCGCTCCACCTCGCCATGCTCCACTACCTGCGGGTTCCGGTCGAGAGCGGGACCGCCTTCTACCGGCAGCGGGAGACGGGCATAGAGCGGGTGGACCAGGGAAATGAAGCCACCTTCGTCCGCGCCGCGACCGCCGCCGCTGCCCGCCAGAGCGCGGACGCGGGATACATCTACGGCTCGGACCCGGATTATGAGCTGCTCGAATCGGTGGACGCGGTGCCGGATCGCCTGCTGATCTATCAGGGCGGGCTGCTGCACAGCGGGGTCATCCCCGCCGGCATGCCGCTCAGCGCCGATCCGAAGGTCGGCCGGCTGACCGCCAACTTCTTCCTCCAGGGCTGACGGGCGGCACGGATGCGCTGGTCCCGGCTCGCCCTGATCACGCTCGTGGCCACCGCCCCGCTCGGCGCCGCGCAGCGGACGACCATCAACCCGGTCGACCTCGACTACCGCTACAATTTCGAGCAGATCAACGACGGCGCGAGCTATCGAACGGGCGCCGACCCGGCGATCGTCAACCATCGCGGCACCTATTATCTCTTCCAGACGCTGGCGGACGGCTACTGGCGCTCGACCGACCTCCGGCAGTGGCGCTTCGTCACACCGAGCCGGTGGCCGATGCACTCGATCGTCGCCCCGGCGCTGTGGTCCGACGGCGAGAAGATCGTCATCCAGCCCTCGATGATGGAGCCGGGCTCGGTGCTGATGTCGAGCGATCCCGACCATGGCCGGATCGACTTTCTCGCGCGCGAGATGCCGCCGCTGCCGGGCTCGGTGAACAAGGATCCCAAGGACATGAAGCCCGGCGAAGTGCCGCCCGGCCCGTGGGACCCGGCGCTGTTCAAGGACGACGACGGCCAGTGGTACCTCTACTGGGGTTCGTCCAACATCTTCCCGATGTACGGCCAGAAGATCGGCTTCGCGGACGGGCGGATGAGCTACCAGACTCGCGCCGAGCCGATGCTGTCGCTGCACCCGGACGTCCATGGCTGGGAGCGGTTCGGCCAGGACCATTGCGCCTGCTGGAGCCCCGGCCGGCCCAGCCCTTCCTACATGGAGGGCGCATGGATGACCAAGGTCGGTGGCACCTACTATCTCCAGTACGGGGCGCCCGGGACCGAGTTCAACGCCTATGCCAACGGCGTCTACACCGCGTCCTCGCCGCTTGGGCCCTTCACCTATGCGCCCTACAACCCGGTGGCCTACCGGCCGGGCGGCTATGCGGAAGGGGCGGGGCACGGCTCGACCTTCCGCGACAACCACGGCAACTGGTGGAACTCGGGGACGAGCTGGATCGGCTACAACTGGGGGATGGAGCGACGGGTCGTCATCCACCCGGTGCGCTTCTACCCCGACGGCCAGATGAGCGCCTCGACCCGCTTCGGCGACTGGCCGCGGCTGGTCCCGGCGGGCAAGGTCGACGACCCCGACCGGCTGTTCCCCGGCTGGATGCTGCTCTCCTACCGCAAGCGGGTGACCGCCTCGTCGACGCTGGCCGGGTTCGGCACGGCGGCGGTCAGCGACGAGGACCCGCGCAGCTTCTGGGTCGCGGCGCGCAATCGCCCGGGCGAGACGCTGACGATGGACCTCGGCCAGGTCGCCACGCTCCGCGCGGTCCAGGTGAACTTCGCCGACTACAAGTCCGGGCGCTTCGCCGATGCGCCGGACATCTACACCGAGTTCCGGCTCGACAGCTCGCCCGACGGGCGGCGCTGGACCCCGCTGGCGCGGACCGAGGCGCCGCGCCGCGACCGGCCGAACGCCTATTTTGAGCTGCCGCGGCCGGTTCGGGCACGGTTCGTCCGCTACGTGCACGGCCATGTCGGGGGGAAGAACCTGGCGATCGCCGAGCTGCGCCTGTTCGGAGCCGCGCCGGGCCGGGCGCCGTCGGCACCGTCAAATGTTGCGGCCGAGCGCCATGCCGACGACCGCGACGCGACCATCCGCTGGCCGCGGGTGGCGGGGGCAACCGGCTACAACATCCGCTTCGGCATCCGCCCGGACCGGCTGACCCTGACCCACCAGCTGTGGGCGGACGAGCTGGGCGCCGGCGCGAGCCTCGCCAAGGAGCTGCGTTCGCTCAACCACGGCGTGCCCTACTACGCGGCGGTCGAGGCGTTCAACGAGACCGGCGTCGGGCCGCTCAGCGCGGTGGTGCCGGTCCGCTAGCCGAGCCACCCGCCGCGGAAGCCCGCGCGCTGCAGCCCGAGCCGGATCGCCGGCACCTTGCGCATCGTCCGCCACACGAACTCGCTCCGGTGGTTCGCCGCCTGCAGCAGGATCGGCCCCTGGTCGATTCCCAGCCAGTCGGTGGCGATCCAGCCCCGGCGCGGGTCGACGCTGCCGGTCTCGACCTTGGCAGCGGTGTCGGTGAAGCTCGGGTTGAAGCTGTCGCGGTAGCCGTAGCGGCCGTACAGCCCCGGCCGCTTCAGCATGGCGGCAGCGCAGGGAATCACGATCTCGGGGGCGAAGGGCAGCGACCCCAGCGCGGCGGTCGGCGCGATGGTGCCGTCGTCGCGGCCGTCGGGCATCGACACCGGTCCGCGCGCGGAATAGCCGTAGAAGGTGGCGGGGTGGCCGCGGTAGGGCAGGGTGACGCTCGCCGGGCCGTCGCAGGCGGTGAGTCCCCAGGTGTCGCGCGAATAGCCGGCCCAGCCCATCGGGTTGGCGATGCACCAGGCGCGGTTGGCGTAGGTGGCGCGCCGGCTGTTCTCGAAATAGTCGAACCCCGCCTCGCGCATCACCCCGTCGCGGATCCCGCGGAAGTCGATCCAGACATGGCTGTACTGGTGGCCGAACAGGGGCGCGAAGGCGATATGGCGGGTCGGCCCGCTGCCGCGCCAGTCCTTGTCATAGGGAGCGGTCCACGACGACCAGAGGTCGCTCGGCCCGGCATGGACCGGGGCGCCGAGCGCGAGGATGTTGACCATCATCCCCTCGTTGTAACCGGTCCAGTCGCGATCGATCAGGCCCTGCTCCGGATGCCAGCCCATCGACAGCGCGCGGCGGCCGTCGCTGCGGAAGAAGTTCCAGTCGGCGCGGGCGTAGATGGCCGCGGCGAGGCGCCTGATCTCGCGCTCGGCGGGATGGTCGCCGTCCCACCAGGCCCCGGCGAACAGGACCCCCAGGAACAGGAGGGTGGAATCGACGCTCGACAGTTCGTTGGTCCGGAACCGAAGCCCGGTCTCCATGTCGAGGAAGTGGTAGAAGAAGCCGGCGTGGCCGCTGGTGCCGCTCGGCTGCGGTCCCTGCGGCGCCGACCAGAAGAAGCGCAGCGTGGTGAGCGTAAGGTCGCGCGCCTCGGAGCGGTGAACCCAGCCGCGCTCGACGCCGAGCGGGTAGGCAGTGAGCGCGAAGCCGACCGCGGCGATGCTCGAGAAGCTCGGGGTAGGCCAGCGGTCGGGGACGAGGCCGTTGCGGCGGTTCGCCCGTTCCCAGAAGAAGTCGAAGGTCCGCTTCTCGACATCCGCATAGAAGCCGGGAAGCGAATGGCCCGTCGGGGCAGCAAGCGCCGGCAGACTTTGGCCCGCGAGCAGCAGCGGCGAGGACGCGAGCAGGGTTCGACGGTCGAGCGTGATCATGAGGGTTCTTCCGTAGTGCGGCGGACCACCAGCTCCGGCTGGTGCAACTGTTCCTCGCTCGGCCGCTCTCCGCCGAGCTCCGCGAGCAGGCGAACGATGGCTTCGGCGCCGAGATCGGCGATGCGCACCCGAACGGTGGTGAGATCGAGGTGGCGCGCCAGCGGAACGTCGTCGAACCCGGTCACCGCCACCGTTCGGGGCACCTCCACCCCGGCCTGGCGCAGCGCGGTCAGCGCGCCGATGGCCATCATGTCGTTGGCCGCGATCACCGCGTCGAAGCGGGTCCCGTCCGCCACCAGCTGGCGGATCGCGGCATGGCCGCCGCTCTCCTCGAAGTTGCCCGGCATGAAGATCGGCCGCAGGCCGGCGGCGTCCAGCGCGTCGGTGATCGCGTCGGCCCGCTCCTGCGCGTCCAGGTTGCCCGCGGGGCCACGCAGGTGGACGAAGTGCCGCTTCCCCTGCGCGAGCAGGTGGGCGACGACCGCGCGCATTCCGGCCGCATTGTCGAGGCGGATGCTGGTCCGGCCGACGCTGCTGCGGGTATTGATGAGGACGGCCGGCAGGTTGGCGGGCAGCGCGCCGCGCAGCTCTTCCGGCGCGATGTGGGGCGCCATCAGCAGCAGTCCGTCGACCCGCCCGCGCATCGCCCGGAGCGCGGTGGTCGCCTGCCGGCCGCCGCCATGCATGGGCGAGAGCAGCAGCAGATAGTCGTTGGCGCTCGCCTCGCGGTCCATGCCGCGCACGATCTCGGAGAAGAATTCACCATGGAGATCGGGGAGGACGACCCCGATCGCGTGGGTCCGGCCATGGCTGAGGCTGCGGGCGCCCGCGTGGGGGATGTAGCCGAGTTCGCTGACGGCGCGCGCGATGCGCTCCTTCGTCTCGGCGCTGACGTTGGCCGCTCCGCTCAGCGCGCGCGATACCGACGCGACCGACACCTCCGCCTTCCTTGCCACGTCCCGGATGGTTGCCTCGGCCATACGCTCCTTCGCTCACGCGTCCTCGCTTGCAGTCTTAGCCGATATTATCGGATTGCCAGCCTAGGCCGTTCGGTCCATGTAACCGGTTACAAGGATCGTCAAGCGCTCCACGATGGTTCAGGAGCGGTGCGACCGTCTGTATCGAGGAAGGGGAGTACATGCTGGAGACGCGCATTTCGCGCCGTGCCGCGCTGATGGGCGCCGGAACCATTGCCGCCTGGATGGCAAGCCCGGCCCGAGCGCTGCTGCAGGCCGCGGCGCGGCTCAGCGTTCCCGCCTCGGTCGACCGGCTGCTCGCCCAGATGACGATCGAGGAGAAGGCGGGACAGCTCAGCCTGATGGCCTCGGCCTGGGGCGGCGGGGCGGCGGCGCAGCTCAACCCTCCGGGCGCCAACAGCGACTTTCCCCGCCAGGTCGAGGAAGCCCGCCGGGGTCAGCTCACCGGCGTGTTCAACGGCAACGGCGCGCGCATGGCG
The DNA here is from genome assembly GCF_003970925.1 of Sphingomonas ginkgonis. Classification (NCBI taxonomy): domain Bacteria; kingdom Pseudomonadati; phylum Pseudomonadota; class Alphaproteobacteria; order Sphingomonadales; family Sphingomonadaceae; genus Sphingomonas; species Sphingomonas ginkgonis. Next base: position 543,957 of record NZ_RWJF01000001.1, read on the forward strand.
CGGATCATGCAGACCGCGGCCGTCCGCGAGTCCCGGCTCAAGATCCCGCTGATCTTCGCCGCCGACGTCATTCACGGCCATCGCACCATCTTCCCGGTGCCGGTCGCCGAGGTCGCCAGCTTCGAGCCCGAGCTCGCGCGGCGGACGGCCGAGGCCGCCGCGTTCGAGGCGGCGGGGTCGGGGATCGACTGGACCTTCGCGCCGATGGTCGATGTCGCGCGCGACCAGCGCTGGGGCCGCGGGATGGAGGGCGGCGGCGAGGACCCGATGCTCGGCAGCCTGTTCGCGGCCGCCCGCGTCCGCGGCTTTCAGGGGCCCGACCTCCGCTCGAGCGAGCATCTGCTCGCCTGCTTCAAGCATTTCGCCGCCTACGGCGCGGCCGAGGCGGGGCTCGACTACAGCACGGTCGACATGAGCGAGCATGTCCTGCGCGAGGTCTATCTGCCGCCCTACAAGGCGGCGGTCGACGCCGGCGCGCTGAGCGGCATGGCCTCGTTCAACGAGATCAGCGGCGTGCCCTCGACCGGCAATCGCTGGCTCCAGACCGACCTGCTGCGCGGCGAGTGGGGCTTCACCGGCTTCATGGTCTCCGACTACACCGGGGACGAGGAGATGATCGCCCACGGCTACGCCAGGGACGGGCGCGACGCGGCGCGGATCGCCATCCTCGCGGGCGTCGACATGAGCATGCAGTCCGGGCTCTACCGCCAGCATCTGCCCGATCTCGTCCGCACCGGCGAGGTGCCGCAGGCGGTGGTCGACCAGTCGGTCCGCCGGGTGCTGGCGATGAAGGCCATGCTGGGCCTGTTCGACGACCCCTTCCGCCGCATCGACGAGAAGCGCGAAGCGGCGCGCTCGCTGCTTCCCAGGAACCGGGCGCTCGCGCGCGAAGCCGGACGCAAGTCGATCGTCCTCCTCAAGAATGAGGGCGAGCTGCTGCCGCTGCCGAAATCGGGCAAGCGGATCGCGCTGATCGGGCCGTTCGCCAGCGGGCAGCACGACCTGGTCGGGCCCTGGGTCGTCTATGGCGACGATGCCAAGGCGGTGGACCTCGCCACCGGCGTCCGCGCCCAGCTGCGCGACCCGGCGAGCCTCGTCGTGGTCGAAGGCTCGAAGGCGGAGCAGGCAATCCCCGGCGGCATCGAGCAGGCGGTCGCGGCCGCGCGCGCCGCGGACGTCGTGCTGCTGGCGATCGGCGAGGCGCAGAACATGTCGGGCGAGGCGCAGTCGCGCGCGCTGATCACCGTGCCCGAACCGCAGCAGCGGCTGGCCGAGGCGGTCGCCGCGACCGGAAAGCCGGTGATCGTCGTCCTCAAGAACGGCCGCGCGCTCGCGCTAGAGGGCGCGGTGGCCGACGCTCCCGCCATCCTCGTCACCTGGTTCCTCGGCACCGAGACGGGGCATTCCATCGCCGACGTCTTGTTCGGCGCCTACTCGCCCGCCGGCCGGCTCCCGCTGAGTTTCCCCCGCTCGCCGGGACAGGAGCCCTATTATTACGCGCACAAAGCGACCGGGCGGCCCAACCCGCCGGGCCCGCTCGCCGAGTACAAGGCGCACTACCGCGGCATTCCCAACAGCGCGCTCTATCCCTTTGGGCACGGCCTGACCTATGGGCGGATCGACTATTCGGGGCTGGCGCTCGGCGCTCCGGCGATGGGGATGGGCGGCAGCATCGAGGTCGCCGCCCGGGTCACCAACCGCGGCAGCCGCGCCGCCGAGGAGGTGGTTCAGCTCTACATCCACGACCGGGTGGCGAGCGTGACCCGGCCGGTTCGCGAGCTCAAGGCGTTCCGCAAGCTGGCGCTCGCCCCGGGCCAGTCGGAACTGGTCCGCTTCACCCTGCGCGCCGCCGACCTCGCCTTCGTCGGTCTCGATAACAAGCTGCGGGTCGAGCCCGGCACCTTCGACGTGTGGATCGCCCCGTCGGCCGAGGCCGACGGAGTGATGGGCAGCTTCGAACTGACCGCCTAGCGGCGGGCGATCTCGACCCGGCTCGCCCGGGCCGAGGCCGGCAGCGAGAAACGGAGCGTCTGCGCCGCGGCGTCGACGCTTGCCGTCCGCCCGCGCACGCTGGCGCCGCCGGTCCAGCCGTGCACGGCCACGTCGACCGCGGTCCACCACGGCCGATAGCCGCCGCTGCGCTTGCCGAGGTCGAGCGTCAGCCCGGCCGGGGTCACGGCGCAGCGGAAGCTCTGGCGCAGGCTGGCGCCGTTGGTGGTGAGCCCGTCGTCCAAGTAGAGCTCGCCGCGGCAATCCTCGCCCGGGTAGACGTCGAGCTGGAGCGCGCCGCTCGGCCGCTCCATGGTGCTCTGCACCAGCGGCTGGCGCGGCACGATGGCGCCGGCGCGGACATAGACCGGCAGCCGCTCGAGATCGGGCACGAAGGTCAGCTTGTTCCCGGTCACCGGCAGGCCGCTCCAATAGTCGAACCAGCGCCCCTGCGGCAGGCAGACGTCGAACAGCTGCGGCGACTCCGGGTGCGCCGGGCCCGCGACCAGCAGGTCGCGCCCGACGGTGAAGCTCATCTGCGTGTCGCAGCTCGTCTTCAGCATGTCGGGATAGTCGTAGAACAGTGGCCGCATGATCGGATCGCCGGTGCGGGCGTTCTCCTCGGCGACCGTGTAGAAGTAGGGCATCAGCCGGTAACGCTCCTCGACGAAGCGCTTGCGGATGGCGAGGTGTCGAGGACCGTCGAGCCACGGCTCGACACGCGGCGTGTTGACCGCGCTGTGGTCACGGAAGATCGGCATGAAGGTGGCGAACTCGAACCAGCGGGTGAGCAGGTCCGGGCTGGGGCCGCCGGCGAAGCCGCCCACGTCCGCGCCGCTGTAGCCGAAGCCCGACAGGCCGAGGCTGATCTGCTGCTGCACCGCGAGCCGCAGATGATCCCAGGTCGAGCTGTTGTCGCCGGTCCAGGTCACCGCGTAGCGCTGCCCGCCGGCGTAGCTGGCGCGGGTCATCACGAACGGCCGCTCGTTCGGACGGAGCTTCTTCAGCCCGTCGAACGTCCCGCGGGTGTTCTGCATCCCGAACACGTTGTGGATCTCGGTGTGGAGCGCATCGCGGGGCGCGAAATCGTCGCTCTCGATCCGGTGGACATTGTCGAGCGGCATGGTCTTGGTCGGCGTCTCGAACACCGCCGGCTCGTTCATGTCGTTCCAGAACCCGGCGAAGCCGTAGCCGGCGAACTGGCGGTAGAGCGTCCCCCACCAGTCGCGGCTCGCCTTGCGGGTGAAGTCGGGGAAAACCGACGGGCCGGGCCAGACCGGCGCGACATAGGTTTTGCCGGTGGCGTCGTGGACGAAGTTGTTGCCCGCCGCGCCGCTGTCGTAGGGCGCATAGCCCTGGTTCGGCAGGTGGGCGATGTGGAGGTCGGTGATCGCGACCAGGCGGATGCCGTCGCGGTTCATGTCGGCGTTCAGCTTCGCCATGTCCGGGAAGGTCGTGCGATTGACCGTGAACGGCCGGTTGCGATCCTGGTAGTCGATGTCGAGCCAGATGAGGTCGAGCGGAAAGCGCTCCTGCTTGAAACGGGCGGCGATCTGCCGGACCTCGGCGTCGCTCATGTAGCTGTAGCGGCTCTGCTGGTAGCCGAGCGACCAGAGCGGCGCGAGCGGCGCCTTGCCGGTGAGGTCGGTGTAGCGGCGGACGACGTCGCGCACGGTCGGGCCGGCGATGAGATAATAGTCGGCCGGCCCGTCGGGGGCGCTGATCTCGATCTCGTTCTCGCGCTTGTGGCCGAAGTCGAACGCGGTCCGGAACGTGTTGTCGAGGAACAGGCCATAGGCGCCGCCGGTGCCCCCGTCGGCGATGTAGAAGGGGATCGACTTGTAGATGGGATCCTGGCCCGGGGAGAAGCCGAAAGCGTCGGTGTTCCAGTTGACGAAGGTGCCGCCGCGGCGGTCGAGCGAGCCGGTCTTGTCGCCCATGCCCCAGATATGCTCGCCGATCGGCATCGCCTTGCGCAGGGTGAAGCTGGCCCCGTCGAAGCGCGCGCCCTGGCCGAGATCCTGGCTGATCAGCCGTCCCTGCCGGTCGAACAGCGTGAGGCCGAGCGTCTGCGGGTCGATGCGGACGGTGACCGTGCCGGTGGAGAAGCCGTCGGCGGTGGGGGTGACCGCGACCTTGCGTGCGCGGACGTCGGCCGGGACTGCCCAGCTCGCGTCCTCGCTCCACCGCCCGTCGCGGGCGAAGCGGACTCGGAGGATCTCGTCGCTGAGCGCGGTGACCCGCACCCGCGCCGGGCCCTGGTCGGCCTCGGCTCCGTTGGGGAGGGCGCGAATGGCCGCGCTGGCGCTCGAGGCGAGCAGCAGCAGCGTGGTTCCGAGGATCAGGCCAGTTTTCATCTACACACTCCGAGCGAAAGGTCAGGCCGCGGCAAGGCCGGGCGAATCATGCAGCTCGCGCCCCCGGGTCTCGCGCCCGAAGCGCGCGAGCAGGAGGACGGCGAACAGGGTTGGCAGCGTCACCGCCAGCGAGACGAGCCCCAGCGCGGGCACCAGCGCGAGGATGGCGAGCAGCTGCGCGAACAGGCCGCCGGCCTTGCTGCAGGCCGCGACGACCCCGGTCGTGCGCCCGCGGATCGCGAGCGGAAAGCTTTCCGCCGTGTAGGGGAGGAGCATCGCGATCAGCGCGTTGGTGCCGACGATCAGCAGCGCGACCGGCAGCACGGGGCTGCGCCGCGGGTCGGCCTCCAACCAGAACAGTCCCGCGAGCCCGAGCAGGGTCACCCCGAGCGAGGCCGCGACCGACCATTTGGCGCTCCAGCGGCTGTAGAAGAAGGCGGCGGCGAAGATGGTCGGAAAGGCGATCAGCGCGCTTTCGGCGAGCAGTCGGCTGGTGAGGGCGACGCTCGCCCCGCGGCGGACCAGCTCGGCCGGGAGCCACAGCAGCAGCCCGAAGTTGATGAGCCCGTAGCAGATCGCCGCAAGGCTGAGCGCGAGGAGCTTGCCGGTGAAGGCGCCGCCCCGCAGCGGCTGCAGCCGCTCGGGCTGGTCGGACGGCGGGCGGGGCACGGCGCGGCGGACGGCGGCGCCGAACCGCGCCATCACGGCACGCGCCTCGTCCTGGCGGCCGTGCGCGAGCAGGAAGCGGGCGCTTTCCGGGATCAGCGCGCCGAGGCTGACCAGCAGCAGCCCGGTCGGCAGGTTGAGCAGCCACAGGATGCGCCAGCCGAACAGCGGCTGGAGCAGGGCGGAGAGGCCGCTCGCCGCGAGATAGCCGCCGACCGAGCCGAGGCCGCCGACCAGCACCAGGCTCCAGCCCCGGTGCCGGCTCGGCATCATCTCGGCGAGCAGGGCATAGGTGACGGGAAGCATGCCGCCGGCCGCGGCGCCCATCATGAAGCACATGCCGGCGTTCCAGGCGAAGGAGGGCATGGCGCCGCAGATGGAGGTCCCGACGAACATCACCGCGGAGAGGAGGATCGTCGCCTTGCGCCCGTAGCGGTCGGCGATGGCGCCCCACAGGATCGAGCCGACGACGGTTCCGGTCAGCGCGAAGAAGGGAACGATGGAGGCGGTCGGGCCGCCGATCCCATATTCCTTCTTCATGCCGGGGATGGTGAAGCCGAGGCTGGCCGGCTTCATGACGTCGATGACGAGCGCGATGACCAGCACCGCCATCAGCGCCCAGTGCGCGCGGCTCAGCGGCGCCTCGTCGGGAGGCACGACCGCGATGTCGCTGTCCTCGCCCGTCGGCGCGCTGGGGAGCAGCCCGTAGGCGGCGACCGCCACTCCGCCGACGATCAGCGCCATCCCGGCGAGCATCGGCGTGTCCATCGCCATTCCGGCGAGCTGCCAGTGGCTGGCGCGGCCCATCAGGAACATCGGCAGGTGAAGGAGGACCCCGACGACGACCCCTAGGACGCCCCCGACAAACACCCCCCGCCCGCGCCGGCCTTCGAAGCTGAGCTTGCCGGTCACTGGCGCCGCTCAGTCAACATGTTCGCGAACGGCGAGGGTGGCCAGCGCGGCGCCAGCCATCACCAGTGCGGCGAAGGCCATGGTGTAGATCGGCTGCCCGGGGAAGAAGGCCTTCATGATCGAGCCCATGACCGTCGCTACCAGCAGCTGCGGAATGACGACGAAGATGTTGAACAACCCCATGTAGATGCCGAGCTTGGCCTGCGGCAGGTTGGAGGCGAGAATCGCGTAGGGCATGGCGAGGATCGACGCCCAGGCGATGCCAATCCCAACCTCGCTCAGCACCAGCCACTGCGGGTCGCGGATCAGGAAGAAGCTGGCGTAGCCGGCCGCGCCGAGCAGCAGGCAGATCATGTGCGTACGCGCCTTGCCGAGCTGCCGGGCGAGCAGCGGGAGGATGGTCAGCGCGGCGATCGCGGCGACGCCATTGTACACGGCGAACAGCACGCCCACCCAGTTTCCGCCTTCCTGGTAGGCGGCGCTCGCGGCGTCGGTGGTGCCGTAGAAGCGCTGCGCCACCACTGGCGTGGTGTTGATCCACATGATGAACAGCGCCGACCAGCTGAAGAACTGGACTAGCGCCAGTCGCTTCATGATCGGCGGCATTCCGGAGAAGTCGCCGACGATATGGCCCAGCATAGAGCTTTGTCCGCGCTTGGCCGAGCCGATCGCCACGATGCTCGCAAGGCCGTAGGCGACGAGCAGGCCGCCGAGCAGATAGACTTCCTTCTCGAGGCCCGTCTCCGCCACCGCCAGAATGATCAGGGCGCCGGCAGCGATCCAGGCAAGCGGGACACCGAGGCCGCGAGCCGCAAGCAGGTTCGTCCCCGCGGGAGCCTCGTGGACGCCTACCTCGCCGAACTGCTGCTGCTCCTCCGGCGAATATTCGCGGGTGGTCAGCACGGTCCAGAGCACCGCGACGAAGAGCGCGGCGCCGCCGACCCAAAAGCTGAAGCGGACCGTGTCCGGAATGCCGCCCGGACCGGCGATGTTGCTGATGCCCAGATGATCGAGGAGCCAGGGGAAGATCGAGCCGACCACCGCCCCTGCGCCGATGAAGGCGGTCTGCACCGCGTAGCCTGCGGTATGCTGGTCCTTGCGCAGCATGTCGCCGACGAAGGCCCGGAACGGCTCCATCGATATGTTGAGGCTGGCGTCGAGCGTCCACAACAGGATCGCCGCCATCAGCAGTGCCGACGACAGCGGCATCAGCAGCAACGACAGGCTCGCGAGCAGCGCGCCTGCCAGGAAGTATGGACGCCGCCGACCCAGCCGGCCAAGCCAGGTCCGGTCGGACAGATAGCCAACGATCGGCTGCACGAGCAGCCCGGTCAACGGGGCGGCGATCCATAGCACCGGCAGATCGTCAACGCTTGACCCGAGCGACTGGAAGATCCGGCTCATGTTCGCGTTCTGCAGCGCGAAGCCGATCTGAATCCCGAAAAAGCCGAAGCTGATGTTCCACAGCCCGGCAAGTGACTGGCGCGGCTTTTCGCTCGATCGTTCCAGCATTTGATCCTCTCTCTCCCGGCCGACGCTGGCAGAGCGGGCGGTCCGCAGCAATCACGCAGCAGCGAACGACGCCGCATGCATACGTATGAGGTCAGGCGACCACGCTGGACCCGCGCACCTTCAGGCTAACCGGAAGCAGCCGCGTCGCCGCGCTGCCCTGCTCGACCGCCTCGATCAACGCCTCGACCAGCGCCTCGCCAGCCTTGCGCGCATCCTGTGCGACCGTGGTCAGCGACGGATGCGACAGTTTGGCTGCGGCGACATCGTCGAAGCCGACCACTGCTACGTCGTCCGGGACCTTGCGACCAAGCTCCTGCAGCGCCTGCATCGCGCCGATCGCGGCGAAGTCGCTGGTCGCGAAGATGGCGTCGAACTCGGCATCGTTGCGAAGCAGCTTGCGCACCGCGGCTGCGCCGGCTTCCTCGGTCGGGAGCGCATCGGCAGCGAGCTCGGGATCCGGCTCCAGTCCAAGCGCCCGGAGCGCCCGCGCATAGCCGTTGTATCGATCCAGAAACTCGGGCGCGGCGAGGCTGGCCGTGCCGATGAAGGCAATCCTCCGCCGGCCCTCGTCCAGAAGGTGGCGCGTCGCGTCATAGCCGCCCTGGTCATTGTTCGACCCAATTGTCACGCCGAGCTCGCCCTGGCGCGGGCTGCCCCAGCGAACGAAATGGGTGCCCTGCTCGACCAATCGCTCGAGCCGCGGCTTGTACTCGAGATAGTCGCCATAGCCGAGCAGGATGATCCCGTCGGCCTTGCGGCTGTCCTCATAGTCGACGTGCCAGTCGCCGGAGAGCTGCTGGAAGCTGATCAGTAGGTCGTAACCGCGCGTCGCGCAGCGTCGGACCATCGATCCCAGCATCGACAGGTAAAAAGGGTTGATCAGCGTGTCGTCCGGAGTCGGGTCTTCGAAGAAGAGCAGCGCGAGCGTGCGGCTATGCTGCCGGCGCAGTCCGGAGGCGTTCTTGTCCACCGTGTAGTTGAGCTGGCGGGCCGCTTCGAACACGCGCGCGCGAGTTTCGGCGCTGACCGATGGATTCCCCGACAGCGCGCGCGAGACGGTGGGTTGCGACACGCCCGCAAGCGCCGCGATGTCGAACGACGTTGGCTTCCTCCCCATGCGCGCAGCATAGGCAGGCTGAATACGTATGTATAGCGACCGGCCCGGTTCCCCAGCCGAAAAGCCTTGATAATCATGCACGTGAGAAGCGCGGGTTCGCCGTGCCAATGGCTCGTGGCCGATGCGGCCAGGGAGAGGGGATCAAGAATGCTGACGAACAAGACGCGTATCGGCCTGGCGCTGGCCGTGAGCCCGATGGCGCTGATGGCGGCGACTCCGGCAGTGGCGCAGAGCACCACCGCGCCCGCCACGCCGCAGCCGACCGGGCCGCAGACCGGCGAGACTCCGGACCAGACTCCGTCGCCGAGTGCGGCGCCCAAGGGTGCCGACAACACCGCCGAGAACAGCCCGGCGGACAATGCGATCGTCGTCACCGGCATCCGCGCGTCGCTCGCCGCGTCCGAGCGGATCAAGAAGAACAATCCGGTCATCGTCGAGGCGATCTCGGCCGAGGACATCGGCAAGCTTCCCGACGTGTCGATCGCCGACTCGCTGGCTCGCCTGCCCGGCGTGACCGCGCAGCGTCTCGAGGGCCGCGACCAGCGTCTCTCCATCCGCGGCCTCGGTCCGGACTTCGGCGTGACCCTCCTCAACGGTCGCGAGCAGGTCACCGTCGGCGACAACCGCGGCGTCGAATACGACCAGTATCCGTCGGAGTTCTTCCGCAACGTCGTCGTCTACAAGTCGGCCAACGCTTCGGTCGTGCCGTCGGGCATTGCCGGCACGGTCGATCTCCGCACCCTTCGGCCGCTCAATGAGAAGCCGACCCTGGCCGTGCAGCTGCGCGGGCAGATGAACAGCCATAAGAGCCTCAACCCGGAGGTGAAGCGGACCGGCTATCGCGCGTCGGGCACTTATGTCGACCGCTTCGCGCACGACACGATCGGCGTTGCGATCGGCGTCTCGACCATGACCCAGCCGACGCAGAACGAGCGCTACAACGCTTGGGGCTTCCCGAACTCGACCGCGACCGGCGGCAACCTGCTGCTCGGCGGTGCCAAGCCCTATGTCGAGTCGAGCAAGCTGCAGCGGACCGGCGTGGTCGGCACGCTCGAGTTCAAGCCGAGCGATCGCTGGCACACCACGCTCGACGTGCTCTACTCCAAGTTCAAGGAGACCCAGTACCTGCGCGGGATCGAGTTCCCGATCGCGCCGGACTGGGGTTCGAACGCCACCATCACCAACTACACTGCGTCGAACGGCCTGGTGACCGATGCGACGGTGAGTGGTGTGGTTGGGGTGGTCCGCAACGACTATAATCGCCGCAACGCCAATAATTTCTCTATCGGCTTCAACAACGTCGTGTCGCTGACCGACCGCGTCCGCTTCACCCTCGACGAGAGCTGGAGCCGCGCCAAGCGCACCGACTTCCTGCTCGAGAACTATACCGGCACCGGCTACAACCAGAGCGGCGCCAAGGACACGATCCACATCAGCCAGAACAGCGACGGCACGTTCGACATCGTCCCGACGCTCAACTACGGCAACGCGTCCAACCTCGTCATCACCGACCCGCGCGGCTGGGGCTACAACGGCACCGAGGCGGTGGTCCAGGCGGGCTTCCTCAACCGGCCGTCGTTCAAGGACGACCTGAAGTCGATCCGCGCCAGCCTCGACGGCGATCTCGACGGCTTCTTCAACAAGTGGGAAGTCGGCGCGGTCTACTCGCGGCGTTCGAAGACGTCGTCCTATTCGTCGGCGTTCCTCTGCCCGAAGGACGGCAACCCGAGCTGCACCGTGTCGAGCGGCACCGCGCTGTCCGCCCCGATCCCGCAGGACGCAATCGTCGGGACCGTTCCGCTCGCCTACCTTGGCGTGCCGAGCATGATCGCGCTCAACCCGCTCTACCTCTACAACAACGTCTATGACGCGGCGCCGGACAACCGGCCCGACAGCCTGGCGCGCGACTACAACGTCACCGAGAAGGTGCTGACCGGCTACGCGCAGATCAACATCGACTCGCGTCTCGGCGCGATCCCGGTGACCGGCGCGATCGGCGCCCAGGTCGTCCATTCCGACCAGGGCTCGAGCGGCTTCACCTCGAGCTTCTCGGCCGGCCCGCCGCCGGTCGTCACCGTCGCGACCATCGACGGCGGCTCGAAGTATACCGACTTCCTGCCGAGCGCGGCGCTGGCCTTCCAGGTCGTTCCATCGGGCTTCCTGAAGCTCGGCGTCAGCAAGACGATGATCCGGCCGCGGCTCGACCAGGAGCGGGTGACCTCGGTGGTGAGCTTCAACGCTGCCAACATCGGTCGCTACGACCCGTCGCTGTTCCCCGTGTTCAGCGCCTACGGCGGCAACGCTCAGCTGAAGCCCTACAAGTCGCTCAACTTCGACGGCTCGGCGGAATATTATTTCCGCAAGGGCGGCTATGTCTCGCTGAGCGCCTACTACAAGCGGCTGACCAACTACGTCGATCCTAACCGCAGCTTCGCGTTCGACTTCGCGCCCTATGCGGCGCTGCTGGATCCGGCGACCCGCGCGCTGGTCCAGGGCAAGACGGTCGGGCTCGTTTCCGGACCGGCGAACGACGGCAAGGGCCACATCCTCGGCCAGGAGCTGACGGTCTCGCTGCCCTTCTCGAACTTCGTCCCGGCGCTCGACGGCTTCGGCTTCTTCGGCTCGATCGCGCATGTCTCGAGCAAGGTGCGCTATGCCAGCCAGCCGACGCCGATCGATATCCCGGGTCTGTCGAAGTATGTCGGCACCGCCGAGGGCTATTTCGAGAAGCACGGGTTCCAGGCGCGGGTGAGCTATCGCTATCGCAGCAAGTTCATCGGCGAGGTTGCCGGCCTTTCCGCGACGCCGACCTTCCGTACCGCCAAGCCCGAGGGCATCCTCGATGCGCAGGTCGGCTACGAGTTCCAGGGCGGCTTCATGCACGGGCTGTCGATCACGGCGCAGGCCAAGAACCTGACCAACCGACCGTTCGTCACTTACGAGAACGACGATACGCGCCGGGTCATCGACTATCAGAAGTATGGCCGGGACTATTATCTGACCCTCGCCTACAAGTTCTGATGCGTAGCGGCGGTCGCCCTCGCGGGCGGCCGCCGTCCAGCTTCGGACGGCTCATGCCCGGCCATCCACCTCGGCCGTCGGCAGGAGATTGGACGTGAACCCCAACCCGACCCAGACCAGGATCGCGATAATCGGCGGCGGGACCGCCGGCTGGATGTCGGCGGCATTGCTGTCGAACTTCGTCGCGGGCGGGGACTTCCGGATCGAGCTGGTCGAGAGCGAGGCCATCGGGACGGTTGGCGTCGGCGAAGCCACGATTCCGCAGATCAACCTCTACAACCAGGCGCTCGGGATCGACGAGGACGAGTTCCTCGCGGCGACCCAGGGCAGCTACAAGCTGGGCATCGAGTTCGTCGACTGGAGCCGGCGCGGCCACCGCTACATGCACGCGTTCGGCGAGGTCGGGCGCGACATCGGAGTCGTTCCCTTCCACCATTATTGGCATCGCGCTCGCGAGCTCGGGCTGGCCGGCGAGCTTGCCGCCTATTCGCTCAACGAGACGGCGGCGCGGGCGGGGCGGATGCAGCGCGGGCCGCTCAAGACCACCAACGTCGTCCCGCCGATGCCCTACGCCTTCCACTTCGACGCGTCGCTGTACGCGGCCTACCTGCGCCGTCTCGCGGAGCAGCGCGGCGTCGTTCGCCGCGAGGGACGGATCGTCTCGGTCGAGCGCGACGGCGAGAGCGGCGACGTCACCGAGGTCCGGCTCGAGAGCGGAGAGGCGATCGCCGCCGATCTCTTCCTCGACTGCTCGGGCTTCCGCGGACTGCTGATCGAGGAAACACTGTCGACCGGCTTTCATGACTGGTCGAACTGGCTGCCGTGCGACCGCGCCCTCGCGGTTCCCTGCGCAGCGGCGGCGGAGCTGACGCCCTACACCCGCTCGACCGCGCTCGAAGCGGGCTGGCAGTGGCGCATCCCGCTCCAGCACCGGACCGGCAACGGGCATGTCTACTGTTCCGGCTTCACCAGCGACGAGGCGGCGGCCGAGCTCCTGCTCGCGGGACTGGACGGGGAGGCGCTCGCCGAGCCGCGGCCGCTGCGCTTCACCGCCGGGATGCGGCGCAAGGCTTGGAACCACAATGTCATCGCGGTCGGTCTCGCTTCGGGCTTTCTCGAGCCGCTCGAGTCCACCTCGATCCACCTCGTCCAGTCGGCCTTGTCGCGGCTGGTGAAGATGCTTCCGCGCGGCAAGGGGGACGCGGCGGTCGCGGCAGAGTTCAACCGCCAGGCCGCGGAGGAATATGAGTCCATCCGCGACTTCATCATCCTCCACTACAAGGCCACCGAGCGCGACGACAGCGCCTTCTGGCGGCACTGCGCGGCGATGCCGATCCCCGACAGCCTTGCCGAGCGGATCTCGCTGTTCCGCGAGGCCGGCCACATCTTCCGCCGCGGCGAGGAGCTGTTCACGGTGGTCGGCTGGCTCCAGGTCCTCGTCGGGCAGGGCGTCCTTCCCGCGTCGCACCATCCGCTCGCCGACCATGTCGAGCCGGCCGACCTCGAATCCTACATGCAAACCTTCGAGGCGCTGATGCGGCGGGAGGCGGCGCAGATGCCGCGTCACGCCGACTTCATCGCCCGCCATGGAGCCGCTCAAGCCGCATGATGTCCCTGCTCGCCTTTGCCGCGGCCAGTCTCGCTTCGCCGCCGGCGCCCGACTATCGCGCCCGTCTGCCGCAGGACGAGGTCATCTACTTCCTCCTGCCCGACCGGTTCGAGAACGGCGACCCGCGCAACGATCGGGGCGGCTACAAGGGCGGGCGGCTACAGACCGGGTTCGATCCGGCGGCGCGCGGGTTCTATCATGGCGGCGACCTCAAAGGCCTGACCCGCCGGCTCGACTATATCCAGGGGTTGGGCGTCACCGCGATCTGGGTCGGGCCGATCTTCGTCAACAAGCCGGTGCAGGGTCCTCCGGGGCAGGAGAGCGCAGGCTATCACGGCTACTGGATCACCGACTTCACGCGGGTGGATCCGCATCTCGGCACCAACGAGGACTTCGCCCGCCTGGTCGAGGCGGCGCACGCGCGCGGGATGAAGGTCTACATGGACATCATCGCCAACCACACCGCCGACGTGATCAAGTATCGCGAATGCGAAGCGGCGCGGAGCTGCCCGTTCCGCTCGGTCGCCGACTACCCCTACCAGCGCCGCGGCGGCATCGCGGGAGCGCCGATCAACCCGGGGTTCGCCGGCGAACAGGAGCTGAGCGCGGCCAACTTCGGGCGGCTCACCAAACCTAGCTACGCCTATGACGTGTTCGTCCCCAAGGGCGAGGAGCACGTCAAGAAGCCGGACTGGCTGAACGACCCGCTTTTCTACCACAACCGCGGCGATTCGACCTTCGAGGGCGAGAGCGTCACCACCGGCGATTTCAGCGGGCTCGACGACCTGTTCACCGAGAACCCGCGGGTGGTCGCCGGCATGATCGACATCTACGGCAACTGGATCGACCGGTTCGGGATCGACGGTTTCCGGGTCGATACCGCGCAGCATGTGAACCCGCAGTTCTGGGCCGCCTTCGTGCCGGCGATGACCGAACGCGCGAGGGTGCGGGGCATCCCCAACTTCACGGTGTTCGGGGAAGCCTTCACCCAGGAGATGGACCCGGCGCACACCGCCGTCCACACGCGGGTCGACCGCTTCCCCGCCATGCTCGACTTCCCGTTCGCCGTGGCGGTGATCGACACGGTGGCGCGCAACAAGGGGACCAGCGAGCTCGCCCGCCTGTTCCGCGCCGACCCCATCTACGACGGCGGGGCGAAGGGAGCGCAGCAGCTGCCGACCTTCCTCGGCAACCACGACGCGGGCCGCTTCGCCATGTTCGTCCGCCAGGCCAACCCGCAGGCGAGCGACGCCGAGCAGCTGGCGCGCGTCGAGCTGGGCTATGCGATGCTGCTGACCCTGCGCGGCGTGCCGACCATTTACTCGGGCGACGAGCAGGGCTTCGCCGGCACCGGCGGCGACCAGTCGGCGCGCCAGGACATGTTCGCGAGCAAGGTGGCGGAGTACAACAGCGACAGGCTGGTCGGGACGACCGCGACCACCGCTCGCGCCAACTTCGACACCCGCCACCCGCTGTACCGCGCGATCGCGGCGCTGGCGAAGATCCGCAGCGCCAGTCAGGCGCTGCGGCGCGGACTGCAGACGATCCGCTTCGCCGCCGACAAGCCGGGGTTGTTCGCGGTATCGCGGTTCGATCCCGACGACGGCCGCGAGACGCTGCTGCTGTTCAACACCTCGGGCCAGCCGCTCACCCAGAACGTGACCGTGGAGACCCGCTCCGCCGCGTTCTCCGCCGCGGTCGGCCCCTGTCCCGCCCGCGCGCAAGCCCCGGGCAGCGTTCGCGTCACCCTGCCGGCGTTCGGTTATGCGGTCTGCCATGCAGCACGCTGACGTCGCGCGCTCGCGGCTCGCCGCCACGGCGCCGGAGCCCTGGTGGAAGGGCGCCGCCATCTACCAGATCTATCCGCGCAGCTTTGCCGACAGCAACGGCGACGGCATCGGCGACCTGCCGGGGATCACGGCGCATCTCGGCCATGTCGCCAGCCTCGGCGTGGACGCGATCTGGATCTCGCCCTTCTTCACCTCGCCCCAGAAGGATTTCGGCTACGACGTCGCCGACTATCGCAGCGTCGACCCGATCTTCGGCAGCAACGGCGACTTCGACCGGCTGATCGCCCGCGCGCACGCGCTGGGATTGAAGGTCATGGTCGACCTCGTCTTCTCGCATACGTCCGACGAGCATGGCTGGTTCAAGGAGAGCCGGGCGAGCCGCGACGGCGACAAGGCCGACTGGTACGTCTGGGCGGACGCAAAGGACGACGGCTCGCCTCCGACCAACTGGCAATCGGTGTTCGGCGGTCCGAGCTGGACGTGGGACGCGCGGCGCGGCCAATATTATCTGCACAATTTCCTGCGCGAGCAGCCGCAGCTGAACGGGCACAACCCGGAGGTGCAGAACGCGCTGCTCGACGTCGTTCGCTACTGGCTGGAGAAGGGCGTCGACGGCTTCCGCTTCGACGCGATCAACTTCGCGATGCACGACCCCGAGCTGCGCGACAATCCGCCGGCCGCGCCGGGGGGCAAGCGGACCAGGCCGTTCGATTTCCAGGAGCAGATTTACAACCAGTCGCATCCCGACATCGTCCGCTTCATCGAGCGGCTTCGCTCGCTGATCGACGCCTATGACGGCCGCTTCGCCATGGCGGAGGTCGGCGGCAAGCGGGCGATCGAGGAGATGCACCAGTTCACGCGCGGGGGCACGCGGCTGAACAGCGCCTACGGCTTCGACTTCCTCTATGCCGAGCAGCTAACCCCGGCGCTGGTCGCGGCCTCGGCGGCGGCTTGGCCGGACGCTCCCGAGACCGGCTGGCCAAGCTGGGCCTTCGAGAACCACGATGCCCCGCGCGCCGTCTCGCGGTGGGTCGCGGCGGATCAGCGCGACAGGTTCGCGCGAACCAAGATGCTGCTGCTGGCGTCGCTCCGGGGCTCGATCATCATCTACCAGGGCGAGGAACTGGGGCTGACGCAGGTCGATGTTCCGTTCGAACAGCTGCAGGATCCGGAAGCGATCGCCAACTGGCCGCAGACGCTGAGCCGCGACGGCGCGCGCACGCCGATGCCGTGGAGTGCCGACGCTCCCCACGGCGGCTTCACCGAAGGTCGGCCCTGGCTTCCGCTCGGTCCCGATCACCGCGATCTCGCGGTCGACCGGCAGGAGAAGGCGCCGGGCTCGATGCTCGCGGCGACCCGGAGGGCGCTTGCGCTGCGGCGGCGCCATGCCGCGCTGCGCACTGGCACGCTGACCATCCTTGAAGCCGGCGAGCAGCTGCTGCGTTTCGAGCGCGAGGAAGGCGACCAGCGGCTCCGCTGCACCTTCAACCTCAGCGATCGGGACGCCCCACGCAGAACCGCGTCGGGAACCGTGATCGCCAGCGCCGGGGAAGTCGGGACCGACCGGCTTGGCGCCTATTCGGCGGTGATCGAGGACGTGTCCCGGTGAGCAGGGGCGTGCCGCTCAGGTGAGCGGGGGCGCGCCGCCCAGCATCTGCATCCTCGGCGGGGGAACCGCGGGATGGATGGCGGCCTGCCTGCTCCAGCAGCGCTGGGGCAGCCGGGGCACCCGGATCACGTTAATCGAGAGCAGCGCCATTCCCATCATCGGGGTTGGCGAAGGCTCGACTCCCCAGCTGAAGGCCTTCTTCGATGCACTGGGAATCGCCGAGCGCGAGTGGATGCCGCGCTGCCATGCCACCTACAAGACGGGCATCCAATTCCGCGGCTGGTCCGACCGGCCCGGCTTCGACCAGTATTTCCACCCGTTCCCGACCGCGCTGGATGTCCACACCGCGGGCGACTTCTTCCATCATTGCCGGCTTCGGCGGCTCGGCGTCGATGTTCCGGCGCACCCGGACCTGTTCTTCCTCCCGGCCCGCCTCGCCGCCGCCGCGAAGGCGCCGCTCCCGGCCGCCGATTTCCCGTTCGACACGAGCTACGGCTACCATTTCGACGCCGCCTTGATGGGCAGTTTCCTGCGGGAGGTGGCGACCTCGCGCGGGGTCGTCCATGCCGATGCTCGAATCGTCGAGACCGTTCTGGCGCCCGATGGCGATGTGGAAGCGCTGCTGGGGGACGATGGGCGCCGGTTCGAGGCCGACCTGTTCGTCGACGCCAGCGGCTTTCGCGCACTGATCCTCGAAGGCGCCCTTGGCGAGCCGCACCGGAGCTTCGCGGAGAACCTGTTCAACGACCGCGCGGTGGTCGCTCCGACACCACTTCCCGCGGAGGGTCCGGGGGTATGCACCCGCAGCACGGCCCTGTCGGCGGGCTGGGCCTGGCACATTCCGCTCACGAGCCGCATCGGCAACGGTTACGTCTATTCGTCGCGCCACTGTTCCGACGAAGCGGCGGCGAGCGAGTTCCGGAGCCATGTCGGGCTGGCTGCCGACGCGGAGGTCCGCCATCTCGAGATGAAGGTCGGCCGGCTGGAGCGCAGCTGGGTCCGCAACGCGCTGGCGGTGGGGCTGGCGCAGGGCTTCGTCGAACCGCTCGAGGCGACCGCGCTGCACGTTGTTCTTGCGACAGTTGAGGATTTCATCGCCGCGTTCGAGCAGGAGGGAGCCACTGACCGGACACGGGCCGACTTCAATCGCGGCTGCGCGTCCCGCATCGAGGGTATCCGCGACTATATCGTCGCCCACTACCGGGCCGCGCCCCGCGGCGACACCCGCTACTGGCAGGAGGCGACCGGCCATGACCAGCTGTCGGACAGCCTGAAAGCGCTCTTCACCTGCTGGTTCACCGGCCGGGACATGGTCGAGGAAATCGACCGGCAGGGCATTGCTGCTTACTATCCGGCGATCAGCTGGCACTGCCTGTTCGGCGGCTATGGCAATTTCCCGTCCGTGCTGAGCCCGGTCCCGGACAACGTCCGGGCCGCCGACATGGCCAGGGTCGAGCATTTCCTGACCGCGTGCGCGGGTCACTATCCCGCTCACTCCGCGGCGCTGGAAAGGCTCGATCGAGCCGAGCGGGTTGGTTCGCCTGGCTAGCGGCCCGGTTCGATCGGGATGAGCTCAAGCGAGCTGTCGGCGCCGAGCGCACGGTAGAGGTCGACCGTGTTGGTGGCGGCGGCCAGCTGGACGGCCACTTGCGACCGCTGTGCCGTGTAGTAGCTGCGCTGTGCGTCGAGCACGTTGAGGAACGGGTCGATGCCGCCGCGGTAGCGCGCCTGGACCAGCCGCAACGTCTCGGCGCTTGCTCCCACATTGGCGCGGCTGGCGCGCTGCCGCTCGCCGATCGTGCCCTGCGTGGCGAGCGCGTCGGCCACCTCGCGGAAGGCGGACTGGATCGCCTGCTCGTAGCTGGAGAGGAGGGCCTGGCGTTGCGCCTCCGTCTGCCGCACCCGGGCGCGCGTCGCCCCCGCGTTGAAGATGGGATAGGTGATCCCTGCCCCCGCGGAGGCGCTGAACGCGCTGCCGCTGAACAGGCCGGTGAGCGCAGTGCTGGCGAGCCCCAGCAGGCCGGTGAGCGAAATGTCGGGGAACAGCGCGGCCCGCGCGGCGCCGATCTGAGCGTTGGCGGCGCGCAGATTATACTCCGCCTGGAGCACGTCGGGCCGGCGCAGCAGGACGCGGCTGTCGAGCCCGGCGGGGAGCGGGACCAGGGTCCGGTTGGCATCGGCGATCGAGTTCTGCAGCAGCCGCACATCGATCGGCGCGCCGACCAGAAGCTGCAGCAGATTGATGTCCTGCGCACGGTTGGTCCGCTGCAGCGCGGCGTCGGCGCGGGCGGTTTCGAGCACCTGCTGGGCCTGGAGCAGGTCGGTCCGCGGCGCGATCCCGCCGCGCAGCCGCAGGTTGGTAATGCGGACGCTATCCTGCGCGATGGCGACGGTTTGCTCGGAAATGGCGAGCAGCGTCGAGTCCGCGGCATATTCGGCCCACGCCTGAGCGATTTGCCCGACCAGCGCGAGGCGCGTGGCGCGAGCGGCGGCGGCCGTCGCGAACAGCCGGTCCTGATCGGATCGGGTCAGCGAGCGAAGCCGTCCGAACAGGTCGAGGTCGTAGGAGACGCCGACGTTGGCGCCGAAGCTGCTCTGGAAGCCGCCGCCGCTCGCCCGCGAACCGCCATTGAAGCTCTCGCGCGCGGACCCGCTGGACGTCACCTCCGGCAACTGGTTGGCGCGGGTGATCCGCACCTGCGCCCGCGCCGCTTCCACGTTGTACAGTGCCGTGCGCAGGTCGCGGCTGTTGCGAAGTCCCTGCGCGATCAGGGTTTGCAAACCCGGATCGACGAACAGCTGCGCATAGGTGACGGCCGGAAGCGTGGCCTCGCTCGAACGCAGATAGGGGTCGCCGACCGGCCAGCTGGCCGGGACCGGCAGCGCCGGCTGGTTCAGCGTCGGCTCGAGGGTCGCGCAGCCGGCGGCGGCCAGCATGACGAACGGCGCCAGCCTCCTCATCATGCCGTGGCCTCCTGCGCCGGCGGTCGGCGACGAAAATGCTCGCGGACATATTTCAGCCCGTCGCGAACGCCGCGGCGGACCACCACGAAGAAGAGCGGGATGTAGAAGATTGCGAGCAGGGTCGCGGTCAGCATGCCGCCGATCACCGAGGTACCGATCGCGATCCGGCTGTTGGCGCCCGCGCCCGTCGACAGGGCGAGCGGCATCACGCCGAAGATGAAGGCGAAGCTGGTCATCAGGATCGGGCGGAGCCGAATCCGTGCCGCCTCCCGCGCGGCATCGATGACGCGCTTGCCCTGCTTCTCCGCCTGCTCGGCAAACTCGATCATGAGGATGGCGTTCTTGGCCGCCAGGCCCATCGTCGTGAGCAGACCGATCTGCAGATAGACGTCGTTCTGCAGCCCGCGCAGAGTCACTGCGAAGACCGCGCCGACCAGCCCAAGCGGGATCACCAGCAGCACCGCGACCGGGATGGTCCAGCTCTCGTAGAGCGCGGCGAGGCAGAGAAAGACGACGAGCAGCGACAGGCCGTAGAGCAGCGGCGCCTGACCCGAGGAGAGCCGTTCCTGGTAGGAGACGCCGGCCCAGGCGATCGAGGTGCCGGGAAGCGCGCCGGCGAGCTTGGCGATCTCGTCCATCGCCTCGCCCGAGCTCACGCCCGGCGCGGGCTGGCCCTGGAATTCGAAGGCACTGACCCCCTCGAAGCGGGAAATGCTGCTCGGCGCAACGCTCCAGCCGGTGCGGGCGAAGGCGGAGAAGGGTGCCATCTGCCCGTCCGAGCCGCGGACGTACCATTGGCCGAGCGCGGCCGGATCGGAGCGGTAGGGAGCGTCGCCCTGCACATAGACACGCTTGACCCGCCCCTGGTCGACGAAGTCGTTGACGTAGCGACCACCCCACGCGGTCGAGAGGGTCGTGTTGACGTCCCCCTGGTTGAGCCCGAGCGAGGTCAGCCGGTTCTCGTTGACGTCGATCTTGAGCGTCGCGACGTCGGGAAGGTCGCTGAGGCGGACCCCCGTCAGCTTGGGATTGGCATTGGCCTGGGCGAGCAGCTGGTCGCGCAGGGCGACGAATCGGTCGCGCGGCATGCCGCTGCTGTTCTGCAGCTCCATGGTGAAGCCGTTCGACTGGCCCAAGCCGCGGACCGCGGCGGGAACCGTGGCGAACACCTGTGCATCGCGGATGCCGCGGAAGGCGCTCGACATGCGCTGGACGATCGCGTCGGCGGTATTGTCCTTGCCGGGGCGATTGTCCCAGTTGACGAAGTTGAGGAAGCCCTGCCCGGTGTTCTGACCGACGGCTCCACCGCCACCACCGCCGCCGGCGACGAGGAAGGTGGTCTGGACATTCTTCGCTTCATGCTTGCGGAGATAGTCGGAAATCTGGTCGCGCACCGCGAGCGTGCGGTCAAGGGTCGCGCCCGGCGGGAGCCGGAACTGGATCTGCGCCGCACCCTGGTCCTCCGTCGGCAGGAAGCCGGTGGGCAGCCGGAAGAAGAGCAGCGCGAGAATCGCGCACAGGACAGCGTAGATGATCAGGAACAGCCACTTGCGGTCGATCACCCGGACCACGCCATTCTCGTAGCGATCGATGGTGCGGTCGAAGGTCCGGTTGAACCAGTTCTGGCCGCGATGGACGAAGCGGCCGATCGCCGGCGCACGGCGGTCAAGCCAGCCGTAGCTCGGCTGCTCGCCTTTCGGTGTCGGCGCCTTGAGCAGCGTCGCGGTCAGCGCCGGGCTGAGCACCAGCGCCACCAGCACCGAGAGGATCATCGCCGAGATGATCGTCAGCGAGAACTGCTTGTAGATGACGCCGGTGGAGCCGCCGAAGAAGGCCATTGGCAGGAATACGGCCGACAGCACGAGCGCGATGGCGACGAGTGCGACGGTGATCTCCTGCATCGACTGGAGCGTGGCATCGCGCGCCGACATCCCGGGATTTTCTTCCATCAGCCGCTCGACATTCTCGACCACCACGATCGCGTCGTCGACCAGGAGGCCGATGGCGAGCACCAGCCCGAACAGGGTCAGCGTGTTGATGGTGAAGCCGGCCAGGTAGAAGATGGCGAAGGTCCCGAGCAGGACGACCGGGACGGCGATCGCCGGGACCAGCGTGGCGCGCCAGCTCTGGAGGAAGACGAACATGACGATCACGACGAGGACAATCGCCTCGATCAGCGTCTTCACGACCTCGCGGACCGACAGCTTGATGAAATCGGTGGTGTCGTTGGCGTAGGCGTATCTCAACCCTTCGGGGAAACCGCCCGACAGCCGCTGGACCTCGGCCTTGACCAGTTCCGCGGTCTTCAGCGCGTCGGCGCCCGGCGCGAGCGACAGCGCCATGCCCGAGCCCGGGTGGCCGTTGATCTTGATGATGGTGCTGTAGTTTTCCGAGCCAAGCTCGACCCGGCCCACGTCGCCGAGGCGGACCACGCCGCCATTGTTGTCCGCCTTGACGACGATCGCCTTGAACTGCTCGGGCGTCTGCAGACGCGACTGGGCGGTGACGGTCGCGTCGAGCATCTGCCCGCGCGGGGACGGCGTGCCGCCCACCTCGCCCGCCGCGACCTCGGTGTTCTGCGCGGTGATGGCGTTGATCACGTCGCTCGGCATCAGCGAGAAGGCGGCGAGGCGGGACGGGTTCAGCCAGATCCGCATCGCGTGCGGCGCGCCGAACACGTTGACGTCGCCAACCCCGGTCACTCGCGACAGCGGATCCTGGATGTTGGACGCGAGATAGTCGGACACGTCCATGTTGGTGCGCTGGTCGGTCTCGTCATACACGCCGACGAGCAGGAGGAAGTCGGGGTTCGACTTGGTGACCGTGACGCCCTGCTGCTGGACCTGCGTGGGCAGCCGGGTGATCGCCTGCTGGACCTTGTTCTGGACCTGAACCTGCGCGATGTCCGCGTTGGTGCCCTTGCTGAAGGTCGCGGTGATGCTGACCGACCCGCGCGAGCTCGACTGCGAGCTGAAGTAGAGCAGCCCGTCGATTCCCGTGAGCTGCTGCTCGATGATCTGGGTGACGCTGCTTTCAAGCGCGCTCGCCGAGGCGCCGGGATAGGTCGCGCGGATGTTGATCGTGGTCGGTGCGATGTCCGGATATTGTTCGATCGGAAGGCCGCGGATCGCGCCGATGCCCGCGAGCATGACGATGATGGCGAGCACCCAGGCGAGGATCGGGCGATCGATGAAGATGCGCGAGATCAACCCGCCGACCCTCCGCCACCGCCCTGTCCGGCGCCACCGCCACCGCCAGCGCCCCCGCCGCGGCCTCCCTTGCCACCCGCGCCCGGCGCGCGCGGGATCAGCCGTTCGGGCGTGCTGGCCGGCACGGCACGAACCGCCATCCCGTTCTTGAGCCCGTTGGTGCCCTGCGTGATGACCTTGTCGCCTTTGTTCAGGCCACCCTTGACCACCCAGTAGCTCTGGTAGGTGCGGGTCGCGTCGACGACCCTGCGGACGGCCTTGCCGCCCGGCCCCACGACGAACACGGCCGCCTTGCCACCGAGATCGCGGACGATGGCCTGCTGCGGGACAAGGAAGACATTGTTGTCGATGGCCTGGGTGAAGATCGCCGAGGCGAACATGCCGGGCATCAGCAGACCCTTGGGATTGGGGAAGCGCGCGCGGAGCGTGACCGTCCCGGTCGTCTGGTCGACGGTGACCTCGTTGAACTGGACCGTGCCGGTATAGCCATAGTCGCTGCCGTCATCGAGCTTGAGCCGCACCTGGGTGCTGCCCGGCGAGACGCCGCCGACCATCAGCTCACGGCGCAGCGTCAGCATGTCCGCGCTGGACTGCTGGATGTCGACGTAGATGGGGTCGGTGTTCTGGATCACCGCGAGCGGGCTGGCCTGGCTGGCGGTGACGAGCGCGCCGACCGTGAACAGGGAGCGGCCGATATGGCCGCTGATCGGCGCCGGGATGCTGGTGTAGCGGAGGTTGATGCGCGCCGTGCGCAGCGCCGCGGCATTCTGCGAGACCTGCGCCTGCGCCTGGCGGGCCTGCGCAGCGGCGTCGGTATAGTCCTGCTGCGAGATGGCCTGCATCTGCGCCAGCGGGCGATAGCGCGCGGCGCGGGTCTGTGCCGCCGAGGCGGTCGCCTGCGCGGCCGAGAGGTTGGCGGAGGCTTGGTCGGCCGCCGCCTCATAGATGCTGGGATCGATCTGGTAAAGCGGCTGGCCGGCGCGGACGTAGCCGCCCTCGGTGAACAGCCGCTTGCGGACGATTCCGTTGACCTGCGGCCGGACTTCGCTGGTCTGGAAGGCGCTGGTGCGTCCGTCGAGCTGGGTCAGCAGGGGGACGCTGGTCGGGCTGACGACCACGAAGCCCACCTGGGTCGGGCCACGCTGGCGGCTGCTGGATTCCTTCGACGCGCCGGAACAGCCGGCGGCAACGCCAGCGAGCAGGAAGATGGTGAGGGTGCGACTCAGCATGGTGCGCGACTTAGGGGAGCCGGAAGGAGGCAGACAGATGAGACGCTCCACCACTGGTCGAAAGGTTGACGCTGTTCGTCCGCATTCAAAACTGGCGGTCGAGCACGCCAAACGCGGCCTGCTTCACCCGCGTTCCGACCAAAGCGGCGGTTTCGTCAGGCGGATGTAATCTGAGAGACCGGGCCAGCCGGGCTAAGCTGTGGTGCCCAGGGACGGGGTCGAACCGCCGACACTGCGATTTTCAGTCGCATGCTCTACCAACTGAGCTACCTGGGCCCACCGTCGCGCAAGCCTGGGCCGCGCCGGGAAGCGCTCCCCTAATCGTGCTCAGGGCCGCTGTCCAGCCCGGGATCAGCCGGCGGGCCCGGAATCCGGTATCCCTCGCCAAGCCATTGCAAGAGGTCGCGGTCCTTGCACCCGCGGCTGCAGAACGGCGCATGCGCGGGTTCGGCGGGCTGTCCGCACAGCGGGCAGGGCTTGGACTGGGTGGAGGGCGAACGGCTCATCGGCCGCTAGATGGTCGGGCAGGGCGGCGAACTCAATGCTCGCGCTGCATGAACAGCCAGTATCCGCCCGCCGCGGCCGGCTGGACCCGGACCCGCAACTCGCGGTCGCGGTCCGAGAAATCGCCGACGAAGCCGAACTCGATGTCGAGATCGCCGCGCTTCCGGGCGGCCTCGATGCGGCCGACGAAGCGGTCGTTGTTCATGCAGGGTGCGACGTCGAGGAAGAAGCGGCGGCCGAGCGCGGGACGCGAGCCGTAGCCGGAGAGTTTCGCCTCGCTCCGGCTGAACAGCTGGACGACGCCCTCGTCGTCGAGGCGGATGACCCCGAACGGCAGTTCGTCGATCACGTCGGTGCCGAGCTGCTCGACCTTTTTCGCCAGATCCGGATCGTCGAAATCAGGGGGAATCGTTGTCGACATGGCGGGCGCCCTCCGATGGCTCGGTGAACAGAATCACGCCGACAAGATGCGATACCCGAATGCTGTCCGCCGCGAAGGGGAGGACCAGGCGGTCGATGCGGATTGATTCGCCGCCCATGCGGAAGCGCGCCCAGTCATATTCCGGGGCGAGCGTGGCCTGGCAGCGGCGGTAAGCGCCGCTCATCGAGCCGAACAGATCCTCATCGCCGATCGCGAGCGGCAATCCGTCCAGCGGACGGCCGAGCCGGCGCTCCAGTGCTTCGCCGAGCCGGTCGACGCGCACCTTCGCCTCGGGCGTGCCCGGTTCGACCGTGCAGAACATCATCTCGTCCAGCGCCAGCCCGTCGACATCAAAGTCGTCGAGGGACGGAAGACGACGCGTCCCGCGGATTGCCGCCCAGCGCTCATAGGCGAGCCGCAGCCGGTCGTCGCGCAGATGGCGGACCAGTCGCGGCGGCTCGAGCGGGCCACCCGACAACCGCTTCGCCGACCCCGCCGGCAGCCGGCCGAGCGCCTCGAGCACGTGGAGCGAGAGCTCCTCCGGGGTGAACGGCTTGACCAGCATCAGCCCGGCGGCCGGGTCCAATGCCTCGGCCAGCGCGCTGGCGAACAATACCGGCAGGTCCTCGCGATCATGGCGGAGATGGCGCGCGAGATCCGGGCCTTCCATTCCGGGCATCGCGATGTCGGTCAGCAGCAGGTCGATCGGATTGAGCGCGGCGTAGGCGAGCGCTGCCGGCCCGTTGCGCGCCTCCCGGACCTGATAACCCTGGTCGCGCAGCAGCTCCGCCGTGATCGCGCGCACCTGATCGTCATCGTCGACCAGGAGGATGGTGGCATTGCCCTGCAGCTCCGAGGGGACCGCGACGCGCGTAACGTCGGTCAGCTCGACCGCGCTGGGCGGCAGCAGGATCGACACGGTTGTCCCCTGCGCGAGCGTGCTTCGCATCTCCACCAGGCCGCCTGCCGTGGCGGCAAAGCTGTGGACCTGCGCCAGGCCGAGCCCAGTGCCCGCGCTCCCCTTGGTGGTGAAGAAGGGCTCGCGGGCCCGCTCCAGCACATGCTCGCTCATCCCGATGCCGCTGTCGGTTACACTGATCCGGACCCGGCCGTCGCGATCATTGGCAGCACGGATCGCGAGCACGCCGGGCGTCGGCATGGCGTCGCGGGCGTTGATCGCCAGGTTGAGCAGGGCGACGTCGAGCTGATGCGGGTCGGCGAGCACCGGCTGGCAGTCCTCGGCGACCATCAGCGAACAGCGATGGCGGCGGCCGATCGCGTGGCAGAGCATCGTTTCCAGCGGGGGGAGGACGTCCTGCAGGCGCAGCACCCGCGGTCGGACCGGCTCGTGCCGGGCGAAGGACAGCATCTGCCGGACGATCGCGCCGGCACGGTCGCCCGCGCGGTGGCCCTGCTCGATGACGAAGCGTAGCTGCTCGTCGCCGACCCGCTTGCCGAGAATGGCGAAGGCACCCTGCACGGCCGCAAGGACATTGTTGATGTCGTGGGCGACCCCGCTCACGACCTGGCCGAGCGCCTCCATCTTCTGCGCCTGGAGCAGCAGGTCCTGCGCGGCCTCGCGGCTTGCGGTCTCCTCGGTGAGCTCCTGGGCGATCAACTGGAGGGAACGGGTGCGCTGCTCCGACTCCGCCTCGCGGCTGGCGCGCGAGCGGCGCAGCTCCAGTTCGGTCATCACCTGGCGGGCAAGCAGTTCCAGAAGCCGCGCCTGGCGCGGGAGAAGCCCGGTCGGGCGCGGTTCCCGGTCGGCGACGCAGAGCGTGCCGAGCGCATAGCCGTCATCCGTCTCGAGGCACACGCAGGCGTAGAAGCGAAGGCCGTGACCGGTCACCAGCGGGTGCCGGGAGAAGCGCTCGTCACCGTTGAGGTCGGGGACGGCGAAGGATCCTGCCGCCTGAACCGCGTGGGCGCAGATGGAGGGGGCGAACGGCCAATGGTCGCGGCCGAGACCGACTTCGGCCTTGATCCACTCGCGCCCGTCGCCGACCAGATTAAAGGCCGCAATCGGGGTGTCGCAGAAGTCGGCGGCGAGTTCGACGATGCGGTCGAACACCGGTTCGCGAGGCGTGTCGACGAGGAAGTAGCGCTCCAGCGCCGAAAGCCGGGCCTGCTTGTCCCGGCCCGGCGCTTCCGTACGCTCATACCGATGGGAAACCGTTGCGGTCTCGCTCATCGCCTCTTGTCCCTCGCCGAAGCAGATAGCGCCGCTTTGAGCTAAGTTCCAGCCGATAACGTCAGTGTAACGAGGCCTAGGCCAGTTCCGCCCGGCCGATCTTGAGCTCGGGCGCGGCGACCAGCTGCACGGCTCCGCCGCGCTGCCGGGCGAGGAGCGCCAGGAGGTCGGGTCGGGTCTCCAGCCAGTGCACGATGCCCGGATAGGCGCGGATGGTGAGGACGCCCGAGCCCTGCACCGCTCGACGGAGCAGCGCCCGTGCCTCGAATCCGGAGCGGTCGGCGGCATGCTCGAGGAGCGAGGCACGGCGACGCGGGCGGACCAGCTGGAGGAAGCCGAAGCCGTTCACCGCGGTTCGCTCGAACGGCTTCGGCAGCGCGTCGTCGAGGGCGGCGGCGACCAGCTGGCGTTCGGCCTTGCCCGTCACCGTCGGAAAATCGATCCCGATCGAGCCGCCGATCCCGAGCCGGCGAATGGCCCTGGCTGCGGCGGTCGCGGCTTCCTTGGCCAGCGAGAGCGGAGGCAGCGTTCCGTCGACGTCGATCAGGGTCATCGCCGGCGTGAGATGGAGGCGCAGCTCCCCGCCGGGAAAGCGGACGATCCCGCTCCGCGCCTCCTCCAGCAGATCCGACCAGCCGAGTCCTTCGAGTTCGTCGGTCGGCGCGGGAAACACGAGGGTGCGTGCGGGCGACGGCGGCTCTTCGGTCGGTCCGCCGGCGTCAGCAAGGGCTGCGAGCGGGCGCTTCCAGGCTTCCGGTCCGGGGATGGTCTCCCGGGTCACCTCGATCGTGCAGGCCGCGCCTTCGCTGAGCACCCCGGCGCCGCGCGGCAGGAGATATTCGGCGGCACCGGCTTGGGCGAGCGCGGGAACGCCGCACCTCCGCAAGCGGGCTGGGAGGAGCGTTCCGGCGCGCACCACGCCGGGAAGGTCGATCCGCGCCTCGATGATGGTACCGCGTTCGACGAGCACGGCCCGGTCCTCGCCCAGGCCATGCTCGACCAGCCACTCAGGCAAGGGAGTGTCCCGCGGCCTTGAGCAGGTGGCGCGTCTCGGCGAGCGGCAGGCCGACGACGTTGGAATAGCTACCGCTCATGTGGCGGACATAGACCTCGCCATAGCCCTGCAGCGCGTAGCCACCGGCCTTGCCGCGCCACTCGCCATGCCCGGCATAATGGTCGATCTCCTCGGCGGACAGGCGCTTCATGGTGATGATCGTCTCGACGACGCGGGTCCGCAGCGTCTGGCCTGAAGCGGCCAGCGCGACCCCGGTCATGACCCGATGGCGGCGTCCGGAGAGGAGCGCCATGCAGGCGCGCAGGGTCTCTTCGTCCTCGACCTTGGGCAGGATCCGCCGGCCGACGGCGACCACTGTGTCGGCAGCCAGTACCAGCGCCTCGGGCTCGCGAGCGGCGACGACCGCCGCCTTCTCGGCGGCGAGGCGCAGCGCATGGTCTCGTGGGAGCTCGCCGGCAGGCACGCTCTCGTCGATGTCGGCGGGAAGGACGGCGTCGGGAACGACGCCGATCCGGGCCAGCAGATCGAGCCGGCGCGGGCTGGCCGACGCGAGGACCAGCCGCATCAGCCTTGCGGGCCGGGGCCCCCGCGACCGGGCATGAAGCGATAGGTGATCCGGCCCTTGGTCAGGTCGTAGGGCGTGAGTTCGACCAGTACCTCGTCCCCGGTGAGAACGCGAATGCGGTTCTTGCGCATCTTGCCGGCGGTGTGGCCGAGGATTTCATGACCATTCTCGAGCTCGACGCGGAACATGGCGTTGGGCAGCAGTTCGACCACCCGGCCGCGCATCTCGAGAAGTTCTTCCTTGGCCATGAAATTCCTTTGCGTGAGAAAAGCCGCGCTCCCTTAGCGACACGGGACCGTTATGGAAAGCGTCGTGCGCTGGATGCGCGAAGAGAGCCGCGCACAGGCGGCTCGTCGTGCTGTGTATCTGGGATGTGCGATCCGGCGGTACAAGGGCAAAGAAAGGCCCCGCCGCGGACGTGCCGGGCGGGGCCAGACTGGTCCGGATCTGAAGAGGATCAGCCGGTGACGATCGAGCCCCCACCCGCCAGCGCCGCGAGCAGCAGCAGCGCGACGATGTTGGTGATCTTGATCATCGGGTTGACGGCGGGGCCGGCGGTGTCCTTGTAAGGGTCGCCGACGGTGTCGCCGGTGACCGCCGCCTTGTGCGCCTCCGAGCCCTTGCCGCCGAAGTTGCCGTCCTCGATGTACTTCTTGGCATTGTCCCAGGCGCCGCCGCCCGAGGTCATCGAAATGGCGACGAACAGGCCCGAGACGATCACCCCGAGCAGCAGCGCGCCGAGCGCGGCGAGGCCGTTGTCGCGGCCGCCGACCAGTCCGATCACGAAGTAGACGACGATCGGCGCCAGCACCGGCAGCAGCGAGGGGATGATCATTTCCTTGATCGCGGCGCGGGTGACGAGGTCGACCGTGCGGGCGTAATCGGGCCGCGACGACCCGTCCATGATCCCGGGATTGTCGCGGAACTGGCCGCGGACCTCCTCGACGACGGCGCCGCCGGCCCGGCCCACCGCGGTCATCCCCATCGCCCCGAACAGATAGGGCAGCAGGGCGCCGAGCAGCAGCCCGACGATGACGTACGGATTGGACAGGCTGAACAAAGTGTCGAGGTTGGCCGACACGCCGATCTGCGCCCCGAACTCGCGCAGGTCGGCGGTGTAGGCGCCGAACAGGACGAGCGCGGCGAGCCCGGCCGAACCGATCGCATAGCCCTTGGTGACCGCCTTGGTGGTGTTGCCGACGGCGTCGAGGGCGTCGGTGCGGTGGCGCACCTCTTCCTCCAGCCCCGCCATCTCGGCGATGCCGCCGGCATTGTCGGTGACCGGGCCATAGGCGTCGAGCGCGACCACCATGCCGGCGAGCGCGAGCATCGCCGAGGCGGCGTAGGCGACTCCGAGGAAGCCGGCGAGCTGGAAGGAGACGATCAGCCCGACGACGATCACGATGGTCGGGAGCGCGGTGGATTCGAGGCTGATCGCGAGCCCCTGGATGACGTTGGTGCCGTGGCCGGTCTGGCTGGCGGCGGCGATCGACTTGACCGGACGGAAGTTGGTCCCGGTGTAATATTCGGTGATCCAGACGATGAGCGCGGTAACGGCGAGGCCGACCATGCTCGCCCAGACGAGGTTCATGACCGGGAAGCTGGTTCCGGCCGCGGTGCTGACGGTCTGGCCGAGGTTGCCGTCGAAGGCGTACCAGGCGGCCCCGAAGATGGCGACCGCGCCGAGCAGCGTGGTCGTCCAGAAGCCCTTGTAGAGGGCGCCCATGATCGATTCCTTGGCGCCGAGCTTGACCATGTAGGTGCCGATGATCGAGGTGATGATGCAGACGCCGCCGATCAGTAGCGGCAGCGTCATTACCGGCAGCAGCAGCGGCGAGCCCTTCAGCGCCAGTGCGACCGAAACCATGGTGATGCCGACGGTGACGACATAGGTTTCGAACAGGTCCGCGGCCATGCCGGCGCAGTCGCCGACATTGTCGCCGACGTTGTCCGCGATCACGGCCGGGTTGCGGGGGTCGTCTTCGGGAATTCCGGCCTCGACCTTGCCGACGAGGTCGGCGCCGACGTCCGCGGCCTTGGTGAAGATGCCCCCGCCGAGCCGCGCGAAGATGGAGACGAGGCTGGCGCCGAGCGCCAGCGCGGTCAGCGCGGTGACGACCGGACGCGCGTCGGGCGCATAGCCGAGCGGGACGACCAGCACGTAGAAGAGGACGGCGATGGCGAGCAGCGCCAGCCCGGCGACGAGCATGCCGGTGACGGCGCCCGAGCGGAAGGCGACGGTGAGACCCTTCTGGAGGCCGCTGCGCGCCGCTTCCGCGGTGCGGACGTTGGCGCGGACGGAGATGTTCATGCCGATGAAGCCGGCGGCGCCCGACAGCACCGCGCCGGTGACGAAGGCGATGGCAGAGAGGCCGCCGAGGAACAGGAAGACGAGCGCGGCGACGATCACGCCGACGATCAGGATGGTGGTATATTGGCGACGGAGATAGGCCGCGGCGCCTTCCTGGATCGCGGTCGCGACCTCGATCATGCGCGCGTTGCCGGCGGGTGCACGCAGCACCTGCTGGCTGGTGACGATGCCATAGAGCACGGCGATGACGCCGCACACGATGGCGATGAGTACGAGATTCATCGGTGAACAACCCCCTCCCAGACGGTGGAGCCGTTCATCCGCGACCGGTGAACGGCCTTACGAAACGGGGGGAGCCTAGCGGCGAAACGGCCGCTGTCCAGCGCCTTGGGTGAAGGTTGGATTAATGGACGGCAAGCGCCGTCAGCATGCCGCACACCAGACCGGCGGCGGCGAAGGCGAACTGGCGAAGGCTAAGCGAAATGCTCATGACCGAGACGCTCCGGCAGGGGCACCGGCTCGCCGTCGTCGGTCAGGTGAATGCCCATCCCGTCGGTCAGCGATCCGACTGCGGCCATTCTCGTCCCTTCGGGTAAACAAAGCGTTGCGTTCGGGTCCACGCCGGCGGGGAGCGCGCAGAGCAGCGCATAATCGTCGCCCCCGGTCGCCGCGAACAGCCGGGCGTCGAGGCCGGCCCCGCGCTCCGCGACGAAGCTGGTGCTGAGCGGGAGCGTGTCGAGCGCGATGTCGGCGCCGCAGCCGCTGGCATCGGCGAGGCGCGCGGCGTCGAGCAGCAGGCCGTCGGACACGTCCATCATCGCGTTGGCCACCCCCGCCAGCGCCCGGCCGGCGGCGAGCTGCGGGATCGGGCGGCGGTAGACGTCGACGAGCGGTCCTTCCGCCTTGGTGTCGCGGCGCAGGCAGTCGAGCCCCGCGGCGCTGTCGCCGAGCACGCCGGCGACCCACAGCCGATCGCCCGGCCGCCCCCCGCCGCGCGAGGGGGTGCGCGCGCCCGCCCGGCCGAGCACCGTCAGCCCGAGCACGCGCGGCGCCCCGTCGGGAAGCGCGATCGTGTCGCCGCCGAGCAGCGGCAGGCCGTAGCTCTCGCAGGCGGCGTGGAAGCCGCGCAGGAACCGTTCCTCCCATTCGCTGTCGCCGCGCAGGGTCAGCGACAGGAGCGCGCCGGCCGGGGCCGCGCCCTTGGCGGCGAGATCGGACAGGTTCACCGCGGCGAGCTTCCAGCCGACGCTGTCGGGCGGATCGTCGGGCAGGTAGTGGACCCCCTCGGCGATCGTGTCGTGGCTCAGCACCAGCCCGTCGAGCAGCGCGGCGTCGTCGAGCAGCCCGCGTGCCGCCGGGTCGGTCGCCAGCGGGCGAAGCGCCGCGAGGATCTGCTGTTCGCCGCTCATGCGGCGGGTAAGGGGCTGCGGATGGTCACCGAGGCCTTATAGACCCAAGCCATGACCCGCTTGAAAGCCCTGTTCGCCCTGCTCCTCTCGATCGTCGCCGGTCCGGCGCTGGCGACGACGGACGACCCCTCCGCGATGGTACCGGCGGTGAGCGAGGGGCGGGTGGTGACCTGGCCGTCGCTCGACGGGGGCGCAGCGGGCCGGATGACGGTCTGGGTCTGGCTCCCGCCCGGCTACGACGCCCGCCGGGGCGCGCGCTACCCGGTGCTCTACATGCACGACGGCCAGAACCTGTTCGACCGCCGGCTGACCAAGTTCGACCAGGTCTGGGGGCTCGACCAGGCGATCCCGCGGATGGTCCGGCAGGGGGACCTCCGCGCCTGGATCGTAGTCGGGGTGCAGAGCCCGCGCTCGCGCTACGACAGCCTGTTCCCGGCCAAGCTGTTTCCCCTGCTCTCGCCGGGGTTCCGCAAGCGGGTGAGCGAGCTCGACAGTGGTGATCCCAAGGGGCCGCTCGCCGGCGACGACTATCTCCGCTTCCTGGTCGGCCAGGTGAAGCGGCGGGTCGACCGCGAGTTCCGGACCTTGCCCGGGCGCGAGGACACGGCGGTGATGGGCTCGTCAATGGGCGGGCTGATGAGCTTCTATGCGTTGGCGGAATATCCGGAGGTGTTCGGCCAGGCCGCCTGCCTGTCGATGCACGTCGCGCTCGCCAGCCCGACCGAGAAGGGGGTGGACCATGCTTCGGCGGCGGTCGAGGTGGCCGACGTGTTCCGGCGCTACCTGCGGCAGAGCCGGATGCGGCCGGGCATCAACCGGCTCTACATCGACCATGGCAGCAAGACGCTCGACGGGAGCTACGGGCCCTATACCGACCGGCTCGTACCGGTGCTGGAGGCGGCCGGATGGCGCGCCCCGAACTTCATGTTCCGCACCTTCAGCGGAGCCGAGCACAACGAGACGGCGTGGCGCGAGCGGGTCGACATCCCACTCGCCTTCCTCGATCGCCGCGATCCTTAGAGCCGCCGCGGTCGCGCGCGGTCAGTCGCCGCGGACCGTCTTGGCGATGCTGTCGAGAAGGCCGTTCACGAACGCCGCTTCCTTCTTGTCGTAGAAGGCGTGGGCGACGTCGAGATATTCGCTGATGACGGTGCCGACCGGAACGTCGCGGCGGGCCATCAGCTCGTAGGCGCCGGCGCGCAGGATGGCGCGCATCGGGCGGTCGAGCCGCTCGAGCTTCCAGCCTTCGGCGAGGCGACCCGCGATGGCGCCGTCGATCTCCTCGCGGCGGGCGAGCGCGCCGCGGACGATGTCGTCGAAGAAGTCGACCTCGGCGTCGTGATACTCGGCGCCCTCGATCGTCGCGCCGAGCCGGTGGTGGTGGAATTCGTGGAGGAGCTGGGGCGTGGCGGTGCCCTCCATCTCCTGCTGGTAGAGCGCCTGCACCGCGGCGAGGCGCGCCGCCGAGCGGGTCTTGGATCGAGTCATGGTCATGGCGCGCCGCCTAGCCCCGCATCATGGCCAAGGAAAGGCGCGAGGACCGCGGCGACCCGCACGCCCGCCTCCCATGGGGCGAAGTGGCCGACACCGTCGAGGCGGGCGATGGCGAGCTCGTCGACCAGCGTGTCGAGGCCGTCGAGCTGGACCGGGAGCAGCGCCTTGTCGCGCATCCCCCAGACGACCAGCACCGGGACGTGGATCCGCGGGAAGGCGCGGAGGAGGAAATCGGGGAGGGGCACGGTGAGCCCGGGCGGCGGGACCATCACCGCGCTTGCCCGGTACCAGTTGAGCATGGCGGTGAGCCCGCCCGGCTGGGACCATTCGGCGATGTACTGCGCGCGTTCGGCGGCGGGGATGATGGCGAGGTCGACATGGCCGGCGAAGCTCTTGTCGAAGAAAGTATCGAACCCCATCCGCTCGACCGCCTGCTCGAACCCGGGGGTGCGGAAGGCGGTGATGTATTGCGAGGCGGCGCGCTGCGCCTCGTCCTCGACGAGGCTCTTCTGGAAGACGACCGGGTGCGGCGCGTTGACGACGGCGAGGCGGGTGAGCCGCGGGTCGCCCTTGATCGCCGCCGCCCAGGCGATCGCCCCGCCCCAGTCGTGCCCGACCAGCGCGAAGCGGTCGATCGAGAGCGCGTCGGCGAGCGCGAAGATGTCGGCGACCAAGGTCTCGGCCTTGTAGGCCTCGACCTCCTGCGGGCGGTCGGACCCGGCGAAGCCGCGCTGGTCGGGCATGACGAGCCGGAAGCGGTCGCGCAGCAGCGGCGCGACGACCCGCCAGGTGCGGTGGCTCTCGGGGAAGCCGTGGAGGAGGATGACCGGCGGCGCGTCGGCCGGGCCGTCGAGCGCGACGTTGAGGGTCACGCCGGTGGACAGGGGCAGGCGGCGGAACTCGGTCATTCGGCGTCGAGCTCGGGATAGTGGCGGAAGATGCCGTTCTCGTTGAAGGGGAGGCGGCGGTCGCTGTGGAGATAGTCCTGCAGCTCGGGCAGGGCGGCGACCCGGTCGCGCAGCGCGACGACGCCGGGCACGTCCTTCTCGACCGCGCCCATGCGGCGGGGGAAAGCGTAGCGGAGGCCCTCGACCAGCTGGAACAGCGAGAGATCGGCGAAGCTCCACTTCGACCCCGCGAACCACTCGCGGCCGGCGAGGGAGCGCTCGAAATAGCCGAGGAACTTGGGGATGCGGTCGCGCCGGAAGCCCTCCGCCGCGCGCGCCGCCTCCGCCTTCTGCTTCTCGTAGGTCTCCATCAGCGCGACGGGATGGTGGATGTTGTGCACCTCCGCCACGGCGTCGGCGATCGTCAGCTGGAGCTGGATCAGCCACAGGTCGGTCGGCAGGTCGCCGGCGCCGAGCCCGTGGCGGTCGCCGAGCCAGGCACAGATGTGCGGCGCCTGCGCGATGCAGAAGTCGCCGTCGACGAGGTAGGGCGGAGCGAAGGGCTCGCGCTCGCCACGGCTCGCCAGGTCCTTCATCAGCGCTTCGGCACCCTCCTCGCGGGCGCGATCGCGGTAGGGGATGCCGCCCGCCTCGAGCACCAGCCGGACGAACTCGCCGCGGCCGGGGATGGTCGGCCAGTACCACAGGTCATAGGTCATCGGCGGCGCCTTTCGTCGGTCAGGGATAGCTGACGGTCAACGGCACTTCGGGCAGCGGTATCCATTCGTCGTCGTCGGACGGCGGCAGCGCGAACTCGCCGGCGCGCCATGCCCGCTTCGCCTCGTTCAGCCGCTCGCGGCGGGAGGAGACGAAGTTCCACCAGACGATCCGCTCCCCGTCCATCGGCGCGCCGCCGCACAGCATCAGCCGCGCGCCGCCGAGCGAGCGGAGCACCGGCCGGGTGCCGGGGGCGAGCAGCGCCAGCTCCATGACGCCGAGCTCGAAGCCGTCGACATTGGCGTCGCCGCTCATGAGGTAGACCGCGCGCTCGTCGGCCTCGCGGTCCAGCTCGAGCGAGGCGCCCGGGGCAAGGTCGATCGCGGCGTAGAGGGTCGCCGAATGCTGGGTGACAGGCGAGCGGGCGCCATGGGCCTCGCCCATGATCAGGCGGAGCGACACGCCCTCGCCCTCGAGGTGGGGGAGGTCGCCGGCGGCGACATGCTCGAAGGCCGGGGCGAGCTCCTCCTTGTCCTGCGGCAGCGCGAGCCAGGTCTGGATCCCGTCGAGCGCGGGTCCGGCGGCGCGCTGGTCGGCGGGCGACCGCTCGCTGTGGGTGATCCCGCGACCGGCCGTCATCAGGTTGACGGCGCCGGGCTCGATCCGCTGCAGCGTGCCGAGGCTGTCACGATGGTCGATCGCGCCGTCGAACAGGTAGGTGACCGTCGCCAGGTTGATGTGCGGGTGCGGCCGGACGTCGATCCCCTCGCCGGCCCCGAGCCGCGCCGGACCCATCTGGTCGAAGAAGATGAAGGGCCCGACCATCGTCCGCTCCCGGTGCGGGAGCGTCCGGTGAACCTTGAAGCCGCCGAGGTCATGCGTGACGGGCTTTAGCACCTGCAGGAGAGGATTGTCGTTGATCATTCGCCCGGCGCCTTCGCCTGGATTGCCAGCGCGTGAACGCGTTCGTGCATCAATTCGGCCAGGGCTCGATAGACGAGGCGCTGGCGTTCGACGCGGTTCTTGCCGGCGAAGGCGAGGCTTTCGATGGCGAGGGTGAAGTGGGATTCGCCGCGCGAATCGTGGCCGGCGTGGCCGCGATGGAGCTCGCTGTCGTCGCGCAGCGACAGGATGGTGGGGGCGAGCGCCGCTTCGAGGCGGCGACGTATCTCGGTGGCGACCGGGCCGGTGGATTCGCTGTCCATGCCGCCCATATAGGCCGGCTGGCACGACGAGGAAGAATGGACATCAGGATCACCAAGGGCGAGCGGAGCGATCGGCTGGACGCGGTGCGGCCGGACGGCTCGCGCCTGTCGTTCGAGTTCCCGAAGAAAGGCCCGGTGCCGCACGACGCGGTGCACCTGCTGGTCGAGCGCGCGTTCGGGTTCGGACAGGGCTTCTGGGGGCTGGTGGCGGCGGGCCGCTCGCCCGGCGCAGTCGGAGAGATGGCCAAGGCCGGCGGGCATGCCAGCGCCAAGCGGGCGGCGGAGCCCGACCCGGCGATCGTCCCGGTGGTGCAGGCCGAGCGGATCGTCGAGGCGTTCGAGGCGGACCTGTGGTCGGGGAGCAGCGGCGACGTTGCCGGAATCGCCGCCATGGCGCGCAGCGGCTGCGAGGCCTCGCTGGTCCCGGTGCCGCTGCTCCCGCTCGACACGCTCGAGCAGGTCCGGCGCGAGCTGGCCGGGTTCCAGCAGGCATGGGCGGCGTTGCCGACCGGGGAAGGAGTCGACCTCCGCTGGGAGACGCCGGCGTGAAGCGGCCGCATTTCCACGGCCGGGTCGAGGGCGCCGCGGAGCGCTGCGCGGTGCCGGGATGCGAGGAGCCGGGCGAGTTCAAGGCGCCCCTCACCGCGTCCAGCTTCAATGGCCCCGGGCAATGGCGCTGGCTCTGCCTCGCGCATGTCCGCGAGCATAACCAGACCTACAATTACTTCGCCGGGATGAGCCCGGAGGAGATCCAGGAAGCGCAGTCGCCGACCGCCGGCTGGGACCGGTCGACCCGCGTCTTCGCCTATGGGCCCGGCGGCGATCCCGGGCCGGCGTGGGGCGACTTCAAGGACCCGCTCGACGCCATTTCGGCGCGGTTCCGGCCGGCCGGTCCGCCGCCGCGCCGCTCGCGCTTCAGCGGCGAGGAGATGCATGCGCTGGACGTGCTCGGCCTCGACGAGGAGAGCGATCTGCACGCGGTGCGCAAGCGCTACTCGGAGCTGGTCCGGCGCTACCATCCGGATCGCAACGGCGGCGACCGGCGGCATGAGAAGCAGCTGCGCGAAGTGATCGACGCCTGGCAGCGGCTGCGCCAGGCGCGGGCGTTCGCGGCCTAGTCGCGGTCGGGCGCGCCGAGCGGGAAATAGGAACGGTAGGGGCGGGCCTGCTCGACCGCCCGCGCGACCGCGGGATGGGCGAGCAGCCGCCGGCGGTAGCCGAGCAGCCGCGGGCGCCGGTCGCCGATCGGCTCGACCCAGTCGGCGTAGAAGAGCGCCGGGGCAGCGGCACAGTCGGCCATCGTGAAGGTCTCGCCGACTGCCCAGCCATCTGAGGGCAGCTCGCCTTCCAGCCAGTCATAGGCCGCGCGCAATCTGGCGAGCGCCTGCTCGACGCCGTAGGGGTCGCGCCGATCTTCCGGCCGCAGCGCATTGCCGACCGGCACCGTCGCCCGGTCCATCACCCGCTGGTCGAACACCCGGTCGAGGAACCGGACTCGGAGGCCGGCGTCGCCGTCCGGGATCCATCGGTTGGGACCCGGATGGCGGCGCTGAAGATGCTCGATGATGATCGAGCTTTCGGCGACGACCTGGCCCTCGTCGACGAGGAGCGGGAACTGACCGAACGGCGCCAGGGCGGCGAACTCGGGGCCATGCTGCTCGACCGAGCGAAACTCGAAGTCGGTGCCGTCCGCCCACAGGGGGATCAAAGCCTTCCAGGTGTAGCTGCTGAACGGGTGGCCGTAGAGGACGAGGCTCACCAGCGGTCCTCCGCCATCCGCTGCTGGCGCGCGACCTCGCGATTGCTGGTGGTCTCGGGGCCGGCCCAGCCCTGTTCGACCGCGCCCCCGGGCTCGTAGGTGGCGATCACCGCGCCGGAACGGGTCACCTGATGATCGACGAGCTTGAGCGCCTCGGCGGGGGTGCCGTCTCCGAACAGGCGCTTGCCCCGGCCGAGGACGACGGGGAAGGTCATCACGGTCAGCCGGTCGAGCAGCCCGGCCTCGAGCAGCGGCGGGTAGAGGGTCGAGCTGCCCTGGATGAGGAGGTCGGGACCCTCGCCAGCGCGCACGGCGCGGAGCTCGTCGAGGCTGGCGAGACGGTGGCTGTTGGACCAGCCGAGGTCGGGCGAGCCGCGGGTCAGGACATATTTGTCGGCGCGGGTGAAATCCTCGCCCATCTGGATCGCGGCGAGCTCGCCATCGTCCTTCCCCATGCGGTCGAACACCTCGCCGAATCCGCTGGTCTCGCCGCCGACATAGGGCCAGTAGGCGGCGAAGATCTCGTAGGTGCGGCGGCCGAGCAGGAGGGCATAGTCGCGGTCGAAGAAGTGGCCGATCGCCTGCCCGACCTCCTCGTCGAAGAACTGCGCGAGCCAGCCGCCATGGGCGAAGCCGCCGGTCGGGTCCTCGGTCGGGCCGCCGGGGGCCTGCATGACCCCGTCGAGCGACAGGAAGACGCTGGCGAGGATGTTACGCATCGGCGGGCTGCTCGCCGCGCGCGGCGGCTTCGATCGTGGCGACGTCGATCTTCCGCATCCGGTTCATGGCGTCGAACACCCGCCGGGCGACCGCCGGGTCGGGATTGGCATTGCCCTCGAGCAGGACGCGCGGGGTGATCTGCCAGGAGAAGCCCCAGCGGTCCTTGCACCAGCCGCATTCGCTCTCCGCGCCGCCGTTGCCGACGATGGCGTCCCAGTAGCGATCGGTTTCGGCCTGGTCCTCGGTGACCACCATCATGCTGACCGCCTCGTTGGGCTTGAAATAGGGGCCGCCGTTCAGCCCGGCGAAGGCGCGGCCGAAGACGGTGAACTCGACGAGCAGCTCGTCGCCCTTTGCGCCGGAGGGATAGTCGCCGGGCGCGGCCATGGCCGAGCCGACCCTGCTGTCGGGGAAGGTGCGGGCGTAGAACTCCGCCGCCTTCCGCGCCTCGCCCTTGTCGAACCACAGGACGGTGACGAGCTTGCTGTCGGTCATCCGCTTGCTCCTACTTGCCGCCGACGAGCGCGAACTCGGCGCCCTGCGGGTCGCGTCCGAGCAGGATCCAGCTGCCGCCGGGGACCTCGTGCGGACCCATCGTCGGTGTGCCGCCCTGCGCTTCGACCGCCGCCTTGGCGCGCTCGATGCTGTCGACGCCGATGTAGTAGCGCCACGCCGGCGGCTGCCCGCCCATGGTGCCGCAGGTGGCGCCGAAGCGCAGGTCGTGATGGTCGAGGAAATGGTAGCCGCCGAGCTCGCCCATCGGCATCGTGTCGTGGTTCACCCAGCCGAGCAGCGGACCGTAGAAGTCGAGCGCCGCCTGAGGATCCGAGGTCGAAAGCTCGTTCCAGTTCACCCGGCCCTTGGCGTCGACCGAGAAGACGTCGCTGGTCGCGTCGGGATCGCCGCCGGGCGGGGTCGGCTTCATCACGTACAGGACGGCGCCCTGCGGGTCGGCGATCAACGCCATTCGGCCGATCCCCTCGACCGACCAGGGCGGCATGATCGTGTGCGCGCCCCTGGCGGTCGCCGCCTCGACGAACTTGTCCACGTCGTCGACCCCGACATAGCCGAGCCAGGTCGGCTTCGCGCCTTGGTCCTGCATCGCCTGATCGAGCTTGAGGATGCCGCCGGCGTTGCCGCCGTCGCCGCGCCGGATCATCCGGTAGTCGAGCTCGCCGGCCGGCTTCGGCTCGATGTCCCAACCAACGACCGCGTCGTAGAAGGTCTTCGCGCCCTCGGGATCGGGGCTCATCAGCTCATACCAGATGAAGCTTCCGTGCGGGTTACCCATTGCTCTTCTCCAGCACTACCAGGGGTGTGAAGCCCCCGAAGATCATCCGCTTGCCGTCGAACGGCACCGCGATCGCCATCAGCTCGGGGCTCTCCATCATCTTGGCGAACGCCTTGTCGCGGGTCGCCTTGTCGGGCCACTCGATCCACGAGAAGCAGACCGTCTCGCCCTCCTGGCGGTCGACCGAGCGATAGAAGTCCGTCTGCTTGCCCTCGGGTACGTCCTCGGCCCAGCATTCGACGATGCGCAGCGCGCCCTCGTCGATCAGCAGCTGATCGGCCTTCCGGG
The DNA here is from genome assembly GCF_003970925.1 of Sphingomonas ginkgonis. NCBI lineage: Bacteria > Pseudomonadati > Pseudomonadota > Alphaproteobacteria > Sphingomonadales > Sphingomonadaceae > Sphingomonas > Sphingomonas ginkgonis. The sequence continues at coordinate 584,718 of NZ_RWJF01000001.1, forward strand.
CATGGTCGATGAAGGCCTGCTTGTCGCTGGTCTTCACCGGGATCACGAAACCGTCGACATAGCTCATGCGGCTACCTCCTGGTCGTTGTACAAGGCGAGCTGGTCGGCCAGCGCGCGCTGAAAGGCGGGGCGCTCGCTGCCCCGGGCGCGGTAGGAGTCGAGCGCGGGATAGTCGGCCAGCAGCCCGCCCTCGCCGCCGAGGATGCGCAGCACGGTCACCATCAGCAGGTCGCCGACGGTGAAGCGCTCGCCCTCCAGCCACATGGAGTCGCCGAGCCAGTCGGAGAGACGCTGGAGCTTGCCGCGAAGGAACTGCTCAGCGCCGGGCTTGCGCAGCCTCGCCCATTCCTCGCCGGGGTAGAAGGTGTCGAGCGTCGCGAAGTTCATCAACGCGGGTTCGACGCTGTTCAGGGCGGCGTAGCACCACTGGATCGCGCGCGCCCGGGCGGTGGGATCGCGGGGCAGGAGGCGCTCGTCCTTCTCGCCGAGATACTGGACGATGGCGCCGCTCTCGAACAGCTGCACTTCGCCCTCGCGCAGGCAGGGCACCTGGCAGAAGGGCTGGTCGCGCTCATAGCCTTGCGGCGGCGGCCCGATCAGCCTGAGGCTGTAGTCGAGCCCCAGTTCCTCGAGCGCCCAGCGGACCCGAAGGTCGCGGACCTGCCCGCGGGCGAAGGGAGGAACCCATCCGAAGGTGGTGAGCTCGATGGGAGCATCCGGTGAGATCGGCATGGCTCAGGCGGCCTCGGTCTGGTGAGCGCCCTTGGCGGCGAAATCCGGGTCCATCCACATCGGCTCCCACTGGTGCCCGTCGGGATCCTCGAACAATCGCCCGTACATCGGCGCGCCTTCCCGCTGGCCCTGCGTCGCCGGATCGACCGTGCCGCCCGTCCGACCCGCGGCCTCGGTGATGCGGTCGACCTCATCCGGGCTGTCGCAGGAGATGCACAGCAGCATCTGGCTGGTGGTGCGCGGCTCGGCGATCGGGCGGCTGGTGAAATTGGAGTAGAAGCCGTGGCTCAGGAGCATGACGGAAATGGTGTCGCTCAGCACCATCATGGCCGCCTGATCGTTGCTGAACTTGGGCTCCTTCCGGAGCCCCAGCGCCTCGTAGAAGCGGACCGATCGCTCAAGGTCCGTCACCGGCAGGTTCACGAAAATCATCCGGGGCATTTTTGTCTCCCACTCGACTCGACGCCCTTGAAGCATGGCTGCGGCAGTTATACTTTGCAACCGTGAAGTCAGAAAAACTAACCAAGAGGATCTACGACGACGCCTGTGGGACCGCCCATGGGCTGGAGCTGATCGGAGAACGCTGGTCGCTGCTGATCCTGCGCGAGCTGCTGCTGGGGCCCCGCCGCTTCACCGGGCTGAAGCGCGACCTGCCGGGGATCAGCGCCAACGTGCTGACCCAGCGGCTCGCGGAGCTGGAGGGCAAGGGGCTGGTTCGTCGCTCGAAATTGCCGCCGCCCGCATCGATCCAGGTCTATGCGGCGACCGAGTGGGGGCTGGAGGCGGAGCCGGTGATCGCCGAACTGGGCCGATGGGCGGCGCGAAGCCCGCGCCACGATCCCACTTTGCCGCTGTCCCCCGTGGCGATCATGATCAGCTTCCGCGCGATGATGGACCGCGGCGAGGCGGCCGCGCTTGCCGGCACGATCGGGTTCCGCTTCGGCGACACCGCCTACGTCGGGCGGCTCGACAGGGGTGCCTTCCCGGTGCGCCGCGACGATCCGGCCGGGGCGGACGCCGTTGTCACGGCGAGCCCGGAACAGCTCGCCGCGGCGGCCTATGGCGGGGCTCCGCTGCCGGACGGAGCGGTCGAGGGAGACAAGGCGCTGGTCGAGCGTTTCCTGTCGCTCTTCTCGCTTCCTCCCAAAGCCGTGGTTGAGGCGGAAAGCGCTTCTCCCTAAGGCGAATTCATGACCGACCTTCCCAACGCCAGTCCCGAAAGCCGCGCCGAAACCCTGCTCGCCAGCCCCGACAAGCTGGTGAAGGTCAGGGATGCGTTCGGCATCGACAGCGACATGGAAGTGCCGGCTTTCTCCGAGGCCGACGAGCGGGTGCCGGACCTCGATCCCGCCTATGTGTTCGATCCCGACACGACGATGGCGATCTGCGCCGGCTTTGCTCGCAACCGCCGGGTGATGGTCCAGGGCTATCACGGCACCGGCAAGTCGACCCATATCGAGCAGGTCGCGGCCCGGCTGAACTGGCCGTGCATCCGGATCAATCTCGACGCCCACATCAGCCGCATCGACCTCGTCGGGCGCGACGCGATCGTACTGCGCGACGGTCAGCAGGTGACCGAGTTCCGCGAGGGGCTGCTGCCGTGGGCGCTGCAGCACCCGGTCGCGCTGGTGTTCGACGAATATGACGCCGGCCGGCCGGATGTGATGTTCGTCATCCAGCGCGTGCTGGAGGTCGAGGGCAAGCTGACCCTGCTCGACCAGAACCGGGTGATCCGGCCCAATCCCTTCTTCCGGCTGTTCGCGACGACCAACACGATCGGGTTGGGCGACACGACCGGGCTCTACCATGGCACCCAGGCGATCAACCAGGGCCAGATGGACCGCTGGAACATCGTCACCACGCTGAACTACCTGCCCGCGCAGGTCGAAGCGCAGATCGTGCTCGCCAAGTCGGGCGAGTATGACAAGGCGGACGGGCGACAGACGGTCGAGAAGATGATCAAGGTCGCCGACCTGTCGCGCCAGGCCTTCATCAACGGCGACATTTCGACCGTGATGAGCCCGCGGACGGTGATCAGCTGGGCGCAGAACGCGCTGATCTTCGGGGACGTCGGATTCGCCTTCCGGGTCAGCTTCCTCAACAAGTGCGACGAGGCGGAGCGGCCGCTGATCGCCGAGATGTACCAGAGGGTGTTCGCAAGCGACCTGCCCGAGAGCATCGCCGCCCGCGCCTGACACGAAAAATCCCGCCGGCGCCCGGGGCCGGCGGGATCCTTCTTCAGCGGCTCGTCAGATGTGCAGCACGAGTTGGTCGGGCTGCAGCGACGGCGCGCCCTGAAGCACGACCGCGAAGTCGGCGACGGAGTCGCCGTTAAGGTCGGCCGACAGCGTGCCGTTGATGTAGTTGACCTCGCCGGCATGCCCGGTGAAGCCCGACGAGGCGATGTAGTGCAGGTTGTTGCCGAGGCCGCTGAGGTCGATCCGGTCGTCCTGCGTCAGGTCGGTGATGAGATCGCCGATCTCCGCCTTGTCGAACAGGAAGGTGTCGTGACCGGCGCCGCCCGTTAGCGTGTCCTTGCCCAGTCCGCCGACCAGCAGGTCGTCCCCGCCGAAGCCGCGGAGGACGTCATCGCCCGCCATGCCGTAAAGCCGGTTGGCATCGTCGTTGCCGAAGATGAGATCGCGCGCGGAGCCGCCGATCGCGTCCTCGATGTGGGTGCCGTACGCAATCGCGAAGTTCTGGTACTCGGTCGTCTTGATCCCCGTGACGCCGGTGTCGGCCGCGATGCTGTTGGCGTTGGCGTTCATGAAGGAAGCGCCGGTGGCATTGACCTGGGCCTGGCTGACCGGCGCGAAGGTCTCGCCCGACAGGGTGGTGAGTTCGGCCCGGGTGGCGTTGATCGCCGCCAAGGTCGGGATGGCCCCGCCGATCGAGCTGAACGAGCCCGGATGCAGGTCGATGAACTGCGAGACGGTGAAGCCCGACAGGTCGATCGTGTCATGCCCGGCCGCGTCGTAGACGGCGAGATACGGGAAGGGGTTGTGGGTAAAGTCGAATACGTCGTTGCCCGCGTTGGCGTGGAACCCGTAGATGGTGTCGCCCGCGCGGGTGGTCGGATCCGCGCCGTATTTCGACTGGATCGTCAGGATGTCGTGGACCAGCGGCGTCTGCGGATAATCGTTGAGGAACGACGACCAATTGATCGTCCGGGCCCCGGTGTTGTTCGACCCCCAGTAGGACATGATCGTGTACTGCATGCTGTCCTGCGCGTACTCGGCGTAGTTGGCATAGGTCAGGTCCAGGTTCGGATCGTAATTGTAGGCACCAGGGTGCGAGAGGCCGAGCGTGTGTCCGAGCTCGTGGACCAGCGTGGTGGTGCCGTAGCCGCCGTAGCTGAACCATTTGTTCGTCCAGTTGCCGGCCGCCGCATTGTTGGGGTCGGCGGTGAACACGTCGCTCTGAAACTTCCAGCCCTGGTGACCCGGATAATAGGCATAGGCCTGAGCCGGATCGAGCGAGTTGGCGAAGACGATGTCGGCGCCGAGGCCGTTCACCTCCTTGAAGCTCTGCGGGATCAGATCGTCCCACAGCTGCACCGAGGCGCGCGCCGCATCCTGCTGCGCGGACGAGTAGGACGACAGACCGAAGCCGGCGGTGAAGCCGAAGTTCTTGTTGTTGTACATGCCGACGAGATGATCGAGCGTCAGGAAGGTGTAGGTGATCACCCCGTTGGACGCCTTGAGCTCCGGCCCGGCATCGATGTGATCGATGACCTGGTTGAGCGTCGCCACCGGCTTGCCGCGGTACGTGGCGCCGGGGAACTGGTCGAGATTGAAGTCATGGGTCGATGTCAGACTGTCATCGATCCCCATCATCGGACGCTTGGGCAACATCGCGCAAATCCTCCCTCAGGATTATTGGTCAGTAGGTCCTTCGGTAATGGTCCGCCGAGCCGAACCGGAAGGGTGGCGGTACCGGAAGGATCCCACACCCCTCCGAGACACAGGAACAAGGCTGCAACCGCCGGCGGCATTTGTCAAAAGATGGTTATGGCGAGAAGTTAGCAGGGACCTTTGCGCGGCGTCGGCGTTCTCCGTAAGAGCCTGATGATGAGCAAGCCGGAGCCTCTCGACGCCTTCCGCCGGGTGCTGACCGGCGCCGCCCGCGCGATCGCGCGGGATGCCGAGGTCGAGGTGGTGTTCGCCTCCGAGACTGCGCCCGCGTCGGGGAAGACGGCGCGAGTCGCGTCACCCGGGCCGGGGCTGCAGCCGCGGCTGGTAGCGGAGGCGCGCGGTGCGGCGGACGCGACGGCGCTCCGCCTTCGGCATCACGACGCGGCGGTGCACCGCCGAGGCGCGCCCGCCGACCCCGAGGCCCGGGCGGTGTTCGATGCGCTCGAAACGGCGCGGGTCGAAGCGCTCGGGGCACGGTCGATGGGCGGGGTTCGCGCCAATCTCGCGCAGCTCGCCGAGGCGCGGGTGCGCGGCGACGCGATCACGCGGGCCCGAAGCGCGGAGGAAGTGCCGCTGGCGACCGCGATCGGGCTCATCGCGCGCGAGCGGCTGACCGGCGACTCGGCACCCGAGGCGGCCAGCGCCGGTCTGGCGCACGTCCGGCCATGGATCGAGGAGCGCGCCGGCACCGACCTGGACGCGCTGGCGCTGACGCTCGACGACCAGTCGGCCTTCGCCCAGCTCTCGCGCCAGCTGTTGCAGGACCTCGAACTGGTCGACGCCGACGAGCCGGCCGAGGAGACGCCCGAGCAGGGCGGCGAGGAAGACCAGCAGGACGAGGGGCAGGACGAGCAGGCGCAGGACGAGAGCGACGACAGCGCGTCCTCGGCGCAGCCCGAGATCCGCGGCGAGCCCGAGCGCGGCGAGAGCGAGGAGCAGCTCGACTATGAGGCGGAGGAGCTCGACGGCGACGACAGCGAGATGGGCGAGGACGGCGACGAGAGCGCCGCCCCACGCTCCAATCGCCGCTCGCACGAGCCCGAGCTGACCGGCGACTATCGCGCCTGGACGACCCGCTTCGACGAGGTGGTCGAGGCCGAGGACCTGTGCGACGAGGACGAGCTGGCGCGCCTCCGGACCTATCTCGACCAGCAGATGGCGAGCTTGCAGGGCGTGGTGACGCGGCTCGCCAATCGGCTGCAGCGGCGGCTGATGGCCAAGCAGGCGCGCAGCTGGGACTTCGACCAGGAGGAAGGGCTGCTCGACGCCGCGCGGCTGGCCCGGGTGGTGGTCTCCCCGGGGCACTCGCTGAGCTACAAGGTCGAGCGCGACACCGAGTTCCGCGACACGGTCGTCACCCTGCTGATCGACAATTCCGGATCGATGCGCGGGCGCCCGATCTCGATCGCGGCGATCAGCGCCGACATCCTCGCCCGGACGCTCGAGCGTTGCGGGGTGGCGACCGAGATCCTCGGCTTCACCACCCGGGCGTGGAAGGGCGGGCAGAGCCGCGAGGCATGGCTGAGCGAGGGCCGGCCGCCCAATCCAGGGCGCCTCAATGACCTTCGCCATATCGTCTACAAGCGTGCCGACGAGCCCTATCGCCATGCCCGGCGCAATCTCGGGCTGATGATGCGCGAGGGGCTGCTCAAGGAAAATATCGATGGCGAGGCGCTGCTGTGGGCGGCGCAGCGGCTGCTCGCCCGTTCGGAAGACCGGCGCATCCTGATGATCATCTCGGACGGCGCGCCGGTCGACGATTCGACGGCGAGCGCCAACGGCGGCTCCTACCTCGAGAAGCATCTGCGCGAGGTGATCGGCTGGATCGAGAACCGCACCCCGATCGAGCTCAGCGCGATCGGCATCGGCCACGACGTGACGCGCTACTACAATCGTGCGGTCACGATCATGGACGCCGAGGCGCTAGGGGGAACCCTGATCGGGCAGCTCGCCGGGCTGTTCGAAGCGCAGTGAGGCCGAACCGGCGGCCCAGAAAACAGTGGGCCCGGCACTGTTACCGGTGCCGGGCCCCCCTCGTTACGCGACGCGAGGGTTTCTGAGTGGACGGGCGACAGGGGAAAGCCCGTCCGACAAACCGGGTATGACCGATTCGTCATTGACCCCACCTGAACGCAAGTCGCGGAATTTGTTAAGGAAATTCTTTGCTACCGTCGCTGGCGCGGCCGTTCTCGGCTTCTACTGGCTGGCGGTCGCCGACCCGGTCGCGGATCCGCGCGGCCCCGATCATGCCGCGGCGGTGCGGTTCCGCGCGGTCCATCTGACCGCCGACCGCGGGAACGAGGTGGCGCTGCTCGGCGCCTGGTCGGTGAAGGTGGACGATCGGCGCTGGGGCGGCGAATCGGCGCTCGTGCTCGACGGCGGACGCCTGCTGGCGCAGTCGGACTTCGGGGTCCTCACCAGCCTTCCCCGGCCGGGTCAGACGGGCCCGGCCGTCGTCCACTCGCTGGATCTGGTCGACGGCGATCCGGCGGCCAAGCGCGACCGCGACAGCGAGGCGCTGGTCCGCGACCCGGACGGCCGTGGCTGGTGGGTCGGGTTCGAGAACCGCCACGCGGTCGCGTTCTACGACCGGAATTGGACGCAGCGCTGGCGGTTGCGACTGCTGAAAACCGGGTGGTCCAAGAACCGCGGGATCGAGGCGCTGCTCGCCGAGCCCGGACGGCTGACCGCGATCAGCGAGGACGCGACCGAAGTGCTGACGATCGTGGGCTCGAAGGTGACGCGCGCGCGGTTGCAAGGCAGCGGCGGCTATCTGATCTCGGATTCGACCCGGCTGCCCGATGGCCGAATCGTGGTGATCCTCCGGCGCCTGACCCCACGGGGCTTCGACAATGCGCTGGGCTGGCTGGTCCCGGACGGGGCGGGGTGGCGAGTGCGGCGGTTTGCCGTGCTGCCGGGAGGCCCGTTCGACAATTATGAGGGAATCGCAGCAGAGCCGCTGCCGCAGGGGGCGGCGCGGCTCTGGCTGATCAGCGACAATGACGCCTTCCGCTGGCGGCGGACGCTGCTGATCGCGCTCCGGCTCGCGCCGGCACCGGAAGTCCGGCCGCGGCCAACCCGCCGGTGAACTGCCCCGGCGGCTCGCTTAAGCGGCGGTCTTCTTGACGATCTCGCGCTTCAGGCGGCGCACGCGTAGCGACAGCTTCTCGTCGCTGGTCTTAAGCAGCCAATTGTCGAGGCCGCCGACATGCTCGACCGAACGCAGGCCGTGGGTCGAAACGCGCAGCTTGACGCCTTCGCCCAGCGTGTCGCTGATCAGCGTGACGTTCTGCAGGTTGGGCAGGAAGGTCCGCTTGGTCTTGTTGTTGGCGTGGGAAACATTGTTACCCACCTGCCGGCCCTTGCCGGTCAGCTCGCAAACGCGCGGCATCGCTTCAATCCTGGTTTCGGTTGAGGGCGCATGCGCCCGGAAAGCGCCGGCCCCTAGCCGGGCCCGCTCCGAAGGTCAACCGGGGAGCCGTGCAACCGGCCCGAAAACGGCGCGTTGGCTTGGGAAACGAGAACCATAGAGGAGCAGCGTTCGTGCGCGCCATCCTGTTTATCCTGATCCTGGCCATCCTGATCCTGATCGGCCTGTTCGCGACGGGGCTTCTGCACCTCCAGCAGACCCGCCCCGCCCAGCTTCCGTCGGTCAGTTCGAACGGCACGTCGGTGACAACCCGCGGCGGTCAGACCCCGGCGTTCGACGTCGAGACCGGCAAGGTGGTGATCGGCAGCAAGCCGGCGACGGTGAAGGTGCCGGCCCTAACGGTCGAGCGTGGCGGCCAGCCGGCCGGCAACGGCGCGACCACGTCGACGACCACCACCACGACCACCAACGCGCAGTGATTCGCCACGGCGGCCGCCTTGTTCTAGGCGGCTCGCCATGGCTTTTCCGCTTCCTGGACCGATGCGCCGCGCGCTCGCGCTGGCGGACGAGGCAGCGGATTGCGGCGAAGTGCCGGTCGGCGCGGTGATCACCCGCGGCGGCGAGATGATCGCGGAAGCCCGAAACGCCATGCGCGAGGGCAGCGACCCGACCGCCCATGCGGAGATCGTCGCGCTTCGCCGAGCCGCAGCGACGCTGGGCACGTCGCGGCTCGACGACTGCACATTGTGGGTGACGCTCGAGCCCTGTGCGATGTGCGCGGCGGCGATCGGGCTGGCGCGGGTCGAGGCGCTTCGCTTCGCCGCCGAGGACCCCAAGGGCGGCGCCGTGCTGCACGGGCCACGGCTCTACGCGCAGCCGACCTGCCATCATCGGCCCGACGTGCTGTCGGGCATCGGCGAGGAGGAAGCGGCCGCGCAGCTGCGCGCCTTCTTCGCCGCGCGCCGCTGAACTTGCGGCAAGGCACAAGACAGGCCAAAGAGCATCGATCACGCCCATGAGCGCGCACCTCCTCCCATTTCCCTGGCTCGACCTCGCGCTGATCGTCGCGCTCGTCGCGCTTAACGGCGTGCTGTCGATGAGCGAGTTGGCGATCGTCTCCGCGCGCGAGGCGCGGCTGAAGGCGATGGCCAACAATGGGAGCACCGGCGCCGCCTGCGCGATCACGCTTGCGTCCGATCCCGGTCGGTTCCTCTCGACCGTGCAGACCGGGATCACGCTGATCGGGATTCTCGCCGGCGCCTATTCCGGCTCGACGCTCGGCGAGCCGGTGTCGCAGCGGCTCCAGCTGCTCGGGATCGACACCGAGCTGGCGCACAAGCTGGGGTTCGGGCTGGTGATCGTGGTCACCACCTACCTCAGTCTCGTCGTCGGCGAGCTGGTGCCCAAGCAGTTCGCGCTGCGCAGCCCAGAGCCGATCGCGGCGGTGATGGCCCGCCCCATGCTGTGGCTGTCGAAGATCACCGCGCCGTTCGTCTGGGTGCTCGACCGGACCAGCGGGCTGGTGTTCCGGCTGCTCGGGCTCAACCGCGAATCGCAGAACCAGGTCACCGCCGAGGAGCTTCACCTGGTGGTCGCCGAAGCGCAGAGCGCGGGCGTGCTCGAGGAAAGCGAGCGGGCGATCATCTCCGGCATCGTCCGGCTGGCCGACCGCCCGGTGCGGGAGGTCATGACCCCGCGCACCGACGTCGACTGGGTGGACGTCGATGCTTCCGCCGATGACGTCCGCGCGGCGATCGCCGACACGCCGCACAGCCGGTTGCCGGTGGCCGAAGGCTCGGTCGACAAGATCGTCGGGGTAGTCCAGCTGCGCGACCTGCTGCTCGCCGAGTTCGAAGGGCGCGAGATCAACCTGCGGGCGCTGGCGCGCTCGGCGCCGGTCATTCCCGACCTGATGGACGCCATGGATGCGCTCGCTGTGCTGCGCCAGGCCGAGGTGCCGCTGGCCCTGGTCCATGACGAGTATGGCCATCTCGACGGGATCGTCACGCCGGGGTCGATCCTGGCGGCGCTCGCGGGCGCCTTCGCCAGCGACGTCGAGGACGAGGACCCGCCGCTCGTCGAGCGCGAGGACGGCAGCTATCTCGTTTCCGGCGCCGCCAACGCCGACCTGCTCCGCGACCGGCTCGGTATCCGCATGGACGAGGACCGCGACTTCACCACCGTTGCCGGCTTCGCCCTGTCGGTCCTGAAGCGCATCCCCGAGACGGGCGAGCGCTTCGCCCACGACGGGTGGAGCTTCGAGATCGTCGACATGGATGGGCGCAAGATCGACAAGCTGATCGCGGCGCCGGTGCGTCGCCGCGCGGTGGAGCAGGAACCGGCGGAAGCCTAGGCCGGGTCGCGGCGCCGGCCAAGGACTGCCGCCTTAAAGTTTGCCGAAGCGGGCCTCGAAGCCGTCCTGGTCGCCGCGCGAGAGATAGTCGGCCTGCTGCGGAATCTGGTCGCGGGTGAGCCGGCCGCGGAACGCGCCCAGCTCGGCATCGAGGTTTTCCAGCTGGTCCGGCGTCAGCGCGGCGATCTGCGCGAAGCGGGTCAGACCCTTGTCATTGAGCATGGCGGCGAGCTTGGGGCCGACACCCTTCATCCGCTGCAGATCGTCTGGCGGGCCGTCGGCGTTGGGCAGGTTGTCGTGGACCCGCGCGCCGACGAAGTCGCCGGCGATGTCGCTCGTCGCCGCCGCCATCTCGTCGGCGATGCCACGGCCTTCGTGAGCGGTCCGGGTCATGGTCGGTGCCGCGGGTGGCGGCGTCTCGCGGGCGACCTGCTGCATGTGCGGGCGCGTCGGCGCGCTGTCGGTCAGCTCAACCTTCTGGCGGGGCCGGAAGGCGATCATTCCCACGATCACGCCGATCGCGACGCAGATCAGGATGATCGGCCAGTAGGTCGACAGCAGTTCGCTCATTCTTCGGTTCCTCGATAATCGTACGTGCGGCGGTGATAGGCAGCGAGCCAGGCGATGAACAGGCCGGCGCCGTAGCCGACCAGCCCGAGCCCGCAGGCTTCAACGAACAGCGGCATCGGTGCGACCCTCCTCGACGGGAACAGAGCGGGGATCCCAGCTCGTGGCGGCGACGCCGGGGATCAGGTTCATGATCCGGACCAGCTCGCCACGCTGGAAGTCGTCGGCCGGGCCGGACAGCACCAGTTCGCGCCGCAGCGGCGAGCGGCGGATTCCCGCGTGAACCACCGGCATCTCGTTCGCCTTGAGCTCGGCGGCGGCGCGGGCCTCGAGGTCGTGCGCGACCCGTTCGCCGCCGATCGCCAGATGATAGAGGAGGGTCACCGCCACGGTCCCGGCGGCGCCGAGCCAGAGGGTGCGCGAGCGGTGCGTCATGCCTCGGCCCTCGCCAGCTCGCGCCAGCCGATGTCGCGGCGGCAGAAGCCATCCGGAAAGTCGATCTGGTCGATCGCCCGATAGGCGCGGGCCTTGGCATTGGCGAGCGTGTCCGCGCGGGCGGTCACCGCCAGTACCCGGCCCCCGGCAGACAGCAGCGCGCCGGAGCCGTGGCGGGCGGTGCCGGCGTGGAACACCGTCACGCCGGGTACCTGCTCGGCCGTGTCGATGCCGTCGATGGGACTGCCCCTGCGGGGCGTGCCGGGATAGCCGTCCGCCGCCATCACCACCGTCATCGTCACCTCGTCGCTCAGGGTGACCGGCTGCGCGTCCGCGAGACGTCCGGTCGCCACCGCGAGCAGCAGTTCGGCGACGTCGCCCTCCAGCCGCGGCATGATCGCCTCACATTCCGGATCGCCGAACCGGACGTTGTATTCGATCAGCTTGGGGCCGCCAGCGGTCAGCATCAGACCTGCGTAAAGCACGCCGCTGAACGGCGTTCCCGCGGCGGCCATGGCGCGTACGGTCGGTTCGACGATTTCCTGCATCGCGCGGACCTCCAGCTCGGGCGAGAGGACCGGCGCGGGGGAGTAGGCGCCCATGCCACCCGTGTTGGGCCCGGTGTCGCCCTCGCCGACCCGCTTGTGATCCTGCGCGCTGGCGAGCGCCACGACGGTTTCGCCGTCGCACAGCGCAAACAGGCTCGCCTCCTCGCCGTCGAGGAACTCCTCGATCACCAGAGGTCCGCCCTCGGCCTCGCGCACCGCCTGCTCGGCTTCGGCGCGGGTCGCGGCGACCGTGACACCCTTGCCCGCGGCGAGACCATCGGCCTTGATCACGACGGGGAGTGAGAAGCGGTGGAGCGCGTGGAGCGCTTCGTCCACTCCTTCGACGCGGACATAGTCGGCGGTCGGAATCGCCTCGCGCCGGCAGAGGTCCTTGGTGAAGCCCTTGCTGCCCTCGAGCGCGGCGGCCGCGGCTGACGGACCGAAGACCGGGATGCCGGCGGTGCGGCAGGCATCGGCCACCCCGGCCACCAGCGGCGCCTCGGGACCGACCACGACCAGGCCGATCTCGTGCGCCCTCGCCAGCGCCACGACGGCCTCGCGGTCGGTCGGATCGATGGCGACGCAATCGGCCCAGCGTGCTATGCCGGGATTGCCGGGCGCGGCGAGCAGCGTCTCGCAACTCGGCGATTGTCTCAGCCGCCACGCCAGCGCATCCTCGCGCCCGCCCGACCCCAAGAGCAGGATATTCATGGCCTTCCCCGACAGTGACAGCGCCGGCCTGTTAGCCGAGGCGCGGCAGGGCGACAACGCGCCCTCGCTCAGCGTCTCCGAGCTGGCTGGCGCGCTCAAGCGGTCGGTCGAGAGCGCGTTCAGCCATGTTCGGGTGCGTGGCGAGATCTCCGGCTTCAAGCGGCACAGCTCGGGCCACTGCTATTTCACGCTGAAGGACGACAATGCCTGTCTCGACGCGGTGATCTGGCGGTCGGGCGCGGGGGCGCTGGCGTTCCGCCCGGAAGACGGGGCGGAGGTGATCGCAACCGGCAAGCTCACCACCTATCCCGGCCGATCCAAGTACCAGATCGTCGTCGAGCGCATGGAGCTGGCCGGAGAGGGGGCGCTGATGGCGCTGCTCGAACGGCGGCGCAAGGCGCTGGCAGCGGAGGGGCTGTTCGACGCCGGACGCAAGCGCCCGCTGCCGTTCCTGCCGAAGGTAATCGGCGTGGTGACCAGCCCGACCGGCGCGGTCATCCGCGACATCCTGCACCGGCTGGCCGACCGCTGCCCGACGCGGGTGATCCTGTGGCCGGTGCCGGTGCAGGGGGAGGGATCGGCTGCGAAGGTAGCTGCCGCCATCCGCGGCTTCCCGGCGCTGGAGCCTCGTCCCGACCTGTTGATCGTCGCGCGCGGCGGCGGATCGATCGAAGATCTCTGGGCCTTCAACGAGGAGGAAGTGGTGCGCGCCGCGGCAGAGTGCCCAATCCCGCTGATCAGCGCGGTGGGACACGAGACCGATACCACCCTGATCGACTTCGCCTCGGACCTGCGCGCGCCGACGCCGACAGCCGCCGCTGAGCACGCCGTTCCTGTCCGGGCCGACCTCCTTGCGCACCTCGACGAACTGGCCGCGCGCAAGAAGCGCTGTCTGACCCGCCGGTCGGAGCTGGCGCGCGAGCGGCTGGCGCTCACCGCCTGCCGCTTTCCCGAGCCTGCGGCCCTGCTGGCGTCCCCTCGCCAGCAGTTCGACGAGCTTGGCGACCGGCTGCCGCGGGCGCTTGGCGCACGCGCGGGGCATGCGCGGGCGGACATGAACCTGGTCGCTGGCCGGCTTCGCCGCGAGCTGGTCGACAACAAGCTGGCGCGCCTGTCGGACCGCCTCGCCGCCACCTGGAAGATGGCGGGCCTGGTGCATCCCGAGCGGCCGCTGTCGCGCGGGTTCGTCCGCGTCACCGACCGCGACGGCCGGACCCTGACCCAGGCCGAAGACGCGCGGGCGGCCGGCGCGCTTGCGCTGCGGTTCGGCGACGGCTTGGTCGAGGCGACGGTCGACGGTTCGGCCGAAGCAGCCTCAGCGCCGCCGCCGCGACGGGTTGAGCGGAAGCGGGGCGCCACCTATGTCCAGCCCCAGCCCGGACTGTTCGACGGCGGAGACGAGTGAGACGATGTTGATGAGCGGGCGTGGCCGCGAGGCCAAGATCCACTATCTGCCGGGCACCTTCCGGCTGCTGTCCGACGGCGACCATGTGCGCTGCGCCATCACGGGCGCGGTCATCCCGCTGGAGCAGCTGCGCTACTGGAGTGTCGCCCGCCAGGAAGCATACGCCGACGCCGCCGCGAGCCAGGAAGCCGAACGGCGGGGCTGATCGTCCACCATCAGCGGGTACGGAGGAACTTCACTCCCGGCTGCCCGGCCACGCTGACGTAGTAGCTTCCGAGCGCCCCGCGCTTGATCACCACCTTGTCTCCCCGACGCGGGCTCATCACGATGCTGTTGTTGGCATCGTTCTGGCTCCAGGTGGCGCCGTCCTCCAGCAGCAGCACATAGCCGCCGTCGCGGTTGGACGAGACCGCCGCGACCTTGCCGTCGATCTGCTTGACGTCTTCCCCGCCGAAGAAGGGCAGGTTGAGCCCGGCGAAGCCGAACCCTTTCCGGTTGACCTCGCGGATGCCCTCGCGGTCGATCACCACGACGTCCTTCTTGGCTACGGCCGCGGACATCGCCGAAGTTTCGGTGTCATAGCATGCGAGGCGAGCCGCCGTGTCGGTAACCGAGCGGCAGGCGAGCAGCCGGGCCAGCGCCGCGGGGGGACGATCCGGATCATTCCGCGATCGCGCCGTCGCCGAACCGGCGAGCAACAGGGTTCCCGCAACCGCAGCCAATATCCCGTTCCGCATTCCCCGCCTCCAGCCTTCCCAGTCACCGCTTGATGGCGCTCCCCTTGATCGCGGGCAAGAAGATTGCTGTTGCAAATAGGTGACATCGCTGCAGCAAGATGGTGCGATCGGGGGGAGACGCGTTGCCAGCCGCTTCACCCTTCTTCTATTCAGCGCCCCTGTACAGCAAGTCCCATTGCTGCGCGACGGCTGGGCCACGCAGTCCGGTCACTTAAGGGGAAGACATTTATGAAGCCAAGTTTCCGCCAGTGGCTGCTCTCGACCACGCTGGTCGTTGGCACCAGCCTGACGGCGTCGGCTGCCTATGCGCAGACCGCGCCGACCACGCCGACCCAGAATCCGCCGGACAGCGCTGGCGTTCCCACCGCCCCCGAAACCACCGCGCCGCAGGAAGGTCAGACGACCGTCCCGTCGACCAATGCGCAGGGTCGCCCGGTCGCTGAGAACCAGGACATCGTCGTCACCGGCTCGCGCATTCCGCAGCCGAACCTGACGTCGGCCAGCCCGGTCACCGTGGTCACCGCGCAGGAAGTCAAGCTCCAGGGCACGACCCGCGTCGAGGATCTCGTCAACTCGCTGCCGCAGTCGTTCGCGGCGCAGGGTTCGAACGTCTCGAACGGCTCGACCGGTACGGCGACCGTCAACCTCCGTGGTCTCGGCTCGAGCCGCACGCTGGTGCTGGTCAACGGCCGTCGCCTGATGCCGGGTGATCCGCGTTCGCCGGTCGCCGACATCAACTTCATCCCGTCGGCGCTGATCAAGCGCGTCGACGTCCTCACCGGCGGTGCCTCGTCGGTCTATGGTGCGGACGCCGTCGCCGGCGTCGTCAACTTCATCATGGACACGACCTTCACCGGCATCCGCGTCGAGGGCCAGGTCAGCACGTTCAACCACGACAACCGTGCCGGCAACAACATCATCGGCGCCCTGACCGCCCGCAACTTCGCTTATCCGAAGGGCATGACGACCGATGGCCTCGCGCAGGACATCTCGGTCGCCATGGGTGCGTCGTTCGACGACAACCGCGGCCATGTCACCGGCTACTTCACCTATCGCAAGCAGGACGCCATCCTGCAGGCGGACCGCGACTACTCGGCGTGCGGCCTTTCGGCCAACACCGATGCGCAGGTGACCTCGCTGGGCCGCCTCTACAGCTGCGGTGGTTCCGGCACCTCGGCGAACGGCACCTTCCAGCTGTTCAGCCCGACCTTCGCCTCGCGCGGCGTGTTCCAGGTCGGCCCGAACCGGACCTTCATCGCGGGCTCGACCCCGTTCAACTTCGCGCCGTACAACTACTACCAGCGGCCGGACGAGCGGTACACGGCTGGCGTGTTCGCTGATTACGAGATCAGCCCCGCCTTCAAGCCGTACATGGAAGCCATGTTCATGGACGACCAGTCCATCGCCCAGATCGCCCCGTCGGGTGACTTCGGCAACACCAGCTTCCTGAACTGCGACAACCCGCTCCTGTCGGCACAGCAGCGCTCCGTCGTCTGCGCCCCGGGCCTGACCTACACCAACGCCAACGGCGTCGTGGGTTCGAACGTCGTCATCCTTCGCCGTAACGTCGAGGGCGGCGGCCGTCAGGACGACCTGGAGCATACGGACTACCGGATCGTCGGCGGCATGCGCGGCGACATCACCCGCGGCCTGTCGTACGACGCGTCCTACCAGTTCGGTAAGACGATCCTGGCCGAGACCTACCTCAACGACTTCTCGATCACGCGCCTCGGCCGTGCTCTCGACGTGGTCGCCAACCCGGCCGGCGGCGCTCCCGTCTGTCGCTCGGTCCTGAACGGTCTCGACCCGAATTGCGTCCCCTACGACATCTTCGGCACCGGAAGCGTTACGCCGGCGGCGCTGAACTATCTCCAGACCCCGGGCTTCCAGCGTGGCAACACGCAGGAGCAGGTTGCCAACATCAACTTCACCGGCGAGCTCGGTGAGTATGGCATCAAGAGCCCCTGGTCGGAGCGTGGCCTCGGCCTCAACGTCGGTGCCGAGTACCGCAAGGAGAAGCTGGTCCTGAACACGGACCAGGCGTTCACCACCGGCGACCTTGCCGGTCAGGGTGGCGCGACCATCGGCGTCAGCGGCCAGTTCCACGTCCGCGACCTCTTCGCCGAGGTCCAGGTTCCGATCGTCAGCAACTCGTTCTTCTACGACCTGAACGTGAGCGGCGGTTACCGGAACTCGAAGTACTATGTCGCCGGGAATTCCTTTTCGACCGACACCTACAAGCTCGCGGCCGAGTTCGCTCCGGTCCGTGATGTCCGGTTCCGCGGCAGCTACAACCGTGCGGTCCGCGCACCGAACATCGTCGAGCTCTTCTCGGCTCAGTCCGTCGGCCTCGCCGGCGTGACCGATCCGTGCGCGGGTGCGGCAGTCGGCGGCCTGGTCAACGGCTTCACCGCTGCGCAGTGCGCCCTTACCGGCGTGACGGCGGCCCAGTTCGGCAACGTCCCGGAGAACCCGGCGTCGCAGTACAACGGCTTCACCGGCGGTAACCCGAACGTCTCGCCGGAGAAGGCGGATTCCTACACGCTCGGCGTGATCCTCCAGCCGCGGTTCATCCCCGGCCTGGCGGTCACCGTTGATGGGTTCGACATTCGCGTGAAGAACCTGATCGGCACCATCGGTGTCGACACGATCCTCTCGCAGTGCCTGACCACCGCGGATCCGTTCTTCTGCAGCCGCATCCACCGCGACCAGTTCGGCTCGCTGTACCTGACGCCGAACGGCTACACGGTCGACACCAACACCAACGTTGGTGGCCTCAAGACCCGCGGCATCGACGTCAACGGCAGCTATGCGCGTCGAATCGGCGGCCTCGGCAACCTCAACCTGAGCTTCGTCGGGACCTACCTCGACAAGCTCGAGGTGAACCCGCTGGCGGACATCCGCTACGACTGCGCCGGCTTCTTCGGCGTCCAGTGCGGCACGCCGAATCCGAAGTGGCGGCACAAGTTCCGGGTCGGCTTCACCCTGCCGAGCGGCATCGGTCTGTCGGGTCAGTGGCGCTACTTCAGCCGCGTTCGCAATGACGCGCTCAGCAGCGACACGGATCTGGCCGGCAGCAGCCGTCAGGGCAACAACAAGCTGAAGGCCCAGAGCTACTTCGACCTGGCGCTCCAGGCGAAGATCCAGGATCACTTCAACTTCCGCATCGGCGCGAACAACATCCTCGATAAGGCCCCGCCGGTTGCGGGCAGCCAGATCGTCGGTGCGCCGTTCGGTAACGGCAACACCTACCCGCAGGTGTACGACTCGCTGGGTCGCTACCTGTTCGCCGGTGTCACCGTCGAATTCTAAGCTAAGACTCTACGACAAGAAGGCGGCGGATCTCCCTCGGGAGGTCCGCCGTTTTCTTTTGTGGTCGGCTTGTGCATTCTGCGCGGATGCAGGCATCCGAATCGGTGGAAGTGCTGGCCGATCGCGCGGCCGCGGAAGGGCGGTTTCCGGAGGCAGTCGCGCAATTGGAACGGCTGTCGGCAGAGCGGCCGGACGATCAGGGCGTTTGGCTGAAACTGTCGGCCATGCTCCGTGCGACCGGGCAGCTCGAGGCAGCGTTGTCCGCGATCGACCGGTCGCTGGCCTTGTCGCCGCTCGACTTCTCGGCGCTGCTCGCTCGTGCCTTCCTGCTCGAGAAAATGGGGCAAGTCGGGGCGGATCAGGCGTTTACCTTCGCGATCGCGCAGGCGCCGGACGAGGAACAGCTGTCGCCAGCCATCCGCAAGGCGCTAGCGCACGCCAGGAGCCGGGCGTCGACCTACTGGCTGGAAATGCAGCAGAAGTTATGTCGGCTGCTTCCCCCCGACCTCGACGGGGCCGGGGCACGCCGCGCAGAGCGGCTCATCGGCAATGTTACCCGCCAGACCAAGCCGTTCGTCCAGCAGCCTACCCACTTCAGTTATCCCGAGCTCCCGACGATCGAAGTGCACGATCGGGAGCGCTTCCATGGACTGGAGGCGATCGAGGCAGCGACCGCCGACATTCAGCGCGAATTCGATGCGCTGGTCGCAAGCCGCGGCGCTGAGCTCGTCCCTTACATCCAGTACCCTGACCAGGTGCCGCTCCGGCAGTGGGAGGCGCTCAACCGCAATAAGGCGTGGTCGGCGCTTCACCTGCTGAAGAATGGTGAGCGGGTCGGAGCCAACGCGGACCTCTGCCCGCGGACCATGGAGCTGCTCGCCTCGCTGGACCAGCCCGACGTTCCGGGCGCCTCCCCCAACGCTCTCTTCTCGCTGCTGGCGCCACGGACGCGCATTCCGCCACATACCGGCGTGGCGAACACGCGGCTCGTGTGTCATCTGCCGCTGATCGTTCCGCCGCGCTGCGGGTTTCGGGTGGGAGCGACCGAGCTCGAGTGGGAAGTCGGGCGGTGTTTCGTCTTCGACGACACGATCGAGCATGAAGCCTGGAACGACAGCGACGCACTTCGGGTCGTGCTCATCTTCGATCTCTGGGTCCCGGACCTGACGAGTGCCGATCGCGCCGTCGCGCGGGCGGTGATTGTCGGATCGGGGGGCATGGGAACCGAGGCGCTGTGATCCGGCCTGTCGGGCCGGTCCACCTTGGCTTAAGTCGCGTTGGTAAGGGAGAACGACGATGAAGCTTGTTCAGTTGGTCACTGCGCTGGCAGTTGCGGCAGCCGTGCCGTCGGGCGCCCAGACGGTCGATGCTCCCAAGCCCAAGCCGCAGCGAGACCCCAATCGCATGATCTGCGAGCGGATCGAGGAGCTGGGTTCGCGACTGGCGGCGCGGAAGGTCTGCATGACCGCTGCGCAATGGGCCGAACAGCGCCGCCAGGATCGCGATGTCGTCGACCGACTTCAGCAGTCGCACTGCTCGGGGACGGGCGGCGAGGTCTGCTAAGCCAGGGGCGGCTCAGGCTGCTTGGGCCTGGGCCGCCGTCGACGCCGGTTCGATCCGAAGTCGTCCATCGCCTTCGTCGACATGGACGACGTCGCCATCCCGCACCTTGCCCGCAAGGATGGCGTCGGCGAGCGGGTCCTGCAGATATTTCTGCACCGCGCGCTTGAGGGGGCGGGCGCCGTAGACGGGATCATAGCCGACTCGACCCAGCCACGCCCGCGCCGCGGCGCTGAGATCGAGGCGGATTTTGCGGTCCTCGAGCAGGCGTCCAAGCCGCGCGACCTGAATCTCGACGATCGGCCCCATGTGTCCGGCCGACAGGCGGTGGAAGAGGATGATCTCGTCCAACCGGTTGAGGAACTCGGGCCGGAAGTGGGCGCGGACCACCTCCATCACCTGCGGCTCGGCCTTGTCGACCGGCTCGTCCTCGCCGAGGCTCGCCAGATACTGGCTGCCGAGGTTCGAGGTCAGGATGATGATGGTGTTGGTGAAGTCGACGGTGCGGCCCTGGCCGTCGGTCAGCCGGCCGTCGTCGAGCACCTGGAGGAGGACGTTGAACACGTCACCGTGCGCCTTCTCGACCTCGTCGAACAGCACGACCTGGTAGGGCCGGCGGCGGACCGCCTCGGTCAGCACCCCGCCTTCCTCGTAGCCGACATAGCCCGGCGGCGCGCCGATCAGCCGCGACACCGCGTGCTTTTCCATGAACTCGCTCATGTCGATGCGGACCATCGCGGTCGGGTCGTCGAACAGGAATTCGGCGAGCGCCTTGGTCAGTTCGGTCTTGCCGACGCCGGTCGGCCCGAGGAAGAGGAAGGAGCCGAGCGGGCGGTTGGGGTCTTGGAGCCCGGCGCGGGCGCGGCGGACCGCGGCGGAGACGGCCTTCACCGCATCCTCCTGGCCGATCACTTTGGCGCCGATCGCGCTTTCCATGGCGAGCAGCTTCTCGCGCTCACCCTCCATCATCCGCTCGACCGGGACGCCGGTCCAGCGACTGACGACCGCAGCGATGTCCTGGTCGGTGACCTCCTCGCGGAGCATCGCACCCTGGCTGGCGGCCTGCGCCTCGGAGAGCTGCTTCTCGAGCCCCGGAATGCGCCCGTAGGCGAGCTCCCCCGCCTTGGCGAGGTCGCCCGAGCGCTGCGCCTGCTCGAGCTCGATCCGCGCGGTATCGAGCTGTTCCTTGATCCTGGCCTCGCCGGCGATCTTGTCCTTCTCCGCCTGCCAGCGGGCGGTCAGCTCGGCCGACTGCTGCTCGAGGTTGGCGAGGTCGCCTTCAAGGCGCGACAGCCGGTCCCTTGACGCGGCGTCCTGCTCCTTCTTGAGCGCCTCGCGCTCGATCTTGAGCTGGATGATCCGCCGGTCGAGATTTTCAATCTCCTCGGGCTTGGACTCGACCTCCATCCGCAGCCGCGAGGCGGCCTCGTCCATCAGGTCGATCGCCTTGTCCGGAAGGAAGCGATCGGAAATGTAGCGATTCGACAGCGTCGCCGCCGCGACCAGCGCCGCGTCGGTGATCCGCACGCCGTGATGGAGCTCGTACTTCTCCTTGAGCCCCCGCAGGATCGAGATGGTGTCGGGGACGGTCGGCTCGCCGACGAACACCGGCTGGAAGCGACGTTCCAGCGCGGCATCCTTCTCGACATGCTTGCGATATTCGTCGAGCGTCGTCGCGCCGATGCAATGGAGCTCGCCGCGCGCCAGAGCCGGCTTCAGCAGGTTGGACGCGTCCATCGCGCCCTCGCCCTTGCCGGCGCCGACCAGCGTGTGCATCTCGTCGATGAAGAGGATGATGTCGCCAGCGGCGCCCTTCACCTCGTCGAGCACGCCCTTGAGCCGCTCCTCGAACTCGCCGCGATATTTCGCCCCGGCGATCAGCGCGCCCATGTCGAGCGACATCAGCGTCTTGTCCTTGAGGCCGTCCGGAACGTCGCCGTTGGCGATGCGCAGCGCCAGCCCTTCGGCGATCGCGGTCTTGCCGACGCCGGGCTCGCCGATCAGCACCGGATTGTTCTTGGTCCGGCGCGCGAGCACCTGGATGGTGCGGCGGATCTCCTCGTCGCGGCCGATGACCGGGTCGAGCTTGCCGTCGTGGGCGGCCCGGGTGAGGTCGCGGGCGAAGCGCTTCAGCGCGTCATAGCGGTCCTCGGCGCTCTGCGTATCGGCGGTGCGACCGCCGCGCAGCTTGTCGATCGCGGCATTCAGATTCTGCGGGGTCACACCCGCGCGCTGAAGCGCGTTGCCGACGTCGCTGCCCTTGGCGAGCGTCATGGCGAGCAGGATGCGCTCGACCGTGACGAATGCGTCGCCGCTCTTCTTGGCGACTTCCTGCGCCTGGTCGAGGATCCGAATGGTGTCGCCGTCGAGCGCCGGCGCGCTGCTCGCGCCCGAGCCGGTGACGGCGGGGATCCTGGCCGTCAGCGCATCGACCTCGCGCCGCGCTGCCTGGGCGTCGCCGCCAGCCGCGTTGATCAGCCCGGCCGCCATGCCCTGCTCGTCGTCAAGCAGCGCCTTCAGCAGATGCGCCGGGGCGATCCGCTGGTGATGCTCGCGCACCGCAATGGTCTGGGCCGCCTGAAGAAATCCGCGGGCGCGTTCGGTAAGCTTGTCGAAGTCCATGTCAGCCCCTCTCTTGGGGTGAGATGTAGTGTTGCCCATGAGCAACACAAGTGGGAGCAACCCCTATTTGGACGGGCTGCCTCCACCGCTTCCCGGAAGCGGCGCGAGCGGGTCACCCGGCACGGGCGCCGTCAGGGGGGCGGCGCCCGGCAGCACGGCCAGCGCGGGCGGCGCGACGTCGTTGGCGTGCGCCAGCTCCCAGCTCCGCGCGCAGGCCGTCGTGCCCTCGTCGTTGCGGCCCCAGGTGCGGAACTTGGTGCTGTCCACATGGAAGCGCATCTTGGTGTAGAAGCCCAGGCCAACGCCGTAGCGCTGTCCCGCGACCGCGTGGCTTGCGCACAGACGCTGCATCATCGCGCCGCGATTGATCGCCGCGAGCGGCACCAGGTCGACCGCCGAGAAGTGGAGGTGAGCGCTTTCCTTCGCCCCCAGCGCGCAGCGGTTGAGCGTCGCGTTGCGGTAGGCGGACACCGCCTCGACCTGCCCGACCGCGGGGACCACGTCGTCGCGGACGTAACGCAGGGTCTGCACGATGTTCGGCCATTCGCCGGTGGGCGGAACCTCGAACGGCTGCGCGCCGCACTTGGTCCAGTCGGTGGCGGTCCGCAACAGCTGCCAGGTCGGCACGACATAGGCGACGCCAGCGCTGGTCAGATAGTTGTGGAAGGCCGTCACCGCCGGCATCCGGGTCGGGTCGGCGAAGACCCACGAGCGATAGCCGTTCGCGTCCTGCCCCGGCGTGATATAGTCGGCCGCCGGGTCCCACGCCGCCGGGGCGGGCAGGATCGGCGAGGCCTGAATCATCAGCAGCAGGGCGGCAACGGCACTCATCCGGCGGAGTCTACTCCATATCCGGCGCTTGAAAAGGCGCCGCGGCCTTCCCAAACCAACAGCATGTCTCAACCGATCCATGTCGACCTGCCCCACACGCTGGGGCGCGAGGAAGCCAAGCGGCGCATCGCCGCCAACCTGCACAAGCTGCAGAACCACATCCCTGGCGGCGCGGAGGTCAGCAGCGACTGGGCCGGCGACCGGCTCGACATGACCATCGCGGCGATGGGCCAGGCGGTCGACGCGCAACTCGGGGTGGAAGATCGGTTCGTCCGGGTGAACATCGTCCTCCCCGGTCTGCTCGGCATGTTCGCCAAGCCGATCGAGGCGGCACTGCGCGCCAAGGGGAGCGATCTTCTGCTGGAGGACAAGCGCTGAGCTTGCACTTGCGCTGATCGGGACTAGCCTCTCGGCTCGACCAAGAAGGAGAGGCCGATGCGGCACGTCGCGGTGATCGGTTCGGGACCGGCGGGCTTCTATACCGCCGAGGCGCTCGTGAAGGCCTATGGCGCGGGCGCGCGGATCGACATTCTGGACCGGCTGCCGGTCCCCTACGGGCTGATCCGCTTCGGGGTCGCGCCAGACCACCAGTCGATCAAGGCCGTAGCCAAGCGCTACGAGAAGGTCGCGCTGGAGAAGAGCGTGCGCTTCCTCGGCAACGTCCATCTGGGGGCCGACGTGTCGGTCGAGGAGCTGCTCCACTTCTACGATGCGGTGGTGCTGGCGACCGGCGCGCCCCATGACCGCCGCCTTGGTATCCCCGGCGACGACCTGCCGGGCGTGATCGGCTCGGCCGCCTTCGTCGGCTGGTACAACGGGCATCCGGACCACGCCGAGCTCAAGCCGCGGCTCGACGGGACCCATGCAGTGGTCGTCGGGAACGGCAATGTCGCGCTGGATGTCGCCAGGATCCTCGCCAAGACGGAAGCGGAATTCGCCGGCTCCGACATCGTCGACCATGCGCTCGCCGCGCTGCGCAGGTCCTCGATCCGCAGAATCACCATTCTTGGTCGTCGCGGTCCCCACCAGATCGCGATGACCCCGAAGGAGCTGGGCGAGCTCGGCCATCTTGGCGAAGCGGTGCCGCTGGTGGAGCCGGGCGACCTGCCGCTGCCCGACAGCGATGGCCCGCTCGAGCCGGGCCAGCGCAAGTCGGTCGCCCTGCTTCGCGAATTCGCCGCGAACCCGCCGGACGGTTCCAAGCCGAAGACCATCGCCTTCGACTTCTTCGCCAAGCCGCTGGCGATCGAGGGGATTGGTCGGGCCGAACGGGTCCGGGTGGAGCGAACCGCGCTGAGCGCGGACGGGCAGGCCAACGGCACCGGCGAGACCTATGAGCTGGCCGCCGACCTTGTCGTCAGTTGCATCGGCTACCAGAGCCCGGCGATCCCGGGCGTCCCCTACGACGACCGGCTTGGGCGCTTCCCCAACGACCATGGCCTGGTTGCCGAGCGGCTGTGGAGCGTCGGCTGGGCCCGCCGCGGCCCCACGGGCACGATCGGGACCAATCGCCCCGATGGGCAGGAGGTCGCCGAACAGATCGCCGCCGCCTTCCCGCCGGGTGGCGCTGCCAGCGGCCGCGAGGGCGGTGCGTCGCTGGATCGGCTGCTCGCCAGCCGCGGCTGCGACCCGCTGGTGTTCGCCGACTGGCAGAAGATCGAAGCGGCGGAAGCCGCCGCGGCGCGTTCGGGCAGCCCGCGCGAGAAGCTGGTCAGGGTCGAGGAGCTGCTCCGCGCCGGCGGCCGCTGAGCTCGCGAAAAGCGCTTCAGGACAGGGTTGCGCTCCGCCGCGCCCCCGCCTAAAGACCGCCCCGCCTTGGCTCTCGCGGCGCACGCCGCCGCGGGTTCCGGTCGGGGAGTAGCTCAGCCTGGTAGAGCACTGTCTTCGGGAGGCAGGGGCCGGAGGTTCGAATCCTCTCTCCCCGACCATTTTCTTGAGCGCGTCACGCTCCGCGCGGCGGCCTAGCCGGCCGGCGGGTGCTTTTGCCCTTCCGACATTTTCAAGACCGCCTGCCATGCCGCGAGGCGTGTCGCTCGGGCCTGATCGTCGGGGCGGGGATCGAAGCGGCGGGTTGGCGGGAGCATGGCGCGGGCTTCGTCGAGCGAGGTGTAGAGGCCGGCGCCGACCGCTGCGAGCATCGCGGCACCGCGAGCGGTGGTTTCCACGTCGTCGGGTCGGGTTGCGGGAAGGTTCAGCATCGCGGCGAGGTCCTCGGCGAGCCAGTTGTTGGCGCTCATGCCGCCGTCGAGCCGGATCTCATCCCATGCCGCGCCGGTCCTGGCGAAGGCGTCGGCGAGGTCGACGCACTGGTGCGTGATGGCCTCCAGCGCGGCTCGAACCAAATGGGCGCGGGTCGAGGCGAAGGTTAGTCCGGCGAAGACGGCGGTCGCCGCGGGGCGCCAGTAGGGCGCGCCAAGACCGGCGAGCGCCGGCAGCAGGGTAACGCCGCCGCTGTCCTCGACCGACCGCGCCAGGGCTTCGCTTTCGCCAGCGGTACCGAGCAGGCCAAGATTGTCGCGCAGCCACTTGATCAGGCTTCCCGCGACGAAGATCGATCCTTCCAGCGCGAAGCGGCGGTCGCCGCCGATGTCGGTCAGGATCGTGCCGAGCAGCCTGCCGGGATCGGTGGGCCGCGAAGAGCCCAGGCTGGTGAGCGCGAAGGCGCCGGTTCCGAGCGTCAGCTTGGTCTGCCCGGGCGCGTTGCAGCCCTGGCCGACGGTGGCGGACTGCTGGTCGCCGATCATCGCGGTGATCGGGATGGCCTGCCCGAACCAGCGCCTGTCGGTGAGGCCGATGTGCTCGGTGTTGCCGACGATGGCCGGGAGCGATGCGCGCGGAACGGCGAGGAGGTCGCACAGCGCATCGTCCCAGTCTCGCCCGTCGAGGTCGAGCAGCATGGTCCGGCTGGCGTTGCTGGCATCGCTGACATGGGTGCCGCCGGTCAGCTTCCAGGCGAGCCAGCTGTCGACCGTTCCGAGCGCCAGCCACTCCCCGGCCGCGGCGACGTCCGGTCGAGCGGCGAGCCAGGCCATCTTGGTGCCGGAGAAATAGGGATCGAGTAGCAAGCCGGTGCGCGCCTGCACCCAAGGCTCGTGACCGGCCTCCCTGAGAGCGGCGCAACGGTCGGCGGTGCGGCGATCCTGCCAGACGATCGCGCGGTGCAACGGGCGACCGGTCCGGCGATCCCAGGCAACGACCGTCTCGCGCTGGTTGGTGATGCCGATCGCGGCAATGCCGCCCGCGCCGCCGGCCTGCTCGACCATCGCCCGGCCGCAGGCAAGCGTGGCTTGCCAGATCTCCTCGGCGTCATGCTCGACGAGGCCGGGCGCCGGGTAGTGCTGGCTGATCGGGAGCGCGCGCGAGCCGAGCACCGCGCCGTCGAGCCGATAGAGGATGGCCCGGGTCGAGCTGGTGCCCTCGTCGAGCACGAGGATCAGCGGATCGTCGCTCATGGCGCGAGGCCGCGCTTCCGCCATCGCCGGTC
This sequence comes from Sphingomonas ginkgonis, assembly GCF_003970925.1. Taxonomy (NCBI): domain Bacteria; kingdom Pseudomonadati; phylum Pseudomonadota; class Alphaproteobacteria; order Sphingomonadales; family Sphingomonadaceae; genus Sphingomonas; species Sphingomonas ginkgonis. The sequence continues at coordinate 611,299 of NZ_RWJF01000001.1, forward strand.
GCGGAGGGCGTTCACAACCGCCCGGCGACCCGGGCGACCTGGCGGCCGACCAAGTCCAGCTGGTCGAGCACCGCCGGATCGAGGCAGCCGCCGCCAGCGGTGAACGTGTCGGGTCCGACCTTGAGCGCGGCGCCGAACGGCGTCGGCCAGCCCCGCAGGGCATGCGCGATGGTGCGTAGCGTCGTCATCCCGCTGTTCGCCGCCTGGTGCCCGAAAGCGGTGACGATCAGGCCGACGGGGCGCCCGTGAAGATAGGGGCGGCGATCGGCCGCGAGCTCCTCGAGATAGTCGATCGCGTTCTTGACGAGGCCGGAAACGGTGCCGTGATAGCCGGGGCTGGCGAGCAGCACGCCGTCGGCGTCGCGGATCGCGGCGATCAGCTCGGCGCCGTCGCTGGCCGACCAGTGCGGCCCCCGATAGTGGGGGAGCGCCGCCATGTAGGCGCCATCGAACGTGCTCACCTCGGCGCCCTCGTCGCGCGCGGCGGCGGCGGCGGCGGCGAGCGCGAGTTCGGTGCTGCTGCCGGGCCGGATCGTTCCGCCGATGGCCACGATCCTGGGTGCCTTGCTCATCCTTCGCTTATCTCCACTCGCATCTTGGGCCGCCGCGTCGCGCCGAACCCGCCTGCCGGAATCGGCCGAGCGGACGGGCACGCTGCTGTCCTTGCTCAATCGGGCGCTCGTTTCCAGTCCGCCGGGCCTGTCGCCGGCCGTTGCGGACGGATCGTCGCTTGCGCTTCGCAGGACGCAGCGGCAGGCACCGCGGCTCTTGCCCGGGCCAAGCGCGCCTCGCGAGCCGGCCTGCCTCGAGGAGATGTGATGAGCGACCTGCCCTTTCCGCCAGCCACCCTGCCGCTCGGACCGGGCGGGCCGCCGGTCTCGCCCCTGGCGTGGGGCATGTGGCGCCTGGCGGGCTCGCGCGAGGAAGCGGCGGTGCTGGTCCATGCCGCGCTCGATGCCGGGCTGACCTTGCTCGACACCGCCGACATCTACGGCTTCGACGGACGGGACGGCTTCGGCAACGCGGAGGTGCTGCTCGGCGAGGTGCTCGCCGCCGATCCCGGGCTGCGGACGCGCATGGTGCTCGCGACCAAGGGCGGCATCCGGCCGCCGCTGCCCTACGACCAGAGCGGCGCCTACCTCGCCAGGGCGATAGACGCGTCGCTCCGGCGCCTGCGGGTCGAGCGCATCGATCTCTACCAGATCCACCGTCCCGACATCCTGGCGCACCCGCAGGAGGTCGCCCGTACGCTGGAGGAGGCGGTCGCGGCGGGGAAGATCGACCGACTCGGCGTCTCGAACTTCACGCCGGCGCAGATCGAGACGCTGAAGCACTTCCTCACGGTCCCGCTCGCCACGACCCAGCCGGAGATCTCGCCGCTGCGCATCGATTGTTTCGAAAATGGCGAGTTGGATCAGGCGCTCCGGCTCGGGCTTCGGCCGCTGGCCTGGTCGCCGCTTGGCGGCGGGCGGCTGATCGATCCCGAGGACGAGCGCGACCGCGCGGTGGCCGCTGCGTTGGACGAGGTCGCGCAGGCGCACGGCGTCGCCCGCAGCGTGGCGGCGCTCAGCTGGCTGATGGCACATCCGGCCGGAATCATCCCCATCGTCGGATCTCAGAAAGCCGAGCGGATCCGCGAAGCGGCGGAGGCGCTGCGCGTGCGCTGGACTCGCGAGCAATGGTACGCGGTGCTGGTCGCAGCGCGCGGAGAGAAGCTGCCGTAGCGGCGGCCGGGTGCGGGCGCTGTGCGTGACAAGTCAGCCACTTTCGGAACCGGAACGACTATCCGGCGGTTTGATCGGGCGAGCCGCTGCCGCTTTGCGACGGGCTCGAACGACCATCGAAGGGCGTCGAGAAGGGCTGACGCGACAGCTTCTTGAACGCTCACCCTTGAGGAGGGCTGTCATGAAGAAACTTGCGCTGCTTGCCATCTCCGCCGCCGCGGCCGCCGTCAGCGGTTGCGCCTACGACACGTACGGGCCGAACGACGGCGGCTGGGGCTACTATGATCGTGGCTACTACACGCAGTACGGAAGCTACGACTATGATCGTCCCGATCCGCGCTACAACGGCTATTACGCTGACCGTTACTACCGCGAGGATCCCCGCTACCGCGAGCGTCAGCTGAGCTACGACGACCGCGTCTATGTCGGCAACGACGGCCGCTACTACTGCCGCCGCTCTGACGGCACGACCGGGCTGATCGTCGGCGGGATCGCCGGCGGTGCGCTGGGCTCGATCATCGCGCCGGGCGGTGCGAAGCCGCTGGGCGCGGTGCTCGGCGCGATCGCCGGCGGCGCCGTCGGCACCTCGGCCGACCGCAACCGCGTGACCTGCCGCTAACCGGCTGGGCGCCGCTCCCGGGAGCGGCGCCCGACTGGCCACCATTGCTGTGGCCGAATTGCAGCGCCCCGCGAAATTGATCGGTGGTTATTAACTGCAATTGAATCTTAGGTTTTTCCCGCTCAACTTGCGCGGGTGAACCCTGTTTCCGAGCATGAAACCAAGCTGGTCGCCGCCCTCGCCTGGCGGGCGACCTGCCTTCGCCTGTTCGTCGAGCTGGAGCAGCTCGTCGACGAGGCGCTGAACGCGCTGACCCCGGCTCGCCAGCGCCGGCGCCGGCTCGGCAACCGCGAGCTGCGCGCGCGCTTCGCGCTGCTCCAGGAGCGGGTCGCCACGCGCCCGTTGACCGTCTACGTCCGCTCCGCCCGCAACGCGCTCGCCGCGCTCGAGCCGCTGCTCGACTGGCGCGGGCAGCTTCTCTACGGCGAGGCGTCGGTCTGGCACGGCCGCAAGGGCCAGTGGCTGATCACCATTCACATCGAGGCCGCGAACGACGGCAGTCCGGTACGCTGGCACGCCATCCCCTTTGACGAGGCCGAGCGGCTCGAGGCCGAACTCGGCGACGGGGTCGAGCGGCTGCGCCGACGCCTCGCCTCGCTCGACGAGCTCGCCGCCTAGCTCGCGAACGCGGGGTCGAGCCGGTACGCCTTGCGCAGCAGCGCGGGCCAGGCGAGATAGTTGGCGGCGACCTTGAGGCCGGTCGCGCCCTGCTGCGCGGTGATCTCCGGCGAGCCCTGCGGGGGGCGGTTGAGCCGGTCGCCGGCGGACAGCGCCAGCACCTGCGCCTCGCAGGCCCGCTCGAGGAAATAGATCTTGATGAAGGCTTCGCCGATCGTCTCGCCGACGCTGAGCGTGCCATGGTTGCGCAGCAGCATGACGCCATGACTGCCGAGATCGGCGACCAGCCGCTCGCGCTCGTCGAGGTCGACCGCCACGCCCTCATAGTCATGGAAGGCGAGATCGCCGCCGACCAGCATCGCGGTCTGGGTCAGCGGCAACAGCCCCTCTTCGTGCGCGGCGACCGCCTGGCCGTGCGGCGTGTGGAGGTGGATGACCGCCTGCGCATCCTCGCGCGCCATGTGGATCGCGGAGTGGATGGTGAAGCCGGCGGGATTGGTGATGAAGGGCGTCGGATCGACCGGATTGCCGTTGGTGTCGACCTTGACCAGCGAGCTGGCAGTCACTTCCTCGAACATGAGGTTGTAGGGGTTGAGCAGGAAGTGGTGCTCGGGCCCGGGGATGCGCACCGACATGTGGGTGAAGATGAGATCGTCCCAGCCGTAGTGGGCGATCAGCCGGTAGGCGGCGGCGAGATCGACGCGGAGCTTCCACTCCTCCTCGCCGACCTTCCCCTCCAGGCTCGGGATCTCGACCTCGCCGGGCGTGGCGAGGCGCTCCATCCCGCGGTTGATGTTGTCGACACGGTTCATGCCATCTTCTCCTTGGCCCCAATCTCTCGGGCAACGTCGGGGTGGGCGGCGGCGACGGCGGGCAGGGCGAGGCAGCTCGCCTCGACCCGCGCCAGCGTCGGATAGGGAGCGAGCGGCACGTCGAAGCGCCGCGCATTGTAGAGCTGGGGCACGAGGCAGATGTCGGCGAAGCCGATCTCGTCGCCGGCGAGGAAGCGGCCGGCACCCGGCGCCGCCATCGCTTCCAGCGCGGCGAGCCCTTCGCGCACCCAGTGGCGATACCATTCGTCGGCGGCTTCCTGCGACTGGCCCAGCTCCCCCTTGAGATGCCGCAGCACGCGCAGATTGTTGAGCGGGTGGATGTCGCAAGCGACCACCAGCGCCATCGCCAGCACATGGCTGCGCGCCGCCGGGTCCTTGGGGACGAACGGCGGCTGCTCGTGGCGGGCGTCGAGATAGTCCATGATCGCCAGGCTTTGGACGAGGCGGTGGCCGTCGATCTCGAGCATCGGGACGAGGCCCTGCGGGTTCTCGGCGCGCCACGCCTCCGATCGCTGGTCGCCGGCGGCGAGGTCGACGACATGGGTGTCGAAGTCGACGCCCTTGAGGTGCAGGGCGATGCGGACGCGATAGCAGGCGGAGGAGCGCCAGTAATCGTGGAGCAGCGGTTTCATCGCGCGCGAACGGTCCGAAGAGTCACAGGGTCGAGCCGCGTCGCCAGGTTCGGTGCGGCACGAAAGGTCCCAATGGTCACAGTGTCGCGCTTCTTCACGGGAGACGAGACGGGCCGCTGGGACCGGCGCGCTGCCTGCGGATCTTCCTGCCGGTGCGCAGTTGTGGCCCGGTGCCACTGCCAAGAGGCGGCAGGACTCGTCTGGGATGCGCTCGGTTCGCTCGTCGCCATGCCCGCGTGAATGCCACAGGTGGGGCGCGGTAGGACAGGCCAAATCAGCCGAGGAAGGGGGCGATCACCGCCTCGGGCACGCGCAGCGGGCGGCCGCTCGCCCGGTCGAGGATCGCCCATACCGTCAGCGCGCGGACCCGCGGTTTCCCATCCGCGCCGGTGAACTCCATGTGGCGGTCGAAGCGGGCGCCGCGCGGAGCCTCGCCGACCCAGGTCCGCGCGGTCAGCACGTCGCCGGGCAGCGCGGCGCGCAGATAGTCGATCTCGTGGCGGACCACGACCCAGATATAGGCAGCGTCGTGCGCCGGGTCGGCGACGCTCCGCCAGTGGGCGACCGCGACGTCCTGGATCCACTGCACCCAGACCGCATTGTTGACGTGGCCGAGCTCGTCGATGTGGTCGGGGGTGGCGGTGATGGTGGCGGTGAAGACGGGGCGGGTCATGTGGCAGGTGTCGCGAAGGCCGGGCCGATACCGGTCGCGGCGATGAACCCGTCGAGGGCGGCCTTGCCGTCGGGATGCCCCTTGTCGAGCAGGTCGGCGATGGCGGCGGTGTCGCCGCGCGGCGCCCCCAGTTCCTCGACCAGTGCCAGCCATTCGCGCCGGTTTACCGTCTTCTGCGCGCCATGGCGGGCGATCAGGGTGCGGACGAAGCGGCCGAAGTCGCCGCCGGCCGCCTTCTCCGCAACCAGGGCGAGGATCACGCCACAGGCATAATAGGCGCGGAAGTCGTCGGTCCGCTGGTAGGCGGCCTCGATCCCGCCATGGGCGAGATAGGGAACGCATTCGTCGCGCGCCTCGCGAAGCCGGGCATGGATGTCGTAGTGGGGGTCGGCGGCGGCGGTCGCGCGGAAGGCGAGCAGTTCGGCGCCGCCCTCGGTGATCCAGCTCTCCTCCGGGCGGCTGTAGGCGATCGCCTGACCGAGCCAGAAATGCGCGGACTCGTGCGCGGCGAACCAGCGCGCCTGGCTGCTGAGCTGGGCGCTGGGCTTGACCACGCCAATGCCTTCGAGACGCATGACCACCATGCCGGACAGGACGCTGCCGCCCATGCTGATGAGGTGCGGGGTGGGGCCGGCCCAGGAGACGAGCAGCGTCGGGCGCCCGACCGGGGCCGGTCCGAGCGCGCGCTGGTAGGACTGGAGGATGGCCGGGATCTCGGTGCGGAGGAAGGTGGCGAGCCAGGCCGGGAGGGCGGGATCGATGACGGTGGTCAGCGCCGGGCCAACCAGCGGGGTCGCCTTGCCGAACAGGAGATAGGCATCGCCGTCGTCGGTCGTGACCCGGTCGACACGGCGGCCCTGGTAAAGGATCGGGCTGCCGCCATCGCGGAACGTCATCCGGGTGGGGCGGGCCACTCCGGGCAGGAGGTCGCTGTCGCGCGGGGCCTTCGCGGCGACCGCGGCCGAGGGCAGGGGAAGAACTCGGAACGCGTCGGCATAGAGGGCGACCGCGCCATCGGTGAACAGCAGCGCCGGGTCGTAGCTGCCTTCGAGATTGGCCGAGACGGGCGTGAACGCCAGCCGGACTCGCGCGGGAACGGCTCCGCCGTCCGCCACCAGCGCGTCATAGTCGCCGATGCGCTCGAGCCGGACGCCCGGCGTGAGCACCCGGACGCTCGGGACGCGCCACGAGACGGGACCCTTCAGGGGTGGATGGGACTTGGCGAAGACCCAGACGGGCGCGGCGATGGCCAGGCGATAGTCGGCCGACCAGCGGTTCCCCGAGCGGGCGACCACGACACTGGCGACGGGCGCGTCAGGGCTTGCGGAGGTGGCGGCGGGTGCTGCCCCGGATGCCGCCAGGCTCGCGAGAAACAGCAGCGGTCGCTTCATCCCACCCCCGTCAGGATTCCCCGAGCTGCCATAGCACGAAGGCGTAGGCCTCGGCGACCTCGTGGAGCGAGTCCCAGCGGCCGCTCTTGCCGCCGTGGCCGGCGCCCATGTTGATCTTGAGCAAAAGGAGATTGTCGTCGGTCTTGAGCTCGCGGAGCTTCGCGGCCCACTTGGCCGGCTCCCAATAGGTCACGCGGGGATCGTTGAGGCCGCCGGTGATCAGCATCGGCGGATAGGCTTGGGCCTTGACCTGGTCGTAGGGCGAATAGCTGCGGATGAGGTCGAAGGCGGCCTTGTCCTCGATCGGGTTGCCCCACTCGGGCCACTCGCCGGGGGTGAGCGGCAGGCTGGCGTCGAGCATGGTGTTGAGCACGTCGACGAAGGGGACGTCGGCGACCACCGCGCCCCACAGCTCGGGATCGGAATTGGCGACCGCGCCCATCAGCTCGCCGCCCGCCGAGCCGCCCTGGATCGCGATCCGGCCGGGCCGGGTGAAGCCGGCGTCGACCAGGCCCTTCGCGGCGTCGACGAAGTCGTTGAAGGTGCTGGTCCGCCTGGTGAGCTTCCCGTCGAGGAACCACTGGTAGCCGAGGTCGTCGCCGCCGCGGATGTGGGCGATGGCGTAGGCGAAGCCGCGGTCGAGCAGGCTGAGGCGCGAGCTGGAGAAGCTCGGCGGGATGGCAAAGCCGTAGGCACCATAGGCATAGAGGAAGAGCTTGCCGTCGCCGTCCTTGCGGAAGTCGTCGCGGTAGACGACCGAGACGGGGATGGCGGCGCCGTCGCGGCCGGGGACCATCAGCCGCTCGGTGCGGTATTGCGAGGCGTCGTAGCCGGACGGGATCTCGGTGACCTTGCGGACCTCGAGGCGATCGTCCTCGGGATGATAGTCGTAGACGGTGCCGGGCGTGACCATCGAGGAATAGCCGACGCGGTAGGCGGCGGGGGCGAACTCGGGGTTGGAGCCAAACGCGGCGGAGTAGCTCGCCTCCGCGAAGGGGATCCGGCGGGTCTCGCCGGTGGCGTAATCGCGTAGCAGGAGCTGGTCGAGGCCGTCGACCCGGGCGGTCAGCGCGAGATGGTCGCGGAAGGCGGTGATCCCGCGGAGGTAGGTGCGATCGCTGCCCTCGACCAGCGTGTTCCACTCGCCCGGGGCGGCGAACTCGGCGGTGGCGACGCGGAAATTGACGTGGTTGTCGTTGGTGAGGATCCACAGCCGGCCGTGCGCGGCGTCGCAGCTATATTCGCGGCCGGTGCGGCGCGGGCTGATCATCACCGGCTCGGCGGCCGCGTCGTCCGCGGGGACGAAGCGGACCTCGCTGGTGGTGTTGTCGCCGGTGGCGATGAAGATGGTCGAGCGGTCCTGCGATTCGCCGACCCCGACCGAGAAGCCGAGCTCCTCGGTTTCCTCGTAGACGAGCTTGGCCCGGGCCGGGTCCTCGCCGAGGCGATGGTAGAGGGCGCGGTAGCTGCGCCAATTGTCGTTGACCTCGGTGTAGACGAGGCCGGCGCTGTCGGCAGTCCAGACCGGCGAGCCGATGCCGACCGTGGTCACCGTCTCGAGCTCGCGCCCGCTGTCGACCTCGCGGACGCTGAGGGTGAAGCGCTCCGAGCCGCTGTCGTCGATCATCGTCGCCATCAGCCGGCCGTCGGGGCTGACCGCGATCGCGCCGAGGCGGAAATAATCCTTGCCCGCGGCCGCGGCCGGTTCGGCGAAGATGAGCTGGTCGGCGCCGCCGGCGACCGGCCGCCGGTACCAGTCGCGATACTGGGCGCCGGGCTTGAACGCCCACCAGTAGAGCCAGTCGCCGTCCTTCTGCGGAACCGAGCTGTCGTCTTCCTTGATTCGCCCCTTCATCTCCTGGAACAGCGTGTCGACCAGCCCGGCATGCGGCTTCATCGCCGCCTCGAACCAGGCGTTCTCGGCCTTGAGGTAAGCGAGCACGTCGGCGTCGTTGACCTCGGGATAGGCCGGGTCGCGCAGCCAGGCGTAAGGGTCGTCGATGGTGACGCCATGGTGGCTGAAGCTGTGCGGGCGCTTGTCGGCGCGGGGCGGGCGCGGGGGCTGGTCGGTCATGAGCGCCCACCTAGGTCGTCGGGGCTGGCTTCACCAGCCCGGCTCTGCCAAGCCGTTGGGCGAGATGCACGAAGCGACCGTCCAGACCCACCTACTGCGCGACGCGGTGATCCTGCTCGGCTTCGCGCTGGGCTTCGTCATCCTGTTCCGCCGGCTCGGTCTGGGCGCGACACTGGGCTATCTGCTCGCGGGCGCGGTGGTGGGTCCGAGCGTGCTCGGGCTGGTCGGCGGGGCGGCGGAGAAGATCGACGTCGCCGAACTCGGGATCACCTTCCTGCTGTTCATCGTCGGCTTGGAGCTCAACCCGGCGCGGCTGTGGCGGATGAAGCGGGAAATCTTCGGGCTGGGGCTGCTGCAGGTGGCGAGCTGCGGGCTGCTGCTGGCCGGCTTCACCTGGGTGGTGACGAAGAACGACCTCGCCGCGGCGATCGCGCTCGGGCTGCCGCTCGGCCTCTCCTCGACCGCGCAGGTGCTGCCGCTGCTGCAGTCCTCGGGCCGGCTGCGCACCCCGTTCGGCGAGCGCGCCTTCGCGATCCTGCTGTTCCAGGACCTGTCGATCATCCCGCTGATCACCATCGTCACGCTGATGAGCCGCAACCCGGCCGACGCCAACGCGCCGCCCGGCTGGCTGCTGGCGCTCTATACGGTGGGCGCGATCGCCGGGCTGATCGCGCTCGGCCGGTTCGCGATCCGCCCGCTGTTCCGGCTGATCGGCAATCTCGGCGAGCGCGAGATGTTCGTGGTCGCCGCGCTGTTCACGATCATCGCCGCGGCGGCGCTGATGGAGCTGCTTGGCCTGTCGACCGCGCTCGGCGCCTTCGTCGCGGGCGTGATGCTGGCGGACTCGCCCTACCGCCACGAGCTGGAGGCCGACGTCGAGCCGTTCCGTTCGATCCTGCTCGGGCTGTTCTTCCTCTCGGTCGGAATGCTGCTCGACCTCGGGGCGATCGCCAAGGAGCCGCTGTTCGTGCTCGGCATGGCGGCGGCGCTGATCGCGGTGAAGACAGCGGTGATCGCCGGAATTGGGCTGGCCTTCCGGATGAGCTGGCGGAGCGCGCTCGGCCTCGGGATCCTGCTCAGCCAGGGCGGCGAGTTCGGCTTCGTGCTGTTCAGCCAGGCGCAGGGCGCGCAGCTGATCGACGCCGAGACGACCAGCCTGTTCAGCGCGATCGTGACCCTCTCGATGGTCACCACGCCGTTCCTGATGAAGGCGACGCGCAAGCTGCGCGAGGCGCCGGTCGAGCGGCAGGAGAAGCGGGAGGAGCCGCAGAACGATGGCGCCAATGCGCTGATCGTCGGCTACGGCCGGTTCGGGCAGACCGTCGCGCAGATGCTGATCGCCAGCGAGGTGCCGGTGACGCTGATCGACACCGACGTCGAGATGATCGACGTCGCCGGGGAGTTTGGCGCCAAGGTCTATTTCGGTGACGGCACGCGGGTCGACCTGCTGCGGCAGGCGGGCGCGGAAGAGGCCGAGCTGATCCTCTTCTGCATCGACGGCGACCAGCTCACCCCCGACATCATCGAGGGCGTGCACGAGGCGTTCCCCAAGGCGGCGCTGTACGCGCGGGCGTTCGACCGCCGCTCGGTGATCAAGCTCAAGGATTCGCCGGTCCGCTACGTGGTTCGCGAAGTGCTCGAGAGCGCGGTCCGGATGGCGCGGATGGCGCTGGAGGAAATCGGCGTCGGTGGCGAGCAGATTGACCGCTCCGAGGCGATGTACCGCGGGCGCGACCGCGAACGGCTGCATCGACAGTTCGAGACCGGCGACCTCAAGACCGCGCGCGAAAAGATCATCACCCAGGACGAACGGCGCTAGCCGGACCCGGCCCGCGCCCTGGGGCAGGGCGCGGGCCGGACGGCCATCACCGGGTCGGCAGGCTGATGGTGATGGCCGTGACGGCGAGCGCCGGAGCGGCCGACGCGGCGACCGCGCGGGCGCGGGCGAGCGCCTCCTCCATCTGCGGCCGCGACTGGCTCCACGCCGCGCGCGAGCAATCCTGCCAGCGAACAGTGTCGACGAGCGAGATGCCGGCGGCGCCCACGGCCTCGTTGCAGAGGTCGCGCACCGCGCCGGTTACCCTCCGGGCGAGCGCCCGCTCGCCGCGGCTCGTCGCGAGGTCGAGGCTTGCGAGTGGGATGTGGACGGTGAGCCGATCGGGCTCGGGGGCGGTGACGACAACCGGCCGGGCAAGCGCCGGAACGGCCGCAACCAGGAACAGGGCAGCGGCCGGAAGCATGGATGACGGGGCCATCGCATTCTCCTGCCTGATGGCGGCCATGCACCCCGGTGCGGCCGACCCCGCAAGACCGGTCGCCGACGGCTGCCGCCATGGCCAGCAGCGGCCGCTTGTCCGGCGATCAGTGTCCGAGGCTGATGACGATCGCCGAGGCGGCGATGGTCGAGGTCCCGGTGCTCGCGATCTCGCGGGCGCGCTGGATGGCGGCGGCGATCTGCGGATCGGCCTGCTCCCAGGCATCCCGCGAGCAATCTTTGCGCCCGAGGATCGAGTTGAGATCGGTCGTGCCGCCGGGCACGATCTCGTCGCAGAGACCGCGAATGCCTCCGCGCACGCGGGCCTGAAGCACGCGCTCGCCTGCCGGCACGGCGAGGTTGAGGTCGGCGTAGCTGATGTGGCGCACCACCCGGTCGGGTTCGGCGGTCACCACGACCGGGCCGCGCGCGAGCGACGGGCTGGCGGCCAGGGCCGTCAAGATGGCGGCGGAAATCATGAACGTCCTGCTCATTCTACCCTCCTGTCTTGAGGGCTTCAGGAATGAGCTTTCAGGAGGCGAGTCGCACGGGCTCTTCGGCAGGACGGAGCGCCGCATCGCCCGACGAACCGCCGCGTCGATGAACGTCGTTCCCGGATCGACGATCGGCGTCGAAGGCGGCCAGCGTGTCGCGCAGGTGGGTGCGCGAGATCAGCAGGCAGCTGCCGTCGCGACAGCAGACCTGCCAGCGACGGCCGCGACGGACGAGCTGCTCGATCGTGTCGCGGCGGACCAGGGTCGAGCGATGGATGCGGATGAAGCGTTCCCCCGGCAGCCGCTCGGCGAGCGCCTGGAGGGTGCTGTGGAGCAGCCAGGTGGCGCCCTCGGCATGGATCCGGACATAGTCGCGCTCGGCCGTGACCCGCTCGATCGCCGCGAGCAGCAGGCGCCGGTAGCCGCCGGCGACGGGGACCAGGAGGTCGGCGCTGGCGGCCTCGTCGGCAGGCTCGTGGTGACGGCAGATGATGCTGACGTCGATGTCGACGGCATCCCCGTCGAGCTCCTCGCGGGTGCGGTTCAGCCATTCGTCGAGCGCGGCGGGGCTCTCGAACGCCATTTCCGCGGCGAAATCGAACCGGCCGGTGAGGTCGAAGCCGCTGCAGCAGGCCGGCGATTCGACCAGCCCGCGGCGGAGCGCCGCGATGCGATTCGGCGCGAGCTCGGCCTGGAAGGCGATGCAAAGAAGGACCCGTAAGTCGTCGGGAACAGAGGATCTGATTGCGCCCATGACTCGGCTCCCGTGCGCTTACCGCCCGTCCCAGCCGACCGCCCCAAGCGCCTTTCTTACCATAGGCTAGGACCGATTTCCGACTCGTGGCCGATTTCGGCGTGGTCCGATCGCGGGCTATGCTGGCCGGAGCGCCGCCCGAGTCGGCGAGCGCGGGTGCGTCCTTCCGAGCCGATTTCCATCATCTCGAAGCAGGGAGCAGACCATGATGACACGCAAAGCCATGCTGACCTTCGCCGCGCTGGCGGCCGCCACCCCGGCGCTGGCCGGGGAAGTGACGGGCACCGGAAGCCCGACGCCGATCGATTCCTTCCGCGCTCACTCGCTGTGCGCTTTTTCCGGGCTGAACGACGACGGGCTCGGGCCGAGCAGCCTAGTCCAGGCCTATGGCATGTTCATCAAGGTCGGAGGGCCGGGATCGGCGCTGAGCCCGAGCATCGGCTGCCGCGGCAACTAGTTTCCGATTGTGAGCGCCGCCCCGGCCCCGGCTCGGTCCGGGGCGGCACCTCCTACTCCGCGCCGCCGGCGACGATCCGCTGCAACGCGGCGACGTGCTGGTCGAAGCGCTTGCGTCCATCCCGGCTGAGGCTGGCCCAGGTCCGCTGGCGCCCCTCGCTGCTGGCCTTGCGCAACTTGATCAGCCCGGCATCCGCCAGCGCGGAGAGATGCTTGGACATGACCGAGTCGCTCGCGCCGGTGATCGCCTTGAGGCGCGCGAACTCCGCCTCGTCGACGTTGGCGAGCACCGCGGCGACCTGCAGCCGGGCCGGCGCCTGCAGCAGCGGCTCGAACCCGGCGATCGGGTCGAACGGTTCAGGCGCCGAGTTCACGGACGAACACCCGCTGCCAGATCACGCTGCCCTGATAGGCGACGACAAACGCCAGCCCGGCCAGCGCGACGCTGGCGAGCGGCAGCCCGCGCGAGAGGCCGAGATAGACGCTGAGACCATAGATGCCGAGCAGCAGCAGCAGCAGCGGCAGCGCCACCATCCGGGTGCGGCCGCGCCGGTAGCCGTTGATGAAGACGCCGAGCCGACGCCGGTCGGAGCGGACGATGAAGCCCATGCCGAACAGAACGGCGAGCAGGATCACGAAGCGAAGGACGAGCGGCACGGCGGGCGAGACGACGAGCCCGGCCTCGAGCCCGGCGAAGGCGGCGTGACGCCAGGGCGGGCACATCGCCATATCGGCGAGCTGCCGCTCGGCCCCCTGCTTGGCGGTAAGCGCTTCCAGCGCCTCGGCATGAATGTCGGTCATCGGCGAATCCCTTGTTTCCAGTGTGGAAAGTCATGCACTCTGCTTTCCAATCTGGCAAGTGACAATTTTCCAACTCGGAAAGTTGAACCTCGTGCCGGCGCGTAGGCGGGTGCTTTGTCTTGTTGCCGCTGGCCCGGAGTCCTACACCGCGGCTCATGTCCAGCCATGCCGACCGCCTCGCCGCCCTTCGCCAGCAGCTCCAAAGCGACCAGCTCGACGGCTTCGTCGTCCCGCTGACCGACGAGCATATGAGCGAATATGTCGGCAGCTATGCGCAGCGGCTGGCCTGGCTGACCGGGTTCGAGGGTTCGGCGGGCACCGCGGTGGTGCTGCCGGCCGAGGCGGCGATCTTCACCGACGGGCGCTACACGCTGCAGGTCAGGAGCCAGGTCGACGGCGAGCACTGGAGCTACGAGTCGGTGCCCGAGACCAGCGTCGCCGACTGGCTCAAGGGACATGTGCCGGACGGCGGGCGGATCGGCTATGATCCCTGGCTGCACAGCCGCGACTGGGTAGCGCGGGCGAGCGAGGCGCTCGGCGCGAAGGGGGCGACCCTGGTGCAGGTGCAGCGCAACCCGATCGACGCGGTGTGGGCCGACCGGCCCGAAGCGTCCAAGGCGCGGCTGACGGTCCAGCCGGAGCAGTTCACCGGCCGGTCGTCGGCGGACAAGCGGCAGGTGATCGCCGACTGGCTGGGTGAGCAGGGGGCCGACGCGGCGGTGCTGGCCGCGCTCGACTCGATCGCCTGGACCTTCAACGTGCGCGGCACCGACGTCAGCCATACGCCGGTCGCGCTGGCCTTCGCGCTGGTCCGCGCCGACGGCACCGCCGACCTGTTCGTCGAAGAGGAGAAGATCGACGGCGAGGTCCGCCAGCATCTCGGCAACGGCGTCCGGATCCATCCGCGCGCGAGCTTCGAGGCGTTCCTCGCCGGGCTGAGGGACCAGACGGTGGCGGTCGACCCCGAGCGGTCGGTCGCGGCGATCTTCGAGGCGCTCGACCGCGCCGGCGCGACGATCATCAAGCTCCGCGACCCGACGGTGCTGCCGCGAGCGATCAAGAACGAGGCGGAGCTGGCCGGGCACCGCTCGGCGCAGACCCGCGATGGAGCGGCGATTGCGCGCTTCCTGCGCTGGGTCGAGACGGAGGCGCCCGGGGGAATGCTCGACGAGCTGACCGCCTCGGACCGGCTGGAGGCGCTGCGCAAGGAGACGGGCGAGCTTCGCGACCTCAGCTTCGACACCATCTCGGGGGCGGGGCCGAACGGAGCGATCGTCCATTACCGGGCGAGCGAAGCGACCAACCGCAAGCTGGAGACGGGCTCGCTCTACCTCGTCGACAGCGGCGGCCAATATGCCGACGGGACGACCGACATCACCCGCACGGTCGCGGTGGGCGAGCCGACCGACGAAATGCGCGACCGCTTCACGCGGGTGCTGAAGGGCCATATCGCGCTCTCGACGGCACGCTTCCCCAAGGGGGTGCGCGGGTCGCAGCTCGACAGTTTCGCGCGGCGGCCGCTGTGGGAGGCAGGGCTCGATTATGCGCACGGCACCGGCCACGGGGTCGGCAGCTTTCTCTCGGTCCACGAGGGGCCGCAGCGCATCTCGCCGGTCGGCAGCGCGCAGAGTGGCGGGGACGAGCCGCTGCAGGCGGGCATGATCCTCTCCAACGAGCCCGGCTACTACAAGGCGGGCGAGTACGGCATCCGAATCGAGAACCTGGTGCTGGTCATCCCGGTCGAGGTGGACGGGGCGGAGAAGGAACTGCTCGGGTTCGAGACGCTGACCTTCGCGCCGATCGACCGGCGGCTGATCGTCAGGGAAATGCTGAGCGGCGAGGAGCTCGGCTGGCTCAAC
Organism: Sphingomonas ginkgonis; assembly: GCF_003970925.1. Lineage (NCBI taxonomy): Bacteria > Pseudomonadati > Pseudomonadota > Alphaproteobacteria > Sphingomonadales > Sphingomonadaceae > Sphingomonas > Sphingomonas ginkgonis. Next base: position 626,481 of record NZ_RWJF01000001.1, read on the forward strand.
GCCTATCACGCCGAGGTGGTGAAGCGGATCGGACCGGGGCTGACGGGGGACGATCTCGCCTGGCTCAAGGAGGCCTGCGCGCCGCTCTAATCCTGCGCCAAACCAAGGAGACAGCGTTCGATCCGGCGGATCATAGATCTGCTATTGCGAGTCACTCTCATTATCGTTAGTTCGCGCCTCGAAGGGAATTGACGATGCGCCGCTGCCTCCTCCTGCTCACGCCCATGCTGCTGCCCGCGACCGCGCAGGCCGCGGAGGAAACGGCCGAGCAGCCGATCATCGTCACCGGCGAGCGGATCAACTACGACGTCCGCCACAGCAGCACCGCGACCAAGACGGACACCGACCTCAAGGACGTGCCGCAGGCGGTGAGCGTGATCAGCGCCGAGCAGATCGGCGACCAGGCGATGCGCTCGATCGGCGACGTCCTCCGCTACGTTCCGGGCGTGGCGCTGAACGGGGGCGAGGGGCACCGCGACCAGATCGCGATCCGCGGCAATGCGACGACCGCGGACTTCTTCCTTGATGGGCTGCGCGACGACGTCCAATTTTACCGTCCGCTCTACAATCTCGAGCGGGTCGAGGTGCTGAAGGGGCCGAACGCGATGATCTTCGGCCGCGGCGGCGGTGGCGGGATCGTCAACCGGGTGACCAAGCGGGCCGAATGGCGCCCCTTCGCGGCCGGCAGCCTGTCGCTCGACAGCCATGGCGCCGGCGATGTCGAGCTCGACCTCGACGCGCCGCTGTCCGCGACGCTGGCCGGGCGGCTCAACGCGCTGGCCGAGCGGGTCGACAACCGCCGCAACGCGACGGGCCGCCGCGAGGCGATCAATCCGACGCTCGGCTGGCGGCCGAGCGAGCGGACCCGGATCGACCTCGGGTTCGAGGCGGTGCACGACCGCCGGCTGATCGACCGCGGCGTGCCGTCGGACGCGCGGGGCCGCGGGCTGCCCTCGATCAGCGACCCGGCGCGCCCGCTGACCGGGTTCGGCGAGACGCTGTTCGGCGACCGCAACGTGAACCGGACACGCTTCGACAGCCAGGTCTCGACCCTGTTCGTCGAGCATCGCTTCAGCGAGGCGGTGCGGATGAACGCCAAGGCGCTCTACGGCCATTACGACAAATTCTACCGCAACGAGATGGCGGCGAGCCCGGCGGACGAGTTCACCAGCGGCGGCGTGACCAGCACCCGGGTCGGGATTGAGGCCTATCAGTCGCGGACCAAGCGGCGGAACCTCCAGCTGCAGGACGACCTGATCGCCGAGGTGAGCACCGGTCCGGTTCGCCACACGCTGGTCGCGGGCGTCGACTACAGCCGGCAGCGGACCTTCGCCGATCGCCAGCAGGGCTTCTTCGCATCGTCGCCCTTCACCGCGTCGAGCAACCGCCGCTACTATGCGCTGCTCCAGCCGACGCTCGACCTGCCGGCGGTGACCTTCACCTGTGTCGTCGGGCTGGGCTGCAACGATGCGACCAGCCACGCCGAGGCGCTGGGCGCCTATGTCCAGGACCAGGCGCGGATCGGCGAGCATGTCGAGATCCTCGCCGGGCTTCGCCGCGACCATTTCAAGCTGCGGGTCGAGGACCGGGTGGCCGGCCGCACCCTCCGCCGCAGTGACGATCTCTGGTCGCCGCGGCTCGGCCTGGTGCTGAAGCCAAGCGAGGCCCTGTCCATCTACGGCAGCTACAGCCGAAGCTTCCTGCCGCAGTCGGGCGACCAGTTCTCCAGCCTCGACCCGACCACCGCGGCGCTCAAGCCCGAGAAGTTCGTCAACCGCGAGGTCGGCGCCAAGTGGCGCGCGCTGCCGAACCTCGACCTGACGCTCGCCGCCTATGTGCTGGACCGCGCCAATACCCGCGCCGCCGACCCGGTGAGCGGGCTGACCGTGCTGACCGGCGCGCAGCGGAGCAAGGGTGTCGAGCTCGGCGTCCAGGGGCGGGTCGGCCGCCTGTCGCTGAGCGGCGGCGCGGCGCTGCAGGACGCGGAGATCCGCCGCACCACCACCGCCGCGCCGGCCGGGCGCAAGGTCGCGCTGGTGCCGCGTTTCCAGGCCTCGCTGTGGGGCCGCTATGACGTCACCCGCGCGCTGGGGCTGGGGGCGGGCGTCTACCACCAGTCGAAGAGCTTCGCCTCGATCAGCAATGCGGTGGTGCTGCCCGCCTTCACCCGGGTCGACGGGGCGGCGTTCGTCAAGCTGACGAGCCGGGTCGAGGCGCAGCTCAACGTCGAGAACCTGCTCGGCAACCGCTACACGGCGCTGGCGGGCAATGACAATAATCTCACGCCGGGCAACCCGCGGACGGTTCGGGCGACGCTGCGCTTCGGCTTCTAGCCGGCCAGCTCCGCGGCCCGCTCGCGGATCCGGGTGAGGTCGCGGACGAACAGGGCCCGCTCCTCTCGGCGGCGGTCCTCCTCGGGGATGCGGAGGAGGAAGCTGGGGTGGACGGTGATCCAGCATTCCCCGCCGTCGGGGAGTGTCAGCGGCGTCTCGCGGGCGCGGGTGATGGTCACCGTCTTGCCGGTCAGCGAGCGGGCGGCGGTGGCGCCAAGCGCGACGGTCAGCGGCGGCTTGATCAGCTGCCGCTCCTGGTCGATCCACCAGCGGCAGGCCTCGATCTCGCCGGCATCGGGCTTTGCGTGGATGCGCTTCTTGCCGCGGGCGACGAACTTGAAGTGCTTGACCGCATTGGTGACGTAGGTCTGCGTGCGGTCGATGCCGGCTCGCTCGAGCGCCTCGTCGAACAGCTGGCCGGCGGGTCCGACGAAGGGGCGGCCGGCGAGATCTTCCTGGTCGCCGGGCTGCTCCCCGACGAACAGGATGGTCGGGTCGAGCGGGCCTTCGCCGAACACGGTCTGGGTGGCGTGGCAGTGGAGGTCGCAGCGGGTACAGGCGCGCGCCTCGGCCATCAGCGCTTCCCATGCGGCGCGCAGGTTGCCGCCGGGCTCGAGCCGCCGCTCGGCTACCACCGCCTGTTCCATCCCGGTCTTCGCCGCCGCGCGGTCGATCATCTCCAGCTCCCTGCCTCGCGCCCCGGCGATCAGCGGGGCAACGAGCGAGGTCTCGGGCATGTTGCGCCAGTATTTCTTGGGCATTTCCTTGAGCATCGCCCCGATCTTGAGGCGCGCGGGGTTGAAGATGTTGGCGTAGTAGGTTTTCCAGGTTTCCTCGAGAGGGTCGCCGTCGGGGGCCTCGGCCTTGGTCGCGCCGGGGCTTTCGCTCAGCGTCGCGCGGTCCCAGTGGATCGACAGTTCGGGCGTCAGGATCGACCAGCGCATGTTGGCGAAGCGGCGCATGAAGAAGCCCGCCTCGCGCCGGACGATGTGGTGCTCGGGCTCGAACCAGGCGACGAAGCGCGGCTCCCCGTCCGGGTCCGCCACCTCGCGGAAGCGGACGAAGGCGTGCATCTTGTGCGCGTCGCGGCGGACTTCCTTGGCGAGCTTCTCGAGCCGGCCGACCAGCGGGTCGGCGCGGTCCTCCATCGCCTTTCGCTCGGTCCGGAGCCGCCACAGCAGCGCGTAGAGGAGGGCGAAGCGCTCGGGGTCGGAGTGGGCGATCACCGCGCGGGCGAGATCGACGAACCCGCGCGGCACGCTGAAGCTCGCCGCCGCGGCCGGACGGGGGGTGTCGCCGCCGAACAGGTCGCCCTCGCCGCCGGCGACCGTCCACACCACCTGCTCGGGCGGGACGCCGGACTCGGCGAGGTCGCGCGCGGCGTCGCGCCAGCCCTCGAAGTCGTCCTCGGCGGCAAGCTGGATGCGGACCGGCGCGGCGGCGGTCCGACCGGCCGGGGCGCTCATGCGGCCAGTTCCAGGCGTGGCCGCAACCGCCGCTGGCCGGGCGGGTTCAGCGAGAGGTCCCATGTTGCTCGATCCCGGCGTCATCGTCCCCAGCCCCGCCACTGCGCCGTTCGCCGCCGACAGGGCGCCGGGCTGGATCGGGGTCGCGCCGGGCGCGCCCTATTTCGTCGACGAGGCGGGCGCGCCCTGGACCCCGATCGGGCAGAACGACGCGATCAGCTGGCCCGAGCTTGCGCCGCTGTATCGCCGGCGCGATCCGGAGGCGGTCGAGCGCCACCTGCGCGGGCTCAAGGCGCAAGGGGTGACCTGCCTCCGCCTGATGCTGGAATATGCGCAGGGCCGTCATCGCTACCTGGAACGGCCCACGGGCCGCTTCGTGCCCGCGATGGTGCAGCTGTGGGACGACCTCTTCGCACTGTGCGAGCGGACTGGCCTGCGGATCCTGCTGACGCCGGTCGACACCTACTGGACCTGGGTCCGCTTCCGCCATCATCCGTGGAACGTCGGCAACGGCGGCCCGCTCGCCAACATGCGCGATGCACTGCTGCGCGGGGTGACCCGGGCGGCGATCAAGGCCCGGCTGGAGTTCGCGGTGCGGCGCTGGGGCGGGTCGGGCGCGCTGTTCGCCTGGGACCTGTGGAACGAGATCCATCCCGCGCAGAGCCGCGACAGCACCGACGGCTGGGACGATTTCATTCACGACCTGTCGGGCCATGTGCGCGGGCTGGAGCAGCGGCTCTACGGGCGCTCGCACCCGCAGACCGTCTCGCTGTTCGGGCCCGAGTTGATCCTCAAGCCCCACCTCGCGCCGGCAATGCGCGAGGCGGTGTTCCGCCACCCCGACGTCGATTTCGCCAGCCTCCACATCTACGCCAAGGGCAGCATCGACAATCCGCGCGATACGGTCGCGCCGGCGCTGGCGATGGCGGCGATCGTCGCCGAGAGCATCGGCGAGATCCGCGACGGGCGGCCGTTCCTCGACACCGAGCATGGCCCGATCCACGCCTTCAAGGACCGCCACCGCACGCTCCCCGAGCCGTTCGACGACGAGATGTTCCGCCATTGCAGCTGGGCGCATCTCGCCGCCGGAGGCGCGGGCGGAGGGATGCGCTGGCCCAACCGCCACCCGCACGTGCTGACCGCCGGCATGCGCCGCGCGCAGCAAGCGATGGTCGGCTTCCTGCCGGAGATCGACTGGCCGCGGTTCCGCCGCCGGCCGTTCGGCGCCGGCCTCCGCGCCCGCCACGTCCACGCGGTCGGCTGCGGCGATGAGCGGCAGGCGCTGATCTGGCTGGTCCGCCGCGACGGGCTGGGCAGCGACGGGCGGCTGCGGGAGGGCTTGGTGCCGGTGCGGACGAGCGTCGCGGTGCCGGGCCTTGCCGACGGCCGCTACCGGGTGCGCGGCTGGGACACGCTGCGGGGCGAGGCGGCCGAGACGATGGCGGCCGAGGCGGCGGGCGGGATGCTTCACTTCACCACCGCCGAGCTGACGAGCGACCGCGCCTTCGCCATCGCCCCCGCCGCCTAGGCGGCGAACAGCTCGAGCTGCTCCGTCCTGGGCGCGACCAGGGTGCGCAGGTCGGCGCGGTCGGTGAGCAGGGTCGGGCGCCAGTCGGTGGTGACGATGAAAGGTCGGACCTTGGCGACGCTGACCGTCACCCGCGCGACGTCGTCGAGCGACAGCTTGCGCCAGCGCCGCGACTGGACGATCCGGTCGACCGCCTTGGTGCCGAGCCCGGGAATGCGCAGCAGCAGCTCCTTGGGCGCGCGGTTGACGTCGACCGGGAAGCTGTCGCGAAACTTCAGTGCCCAGGCGAGCTTGGGATCGATGTCGAGCGGGAGCATGCCGGCCGGATCGGCCGCCTGCTCCACCTCTGCCGGCTTGAAGCCGTAGAAGCGCATCAGCCAGTCGGACTGGTAGAGCCGGTGCTCGCGCATCAGCGGCGGCCGCTTCAGGGGGAGCACCGCGCTGGCGTCGGGAATCGGCGAGAAGGCGGAATAATAGACCCGGCGGAGGCCGAAGCGATCGTAGAGCCCGCTGGCGCGGCGGACGATGTCGCGGTCGGTCGCGGCATCGGCGCCGACGATCATCTGCGTCGACTGGCCGGCGGGCGCGAAGCTGGGCGCAGACTTGAAGCGCTTCTTGTTGTCCTTGCCCTCCTCGATCGCGCCCTTCATGTCGCTCATCGCGCCCTCGATCTGCGGCGCGCTTTTCTCGGGCGCGAGATCGGTGAGGCCGGCGACGGTCGGCAACTCGACGTTGATCGACACGCGGTCGGCGTGGAGCCCAGCCTGGCGGACCAGCTCGGGGTCGGCGTCGGGGATGGTCTTCAAGTGGATGTAGCCGCGGAAGTCGTGGTCCTCCCGCAGGCTCCGAGCGACCTCGACCAGCTGCTCCATCGTGTAGTTGGACGAGCGGATGATCCCGGAGGAGAGGAACAGCCCCTCGATATAGTTGCGCTTGTAGAAGGCGAGGGTGAGCTGGACGACCTCCTGCGCGGTGAAGCGGGCGCGGCGGACGTTCGAGCTCTTGCGGTTGATGCAGTAGGCGCAATCGAAGATGCAGCTGTTGGTCAGCAGGATTTTCAGAAGGCTGATGCAGCGGCCGTCGGGCGCATAGGCGTGGCAGATGCCCATACCCTCCGACGAGCCGACGCCCTTGCCGCCGCGGCTGTCGCGCTTGGACGTGCCCGAGGAGGCGCAGCTCGCGTCATACTTGGCCGCATCGGCAAGGATCGCGAGCTTTTGACGGGTATCCAACTGCGCCATGCGTTCGGTATATGTTCTGACGCAACCAGTTGCAAGTCAGCGACTTATCGCCGGGCGGCTTGCGAGACGGACCGTTCGACGCCTAGGCTCGATCCCATGAAGCATCTCGCCCTCCGCGCCGCCGCCTCGCTCCTCGTCCTCGCCGCGCTGGCCGGCGCGGCGCCGCCGACGACCGTCACGCCGATGACTCCCGACGTGGTGGCGAAGTACGACCCGGTGCTGCCCGCCGCCGACTTTGTCCGGCGCGAGGCGATGGTGCCGATGCGCGACGGGACGAAGCTCTACACGGTGATCGTCATGCGCAAGGGGACGCGCGGCGGGCCGATCCTCCTGTCGCGGACGCCCTATGACGCGCACGGCAGCGTGACCCGCAACACCAGCCTGAGGATCGAGGACATTCTTCCGGCGATGGACGCGCCGTTCGTCAACGACGGATATATCCGGGTGTACCAGGACATTCGCGGGCTGCACCGCTCGGAAGGCGAGTTCGTGATGAACCGGCCGATTGTCGGGCCACTGAACAGGACCGGCATCGACGAGAGCACCGACGCCTACGACACGATCGACTGGCTGGTGAAGAACGTGCCGGAATCGAACGGCAAGGTCGGCGTGATCGGTTCCTCCTATCTCGGCTTCACCACGCTGGCGGCGGAGATCAACCCGCACCCGGCGCTCAAGGCGGCGGTGCCCGAGAGCCCGATGGTCGACGGCTGGCGCGGCGACGACTGGTTCCACAACGGGGCGTTCCGGGTCAGCGGGATCGACTATGCGGTGGGGCAGAGCACCGGCAAGGCCGACGCCGGCGCGGTGCTGCCGCGGAGCGGGGGCGACGACTACACCCGCTATCTCGAGGCCGGGTCGATCGGTGACTTCGCGAGCTCGCTCAACGTCGACCAGGTCCCATTCAACCAGAAGCTGTTTCAGAACCCGGCCTACACCAGCTTCTGGTCGGAGCAGGCGGTGGACAAGTGGATGGCGGCGCGGCCGCTGACCGTTCCGACCATGCTGGAGGTCGGGCAATGGGACCAGGAGGACAGCTATGGCGCCCCCGCGGTCTACCAGGCGCTCAAGGCCAAATATGAGGGGAGCGGGCTGCTCCACCTGGTGATCGGGCCGTGGCGGCATTCGGGGGCCAACCATTATGGCTATGAGCTGGGCGCGCTGACCTTCGCCGGCGACACTGCCAAGCAGTGGCGGGAGCGTTGGATGAAGCCGTTCCTCGACCATTATCTGAAGGGCACGCCCGACCCGCAGACGCCGCCGGTGCTGACCTATGCGACGGGCATCGACCAGTGGGAGCCGAGCCCGCGCTGGCCGATGGGGACGCCGACCGCGCTCTACCTGACCAGCGGCAACGGGGTGCGGTTCGGCTCGGCCGGCGCGGCGGGGCATGCGGACTATGTCTCGGATCCGATGAAGCCGGTGCCGTTCCTGCCGCGGCCGATCCAGCTCGGCGACGAGGACCAGTGGCACAGCTGGCTGGTGCGCGACCAGCGCTTCGTCGACGGGCGGACCGACGTCGCCAGCTTCGGCGGCGCGCCGCTCGACCGGCCGGTGCACATCATGGGGGCGCCGATGGTCGACCTCTATGCCTCGACCAGCGGGACCGACAGCGACTGGGTGGTCAAGCTGATCGACGTCTATCCGAGCGACCTGCCGGAAGGCGCGGGGCAGGGGAGCAAGCCGAGCATGGCGGGCTACCAGCTGCCGATCGGGATCGAGATTTTCCGCGGCCGCTACGTCGACAGCTTCGCCCGGCCGCGCGCGCTCAAGGCCAACCGGGTCGAGCATTACCGCTTCGCGCTGCCCAACGTCGATCATGTCGTGCTGCCGGGGCACCGGCTGATGGTGCAGGTCCAGTCGAGCCTGTTCCCGCTCTACGACCGCAACCCGCAGCGCTTCGTGCCCAACATCTTCAATGCCCGGGCCGCGGACTATCAGCCGGCGACGCAGAAGGTCTATTTCGGCGGAGCGACGCCGAGCGCGGTGATGCTGCCGGTGGTGCCGTAGGGGTTCAGGCGACCGTCTCGCGGAGTTTATCGCGGGCCTTGTCGACCGCCTTGTCGACCGGCGGCTCGTGGATCATCCGGTAGCGCGCCTCGATGAGGCTGAAGAGGCCGAAGAAGATGAGCCCGGCGGCGACGACATAGTCGGTCGGGTGGTTGAACCAGCGCAGCACCTTGTCGACCCCGCCGGCCTGGTCGGGCGCGTTGAGGCGGGCAGCCTGGGCGAGGAAGAAGGCGCTGGTCAGGAACACCGCGCCGCGCGCGCCATAGCCGAGCCGGCCGATCCAGCGCACCCACGGCGCCTCGCGGACGGCGAAGTGGAGGTCCTTGCAGAAGGAGCAGCGGAACGCCTTGACGAACTGCCAGGCGCCCGCGCCGGCGAGCAGCAGCGCGGCGATCCAGATCATTGCGGTGCCGCCGGGCAGCTGGGTTGCCGCCTGCGCCCCGGTCTGCGCGCCGCCGCCGCCCTCGGCGACATGGTGCGCGCCCATCAGCAGCCGCAACGCCTGGACCGCGAAATAGCCGTAGATGAGCCCGCTTCCCGCCGCCGCGAGCCGGCCCGGCCAGCCGCCGTTCTTCTTGCCGTCGGAATGGCCCTCGAGGTCGATCGCGGCGTCGGTCAGCCGCCACACCGCATAGGCGGCGAAGCCGACGACCAGCGCGCCGAGCGCGACCCGGCCCCAGCCCTCGCCCAGATAGTCGAGCGCGCCCTGGAGGTCCTCAGCGCGGCCCGTCCCGATCAGCAGCGCGCCGATCAGGACGTAGAGGAGCCCGCGCCCGGCAAAGCCGACGCGGGTCAGCAGCTCGAACTTGCCGCGCGGATCGAAGACCTGGCTGTTCATGACAGCCGTGTTACGGTCGATCAGCGAGCTTTGTTCCCGACCTAGGTCGCCGCGGCGGCGGCGGCGCTGCCGTGGCTCATCCGGTTCGAGACCAGCCATTTGAACAGGACGAAGGCGACCAGCCCGATGGCGGCGCTGGCGACGTGGAGCAGCCAGAACTGCGGCGTCGGCATCGACGAATACCAGCCGCCGACCACGCCCACGACCTTGTTCGCGGCGAAGAACGCCAGATAGTAGAGGCCGATGACCGTCGCGTTGATCGCACGCGGGGCGAGCTTGGAGAAGAGCGCCAGGCTGACCGGCAGGATGTGCGCGAAGCCGATGCTGTTGAAGAAATGGAAGGCGAGCGGAAGCGCGAGCCCGATCTTGCCCGAGCCCTGGGTCAGCGCGGCGGCATAGAGGCAGAGCCCGCCGATGATGCTGAAGACGCTGCCGATGATCATCTTGCCCAGTTCGTCGGGCTCGCGGCCGGTGGTGGCGGCGCGCCACTTCCAGAAGGCGGCGACGGCGACCAGCATCGAGAAGCTCAAGGTCGCGTCGATCGTCACCATCCAGCTGGTCGGCATCTCCCAGCCCATCAGGCGCAGCTGGAAATGCTGATCGGCCCAGACGAGATAGGCGTTGAAGATCTCCTGGTTGGTGAGCAGCGCGACGGCCAGCGCCGGGATCAGCAGCAGCAGCGCGCCGAGCCGCGACCAGTCCCCCTCGCCCATCTTCTCCCGCTCCCCCGGCGCGGTGCGGTCGGGGCGGTTGTCGGCCGGAAGCCACGGCCTGGCCCTCAGGTAGAGGATGAGCCCGAGGACCATCACCACGCCGGCGCAGCCGAACCCCCAGTGCCAGCCGACCTTCTCGCCCAGCGTGCCCGCGACGAGCGGCGCGGCGATCACGCTGACGTTGATCGCGATGTAGAAGATCTGGAACGCCATGGCGCGGCGGAGGTCGGTCTCGGAATAGAGCGCGCCGACCTGGCTGGCGATATTGCCCTTGAACAGGCCGACCCCGACGATGAGCGCGACGAGCGCGAGGAGGAAGGTCGCCTGGAACGCCATGAGGAAATGGCCGAGCGCCATGACAAGGCCGCCGAGGATCAGCGCGAAGCGGCGGCCGGTCAGCCGGTCGGCGAGGATGCCGCCGGCGATCGGGGTCAGATAGACGAGCGAGGTGTAGTCGCCGAAGATGGCCGAGGCGAGCGGCTGCCCGTCGAGACCGGCATAGTGCCAGCCGCGCAGCCAAGCGAGGCCGGCGACCGAGCCGACATGCTCGGGCTTGAGCAGGTAATTGACCATGTAGAGCACGAGCAGCGTCTGCATGGAGTAGTAGCTGAAGCGCTCGCACGCCTCGACGAAGCTCAGGTAGCCGAGCCCCTTGGGATGGCCGAGAAAAGCGCGGTCGCCGGCGGGCAGCCGCTCGAGGTCGGGCTGGAGGTCGGGCGTGGTCATGCGGTCAGCCTAGAGCGCGCCGGCTGAACCACAACCAACCGGCCTTACTGCTGGGGCGGCGTGTCCGCCTCTTGATCTTCGCGGCGGGCGCGGCGCGCTTCCTGGATCTGCTGCTGGAGGCAGCCGGTGAAGCCGCCGGGACCGACCGCCGAGCAGCTGTTGATCCCGGTCGCGCCGAGCGAGTTCACCTGCTGCGCGCGATTGGCCCAGCTGCTGCGCTGCTGGCGGTTGCCGCTGAGGCGCTGGTTGGGGGCGAGGCGGTAGCGTTCGCTCTCCGGGCGACGATAGCAGACCACCGCCGAATCGTCGGTCGAGCGCGGGCAGGGGTCGTTGCCGTAAACGACGATCTCGGCGATCGCCCGGCCGGTCGCGTCCTGGGTCGTGGTGGGCGCGGTCGGGGCGGTCTGCGCCGCGGCGGGCTGGACCCCGCTGACCAGGCCGGCCGTGAGGGCGGCGGCGAGCAGGCTGGCTTTGAACATCGTCACTTCCTTTCAACGTCCAAGCGGTCGAGGGGCGGAGCCGGTTCCGATCACACCCGCTTCGACACGGCGATGGCGGCCTTACAGGCCGTGCGGATGACCGCGGTGAGCAGCGGATAGGCGACGGCGCTTTCCGAGCCATGCTCGCGCGCGGTGTCGCGATGCTCGAGCTCCTCGGCCTGGAACTCGAGAATGTCGGTGCTGAGCTCGGGATCGCTGTCGCCGAGCTCGACCAGCTGCTCGGCATAATGTTTGTCGATCTCGGTCTCGACCGCGTCGGTGCAGGCCATGGCGGCCTGCGGCGAGATGAGCGCGGTGGCGGCGCCAAGCGCGAAGCCGGCGACGTGCCAGAAGGGCTGGAGCAGGGTCGGACGGACCCGCCGCTCGGCCATCAGCTGGTTGAAGCGCTTGAGATGCCGCTCCTCCTGGCTCGCCATGCGGGCGATGACGTGGGCGGCAGGCATCGACTTGCCGAGCACCGCGAGCTGGCCGGCGTAGATGCGGGTCGCGCCATATTCGCCGGCCTGGTCGACGCGGACCATCGCGGCGCGGTCGGCCGGACGCTCGCCTGGGCGGGTCAGGCGCGGGCGGGGCGGAGCGTCAGCCATGCGATTCCCAGGGCGGCGGTGAGCGAGATGATCGCGTTCCAGCCGGCCATCGAGATGCCGAGGAACTCGAACTGAATTTGGTCGCAGCGGATCATCGGCGAGAGAAGGATGTCCTGCAGGCTGCGGGCACCGGTTGCGGTGCAGGTGGTGAAGCCTTCCCACCACTTGCGCTCGACCCCGGCGTGGAACAGCCCGATCGCGCCCGAGACGCCGATCGCCAGCGCGGCGGCGAGCGTCAGCACTCGCTGGGTGCGGCTGCCGAGCGCGACGAGGAAGGCCCCGAGCGCGAAGGGCAACGCGGCGAAATGGGCGTAGCGCTGCCACCAGCACATCTCGCACGGGAACAGGCCGCCGAAGAGCTGCGACCCGTAGGCGCCGGCGAGCAGCGCCACCGGGATTAGCGCCGCCAGCAGCCGGCCGAGCGCGACCGGCGCGAACCGGTCGGACCGGGCTGCGGGGAGACCTGCCGCGCTCGCCATCGCCGGACCCTAGCGGCTCGCCGCCTTGCCGCCGGTGCCGCCGGCGACCGAGGGCTGCAGCCGCTTGAGCATGTTCAGCGCATAGTCGAGCTGGAAGTCCTTGACCCCGCGCTTCTCGAGCTCGGCGGCGGTGACGTTGAAGCGCGGATCGACCTTGTCGTCCTGCTCGAGCAGCTTGTCGTCGACCTTGGCCTGGCTCAGCAGGTGGCGGCGCAAATCGCTCTCGCGAAGCACCTTGCGGTCCTTGTAGTCGGCGTCGCTGAGCTGCGGGACGCTGATGTCGGGATCGATCCCGCCCGCCTGCACCGAGCGGCCCGACGGCGTGTAGTAGCGCGCCGTGGTCAGCCGCAGCGCGGTCGAGTTGGTGAGCGGCATGACGGTCTGGACCGAGCCCTTGCCGAAGCTCCGCTCCCCGATGACGATCGCGCGATGCTGGTCCTGCAGCGCGCCGGCGACGATCTCCGCCGCGCTGGCGGTGCCGGCGTCGACCAGCACCACCACCGGCAGGCCATGGGCGAGGTCACCCGGCTTGGCGTAGAAGCGGTCGATGTCGTCCTTGGCACGGCCGCGTTCGGAGACGATCTCGCCGCGGTCGAGGAAGGCATCGCTGACCTCCACCGCCTGGTCGAGCAGCCCGCCCGGGTTGGAGCGGAGGTCGACAACATAGCCGATCGGCTTGCCGCCGGTCGCCTTGTCGATCGCGGTCAGCGCGGCCTCGGTCGCGGCGCCGGTTTGCGCCGAGAAGCCGTTGATGTTGAGGTAGCCGATGCCGTCCTTGACCTCCCACTTGACCGGCTTCAGCTCGATCCGCTCGCGGACCATGCTGACGTCGAACGGCTTGTCGCGGCCGGGGCGGACGATGGTCAGCTTGATCGGCGAGCCGGGCGGCCCGCGCATCTTGTCGACCGCCTCGTCGAGTTCGAGCCCGTAAAGCAGCTCGCCGTTGATGTGGGTGATGTAGTCGCCCGCCTTGAGGCCGGCGCGGAAGGCGGGGGTGTCCTCGGTCGGGGTGATGACCTTGACCGTCCCGTCCTCCATCGTGACCGAGAGGCCGAGACCGCCGTAGTTGCCGTCGGTCGTGGTCTTCATGGACTCGAAGTCGGTGCCCTCCATGTAGCTGGAGTGCGGGTCGAGCGCCGCGAGCATGCCGTCGATCGCGCCCTTGACCAGGACATGGTCGTCGACCTTGTCGACATAGTTGGCACGGACGCGTTCGAACACGCCCATGAAGGTCTCCAGCTCCTTGTAGGTATCGACGTCGGCGGCGGCGAGCGAGCTGGTCGTCACCGGGACCAGCGCCAGCGCACCGACCAGCGCGAGGGGAGGGAGAAGCTTGCGAATCATGCGGACACGGCCTTTCGGCAGGACGGAAGCTCCGGTCTAGCCGGATTTGCTCCCCTTTGACAGCAGCGAGGATGAACCTGCGATGAGGGCAGCGGGCTGCGGTTCGCCCCGGTGGGTGAGCTCGAGCCCGACCGCGCCAAGCGAGCGTCCGAGCGGCTCGCCGCGGCTGACCGCGGTGCCGACGGCGAGCGGGGTGGCGGCGTTGGTCAGCATCGTCATCCAGCCGCCGCCATGGTCGATGATCACCACCCCCGCGTAGCGGCGGAACGGGCCGGCGAAGGCGATCCGGCCGTCGGCGGGGACGCTCAGCGCGACTCCGCGGCCGTTGCGGAAAGCGAGCCCGCGCGAGCGCACGCCATTGGGCGAGACCTCCCCCAGCCCGGCGGTGAGCGGCGCCGCGAGCGGCAGGCTATAGGCGAGTGGGGGCGGGATCGCGGGATCCGGCCGGCCCGGACGAGGCGGCGCCTCGGCCAGGGGAGCGAGCGCCGCCGCGAGCGCCCAGGCGCTTCTCTGGGCTGCGGCCGATCCGGCGAGCAGCCCGGCCTCCTCCCCGCTGGCGAGCGCGACGTCGCCGGCGCCGAGCGCGGCCGCCCCGAGCCGGGCAGAGCGGGCGGTCGCCTGCCGCTCGAGCCCGGCGAGCCGCTGCTGCTGGGCGCGGAGGGCCTGCTGCCCGGCGGCAAGCTCGGCGCGGGCGGCGTCGGCGCCCCGGCGGAGGCGGCGCACGGCGTCGAGCTCGGCGCGCAGGCCGGCGGTGCGGGCGCGGATCACCGGGAGCGTCGTTCCGAGCAGCGCGCGGACCCGGACATAGTCGTCGACGCTGCCGCGGTCGGCGAGCGCGAGCAGCGGGGGCCTCCGGCTCATCTGCGCCAGTCCGGCGAGGAGGGCGGAGGCGGGGCGCTGCTGCTCGGCGAGCGCGCGGGTGCGGGCCTCGATCGCCGCGGAGAGCGTCCGGGCGCGCAGGTCGGCGGCGCTGATCCGCGCCTCGGCCGCGGCGATCTCGGCCGCCGCCGCCTGCTGCTCGCCGCGCAGCCGGGCGGCCTCGTCGCCGGCGCGGTCGGCCTCGGCCTCGAGCCGGCGCGCCTCGGCCGCGGCCTCGGCCGCCTCGCGCAGCGCGCCCGCGACCGGGTCGGCGCCCGCCACCGGCGCGCTCGCAGCCGCGGCGAGCGCGGGGGCAAGGACCAGCAGGGAAGCGAGCAGCCGCACCCGCTCAACCTTCCCGATGATAGGGGTGGTTGGCAAGGATGGCGGTGGCGCGGAACAGCTGCTCGGCGAGCATGGCGCGGACGAGCAGGTGCGGCCAGGTCGCGGCGCCGAAGCCCAGCAGCAGGTCGGCACCGGCGCGGCCGTCGTCACCCAGCCCGTCGTGCGCGCCGATCAGGAAACGCGCCTCGCGCTTGCCGCCGTCGCGCCACGCCTCGAGCTTGCGGGCGAGCGCGGTGGAGGCGAGCGACGGGCCGCGTTCGTCGAGCGCGATAGTGACGCTGCCGGGGGCCAGCGGCGGGATGGTGCCGCCCCGTTCCGGAAGCTCGGTGAGCTTCACCGGCCAGGCGATCCGCTTCAGGTAGCGGTTGACCAGCTCGGCTTCCGGCGAGCGGCCGATCTTTCCGCGCGCGACGATGTGGAGGAGCATCTACCAGCCCGGCGCGGCAGCGATCGCGCGGGCGGCGGCGGCGATCAGCGCGGCGCGCGCCTTGCCGTCGGACGCCGGCCCGCTGGCCAGCACCGCGATGGCGATCCGCCGGCCCCCGGGCAGGGTCGCGATCCCGACGTCGTCGGTAACTCCGCGAAGCGAACCGGTCTTGTGCGCGAGCCGGGCTCCGGCGGGGAGCCCGGCGGCGATCCGGTCGGGTCCTGTGCGGGTGCGGCCGAGCACGTCGAGCAGCCAGGCGCGGCTGGCGGGCCGGAGCAGCTCGCCGCGGTCGATCCGCGCGAGCAGCCGGGCCATGCCGAGCGCGCTGCCCTGGTCGCGAGGGTCGGCGGCGAAGCGCGCGGCGGCCGAGTCCATCTGTGCAGGGGCGAGCGCGGGCAACGCGTCGGCGGCGACCAGCGCCTCGGCGTCGCTCCGCCCGGCGAGGCGGGGAAGGCCGATGTTGTCGAGCAGGATGCCGCCGATGTCGCGGTCGACGCGAACTCCGGCGACGCCGTGCGCGGTCGCCCAGCGCTGCACCGCCGCCGGCCCGCCGACCGCCGCGAACATCTGGTCGGCGGCGCTGTTGTCGCTCTGGGTGAGCATCGCCTCGATCCAGTTGGCGGCGGACAGGGTGACGCCGGGATGGGCGAGGACGGTCATCAGCCCGTCATGGTGCCGCCAGCGCTCGTCGAAGGGGATCGGCTCGGCGAGCGAGCGCCGGCCCTGGTCCACCGCGTCGAGGTAGGTGGCGGCAACCAGCAGCTTGACGGTGCTGGCGAGCGGAAAGGGGCGGTCGCCGTCGACGCTGATCTCGCGGCCGGTCGCGAGGTCGATCGCGGCGATCCCGGCGCCGCCCGGCTGGGCGACCGCGAGAGCCCGCAGCTGGGCCTGGAGATCGGCGGGGGTCGCGACCGGCGCCGGCGACTGCGCCGCGACCGGAGGAGCGACGAGGCCCGCGGCGGCGAGCGCGAGCAGGAACCGGCGCATCGCGCTCAGGCGACCGGCGCCGCCGTCTTGGGCTGCTCGTCCCCGAACGCCCACATGCGCTCGAGATTGTAGAAGGTGCGGACCTCGGGGCGGAACAGGTGGACGATCACGTCGTCCGCGTCGAGCAGCACCCAGTCGGCGGTCGGCAGGCCCTCGATCCGCACCGGGCGGCCGAAGTCCTGCTTGATCCGCTCGGCGAGCTTGGTCGCCATCGAGGCGACCTGGCGGGTCGAGCGACCCGAGGCGATCACCATATGGTCGGCGATGGTCGACTTGCCCGCGAGCGGGATCGACACGACGTCCTGCGCCTGATCGTCATCAAGGGAACGCAGCACCAGCGCATGAAGCGCGTCGACGTCGACGGGTGAAGACGACTGCTGATGGTCGGCAGCGTCAGGGCGTTCGTCGGGCAAGTTTTCTCCTGGTCGCAGGGGCAAGTGGCGATTCATCCCGCCGATGTGGGGAGAGGAAGCGTCGGTGCCAGTGGGGGTCGGCCTCGCGGAGGCGCGTCGCGGACATCGGGTCGGGTGGCAGGCGAAGAAAGAAAATCGCCGGTGCGCTCCAACGCGTCCAGTTCCGTGCCTGGCTGCCGGGCCGGACGAAGCGCCGGAGCCAGCCCATCGCGCGGGCCGCGCGGGCATCGTCATCATAACCGGGGCGCGAAACGACCGCAATCGGCAGCATGTTCGCGATCCGCCGCCAGTCCTTCCAGCGGTGGAATTGTGGCAGGATGTCCTCACCCATCAGCCACACGAAGCGGGTGCGGGGATGGCGGGCGAGCAGCTTGCGGAGCGTGTCGACGGTGTAGCGGGTGCCGAGCCGCGCCTCGATGTCGCTGACCCGAATGGGCGCGCGCCGCGCCATCGCCCGGGCCGAGGCGAGCCGCGCGGCGAACGGCGCCATGTCGCGCGCGCCATCCTTGAGCGGGTTGCCCGGCGAGACCAGCCACCAGACCTCGTCCAGCCCGAGCGCGCGAATGGCGTTGAGGCTCAGGCGGCGGTGCGCGCGGTGCGCGGGGTTGAAGGATCCGCCGAGAAGTCCGACCCGCTTCATCGGCCGGCCGCTAGCATGGCCGCTCCCCCGCGCCTAATGTGCGCTGCAAAGGGGAGCGTAAACATGGGCAATGCGGAGGCTATCGCGGACGCGATGACGGGCGGCGTGCTGGCGGGCGCGGTGGAGCCGGCGGCGGGAAGCGACGGGCATACGCACGAGCAGGCCTGCCTCAACTGCGGAACGACGCTGATCGGCAGCCATTGCCATCGCTGCGGCCAGGCGGCGCATGTCCACCGCACCCTCTCGGCCTTCTTCCACGATCTGCTGCACGGGGTGTTCCACTTCGAGGGCAAGATCTGGCGCACCATCCCGCTGCTGGCATGGAAGCCAGGCGAGCTCACCCGCCGCTACATCGACGGGCAGCGCGCCAGCTTCGTCTCGCCGATCGCGCTGTTCCTCTTCTTCGTCTTCCTGATGTTCGCGACGGTGAGCTCGCTGGCCCACTTCAGCACGACGGATCAGGTCAAGCGCGGGATGCTCGAGGATGCCGCGAAGACCGAGCGGCAGATCGCCGACACGCAGAAGGAGCGGGCGGCGGCCATCGCGGCGCACCGCCCGACCGCGGCGATCGACGCCCGGATCAAGGAGCTGGAGGGCGACGCCCGGCTTAGCCGGTCGATCGGCGAGAAGGGCGTGGTGGCCGGGGCGGCGACGCGGGCGGCGGACGACGTGCCCGAGTTCCTCCGCGAGCCGCTCGCCAAGGTGTCGGACAACCCGGCGCTGTTCTTCTACAAGCTCAAGTCGAGCGCCTATAAATATAGCTGGGCGCTGATCCCCATCTCGGTCCCGTTCCTGTGGCTGCTGTTCCCGTTCAGCCGCCGCTTCCGGCTCTACGATCACACGGTCTTCGTCACCTACTCGCTCTGCTTCATGAGCCTGCTGGCGACCCTCGCGACGCTGTGGAACGCGAGCGGGATCGGCGGCGCGGGGCTGCTGGTCTTCGCTCCGCCGGTCCACATGTACCGGCAGCTGCGCGGCGCCTATTCGCTCGGCTGGTTCGGCGCGCTGTGGCGGACGGCGGTGCTGACCGTCGTCGCCGGCATGGCGATGGTGCTGTTCGTCGTCGCGCTCGTCGGCCTCGGCCTGTTCGACTAGGCGAGGCTCTTCGACACCTGCTCGAGCACGTCCTTGCTGAGGGACGGCTCGGCCATGATCCGCTCCAGCGCCGCGCGCATCTTCTCCGAGCGCACCGGCTCGTAGCGCTTCCAGCGACCGAGCGGGGCGACGAACCGGGCGGCGGTCTGCGGGTTCACCCGGTCCACCGCGACGATCATCCGCGCCAGCCAGTCGTAGCCGCGTCCGTCGGCGCGGTGGAAGGCGAACGGGCTCATTGCGTAGGCGCCGGCCAGCGAGCGCACCCGGTTGGGGTTGGCGAGGTTGAAGTCGGGATGCTTCTCGAGCGCCTCGACCGCGTCGAGGGTTTCCGCCCGCGGCGCGCTCGCCTGCAGCGAGAACCATTTGTCGATGACCAGCGGGTCGCCCGCGAAGCGGCGGTAGAAGGCGTCGAGCGCCTCGTCCCACGCGTCGCCGCCGACGGTGCCGAGCGCCATCATCGCCGCCTGGCGATCGCTCATGGTGCGCGCCTCGGCGAACTGGCGGCGGGCCAGCTCGGTCCCGCGCTCCGGGTTGCCCGCGGCGATCAGGCCGAGGGTCGCCGCGCGCAGGCGACGCTGCCCCTTGGCAAGCGAGTCGAGGCTGTCGGGATCGGCTGCCGCGCCGGCGTAGGCCGCCTCCAGATCGTCGGCCAGCGCCTCGCCGATGGCGACCCGGAACGCCTCGCGCGCGGCGTGGATCGCGGCGGGATCGACCGGATCGACCTTCTCCGCCAGCTCGGCCTCGGTCGGGAGCGAGATGGCGAGCGCCTTGAAGGCGGGATCGAGCGCGTTGCTGGCGAGCGTCGAGCGGATCGCGGCGACGGTGGCGCCGGTCTCGACCGCGCCGCCATAAATCGCGGCGAGCAGGTCGCGGCTCATCAGCTCCTGCATCGCCTCGAATCGCGCGAACGGGTCCTGGTCACTGACGGCCAGCGCCTCGATCTCGCCCGCGCGGCGCTCAGCGGTGACGATGACCGGCGCGGAAAAGCCGCGGTTGATGGAGAGGAAGGCGGGCTCGCCGACGTCGTCGAAGCGCACCGAGGACTGTTCGCCGTCGAGCAGGATGAGCCGCTCGGTCGCGAGCTCTGCACCGCTCCGCTCGCCGATCAGCGCGACCCGCAGCGGGATCAGCATCGGCTTCTTGTCGGTCTGCCCGGGGGTCGCCGGAACCGTCTGGGCGAGATGCAGGGTCGCGCCGGCGCCATCCTGCTCGAGCCGGGCAAGGACCCGGGGCGTGCCGGCCTGCGAGTACCACAGGCGGAACTGCCGAAGGTCGGCGCCGCTCGCGTCCTCCATCGCCCGGACGAAATCCTCGCAGGTCACCGCCTGCCCGTCGTGCCGCTCGAAATAGAGATCGGACCCGGCGCGGAACGCCTCGGGCCCGAGGATGGTGTGCATCATCCGGATCAGCTCGGCGCCCTTGTTGTAGACGGTCGCCGTGTAGAAGTTGCTGATCTCGATGTAGCTGTCGGGGCGCACCGGGTGGGCGAGCGGGCCGGCGTCCTCGGGGAACTGGCCGGCGCGGAGTGACTTCACCTGCTCGATCCGCTCGACCGCGGCGGAGCCGATGGCGGCGGAGAAGCCCTGGTCGCGGAAGACGGTGAAGCCTTCCTTGAGGCTCAATTGGAACCAGTCGCGGCAGGTAACCCGGTCGCCCGACCAGTTGTGGAAATATTCGTGCGCGACGACCGTCGCGATCGCGTCATAATCGGCATCGCTCGCCGTCTCGGGCGCGGCGAGGATGTAGCGCGAGTTGAAGATGTTGAGGCCCTTGTTCTCCATCGCTCCGAAGTTGAAGTCATCGACCGCGACGATGTTGAAGCGGTCGAGGTCATATTCGCGGCCGTAGGTCTCCTCGTCCCACCGCATCGACTGCTTGAGCGATTCCATCGCATGGTCGGTGCGCGGCAGGTCGCCCTCGCGAACCCAGATGCCGAGCTCGACGCTGCGTCCGCTCATGGTGGTGAAGGGGTCGCTGTTGACCGCGAGGTCGCCGGCGACCAGCGCGAAGAGGTAGCTCGGCTTGGGGAAGGGATCCTCCCATACCGCCCAGTGCGAGCCGTCCTCGCCGTCGCCGGTCTCGACCGGGTTGCCGTTGGCGAGCAGCACCGGGAAGCGCGCCTTGTCGGCGCTCATCCGCACCCGGTAGCGCGACAGCACGTCCGGGCGGTCGGGAAAGAAGGTGATGCGGCGGAAGCCCTCCGCCTCGCACTGGGTGCAGAGCAGCCCGCCCGAGGCGTAGAGCCCCATCAGCTTGCTGTTCCGGTCGGGCGCGAGCGCGACGCGGGTCTCGACGACGGCGGCGTTCTCGGAAAGTTCGACCACCAGGGTCGCGCCGTCCATGGTCCAGCGCGCCTCGGCGCCGTCGACCAGCACCGCCAGCGGGACGATCTCGTCGCCGTCGAGCCGGAGCGGCCGGTCGTGCTCGCCATTCCGCTCGACGCTGAGCCGGGCGGTGACCAGCGTCTTCTCCGCCGCGAGGTCGAAGTCGAGCTCGATGGCGGGCACCAGCCAGTCGGGCGCGCGATAATCCTCCCGGCGGATCTCCTGGGGGACGACGGGCGGCGCGGTACGGGCATCGAGCATGGGCACGGACTTAGGGAGCCGCCCGCGGGGGCGCAACCGAGCCGCTTGCGCGCTCCGGTCCTCGTCGCGATACAGCCAGCGGGGAGGATCGAGCATGACCCTGTGGAGCCTGGCCGCCGCCGCCGCCGCGCAGCCGTTCGACGTCGAGACGGCGACCCGCCTCTACCTCGAGACGCTGCAAGGCCCGGCCCGGGCGCGGAGCGACGCCTATTTCGAGGGCGGCTACTGGCTGATCCTGTGGAACGGCCTGGTCGGGGCGCTGGTCAATTATCTGCTGCTGCGGACCCGCTGGTCGGCGGCTTGGGCGCGATGGGCGGAGCGGCGGACCCGGCGCCGGGCGCTGCAGACGATGCTCTATGCGATCCCGTTCGTGCTGGTCACTGCGCTGCTCAGCCTGCCCTGGACCATCTACGTCGACTATGTTCGCGAGGCTAAATACGGGCTGATGAACCAGAGCTTCGCCGGCTGGGGCGGGGAGCAGGCGATCGCCCTGCTGGTCAGCCTGGTGACGACCGCATTGATCCTCGCGGCGGTGATGGCCGTGATCCGCCGCGCGCCGCGGACCTGGTGGCTGTGGGGCAGCGCGGTGATGATGGGGTTCGCGGCGGTCGGGCTGCTGGTCACGCCCGTGTTCGTCGCGCCGCTGTTCAACCATTATACGCCAATGGCCGAGGGGCCGCTCCGCGAGCAGATCCTCGCGATGGCGCATGCCAACCGGATCCCGGCCGACAACGTCTATGTGGTCGACGCCTCGCGCCAGTCGAAGCGGATCAGCGCGAACGTGTCGGGGATCGGCCCGACGATCCGGATCAGCCTCAACGACAACCTCCTCAACCGGACGCCGCCGCAGGATGTGAAGGCGGTGATGGGACATGAGATGGGCCATTATGTGCTCGGCCACATCCCGGTGCTGATCCTCGAGTTCGGGGCGGGGACGCTCGTCCTGCTGTTCATCCTGTCGCGGGCGGTGCCGCGCATCCTCGCGCGAAGCGGCGCGCGGTGGGGGATCGAGGGCCCGGCGGACGTCGCGGCGGTTCCGCTCTACGCGGCGCTGGTTGCGCTGCTGATCATCCCGGCGACCCCGCTGCTCAACAGCATGACTCGGATCGAGGAAGCGCAGGCCGACCGCTTCGGGCTCGATGCGGCCCGCGAGCCGGACGGCTTCGCCGACGTGGCGATGCGCCTGTCCGAATATCGCAAGATCGCGCCGACCCCGCTGGAGGAGCTGCTGTTCTTCGACCACCCGTCCGGGCGGACCCGGGTCCGCGGCGCGATGGCGTGGAAGGCGCGGCACCTCGCCGAGCTTCCGCCCGGGCAGCGGACGATGGTCCGCCCCGCGCCGGTCACGCCCTAATCGGCGGGCGGCTCCGGCACCCGGGGGCGGCGTGCCGACAGGGCGGCGAGGATCCCGCCGATCGCGAGCACCGCGCCGGCGATCGACAGGCCGGTCCAGCGATAGCCCTCGAGCAGGGTGGACAGGGCCATGGCGATGATCGGGACTAGCGCCGAGCTGTACGCCGCCTTGCCTGGGCCGATCTTGCGGACCACCGGAAAGTAGAGGCTGAAGGCGAGCACCGAGGCGGCGAGCGCGAGGTAGACCAGCCCGGCCCAGTAGCCGGGGCGGGGATCGAAGCGGGGCGGCCCGGCGACCGCAAGCGCGATCGCCCCGTCGACCAGCGCGCCGAGCGCCATCATCCAGGCGAGCAGGGTGTGGATCGGGATGTGGCGGATCCGGTCGGTGGCCTGGACGACGTTGGACAGGGCCGCGCCGAGGATGCCGACGACGGTCAGGCCGAGGCCGATCAGCACCGCGCTCGTCCCGGCGGTGCTCCGCTCCAGCTCCTGCAGCGAGAGCAGCCCGATCCCGACCAGCGCGACCGCCGAGCAGGCGAGGAAGCGGCCCTGCGGGCGCTGCCCGAGGATGGCCCAGGCGAGCAGGCTGTTGGGCACCAGCAGCATGGCGAAGACGGTCGCGACCAGCCCCGAGGTGATGAAATGCTCGGCAATGTAGACCGCGTTGAAATTGACGCTGAACTGGGCGACCCCGATGAGCGCGACGGTCGGCAGGTCGGACCGGGCGATCCCGAGCGGAAGCCCCTTCAGCCGGACCAGCGCGAACATCGCGGCGGTGGCGATCAGGAAGCGGTAGGTCACCGACCATTGCGGCGGGACGCTCCCGATCTGGTCGCGGATGACGATCCAGGTCGAGCCCCAGATCAGCGTGTAGACGGTGAAGGGGAGGAGGACCTCGCGGAGGGTGCCCCGCCCCGTTTCGCTCACAGCTCGCGGATGGCGGCGGCGAGCCGGTCCACGTCGCCGAGATCCTGGTTCCAGCTGGTCACCAGCCGGGCCTCGCCGACGCCCCAGTCGTAGAAGTCGAACCCCTGCGCGCGGAGGCTGGCGGCTTCCTCGGCGGTGAGACGGACGAACACCTCGTTGGCCTCGACCGGGTGGACGAGCCGGCCCGGCGCGGCCTCGGCGAGGCGGCGGGCGGCGTCGTTGGCGTGGCGCGCATTGTCGAGCCAGACGTCATCCTCGACCATCGCCAGCAGCTGGGCGGCGAGATAGCGGCCCTTGGAGAGGAGGTGGCCCGACCGCTTGCGAAGCCGCTCGGCAGCGCTCGCCAGCTCGGGCTTGAATAGGATCAGCGCCTCGGCGGAGAAGCCGCCGTTCTTGACGAAGCCGAAGCTCAGCGCGTCGACCCCGGCCTTCCAGGTCAGCTCGGAGACCGGCACGTCGAGGCTCGCCACCGCGTTTGCGAAGCGCGCGCCGTCGAGGTGGAAGCCGAGGCCGTGGCTGCGGGCGAACTCGCCGACCGCGGCGGTCTCCTCGGGCGAGTAGGTGAGGCCATATTCGGTCGCATTGGTGATCGAGACCGCGGAGGGCTGGACCTGGTGGACGTCGGCGCGGATCCGGCCACGCGCCTCGGCGAGGATCTCGGGCGTGACCTTCGCGCCCGGGCCGTCGACCAGCAGCAGCTTGGCCCCGCCGGTGAAGAATTCGGGGGCGCCCGCCTCGTCGACGTTGATGTGGGCCTCGCGGTGGCAGAGCACGCCGCCGTAGGGCGGGACCATCGCGGCAAGCGCGATGCAGTTGGCAGCCGTCCCGCTGGTCACCCAGAGAGCGCGGACGTCCGTCCCGAACAGGCCGGAGAAGACGCCGTCGAGCCGGCGGCTCCAAGCGTCGCCGTCATAGGCGGTATCGAGGCGATTGGCCTCGGCGAAGGCCTCGAGGACGGCCGGGTGGGCAGCCGCCGCATTATCGGAGAAGAAGCGCACGCCGGGCGCATGAAGCGTCCGGCATGGCGAAGTCAACGACTAGTGTCAGCCCGGGAGGCTGTTCGAGACCGAGTTGAAGTTGGTGCCGAGCTTGCCGCCGAGCACCTGCATCCCGCCGATGGCGGCGACGGCGATCAGCCCGGCGATCAGACCATATTCGATCGCCGTGGCGCCGCGCCGGTCGGTCCCGAGCTTGAGAAGGTTGCGCATGGTCGATTCCTTTTCCGCGTGACGCTCACTTGCGGAAGGAATGGCCCGAGGATCGTTAAAGAAGAGTGAAACCAGACCCGGAGATGGTGCTGCCGGTGAGGATTGAACTCACGACCTCAGCCTTACCAAGGATGCGCTCTACCACTGAGCTACGGCAGCATCTCGGGTGTCGGGAGACGGCGCGCCTATGGCCGCGCGGGCTCCGACCTGTCAAGGGACAGACATGACCGACAAGGAAAAAGCCGAACGGCTGGCCGCGGCGCTGCGCGAGAATCTGCGGCGGCGGAAGGCGCAGGCGCGCGAACTGGAGCCGCGATCGGCGCCGGACAAGGGCGACGAGGACTGACGCCTATTCCGCGGCGAGCAGAGTCTCGGCACCGCCGAGATCGACCGAGACCAGGCGGCTGACGCCCTTCTCGATCATGGTCACGCCGTAGAGCCGGTGCATACGGCTCATTGTCACCGCATTGTGGGTGACGATGAGGTAGCGCGTCTGGGTCTCGCGGGTCATCCGCTGGAGGAGGTCGCAGAAGCGCTCGACATTGGCGTCGTCCAGCGGCGCGTCGACCTCGTCGAGGACGCAGATCGGCGCCGGGTTGGTGAGGAACAGCGCGAAGATCAGCGCGACCGCGGTCAGCGCCTGCTCGCCGCCCGAAAGGAGGGTGAGGGTCGACAGGCGCTTGCCGGGCGGCTGGGCCATGATCTCGAGCCCGGCCTCGAGCGGGTCGTCGCTCTCGACGAGCTCGAGGTGCGCCTGGCCGCCGTTGAACAGGGTGGTGAAGAGGCTGCGGAAATGCTGGTCGACCGTGCCGAACGCCTCGAGCAGCCGGACGCGGCCTTCGCGGTTGAGGCTGCCGATTGAGCCGCGCAGCCGGCTGACCGCCTGCGACAGTTCGTCGCGCTCGGCGGCGCCCTGCTGGCGCGAGCTGTCGAGTTCGGCCAGCTCCTGCTCGGCGACGAGGTTGACCGGCCCGAGCCGCTCGCGCTCGGCAGTCAGCTGTTCCCACTGGCGGGCGAGCGTCTCGCCGTCGCCGAGCGCGGCCGGGTCAAAGCCGAGCCGTTCGGGCAGCAGCGGGGGCGGGCATTCGAACCGCTCGCCGCAGTTGCGGGCGAACTCCTGCCGCCGCGCGACCTGCGCCTCGCAACGGGCATCGGCGCCCGCGCGGCGCTCGCGGGCGGAGGCGAGCGCTTCGTTGGCGTCGGACATGGCGCGCCCGAGACCGGCCAGCGCCTCCTCGGCCTCGCGCTCGGCGCTCGCGGCGGCGGCGATCAGCGCCTCGGTGGCGGAGGCCTGCTGCTCGAGCGAGCGGACGGTGGTGCGGAGCCGATCGGGCTCGTCGAGCAAAGAATCATGCTCCTCGCCGACGGCGACCCGGCGTGCCTCGGTCTCGAGCAGCCGCTTGTCGGCGTCGCTCGAACGGGCCCGCCAGGCGCCCTCCTCGCGCAGGGTGGTGGCGCTGCGCTCGCGGTCGGCGGCGACCAGCCGGGCGCGGGTCGCGGCCTCGGCCCGCTTGTCGGCAACCGCGGTGCCGGCGAGCCGCGCCGAATCCCGCGCGGCGGCGACGTCGCCCGAGAGGAGCGCCGGGTCGGGCAGCGCGGCGAGCGCCTGGCGCGCCGCGGCGAGGCTGTCGCGGGCGGCGGTCTCGACCGGCTCGAGATCGGCCAGCCGGTCCTCGAGCGCCGACTGCTGCGCCGCCAGCCGCTCCAGCCCGGCATGGGCCTGGTCGCGTGCGCGCTCAGCCTCGCGCAGCTGGCGCTGGGCGGTGGTCAGCGCGGTCCGGGCAGCCTCGGCCTCGCGGCGGAGCGCGTCCAGTGCGGCGGCCGCCTGCTCGCGGGCCGCGGACAGCGCGGCGAGGCGCTCCTCATGGGCGGGGATGGCGTGGTCGAGCTCGGCGAGCCGGTTGGCGCGGATCAGCCGATCGGCCGCGGCCGCCCCGGCGCCCTCGACCACCAGCCCGTCCCACCGGCGCATGCGGCCGCCGCGCGTGACCAGCCGCTGGCCGAGGCCGAGCGGGGCGCCGTCGTCTTCGTCGGCGACGATCACCTGCGCGAGACGGCGGGCGAGCTCGGGCGGCGCGCTGACCAGTGAGGCCAGGGTCGTGCGCTCCGCACCGGACGCGGGATCGCCGGCGGGATCGGCGCCGCCCCAGTAGCGCGGCCCCGCGGCGGCAACCGGGGCGTCGAGATCGTCGCCCAGCGCCGCGGCGAGCGCGCGCTCGAAGCCGGGGCGGACGCGGATGGCGGCGAGCACGCCCTTAGCGCTGCCCTTGGCCAGCGCCTGCTGGAGCGCACGCTGCTCGGACTGGAGCGCGGAGAGGAGGGCGCGGGCGCTGCCGAGCTCGGCTTCGGCGCGGTCGCGGTCGTCGACCAGCTGTTGGCGCCGGTCCTCGGCACCGCCGATGAGCGTCTCGGCCTCGGCAATCGCGCTCTCGGCCAGGACGGCTGTGGCGGCGGATTCGCGGACCTGGGCCTCGAGCGCGTCGCTGCTGCCCAGCGCGGCGAGCTGCGCGGCGACCCGCTGCCGATCCGCGGCGAGCCTGCTTGACTGCGCTTCGGCCGAGCGAAGCGCGGCATCGGCGACCTGACGCTCGGCGCGCATCGCCGCTTCCCGCGCCAGCACCGCGGCGAGCGCCGCCTCCGCGTCGCGCTGCGCCGCCTCGAGCCCGGTCAGCTGTTGCGCGATCGTGGCCGCGTCCTGCTCGGCGGCCGCGATCCGCTCGTCGAGTTCGGCGCGCTCGGCCTCGAGCGCGAGGATGGCGGCCGCCGCGTCGGCGCGAAGCGTGCGCTCGCGCTCGGTCTCCTTGTCGATCGAGGACTGAAGCTTCTCCAGCTCGGCGATCCGGCGCACGGTGGAGTCGAGCCGGGCGCGGGCGGTGGCGAGCGCGTGGGCGCCGTTGCGACCCTCCTCGCGGACCGAGACGGCGGCGGTGCGCCGCTCGGCGACGAGGCGCGAGGCGGCCGCCTGCGCCTCGCTCGCTTCGGTGAGCTTCGCGCCGAGCCGGGCGACCTCGCCCTGTGTCGTCCTGGTCTCGGTTGCGGCGGCCTCGGCCAGCCGGTCGGCCTCGCGCCAGCGGGCGAACAGGAGCTGCGCCTCGGCGACCCGGATCCGGTCGGACAGGAGACGGTAGCGTTCGGCGGCGCGGGCCTGGCGGCGGAGCGCGGCGGCGCGATTATCCTGATCGGAGAGCAGCTCGTCGAGGCGCTGGAGATTGGCCTCGGTCGCGCGCAGCTTCTGCTCGGCGTCCTTGCGGCGGACGTGGAGCCCGGAGATGCCCGCCGCCTCCTCGAGCATCTGGCGCCGCTCGGTCGGCTTGGCGGCGATGATCGCGCCGATCCGCCCCTGGCTGACGAGCGCGGGCGAGTGGGCGCCGGTCGCGGCATCGGCGAAGAGGAGCGAGACGTCCTTGGCGCGGACGTCCTTGCCGTCGAGCCGGTAGGCCGAGCCGGCGCCGCGCTCGATCCGCCGGGTCACCTCGCTTTCGCCGCCGGGCTGGTTGTCCGAGGGCGCCCGCTCGACCAACATCGAGACTTCGGCGAAGTCGCGCGGCGCCCGCGTCGCGGTGCCGGCGAAGATCACGTCCTCCATGCCGCCGCCGCGTAGCGACTTGGGGCTGGCCTCGCCCATGACCCAGCGGATCGCCTCGAGGAGGTTGGACTTGCCGCAGCCGTTCGGGCCGACCACGCCGGTCAGCCCGGGCTCGATCCGAAGCTCCGCCGGCTCGACGAAGCTCTTGAAGCCGCTGAGTTTCAGCCGCCGGATCTGCAAGTGTCAGCCCCCCGCGAGCATGATCAGCCGCCGACCGCCTTCTTCAGCTTCGGCTCGAGCGCCTCCCAGGTCGCCGATTCCTGCACCAGCACATTGTTGATGAGGAAGGCCGGGGTCCCGGGAATGTTGTACTGGGCGACCGCGTCGGGGTTCATCTGCGCCAGCTTGTCGATATCGCGCTGGTTGCCGAGGCAGGCATTGACCTTGGCCGAGGGCAGGCCGTGCATCGCCGCCCAGGTGGTGAGGCCGCTGTTCTGCGCATAGAAGGCGAACTGCTGCGCCGGCTGCATCGCGGCGACCTGCTGCTGCTGCGCCTCCGAGACCTTCTGGATCGCGTCGAAGAACTTCGGCTGGTCGGTGTACATGTCCTTCGACAGCTTGAAGAAGGCCTGCGGACCGGCGCAGCGCGCCACCAGCGAGAGCGTCATGTCGAGCGGGTCGCGGACGAAGTTGCGGAACTCCCAGCTGACGCGGCCCGACTTGACGTAATTGTCGATCAGCGGCTGCTCGCCCGTCTTGGCGAACTCGGCGCAATGCGGGCAGGTCAGCGAGCCATATTCGACCAGCTTCACGGCGGCGTTAGGGTTGCCCATCCGGACCCCGCCCTCCGGGGTCATGGCGGTGACCTGCGACCAGTCGCCGTTGGGCGCCTTGACCGCGGCAACCGGCTGGTTGGGGGCCTTGATCTCGTCGCCGCCCTTCTTGTTGCAGGCGCTGGAGGCGAGGATCGCCGTGGCGGCGAGCATCAGGGGTACGAACTTCATGGGGTCTCCGTGCTGTTGACCGGATTGGGCAGGGGCTGGCCGCCGCCGATTCGCGGCAGGCCGGTAGAGCGACTGATCCCGACGGCGAGCGCCTCGAGGCAGGCGCGCAGCTCGGGATCGGCGATGGTGCGGAGATTCTCGCCGACATCGGCCGGGACCGGCACCGGCTTCAGCTCCGCAGCGGCGGCGCGCGGGCGCGGCCGGGCGGCGGCGCGGCCCTGGCGGAAGGACAGCCTTGCCACCGCGGGATAGCCGAAGAAGCGATTGACCCGCTCGATGATCATCGGGGTCATGTGCTGCATCAGCGGCGCGTGCGCGCCCTCGACGCTGAGGGTCAGGGTGCCGCCCGACTTCTTGCCGGCGGGAAAGCGGATCGATTCGGGGGTCGAGACCCGGGCGTAGCGGTCGCCGACGATCTCCTTCCAGCGGCTGACCACGGCGCCCTGGACGAAGCCGAAGCGCTTGAACGCGACCCCGCCGATCTCGCCGACCATCTCGCCGGCGGGCCTGGCGCGGTTCTGCCGCGGCCGGTCCTGGTCTGTCTGTTTACGCGTCGCCATCCCCGCGCCGTCATGCCATAGCGCGGCCATGCGCGCTACCGTCGCCGACGATCTCCTTGGTCATTATCGAACCACGGCCCGCCGGCTGCCCTGGCGGGCGCCCCCCGGCGCGCCGCGGCAGGACCCGTACAAAGTGTGGCTGAGCGAGGTCATGCTCCAGCAGACCACGGTCGCGACCGTCACCCCGCGCTTCGAGCGCTTCGTCGAGCGCTGGCCGACGGTGGAGGCGCTAGCCGCGGCGCCCGACGAGGACATCCTGCAGGAATGGGCCGGGCTCGGCTACTATGCCCGGGCGCGCAACCTCATCGCCTGCGCCCGCGCGGTCGCCGCCCGCGGCGGGTTCCCGCGCACCGAGGCCGAGCTGCGGGCGCTGCCGGGACTGGGCCTCTACACCGCCGCGGCGATCGCGGCGATCGCGTTCGGCGAGCGGGCGGTGGTGGTGGACACCAATGTGGCGCGGGTGGTCGCGCGGCTGTTCGCGCTGCCCGGACCAGCCGAGGGGATCCGCGAAAAGGCGGCGGCGATCACGCCCGACGCCGAGCGTGCCGGCGATTTCGCGCAGGCGATGATGGACCTGGGCGCGACCATCTGCCGGCCGCGGGCGCCGCGCTGCGGCGAATGCCCGGTCAGCGCGCATTGCGTCGCGTTCGCGCTCGGAACGCCGGAGGAGTTCCCCGCCCGAAAGGCCAAGGCGGCGCGCCCTCATCGGCATGGAATCGCCTGGTGGAGCGAGCGCGACGGCGCGCTATGGCTCGTCCGGCGGCCGCCGACCGGACTGCTCGGTGGCATGGCCGCACTGCCGACCGGCGAATGGACCGACGCGGTGCCGGATGAGGCGCGGCGGGCGATTGCGGTGGTTCGCCACGGCTTCACCCATTTCTCGCTCGACCTCCACCTGGTCGAGGCGGACGCGCCGGTCGGGGACGGCTGGTGGCAGCCGCTCGAGCGGATTGACGAGGCGGGCCTGCCGACCCTGTTCGCCGCCTGCGTCGCGGCCGTGCGCTCGGCGGGAGGACTGCTGCGTGCCGCCTGAAGCCTTCTTCTCCGGACCGGGGCTCGACCGCGCCGACCAGCTCCGCGGGCAGCCCGAGGCAATCGCCGACCTCGCGCGCCGGCCCAACGCGCGAGCGCTGCTGTGGGACAATGGTGCGCCGGTCGTCGCTCCCGACGGGAAACTCGCCTGGCAGCCGATCGCCGGGGAGACCCCGCTGTTCCTCGGGTTTGAGGGAGAGGCGCCGCGCTTCTCCGCGCTGCCCGACGGCGGCGTGCCGGTGAACGCCCGCGCGCACTGGGGCCTGCTGGCGCAGCTCGACGAGGCCGAGGCGCCGCTGTTCGCCGCGGCGCTCAGCCTCGCCAACTGGCACCGGCGGCACGGCCATTGCTCGGTATGCGGGACCCGCACCGATCCTAACCGTGGCGGCTGGTCGCGGGCCTGCCCGACCTGCCAGGCCGAACATTACCCGCGCAGCGACCCGGTGGTGATCATGCTGGCGGAGGACGGCGATCGGCTCCTGCTCGGCCGCCAGCCGACCTATCCGCCCGGCCGATACTCGGCGCTGGCCGGCTTCGTCGAGCCGGGCGAGACGATCGAGGCGGCGGTGACCCGCGAGATCGGCGAGGAAGCCGGGATCCGGGTGGCCGACGTCCGCTACGTGGCGAGCCAGCCGTGGCCGTTCCCGTCGTCGCTGATGATCGGCTGTACCTCGACCGCTCTGGACACCGAGATCCGCATCGATACGACGGAACTGGATGACGCGCGCTGGTTCACCCGCGACGAGGTCCGCGCGGCGATGGAGGGGCGCCCGGGTGCGCCGTTCGAGGCGCCGCCGCGCTTCGCGATCGCCTTCACCCTGCTGAACCATTGGCTGGATGCTTGATGGAGCGCGCGCGCCCCACTAAGAAGCCGCCCAAATCCATCTTGAGCTTTTCTCGGGGCATCGATGAACGACCGTAACAACACCATCGCGGGCTGGGTCCTGTTCGCGGGAATCGTCGCGCTCGGCGGCTCGATCGCCACCGGGGAATATTTCAACCACGAGCGGCCCGAGAAGATGGGCTATCCGATCGAGGGCGTGGTCGAGGAAGGCGCCGGCGCCGCCGCGGCGGAGAAGCCGATCGCCTTCTACCTGGCGAGCGCGACGGCCGACAAGGGCATGGCCGTGTTCAAGAAGTGCCAGGCCTGCCACAACGCCGACAAGGGCGGCGCCAACGCGCTCGGTCCCAATCTGTGGGGCGTGCTCGGCGAGCCGGTCGGGCAGGGCAAGGGCTTCGCATTCAGCGACGCGCTGGCCAAGAAGGGCGGCAACTGGAACTTCGACCTGCTGTCGACCTGGCTGACCAACCCCAAGGCGTTCGCGCCGGGAACCAAGATGACCTTCGCCGGCCTGTCCAACCCCGAGGACCGCGCCAACGTCATCGCTTACCTCAACGCTCAGAGCGATCACCCGCAGCCGATGCCGGCGGTCCCCGCCGACACCGCCGCGGCGGCCCCGGCCGGCACCGGCAACGGCGCCAACCCGCCGAGCGACGCCAAGGCCGCGGCCGAGGTCAAGAACGGCGGCGACGCGCAGAAGGCCAAGGACCAGCCGGTGCTGACCGAGCAGCAGGCCGCGTCGGGCCCGAACAAGAGCATCGCCGGCGAAGCCGCACCCGCGGTCAGCGGCGCCTCGGACCAGCAGAAGAAGAAGTAGGGCTTTCGCCCCTGCGCCGGTCGCAGGGGCGAACCCGGGCTCAGGCGGCGGCGTCCTTCCGGCGCCGCTCGATCTCCTCATAGTGGCTGCGGACGATGTCCCACGCCTCGTCCGAGCTCTCGCACCAGTGGAACAGGTCGAGGTCGCGCTCGGACACCACGCCCTCCTCGACCAGCGCGTCGAAGTCGACCACCCGGTTCCAGAACTTCTTGCCGAACAGCAGGATGGGCAGCGGCCGGACCTTGCCGGTCTGGATCAGCGTCAGCAGCTCGAAGAACTCGTCGAACGTGCCGAACCCGCCCGGGAAGACCGCGACGGCGCGGGCGCGGAGCAGGAAGTGCATCTTGCGCAGCGCGAAATAGTGGAACTGAAAGCTCAGGCGCGGGGTGACGTACCGGTTGGGGAGCTGCTCGTGCGGGAGCACGATGTTGAGCCCGATCGATTCCTGACCCTCGTCGGTGGCACCGCGATTGGCGGCCTCCATGATCGACGGACCGCCGCCCGAGCAGACGACGAAGTGGCGCTTGCCGTCTTCCTCGATGCCGCTGGCGCTGACCAGCCGGGCGAGGTCGCGCGCGACGTCGTAATAGTGCGCCTTGGCCTTGAGCCGCTCGGCGATGACGCGCTGCTTGTCGGTCTGGGCGGCGGCGATCAGCGCGTCGGCCTTGCCCGGCTCCGGGATCCGGGCCGAGCCGTAGAAGACGAAGGTGGAGGCGATCCTGGCCTCGTCGAGCAGCAGCTCGGGCTTGAGCAGCTCGAGCTGGAAGCGGACGGGGCGGAGGTCCTCGCGCAGCAGGAACTCGGCGTCCTGGAAGGCGAGGCGGTAGGCGGGATCCTCGGTCTGCGGCGAGGAGGGGATGTGGCGGGCGGCTTCGGCGTCGACCTTGGACGACGGGAAAATACGCTTGGGAGGACGGGCTTCAGTCATAAGGGATGAGCCGTCTAACGGCTTTCCTGCGAAGGTCCAGTCAGCCCTGCTCGTGAGTCCGGCCGAAGTCCGCCGCCGCCGTGTCCTGGCCCATCTCGACGATCCCGCGGCGGATCGCGCTAGTCCGGGTGAAGAGGTCGAGCAGAGTCTCTCCGTCGTCGTTGCGGATCGCCCGCTGGAGCAGGCTGAGGTCCTCGCCGAAGCGCTGCAGCGTGTCGAGCACCGCGTCCTTGTTGGCGAGGAAGATGTCGCGCCACATGACCGGGCTGGACGCGGCGATGCGGGTGAAGTCGCGGAAGCCGCCGGCCGAATATTTGATCACCTCGCCCTCGGTCACTGCCTCGAGATCGGAGGCGGTGCCGACGATGGTGTAGGCGATGAGGTGCGGGACATGGCTGGTGACGGCGAGGACCAGATCGTGGTGGTGGGCGTCCATCACCTCGACCCGGGCACCCAGCGCCTGCCAGAAGGCGCGCAGCGCGAGGAGGGCGGGGCCGTCGCTGGTCTCGCCGGGGGTGAGAATGCACCAGCGGCCGCGGAAGAGGCTGGCGAAGCCGGCGTCGGGGCCGCTCTGCTCGGTCCCGGCGACGGGGTGCGCGGGGACGACCCTGGCCACGGACAGCACCCGCTCGAGCTCGGCGGCGACGCTGGCCTTGGACGAGCCGACGTCGCTGACGATCGCGCCGGGGCGGAGATGGGGCGCGATGCTCTCGGCCGCCGCGGTCATCGCGCCGACGGGCACGCAGAGGATCACGAGGTTGGCATCCCGGACCGCATCGGCGGCGCTGTCGACCACCGCGACGAGCCCGAGCTCGGCGGCGCGGCGGCGCACCGCCTCGTCGCTGTCGAATCCGGTCAGCGACGAGCCCGGCAGCGCGGCTCCCGCCGCCCGGGCGATCGAGGAGCCGATCAGCCCCAGCCCGATGATCGCGACTGTATTCAGCTCATCCATGCGCTCGCCCCGATTGGATCCCGTTCCCCGCCAAGACGATCCGGCGACCGAAATCAACTCTCCGCGGGACGGGTGCCGCTCCAGTCGAGGCGACGGGTCACGTACATGGTCCCGGCGAGCGCGGCGAGCATCAGCAGCGCGCCGACCAGCAGCGCATAGGCCTCGAGGCTCAGGAGCACGTAGATGACCGCGTAGAGGCCGGCGAGGATCAGCCCGACCAGCGCGCCGCGCCGCCAGCTCTTGAGCACCGCGGCGGAATAGGCGGTGTTGAGCCCGGTAATCGCCGCGGCGGCGAGGAGATAGGCGGGGGTGAAGCCGATCACCTCGGCGAAGGCGAGCAGGAGCACGAAGAAGAGCACCAGCGCCGCCCCAGCGAGCAGATATTCGCCCGGCGCCACCCGCACCCCGCCGACCAGGTCGAACAGGACGTAGGCGAGGAAGGTGAAGCCGATGAACAGAAAGCCGTACTTGGTCGCGCGGTTGACCTGCGAATAGAGATCGATCGGCTCGATGAGGCCGATCGTCGCCTGGCCGGTTGCCTCGGCGCCAGGCTGCGTCTCAGGTGACTTGCTCTCGTCGCCCTCGATGAACAGCAGCGACTTGCCGAGCGCGAGATTGCCGATGCGGTAGGCGGCCTGGAAGCCGTTCGGGCCGATCGTCCGCTCGTCGGGAAGGAAGCCGCCGGTAAAGCTAGGGCTGGGCCAGGGCGAAGCGAACTTCCACGCGGTGTCGCCCGCGCGCGGGGCGATCCCGATCGAGCCGTTGCCGCGCACCGCGTAGCGGAAGTCGACGGCGAGCCGGCTGGTGTCGCGCCCGGTGAGATCGAGCGGGGCGTAGAAGCCGGCCCCGACCAAGCTGGTACCGGGCCCGGGGCCGAGCGACAGCGGCCGGCCGTCGAGGCGGATGTCGGGATTGGCGCTCAGCCCGCGCGGGTCGGATACGCCGAAGCGGAGCTCGGCCCGGCCGAGCTCGAGCGCTCCGGCCGGAACCCCGACCTGCCCGAGGTCGGCCGGCAGGCGGAACTCGGCGCGGCCGCGGGTCAACGCGCGGTAGACAACGACGTCGTAGATGGAGCGGGTGCGGCGCTCGGGCTGCACGTCGGTCCTCGCGTCGACCCCGCTCGGCGCGACCACCAGGTGGCGCTCGACGGTGGTCGCCTGCACGACCGGCTGCCCGTTGGCGGCGGTCGCCTGGGCGGTGACCTTGAAGGGGATGACCAGCTCGGGCCCGCCGAGTATCTGCGGGCCGCCCCAGCCCTGCGCGATCGAGGAACGCGCCTGTTCCGACTGCGACTGGCGATCATAGACCATCAGCCAGGTGGCGAAGATGCCCCCGGCAAGCAGGATGGCGATCAGCAGGGCCCGGACGAACTTCGCGCTTGGACTGGGCTCAGACACGCCGACTCTCCTGCAACGAAACTCGGTTCGTCTACAGAATAGAACGTTCTGTCGTCAAGTGAGCGGCGAAACGCGTGCTCCGCGACCTCAGTATACCCGCGCCTTGGGCTTGATATAGTCGATGTCGTCGGTGAGCGTGTACTCGTGGACCGGACGGTAATCGATCTTGACGTCGAGGTCCTTGCCACCCCAGCCCGGCATCCAGGCGATGGTGTGCTTCATCCAGTTGGCGTCGTCGCGCTTGGGATAGTCCTCGTGCATGTGCGCGCCGCGGCTTTCCTTGCGGTTGGCGGCGCAATGCATGGTGACCACCGCCTGGCCGAGCATGTTGTCGAGCTCGAGCGTCTCGACAAGGTCGCTGTTCCAGATGAGGCTGCGGTCGCTGACCTTCACGTCCTGCATGCGGGCGTAGATGCGATCGATCTTCTCGATGCCCTCGTCGAGCGTCCGCTCGGTCCGGAACACCGCGCAGTCGGCCTGCATGGTGCGCTGCATCTCGTTGCGGATCTCGGACGTCGGGCTGGCGCCGTCGGCGTTGCGGAAGCGGTCGAGGCGCCCGAGCGCGAGCTCGGCGCTGTCCTTGGCCAGCTCCTTCTGCTTGGCGTCGGGCTTGCAAACTTCGGCCAGCCGGTGCCCGGCGGCACGGCCGAACACCACGAGATCAATCAGGCTGTTGGAGCCAAGCCGGTTGGCGCCGTGGACCGAAACGCAGGCCGCCTCGCCGACCGCGAACAGGCCGGGGACGACGCTGTCGGGCTCGCCGTCCTTCAGGGTGACCACCTCGCCATGATAGTTGGTCGGGATGCCACCCATGTTGTAGTGGACGGTCGGCACCACCGGGATCGGCTGGCGGGTGAGGTCGACGCCGGCGAAGATCTTTGCCGTCTCGGTGATCCCCGGCAGCCGCTCGGCCAGGATCTTCGGGTCGATATGGTCGAGGTGAAGGAAGATGTGGTCCTTGTGCTCGCCCACGCCGCGGCCCTCGCGGATCTCCATCGCCATCGAGCGCGAGACGACGTCGCGGCTGGCGAGGTCCTTGGCGCTCGGCGCGTAGCGCTCCATGAAGCGCTCGCCTTCCGAGTTGGTGAGGTAGCCGCCCTCGCCGCGCGCGCCCTCGGTGATCAGCACGCCCGCGCCGTAGATGCCGGTCGGGTGGAACTGGACGAACTCCATGTCCTGGAGCGGCAGCCCGGCGCGGAGCACCATCGCGTTGCCGTCGCCGGTGCAGGTGTGCGCCGAGGTGGCGGAGAAGTAGCAGCGCCCGTAGCCGCCGGTCGCCAGCACCACCGCCTGGGAGCGGAAGCGATGGATCGAGCCGTCGTCCATGTTGAGCGCGATGACGCCGCGGCAGGCGCCATCCTCCATGATGAGGTCGAGAGCGAAATATTCGATGAAGAAGTCGGACGAGTAGCGCAGGCTCTGCTGGTAGAGCGTGTGCAGCATCGCATGGCCGGTGCGGTCGGCGGCGGCGCAGGTCCGCTGCGCGGCCGGGCCTTCGCCCATGTTCTGGGTCATGCCGCCGAACGCGCGCTGGTAGATCTTGCCCTCGTCGGTGCGGCTGAACGGCATGCCCGCATGCTCGAGCTCGATGACCGCGGCAGGCGCCTCGCGGCAGAGATACTCGATCGCGTCCTGGTCGCCGAGCCAGTCGGAGCCCTTGACGGTGTCGTACATGTGCCAGGTCCAGTGGTCCGGGCCCATGTTGCCGAGGCTGGCGGCGATCCCGCCCTGCGCGGCGACGGTGTGACTGCGGGTCGGGAAAACCTTGGTGATGCAGGCGGTCTTCAACCCTTTCTCGGCCGCGCCCATGGTCGCTCGGAGGCCGGCGCCGCCGGCGCCGACGACCACGACGTCGTAGCTGTGGTCGATGATCTGGTAGGCGCTCACTGGGCGGCTCCGAAAACGATCCGGGCGAGGGCGAACAGCGCGGTGGCGCCCAGCGCGACATGGAAGAAGAGGCTGATGACGGTCCAGAACATCCGGCCGCCCTCGTCGCCCTGGTAGTCGTCGATGACGACCTTGAGGCCCTCGTAGCTATGCTCGAACGCTACGTAGACGAACAGCGCCATCGGCACCGCCACCCACGGGCTGCGCAGCCAGTCGACGAAGGTCGCCTGGTCGTAGGCGGGCAGCATCAGCAGCGAAGCGATCAGCCAGAAGCCGAGCAGCAGCAGCGCGATCGAGGAGACCCGCTCCTTGATCCAGTGCTCGCCGCCGGCGTGCGCCGAGCCGCGCCCGCGCACCGCGCCGAGCGGGCTCTTTCCGTTCGGGACGACGTTGCGGTCGCGCTGGCCGAGATCCTTGGGGCCGCTGCTGCTCATGCGCCCGCTCCGAGCAGGAGATAGCCCCACAGCGCGACGGTCATCAGCGCCGACACGACCAGCGTCGCCATCGCCATCGCCTTGTTGACCCCGAGCTCGAACCCGGCGCCGGTGTCCATGATGAGGTGGCGGATGCCCGACAGCGTGTGCTGGAAGAAGGACCAGGTCAGGCCGATCAGCACCAGCTTGCCCACCGGATGCGCGGCGGCGAACGCGAAGGTGCCGTAGGCATCGCTGCCGGTGGCCAG
Organism: Sphingomonas ginkgonis; assembly: GCF_003970925.1. NCBI lineage: Bacteria > Pseudomonadati > Pseudomonadota > Alphaproteobacteria > Sphingomonadales > Sphingomonadaceae > Sphingomonas > Sphingomonas ginkgonis. The sequence goes on from NZ_RWJF01000001.1 coordinate 664,710, forward strand.
CGCCAGCAGCCACCAGGTGAGGAGGATGAGCCCGCCGATCGACAGCGCGACACCGGTCGCGCGATGGAGGATGGAGACCAGCATGTGCGGTCCCCAGCGCCAGATCGTCAGGTGCGGCGACAAGGGCCGCGCGGTATTGCGTGCCATCGGGTGCTCCGACGTGATGGTTTGGCGAGCCGCTTACGGGGGGAGCGACCCAGTGGCAAGTTCTGGACCCGCCGACATTTTCGCGCACCCGCCTAACCGGCTCTTAACCACTCCCGGACTAGCGAGGGATCGGGTTCAAAGCGGAACGGGTTGGGAGTGAACATGACGAAGGGCTCGAGCGCCAAGGCAAGCCAGTACGACCTGCCCCGGGCTCTGCGGCTGTACGACGAGAAGGGCGATCTTGCCGCCCGCTCGGCGGAGGTCTGGACATTGCTCGCGCCGTCCGAACTCGAGATCGCGCGCGCCTTCTGGCTCTGCTACCGCCGCTCGGAGGAGCTCAGCGTCGTCCCGACCGACGCCGAGGTGGAGCAGTTCTCGGCCGGCATCGTGCCTTATCTGCGCGACAAGTTCGGGCGGATCACCGAATCGAGCTGGGTCCTCAAGGCCCGCAGCTATGTCGAGAAGGCGCTCGCCAACAACATCTCGCTGTCGACCCTGCTGTGCGGCCTCGCCGGCGAACTGGACGCGGCGCGCTACGTGATCGAGCGACTCGACCTCAGCCCCGAGCAGCGGGTCGGCTATCACCGGACCCTGTCCGACATCCAGGCGATCGAGACCGACGCCTTCGTCTTCCATGCGATCGCGATCACCCGCGCCGAGCTGGACGGCAAGCAGGCGGCGCAGGCCGGCGAGTTCAACCGGCGGGTCGCCGGGGTCGTCGCGCAATGCGCCTCCGAGAGCGACCAGCTGCGCCATCAGGCGACCAACAGCTCCGCCGCTGCGCGCGGCATGCTGGGCAAGACCAGCGAGGTCGCCGCCGCCGCCGAACAGTCCGCCGTCGCGATGCGCGAGGCGGCGCAGACCGCTGCCGGCCTGATCCGCGCTATCGAGGACGCCCGCACCGAGGTCGAGGTCGCCGCCGACGTGGCAGTCCGCGCCGGCACCCAGGCCGAGCAGGCGGTTCAGGTCAGCCAGGCGCTGTCGGCGCACGTCGAGGCGATCGAATCGATCCTCGGGCTCATCCGCGACATCGCCGGCCAGACCAATCTGCTGGCGCTCAACGCCACGATCGAGGCGGCCCGTGCCGGCGATGCCGGCCGCGGCTTCGCGGTGGTCGCGCAGGAGGTGAAGAGCCTCGCCTCGCAGACCGCGCGGGCGACCGACGACATCACCGCCAAGATCACCGCCATCCAGCAGGCGACCCGCCAGACGGTCGATGCCAACGGCTCGATCCAGGTCACGGTTACCGAGGTCCAGACCTCGGCCGACCGGATCCGCGAGGCGATGGAGATGCAGGCGCAGACAGTGACGATGATCACCGCCGCAGTCGACGAGACGGCGCTCGCCGCCGACTCGATGAGCTCGACCATCGCCGCGATCCGCCACGAGACGGAGAGCGTCGCGCGCGACATCGACCAGGTCGAGCAGGGCTTCGGCCGCTTCACGTCGCAGATCAGCGACTTCCGCGCGGCGACCAGCGATTTCGTCGCCAAGTTCGCCGCCTGAGCCTTCCCCGCTGCCCGGCCGGGCGCTAGGCAGCGGGCCCATGAACATCCTCCTGACCGGCGCCAGCCGGGGCATCGGCGCCGCCGCCTACGACCTGCTGCGCACCCGCGGTCACCAGGTCGCCGGGCACAGCAGCCGGGGCGGCGACGGGCTGGTCGCCGCCGACCTCACCGACCCGTCCGCTCCGCGAAAGCTGTTCGAGGCGGCGCTGGAGCAGCTCGGCGGGCGCATCGACGTCCTCGTCAACAACGCCGGCATCTTCGAAGGCTTCGACCTCGACGGCGACGACGAGCAGTGGCACGCCGACTGGGCGCGGACGATGACCGTCAACCTCCAGGCCTCGGCCGATCTCTGCCGCCTGGCGATCCGACACTTCCGCGAGCGCGGGCAGGGCGGGCGGATCGTCAACGTCGCGAGCCGCGCCGCCTATCGCGGCGATTCTCCGGCGCACTGGCACTATGCCGCGTCGAAGGGCGCGATGGTGGCGATGACCAAGTCGATCGCGCGCGGCTTCGCCCGCGAGGAGATCCTCGCCTTCGCGGTGACCCCCGGCTTCACCATGACCGGCATGGCCGAGGATTATCTCTCCAGCCGCGGCGGCGAGCAGCTGCTCGCCGACATCCCGCTCGGCCGGGTCGCCAGCACCGACGAGGTCGCGGAGACGATCCGCTGGCTCGCCACCGAGGCGCCGCCGAGCGCGACCGGGGCAGTGGTCGACGTCAACGGAGCAAGCTTTGTTCGCTAGTCTTCTCGCGCTGCTGCTGGCGATGCAGCAGATCACCGTCCCGCTCGGCAAGGTGCCGCCGCATCCCGAGCTCCCGCGCGCGCCGATCGAGCAGGCCGGTCCCGCCTGGGCCGCGGAATGCGGGACCTCGACCGACTGGGAGAAGCCGGCGCCGCCGGTCCGGCTTCACGCCAACACCTATTATGTCGGGACCTGCGGCATCGCCTCGATCCTGATCGTCGGCGCGCAGGGCAATGTGCTGATCGACGGCGGCACCGAGGCCGACGCCGACCTTATCGCCGACAACATCCGCGAGCTGGGCTTCCGCCTGCGCGACATCCGCTACATCCTCGTCAGCCACGAGCATGCCGACCATGTCGGCGGCGTCGCCCGCCTGCAGAAGCTGAGCGGCGCCGCGGTGGTCGCCTCCGCCGCCGCGGCGCGAGTGCTCGAGACCGGCCAGCCGGCGCGCGACGATCCGCAGTTTGGGACCATCAAGCCCTTCCCGCCGGTCCGCGTCGAGCGAGTGGTCCGCGACGGCGACTCCCTCGTCCTCGACAATCTCCGCATCGACGCGATCGCCACGCCGGGACACACGGCGGGGGCGACCAGCTGGCGGTGGGAGGCATGCGACGGCGCGGTGTGCCGGACGATGGTCTATGCCGACAGCCTCTCGCCGGTGAGCGGCAAGGATTACCGCTTCAGCGACCATCCCGCCTATGTCGCGGCCTTCCGCGCCTCGCTGGCCAAGCTGGCGGCGTCGCGCTGCGAGATCCTGCTGACCCCGCACCCCGACGCCAGCCAGTTCCGGGAGCGGATCGCCGCCGGCAAGCCGCTGCTCGACGAGGGCGGATGCAAGGCCTACGCGGCGAAGCGCGGGCGCGACCTCGACGAGCGCCTCGCGAGGGAAGCGGTCAAATGACGAGCTGGCGCGCGACCCTGGCCTGCAGCCGGGCGCAGGCGGAAGCGCTGCCCGAGGGCGAGGAGCTGTTCGCCGACCAGGCGAGCGCGCCGGTGCTGGTCGCCGACGAACCGGATCCGCATCGTCCTGACGAGTGGCTTCTCCACGCCTATTTCGACCATGCGCCGAGCGCCGAGGAGCAGGCCCTCCTGGCCGGGCTGGGGCAGGGCGCGGTGACGGTCGAGGAACTGGTCGAGAGCGACTGGGTGACGTTGAGCCAGGCGGGGCTCGAGCCCATCCGCGCGGGCCGCTTCTTCGTCCATACGCCGACCCACCGCGACGACCGTCCGGCGGGAGCGACCAGCTTCGAGATCGACGCCGGACTCGCCTTCGGCACGGGCCAGCATGCGACGACCGCGGGATGCCTCGCCGCGCTCGACAGGCTCGAGCGCGCGGGCAAGACGTTCCGCAACATCGCCGACATCGGCACCGGCACCGGGCTGCTCGCCTTCGCCGCGCTGGCGCTCTGGCCCGAGGCAAAGGGCGTCGCGACCGACATCGATCCTGTCTCGATCGACGTCACCGAGGAGAATGCCGCGATCAACGAGGTCCGGGCCGGCCATGGCACGGGCGAGCTGCTGTTGGCGGTCGCCGACGGCATGGACCACCCGCTGCTCGCGGCGCGGGCGCCGTTCGACCTGCTCATCGCCAACATCCTCGCGGGGCCGCTGATCGAGCTTGCGCCGGCGTTCGTGGAGTCGGTCGCGCCGGGTGGAACCATCTTGCTCGCCGGGCTCTTGGACTCCCAAGCCGACGCGGTAGCAGAAGCTTACAAACGGCTGAATTGCGCGCTTGTTGACGGCGGAAAGGGAGAATGGCGCGTCCTGGTGCTGGAGACGGCGACACACGCCTCCGACGCGTAGACGCGTCCGACGGGCGGCTGTTCTTCGCCCGCGAGCGCCGGCCCGGACCCATCCTCCACGTCGGGGTTCACAAGACCGCCACCAGCTGGTTCCAGGATGAATTCTACCCGGCGTTGTCAGGGCGCCGCTACCTCGACCGGCGGCTGGTCCGCTCGACCCTGCTGGCGGGCTCGCCGCTCGGTTTCGACCCCGCCGCGGCGCGTCTCTCGCTGGGGCTGGACGAGGCCGAGCCGGCGATCATCTGCGAGGAGGATCTCTCCGGCATCCTCCACAATGGCGGGCTGCTGAGCTGCTATGTCGCGAAGGAACTGGCGAGCGAGCTTCACGCGGTGGCACCAGACGGAGAGGTCGTCATCTTCGTGCGCGAGCAGGCCGCGCTCGCCGCGTCCCACTACCACCAGTATCTGCGCGAGGGTGGCACCACGAGCGCGAGTCGTTATCTTTTCCCCGCCGACTACCGGCACCTCGGCCACCAGCGGCCGCTCAAGGTGCCGCGGTTCGACTTCGCGGCATTCGAGTTCGACCGGCTGGTCGCGCACTACGACCGGCTGTTCGGGCGCGACCGCGTCCATGTCTTCGCATTTGAGCAGTTCCGCCGCGACCGCGCCGGCTTCCTCGTGCGCTTCTGCGCCGAACTGGGGCTGGAGCCGCCGAGCGAGACCTCGCTGCGCGGGGTCAACGGGGCGTACCGCACCGGGCTGATCCCGGTGGTGCGGGGCGCCAACCTGTTCACCCGACGCGCGGTCGCCGACAAGACCGTGCTGTTCCACCTTCCCTATTGGTACACCGCGCGCAAATGGCTGCTGGAACGGCTGAACCGAAGCCCGGTGTTCGGCGCGGTGCCGAGCACGGAGCGGCTGCTGGGCGACGAGACCTGCGCCTGGATTCGCGAGCGCTTCTGGCGCAGCAACGCGGCGCTGGCGGAGCGGATGGGCGTCGTTCTCGGGGCGCTCGGCTATGCGACCGCACCGCTCCTGGCACCGGCGCGCCGGCCGATCCGGAGGCCCTGGCTGCAATGGACCAAGAACTAGGCGGCGTCAGGCCTCCGCCACGATCTTCGCCCATTCCGCCTCGTCGACCACCCGGACGCCGAGTTCGGCCGCCTTCTTGAGCTTGGATCCGGCGCCCGGGCCAGCGACAACCAGGTCGGTCTTGGCGCTGACGCTGCCCGCGGCGCGCGCACCGAGGCGTTCGGCCTGCGCCTTGGCCTCGTCGCGGCTCATCGTCTCGAGGCTGCCGGTGAAGACGATCGTCTTGCCGCTCCACGCCGTGTCGCGCGCCTGGCTGACGAAGGCGGCGGGCCGGGCGAGCGCGAGCAGGTCGGCGAGCGCTTCGCGGTTGTGGGGTTCGTGGAAGAAGTCGCAGATCGCCTCGGCGACGACCGGGCCGACGCCCTCGACCGCGGAGAGCTCGGCCTGGCCATTCTCGTTCACGGCCGCGCCTTCGAGCGCCTCGACCGTGCCGAAGCACTTCATCAGGTCACGCGCGGTGACGATCCCGACGTGGCGGATGCCGAGCCCGAACAGCAGCCGCGCCGGGTCGAAGCCGCGCTTGGCGTCGATCGCGGCGAGAAGGTTGTCGACGCTCTTCTCCTTCCAGCCCTCGCGGCCGATGAGATCGGCGCGATGCTCGGCGAGGCGGAAGATGTCGGCGGGGCCGTGCAGCCAGCCCAATTCGACGAACTCGAGGATCGACTTCTCGCCCAGTCCCTCGATGTCCATCGCGCCGCGGCTGACGAAATGCTTGAGCCGCTCGATGCGCTGGGCGGGGCAGATGAGACCGCCGGTGCAGCGGACGTCGACCTCGCCCTCTTCCGCGACGGCTTCGGAGCCGCATTCGGGGCAATGGTCGGGAAAGACATAAGGCGCGCGCTGCTCGTCGCGGCTGAGGTTCTCGACCACTTGCGGGATGACGTCGCCGGCACGCTGGATGCGGACCCGGTCGCCTTCGCGCAGGCCGAGGCGGGCGATCTCGTCGCGGTTGTGGAGCGTGACGTTGGCGACGATCACCCCGCCGACGCCGACCGGGGTGAGGCGGCCGACCGGCGTCAGCTTGCCGGTGCGGCCGACCTGAATGGTGATCCGCTCGAGCGTCGTCTCCGCCTTCTCGGCGGGGAACTTGTGGGCGAGGCCCCAGCGCGGCGCGCGGCCGACGAAGCCGAGCCGCTCCTGCCAGTCGATCCGGTCGACCTTGTAGACGACCCCGTCGATGTCGAACGGGAGGTCGGCGCGGCGCTGTTCGATCAGGCGGTAGTGGGCGAGCGCGTCCTCGACAGTCTCGCAGCGCACGAACAGGTCGCTGACCGGGAAGCCGAGGGCTTCGAGGCGCTGCATCGCGGCGAACTGGGTCGGGCCGAGCGGCTCCGACAGCTCGCCCCAGCCGTGGGCAAGGAAGCGCAGCGGGCGGGCCGCGGTGATCCCCGCATCCTTCTGGCGGAGCGAACCGGCCGCGGCGTTGCGCGGGTTGGCGAAGACCTTGCCGCCGCTCTCTTCCTGGCGACCGTTCAGCGCCGCGAAGTCGGACTTGGCCATGTAGATTTCGCCGCGCACTTCCATCGTCGCGGCCGCGCCGTCAAGCACCTGCGGGATGTCGCCGATTGTGCGGACGTTGGGGGTGACATCCTCGCCGATGGCGCCGTCGCCGCGGGTGGCGGCGAGGACCAGCCCGCCGCCCTCGTAGCGGAGCGAGCAGGACAGGCCGTCGATCTTGGGCTCGGCGGTGAGCGCGACCGGCTCGTCGGCGGGAAGGCTGAGGAAGCGGCGGACCCGCGCGACGAACTCGCGCACGTCCTCGTCGCTGAAGCCATTCTCCAGGCTCAGCATCGGCCGAGCGTGGGTGACCTTGGCGAGCGCGGAGGTGGGCGCCGCGCCGACCTGCCGCGATGGCGAGTCGGCGCGCACGAGGTGCGGGAAGGCGGCCTCGAGCGCCGCATTCTCCCGCACCAGCGCGTCATAGTCGGCATCGCTGATCGCCGGCGCGTCCTGGTCGTGGTAGAGCCGGTTGTGCCGCGCGATCTCGCGCGCCAGCCGCATCAGCCGGTTCGCGGCCTCCGCCTCCCCGAGGGTCGCCGGGTCACTCGCCAAAGAGTTCTCCGAGGAACAGCTCGAGATTAGCCCAGCTGCGCTTGGCGGCGAGCTCGTTGTACTGCACCCCGGGGATGCCGATCTCGCTCGACGCGTTGGGATTGGTGAAGCCGTGGCCGACATGGCCATAGGCGTGGATCTGCCAGTCGGCGCCGGCGTCGGTCAGCTCCCTGGCGAGCGCCTCGACCGCGTCCGGCTTGACCATCGGGTCGTCCCAGCCGTGGAAAGCGATGACCTTGGGCTTGATCTTTTCCGGCGGCAGGCCGGGCGGGTCGAACAAGCCGTGGAAGCTCGCCACGCCGTCCAGCTGGGTGCCCGAGCGGGCGAGGTCGAGCGCGCAAAGGCCGCCGAAGCAGAAGCCGATCGCGGCGGTGCGCTGCGATTCGCTGCCATCCTGCGCCTGCATCGTCTCGAACAAGTGGATGACGCGGCGGCGGAGCGCGGCGCGGTCGCCCTTGAGGCGGTTGAGCTCGCCGAACATCGTATCGCGCGGCGCGCCGTGAAACTTCTTCCCGAACAGGTCGCCGACCAGCGCGCTGTAGCCCTTGGCGTTGAGCTTCGCGCCGAACCCGAGCTCGAGATCGGTCACGCCCATGACGGTGGGGAAGATGAGCACCGAGGGCGCGCTCTGCACCCCGGGCACCGGGAGCCAGGCGCTCTCCAGGCTTTCGCCCTCGAACTCGGTCGGGATCGGCTTGTAGTCGGTCATCGAAGCTCCTCTGCCATCGCCGCGAGCCGGGCGACACTGTTCATGTTGCGGGCGGTGCCGGTCGCTGCCGCCGGGATGCGCAGCCGGGACCGGCCCATGCCCGGACCATAGGCGACATAGATTTCGCGCGGGCCGAGCGCCAGCCGCTCAACGCCTTGTCCGCTGACCCGGTCGAGGTCGACGGCGGATGGCGGGCGGTCGAGGAAGATGGCGACGGTGGTGTTGCCCGGCGCATCGGCGAAGGGGTTCCGCCCAACGATCGCGCGCAGCTCGGCGGCGGTGCGGAGGTGGACCGCGGTGGACAGACCGAAGCGGTCGCGGAGCGCCTGATCGAGCAGCGCGCGCAGCTCGTCCGCGTCGCGTCCGTCGGCGAACACCAGATTGCCGCTGGCGATGAAAGTGCGGGCGGCGGACAGGCCGAGCTCGTCGGCCAGCGCCTTGAGCTCGGCCATCGGCAGCTTGCCCGTGCCGCCGACGTTGACGGCGCGGAGCAGCGCCGCCCAGCCGGTCACGCCGCCTCGAGCAGCCGGGCGGCCTGGGCGCGCGCCTCGTCGGTGATCGCCGCGCCCGACAGCATCCGGGCGATCTCCTCGCGGCGTTCGGCGTCGGACAGGCGGACGACCGTGGTCCGGGTGCCGTCCGGACCGTGCGCCTTCTCGATCCGGAAGTGATGCGCGGCGCGGGCGGCGACCTGCGGCGAATGGGTGACGACGAGGAGCTGGGCGCGGCCGGCGAGGCGGGCCAGCCGCTCGCCGATCGCCGACGCGACGGCGCCGCCGACCCCGCGGTCGATCTCGTCGAAGATCATTGTCGAGGCGCCGCCGGCCTCTGCCAGCGCGACCTTCAGGGCGAGGATGAAGCGCGACAGCTCACCGCCCGAGGCGATGCGGGTCAGCGGACCGAACGGTGCGCCGGGGTTGGTCGAGACTTCGAACTCGACCCGGTCGGTGCCGCTCGGGCCCGGCTCGGCGGAAGCGATCGCGGTGCGGAAGCGGGCGGCGTCGAGCTTCAGGGGCGCGAGCTCGGCGGCGACGGCGTCGTCGAGCCGGGCGCCGGCGGCACGGCGCTGGTCGGAAAGGGCGGCGGCGGCGGTGTCGAACGCGGCGCGGGCGTGGGTCAGCTCGGTCTCGAGCATGGCGATCCGCTCGCCGCCGGCCTCGATTGCCTGAAGCCGCGCCTGCATCTCCTCGCCGAGCGCGGCGAGCGCATCGGGCTCGACCCGGTGCTTGCGGGCGAGCGCGCGAATGTCGAACAGGCGGCTCTCGACCGTTTCCAGCCGGCGCGGGTCGAAGGCGAGCCCCTCGGCGGCGCGGGCGATCCGGTCCTCGGCCTCGCTCGCCTCGATGACCGCGCGGTCGAGGCTGGCGAGCGCTTCGGCGAGGAGCTCGTGTTCGGCCGCCCCGCGCTCGATCCTGCGGGCGGCCGAGCGGAGCTGCGCGAGCGCGCCGTCGGAGCCGCCGAGCAGCTCGTCGAGGCCGGTCAGCGTCTCGCCGGCCTTGGCGCCGGCCTGCATCGCGGCGCGCTCCTCGGCGAGGCTGGTCTCCTCGCCGAGCTCGGGCGCCAGCGCGGCGATCTCGGCGGCGGCATGCTGGAGATAGTCGCGATCGCGCTCCGCGCTGTCGGCGGTCGCCCGAGCCTCGGCGAGGTCGCGCTCGAGCTGCGCTACGCGGCTCCATGCCTGCGCCACGCCGCGGGTGTCGAGCTTGCCGAACGTGTCGAGCAGGGCGCGATGGCCCTTGGGGTTGAGCAGCCCGCGATCGTCGTGCTGGCCGTGGATCTCCACCAAGGTCGAGCCCAGCTCGCGCAGAGTCCCGGCCGGCGCCGGGCTGCCGCCGACGAAGCCGCGGCTGCCGCCATCCGCCTTGACGGTCCGACGCAGCAGCAGCGGCTCGCCCGGCTCGGAGTCCATGCCCAGTTCGTCGAGCAGCGCGGCGGACGGGTGGTCAGCCGGCACGTCGAACGCCGCGGAGACGGCGGCGCCGTCCTGGCCGCTGCGGACCAGCCCGGCATCGGCGCGCGCGCCAAGCGCCAGGCCGAGGCTGTCGAGCAGGATCGACTTGCCGGCACCGGTCTCCCCGGTCAGCACGCCGAGGCCGGCACCGAACTCGAGCTCGAGCCGCTCGATCAGCACCACGTCGCGGATGACGAGCTGCCTCAGCATCGAGCGGGGGCGCGGCTCCTCTCTACTTGGCCGACGCCGTTTGCGCCGCCTGGCGCGGCATCTTGGTCTGGATCAGCGTGAAGGCGCGCTTGTACCAGACGCTGCCCGGATAATTCTTGCCGAGCACCGCCGCCGACTTCTCCGCCTCGTCCGGCAAGCCGAGCGCGAGGTAAGATTCGGTCAGCCGCTCGAGCGCCTCGGGCGCGTGGCTGGTGGTCTGGTACTTGTCGACCACGCTGCGGAAGCGGGTGACCGAGGCCAGCCACTGGCCCGAGCGCTGGTAGAAGCGGCCGACCTCCATCTCCTTGCCGGCGAGATGGTCGTTGATGAGGTCGAGCTTGAGCCGCGCGTCGGAGGCGTAGCGGCTGTCGGGATAGCGGCGGATCAGCTCGCCGAAGCTGTCGCTGGCCTGCTGGGTGATCTTCTGGTCGCGGGTCACGTCTGCGATCTGATTGTAGTAGCTCATCGCGATCAGATAGCTGGCGTAGGGCGCGTCCTTGTTGCCGGGGTGGATCGACAGGAATCGGTTCCCCGAGCTCACCGCGTCGGTGTACTGCTTCGCCATGTAGTAGCTGAACGCGCTCATGAGCTGCGCCCGGCGGGCCCAGACCGAATAGGGGTGCTGCCGCTCGACCTCGTCGAACAGCTTGGCCGCATCGGCATAGTTCTGCTGGTCGAGGTTCTTCTTGGCGAGCGCGTAGAGCGTGTTGACGTCGCGGGCCACATAGTTGGTGTCGCCCTTGGCCTTCTTGCCGGCGCAGCCGGACACGGCGGGCAGCAGCACGGCACAGGCGATCAGGGCCGGCGCGAAACGGGTCATCTTCGACATGGGTCGCCTTCTAGCGTGGGGTCTGGGGGGAGCCAAGCGCTGCTTGGCGCGGCCAAGCTGAACCCCGCCTTGCGCATCCGCCCGGGTCAGACCCGCTGCGGCTCGGCCTTGGCGGTCGGATCCGGCTCCTCGTTCTTGACGAAGCTCGACGGGTTGATGCCGAGCCAGACGAGAACCGGGGCCGAGATGTAGATCGACGAATAGGTGCCGATGAACACGCCGAGGAAGATGGCGATGGCGAGGCCGAACACGACTTCGGGACCGATCGCCATCAGGATCCCGAGTGCGATCAACACGGTCAGCGAGGTGACGACGGTGCGCGCCAGAGTCTCGTTGAGCGAGAGGTTGAGCAGCGGCAGGATCGCCATCTTGCGGTACTTGCGGAGGTTCTCGCGGATGCGGTCGTAGATGACGACCGTGTCGTTGAGCGAATAGCCGATGATGGTGAGGATCGCGGCGACGACGTTGAGGTCGACCGGCAACCGGGTGAAGCTGAAGAAGCCGAGCGTCATGGCGACGTCGTGGCCAAGCGTCAGCAGCGCGCCGACCCCGAACTGCCATTCAAAGCGGAACCAGATATAGATGGCGATGCCGAGCATGGCGAGGGCGATCGCGATCGCGCCGTTCTGCGCCAGCTCCTCCGAGACCTTGCCCGAGACGGTGTCGACCGAGTCGATCCGCGAGCCGGGATAGTCGGCGGCGAGCATCGACTTGACCCGCTCGGCGGCAAGGTTGGCGGCGTTGGCACCGCCGCCCGGCCGCGGCAGCCGGATCTGGTAGGTGGTCGGTCCGCCGAACTCCTGAATGTTCGCCTCGCCGAGGTGCAGCCCCTCGACCCGGCCGCGCAGCTGCTCGACGTCGATCGGCCGGGCGAAGGTGGTGCGGATCATCTGGCCGCCGACGAAGTCGACGCCGAAGTTCAGCCCCTGGACGGCGGTGAAGCCGATCGCCAGCACGGTGACGATCAGCGAGATCACCAGCGCCACGTTGCGGTAGCGCATGAAGTCGAGATTGGTGTTCTCGGGAACAAGCTTGAGCAGCTTCATCGCTGGCAGCCCCTAGATATGCAGTTCGCGCGGACGCGAGCGCCGTGCCCACAGCGCGACCAGCATGCGGGTGAAGAAGACGGCGGTGAAGAAGGAGGTGACGACGCCGATCAGCAGGACCACCGCGAAGCCGCGGACCGGGCCCGAGCCGAAGTAGACCATCAGCATCGCCGCGATGACGTGGGTGAGGTTGGCGTCGAAGATCGCGCGCCGCGCCTCGTGGTAGCCGGTCTCGATCGCGTCGAGCACCCGCCGACCGCGACGCAGTTCCTCGCGGATGCGCTCGTTGATCAGCACGTTCGCATCGACCGCGGCACCGATCGTCAGGATGAAGCCGGCGATCCCGGGCAGGGTCAGCGTGGCGTTGAACATCGCCATGATGCCGAGGATCAGGAAGGCGTTCACGATCAGCGCGGCGGTCGCATAGACCCCGAAGCGGCCATAGGTCAGCAGCATGAACACGATCACCGCGAGCACCGCGACGATCGAGGCGATCGCGCCCTTGTGGATCGAGTCCTTGCCGAGGTCGGGCCCGACGCTGCGCTCCTCGACCACGTTCAGCTTCACCGGCAGCTTGCCCGAGGCGAGGCTGATCGCGAGGTCGTTGGCGCTCTGGACGGTGAAGTTGCCGCTGATCTGCGCCGAGCCGCCGAGGATCGGCTCGTTGATGTTGGGCGCCGACAGCACCTTGTCGTCGAGGATGATCGCGAAGGGCTTGCCGGTATTTTCCTGGGTGACCCGGGCGAAGCGCTTGGCGCCCGCCGTGTTGAACTTGAGCGTGACCACCGGGCGGCCGTCCTGGTCGAAGCTCTGGCGCGCATCGGTAACCTGGTCGCCGGACACGATCACCCGGCGCTTGACCGCGATGGCGCCGCCGCCGCTGGCCATCGGCAGGACCTGGCTGCCGGCCGGCGCGTGACCCGCCGCGACTTCCTGCGGGTTGGCCTGGAGGTCGACCAGCTTGAACTCGAGACGGGCGGTCTGGCCGATCAGCTTCTTCAGCGCCTCGGGGTTCTCGACGCCCGGGACCTGGACGAGAATGCGGTTGTCGCCCTCGTTGATGACGGTGACTTCCTTGGTGCCGCTCGGATCGATGCGGCGGCGCACGACGTCGCGGGCGACGGTCATCGCTTGTTTCAGCGCATTGGCCGAGCCCGTCGCGGTCGGCGTGAGAACGATGCGGGTTTGGTCGACCACCGCCACGTCCCAATCGCGCGCGCCGGTCAGCGCGACCGGGCGGGTCAGAGTCCGAATCCGCTCGACCGCGGCATCGAGCTGGGTCGGGTCGCGGACCATGAAGCTCAGGCGGCTGTTGGCGGTCGACACGTCGCCGATCTCGATCCGTGGATCGCGGCGGAGTTCGGTCGAAACCTCGTCCTCCATCGCCGCGACGCGCTGCTTGGCGGCGTCGACGGCATCGGCCTCGAGCAGGAGGTGCGAGCCGCCGGCGAGATCGAGTCCGAGGCTGATCTGCTCCTTGGGCGCCCACGACGGCCAGGTCTCGACCTGTGACTTGGGGAACAGGCTGGGCACCGCCAGCACGATCCCGACCGCGATCACGAGGAAGATCGTCCAGACCTTCCACTTGGGGAAATCGAGCATCAGTCGTTCGCCGGCTTGGTCGAGGCGGCGGTCACCACCTGGGTGAAGGTCGACTTGACCACCCGGACGCGGACGGTCGGGGCGATCTCCACCTCGGCCTCGTCGTCGCCGACCAGTTTGGTCACCCTGCCGCGGATGCCGCCGCCGAGGATCACCTCGTCACCCTTCTTGACCGCGGCGATCGCGGCGCGATGGGTCTTCACCTGCTGCGCCTGCGGCCGCCACACCAGCAGCCAGAAGATCAGGAGCATCAGCCCCATCGGGATCAGGAAGGAGAGGCCGGCGGCGGCGCCGCCCGGGGCGCCCGCGGCTGCAGCCGTGCTCAGGAGGAAATGGGATGACATCCGCTTCGATGACACTCGCTCAAAGGGGCAAGATGGTCGGGGCGACAGGATTCGAACCTGCGACCTCCACACCCCCAGTGTGATGCGCTACCAGGCTGCGCTACGCCCCGACTATCAAGGCGCGGCATCTAGTGGGGCCAGCCGGGCAAGGCAAGGGAGGGGTGGCAAATGGCGCGACGGCGCCGGCGTCGAAGCGCGGGAAAACGCCTGTTGCTGGCCATTCTGGCGTTGCCCGCGCTGTATCTCGCGGCGGCGTTGGCAGGATCGCTGATCCCGGCCAATGGCGCCTGGCGCGAGCCCGCGCAGGGCGTCACCGTCTATCTCGCATCCAACGGGATCCACACCGATCTCGTTCTCCCGGCTCGCGCCGAGGGGCTCGACTGGAGGCCGTTGCTGCCGACGCGGGACTTCGCCGATCCCGATCCCGGCGCGCGCTGGGTGGCGTTCGGGATGGGCGAGAAAAGGGTCTATCTCGACACGCCGCGCTGGCGCGACCTACGCCCACGGACGCTCTGGTCGGCGCTCGCGGGCGGCGAGCGGGTGATGCACGTCGAGTGGGTGAGCGACCCGGCGTGGCACGCCCGGACGATCCGGCTGCGCCCCGAGGAATATCGCCGGCTGTGGGCGGCGATCCGCGCCGGCTTCGCGCTGGACCCGCGGGGGCGCCCGCGGCGGATCGACCATTCGGGCTACGGGCCGGCAGATGCCTTTTACCGTGGGACCGGCCGGGCCAACGCGCTCGCCACCTGCAATGCCTGGACCGCGGACCGGCTGCGGCTGGCAGGCGTCAGGACCAGCCTGTGGCCGCCCTTCGCGCAGGGACTGACGTGGCGCTATCGCGAACCATCGACCGAGACTTTGCCCGCGGGCTCCTGATGTGACAGGCTGGCCAACCAACGGTCGCGGGAGCGTGAATGACCTCGGACGGAGCGGCGGCGCGGGACGAGGCGATGCTGGGTCACCCGCGCGGACTGTGGGTGCTCGCCGGGACCGAGCTGTGGGACCGCATCAGCTTCCACGGCATGCAGGCGATCCTCACGCTCTATCTCGCGGGGGAGCTGCTGACGCCAGGCCATGCCGAGCGGGTGGTCGCGCTCGGGCCGTTCCGCCGAGCAATCGAGGCGGTGACCGGCCCGCTCACCATTGAGGCGCTCGCGACCCAAACGTTCGGCATCTACGTCGCGCTGGTCTACGCCACCCCGATCCTCGGCGGATGGATCGGTGACCGTTTCCTCAGCCGGCGGCTGACCGTCACGCTCGGCGCGCTGCTGATGACGATCGGCCATTTCAGCCTTGCCTTCGACGCAAGCTTCCTGTTCGGCATGCTGTTCGTGGCGGTCGGCGCCGGGCTGCTGCGCGGCAACCTTATGCCGCAGCTCAAGCTGCTCTACCCCGCCGGCGACCGGCGCCAGGCCGACGCCTTCCAGCTCTACTATCTCGGGATCAACGTCGGCGCGTTCATCGCCCCGATTGCGACCGGCGCATTGGCCGCCTTCTGGGGCTGGCACGTCGGGTTCGGCTTTGCCGGGCTGGGGATGCTGGCGGGGCTGCTGCTCTACGTCTGGGGGCAGCGCTATCTCGCCCCCGAGCCGCCGCGCGCGGCGCCGGCCGAGCGCGTCCCGCTATCGCAGGAGGAGCGGCGGCGGGTTGGGTTGCTGCTCGCCGTCTGGCCGCTGCTGAGCGGGTTCTGGATCGCGCAGACCCAGGTCTGGAACACCTACAACCTGTGGGTGCGCGACCAGGTCGACATGGTCGTGCTCGGCTTCCCGGTGCCGGTGCCTTGGCTCCAATCGCTCGACGGGATCAGCCCGGTGCTGTTCCTGCCGCTCGCGCTGCTGTTCTGGCGGCGGCAGGCGGAACGCGGACGCGAGCCGTCGATGCCGGCCAAGATGGGGATCGGCTGCCTGATCTTCGCCGCTGGGGTGCTGATCCTGGCCGCGGCGTCGCAGCCGCGCGGAAGCCCGGAGCGCGTCCCCCTGGTGCTGCCGGTGCTGTTCCACCTGGTCTCGAACAGCGGCTGGCTGTTCTTCGCGCCGGTCACCAACGCCTTTTTCCTGACCCGAGCGCCGGAGCGGACCCGCGGCGCGATGCTCGGGCTGGTCATGCTGGCGGTGACGACCGGAAGCCTGGTCAGCGGCCGGCTCGGCGGGCTCTACGGGAGCTGGCCCGCGCGTTCCTTCTGGCTGCTCCACGCCGAGATCGTCGGCGGCGCGGGACTCTGCTTCCTGCTGCTGGCTGGCACGCTGACCCGCCGCCTGCCCGAGGCAGACGACGGGTCCGTGCTGCCCGAAGTGCAACCCGACGCGGTACCCCAGCCGGGCTGACCGGCCGGGTCGCGCGCGGGCAAGCCGCTACTTCTTCTTCGACCGGGTGGTCGTCTTGGTCGATGCAGCCGGGGCCGCCTTGGCCGACGCCGCCTCGAGCTCGGCCTTGGTCATGCTCATGACGAGGCCCTTGTCGTTCTTGCCGAAGCTGGTGGTCGGGATCTCGGCGCGGGCCTTGCCCGTGGCGACCACCACGCCGCTGGCGCTGACCTTCTCGACCTTGCCGACGACGCCGCCCTGGGCGTCGAACACCGGAACGCCGGCCTTGATGTCGGCGGCGGTCGCGGCGGTCACCGTCGCACCGGTCTTGTCGGTCGCGGGTTCGGTGGTCGTGGTCGTGGTCGACGTGGCCGACGTCCCGCTGGCGTCAGGAGCCGTGGTCGTCGTCGAGGTGGTGCGCTGGGTCGCGCTCGGCGAGGCGGGCGTGGCCGGGGTCGCCGGAGTGGCGGGCGTGCCCGCCCCGTTCGGGGTGGCCGAGGTGGCGGGGGTCGCCGGCTGCGTGGTCGTCGTCGCGGTCGTGTCGGTCGTCCGCTGCGTGCCCATCATCGTGCCGGTGGAATCCGGAACCGGCGTCGTCGCGGTCGTGCTGTTCGTCGTTGTCGTCCGGGTCTGGGCCGGCGTCGTCGGCTTCACCACCGGGGCGGTGGTGGTCGCCGTCTGGGCATGGACCAGCGCCGGCGAGCAGGCCGTCAGCAGCGCGGCGCTCAGCAATTTGGCTCGGATACTCATCAAAACCTCCGTTTTTCTGCCGTTTCCAACGGCCCTGCGCGCACGGAGGTTCAGCCTTTACGGCGAAGCGAGTGATTCGGGAGGATGACCGCAAGCTTACAGGACGTAGCGCGACAGGTCGGCGTTGCGGGCGATTGAGGAGAGCTGGCGATCGACGAACCCGGCGTTGACGGTGAGCGTCTCGCCCCGCCGATCCTCGGCTTCGAAGCTGATATCCTCGAGCAGCTTCTCCATCACGGTCTGGAGCCGGCGCGCGCCGATGTTCTCGACCGCCTCGTTGACCTCGGCGGCGATGCGCGCGAGCGCGGCGATCCCGTCGTCGGTGAAGCCAACGGACACCTCCTCGGTGGCGAGCAGCGCCTTGTACTGGTCGGTGAGGCTGGCGCGGGTCGCGGAGAGGATCCGGACGAAGTCTTCCTGGCTGAGCGCGCTCAGCTCGACCCGGATCGGCAATCGTCCCTGGAGCTCGGGAAGAAGGTCGGCGGGCTTGGCGACGTGGAAGGCGCCCGAGGCGATGAACAGGATATGGTCGGTCTTGAGCGGCCCGTACTTGGTCGACACCGTGGTGCCCTCGATCAGGGGCAGAAGGTCGCGCTGGACGCCCTCGCGGCTGACCGACCCGCCGCGCACGTCGCTCACCGCGATCTTATCGATCTCGTCGAGAAAGACGATCCCGTTGGCCTCGGCGTCGGCCAGCGCGACGCGGGCGACATCGTCCTGATCGAGCCGCTTGTCGGCCTCTTCCTCGACCAGCCGCGTGAATGCGTCGGGAACCTTCAATTTGCGCCGCTTCTTGGGCGCGCCGCCCATCGCCTTGGACATCATCTCTGAGAGGTTGATCATGCCGATGCCGTTGCCCGGCATCTCAAACGGCATGGCGGGCGCCTCGCTGACCTCGATCTCGACCTCGGCGTTGTCCAGCGCCTTGTCGCGGAAGCGCTGGCGAAAGCTCTCGCGGGTCGCCTCCGACGAGCCCTTGCCAGTGAGCGCGTCGAGCAGCCGGTCCATCGCCGCGCCCTCCGCGGCATCCTTGACCTTCAGGCGGCGCCGCTCGCGCTCGAGCCGGACCGCCTCCTCGACCAGGTCGCGGGCGATCTGCTCGACGTCGCGGCCGACGTAGCCGACCTCGGTGAACTTGGTCGCCTCGACCTTGACGAAGGGTGCGTCGGCGAGCTTCGCCAGCCGCCGGCTGATCTCGGTCTTGCCGCAGCCTGTCGGGCCGATCATCAAAATGTTCTTGGGCGTGACCTCGTCGCGCAAATCGGCGCCGAGCCGCTGCCGCCGCCAGCGGTTGCGCAGCGCCACCGCGACCGCGCGCTTGGCCTCGGTCTGGCCGACGATATGCTCGTCCAATGCAGCAACGATCGCCTTAGGAGTGAGATTGTCGTTCATGTTGTTCCTTGTGCGACGGCCTAGACCGTCTCGACTGTCAGCCGGTCGTTGGTGAAGACGCAGACTTCGGCGGCGATTGCCATGGCGCGGCGGGCGAGCTTCTCGGCGTCGGGCTCATAGTCGGCGAGTGCGCGGGCCGCGGCCAGCGCATAGTTGCCGCCCGAGCCGATCGCCGCGATCCCCGCCTCGGGCTCGAGCACGTCGCCGTTGCCGGTGAGGATCAGCATCGTCTCCTCGTCGGCGACGATCATCATCGCCTCAAGGTTGCGCAGATATTTGTCGGTGCGCCAGTCCTTGGCGAGCTCAACCGCGGCGCGCATCAGCTGGCCGCGATACTGTTCGAGCTTCTTCTCCAGCCGCTCGAACAGGGTGAAGGCGTCGGCGGTCGCGCCGGCGAACCCGGCGATCACCTTGCCTTCGGCGCCGAGCCGGCGGACCTTCTTCGCGTTGGGCTTCATCACCGTGTTGCCCATCGATACCTGACCGTCGCCGGCGATGACGGTCCTGCCGTCGCGCCGAACGCCCAGGATCGTCGTCCCGTGCCATTGTTCCATGCTTCGTACCCGCTCCTTGAGCGGCGATGTGGGAAGCGCGCCGAGGCGCTGCAAGCGTCAGCTGTGATCGAGCAGGAAGCGGGTCACGTCGGCCAGCGCGGGCGAGCGGCCGCGGAAGGTGCGGGAGAAGCTCAGCATCAGGTCGATGTGCCCGACGCCGCGATAGCTGCGGAATTCGGCCGGCGCGCCGAGCTCCGCCAGCCGCTGCGCGAGGTGTCGGCTATTGCGCGGGTAGACCAGCTTGTCGTTGCTGCCGGTGGCCAGCAGCAGCGGCGGCGCGCTGCGCCGGGCGAAGCTGATCGGCTGGGTCTCCTCAGGCCGCTTCCAATGGCCGAAGGCATTGCGGCCGCGATACTCGGTGAAAGGCGCGAAGTCGTATGGCCCGGCGAGCAGCGCGCCGGCGCGGACGATCCTGGGATCGACCCCGATCCGCCGCAGCCAGCGCCGGTCGAGGCTGAGCATGGCGCCGATGTAGGCGCCGGCGCTGTGCCCGCAGACGCTGATCCGCTCCGGATCGCCGCCGAACAGGTGGGCATGGTCGCGAACCCAGCGGATCGCCTCGGCGCCGTCCTCGATCATGGCCGGGAAGCGGCCCTCGGGAACGAGCCGGTAGTCGGGGACGACCACCACGAAGCCCTCACCCGACAGCGCCGCGCCGGCGAAGGCATAGTGCGACCGCTCACCCCGGTGCCAGCCGCCGCCATAGAAGAAGACGACCACCGGCAGCGGCTGACCGCGGTGGCGGCGGGCGGACGGAGTCCAGACGTCGAGGCGCTGACGCGGGTGGAGACCGTAGGCGACGCCCTGCGCGGCGAGGTTGGCGCCGCTGCGGGTCGGCAAATAGCGGTCGATGGTGTTGAGGAGGTCGACCGGCTGCCAGCCCAGGCGGCGGGCGAAGGTCGCGCCCCAAGTCTTGAGGTTGCGCGCCTTGCGGCGGCGCGGGCGCAGCGTTGCCGGGGGCGTGATGTCGGGCGGCAATTCGCTGCGGGTCGCCACGGTTGGTCGGAGTCCTTCTCTCCCCGTAACAACCCGTGGCGGGCGATGCGAGTTCCGGCCGCTACGGCCGGTCGTGCAGGGCGAGGAAGCGAGCCGAGTCGGCCAGCGCGGGATTGGACCGCCGGAACAGCGGCGACAGCGCCTTGGCGAGGTCGATGTGGCTCTGCCCGGGGTAGATCCTCAGTTCGACCGTCGCCCCGGCGCGGCGCAGGGCGTCGGCCAGCGCGATGCTGTTGCGCGGCTCGACCACCTCGTCGGCGCTGCCGTGAAGCAGCAGCAGTGGCGGCGCGTCGCGGCGGACGAAGTGGACCGGCTGCGTCTCGAGCGGGCGCGGCCAGGCGCCGAGCGCATCCCGCCCGCGCTGCTCGGTGAAGGGATAGAAGTCGTACGGCCCCGACAGGAGCGCCGCCGCCTTGATCGTGCGCGGCGGCAGCCCGGCGTCGGCCAGAAAATGCGGGTCGAGCGCGAGCATGGCGGCATTGTAGGCGCCGGCGCTGTGGCCGCTGAGCGCGATACGGTTCGGGTCGCCGCCGAAGCGGGCGATATTGTCGTGGACCCAGCGCACCGCCGCCGCCCCGTCCTGGAGGAAGGTCGGAAAGCGGACCTCGGGTACGAGGCGATAGTCCGGAACCACGGCGATGAACCCGCGCGCGGCGAGAGCCCGGCCGGCGAACCCATAGTCGCCCCGGTTCCCCGCCACCCAGCCGCCGCCGTAGAAGAAGACGACCACCGGGAGCGGCCCCGCCGGACGCCGGTCGGGCACCCAGACGTCGAGCTTCAGCCGGGGGTCGGGGCCGAACGGCTTCCCGGCGGCGGCCCGGTGGGCGCGGTCGGCCCCGGCGAGGCTGCTGGCGCCGTTGAGCAGGCCGGCGGGGCTGCAGGCGGCGAGGGCAAGGGTGGCAAAAGCCCCGGCGACAAGGGCGCGGCGGGTAAGTCGGGCGGTCATTAGAGGGCGAACGTTTGGGTGGTGGGGATGGGTCCTGTGCCCCTCTCCCCGCCGGGAAGAGGGGGGCGCCGCGTCAGCACTGGAAGGGTGAGGGGCGACCACGCCGCGGTTGCGCGGCGCCGAAGCGCGGCCCCCCTCATCCGGCCCTTCGGGTCACTCTCTGCTAGCCGGGAAGAAGGACATTGTTACCGCTCCACCCCCTTGATCTTCCCCCAGGTCCGTGCCGCGGTGTAGCCGAGGTAGCCGGTGCCGAAGAGGGTGTAGAGTTCCTCCGGGATGCCGCGGAGATAGGTGGTCATGCCGGCGGCGATGCCCTGCGCCATCTGCGGCTGGACCGCGGCGATGAGGCCCATCGGGATCGACCAAAGGATGAGCGCATACATCATGTAGAGGAAGCTGGGGCGGGCCCGGCTGGTCCAGGGATCGGCCGAGTTGGCCTCGGCGACAATCGCCTGGAGCTGGGCGCTTACCGCGGCGAGGTCCTGCTCGCCCTGCAGCTTCAGCAGCGCGAGCTTGGCCTCGTCGCGCTGGCGGGGGTCGGGGATGATCTTGTCGAGAAGGTTGGCGATGGGGCCGATGACGGCGTCGAGAATGGCCATGGATTTGCTCCCTGTGTGGGTGGGTCGATCGCGCGAATGGTCCGAAAGGTCACAGCGTCGGGCGAAGAGTGCCGGGCTTGGTCAGCTGACGTTGCCGAGCCGGTTGGCGAGCCACCCGTAGAGGAAGGTCTCGTTGGCCGGGCGGCGTTCGGCGAGGCGGAGGTAGCGCTCGCCCTGCAGCGCCTCGAGCGCGCGGAGCAGCACCGTCTCGCCGCCGCCGAGCCCGCGGCGCGCGAAATAGCCGTCGAGCGCGGCGAGCGTGCGCGGGCCGACCCGGCCGTCGGGGGCGAGGTCGGGATAGTCCTTGGCGTTGCGGTTGAGCGCGGTCAGCGCGCGCTGCAGGAAGGTGACGGCGACCGCCGGCCCCATGTTCACGCCGGTGTCGAACAGTTCCTCGGCGATGCGCGTGCTGCGCTCGGCGATCGCATCGAGCCTTGGTCGGAACCAGTAGAGGCGCTTGTAGATCGCCACCGCCTCGTCGCGCGGAAGCGCGTCCATCGGCCCCGAATAGCCGTGTGCGCGGGCCACCGCCTCGGTGATCCCGTAGCGGGTCGGTCCGCCGCGGTCCGCCGAGTTGCTGACGTAGCCGCCTTCCCGTTCGATCAGCGCCTCGACGAGGGAGGATGCGAGATTTTCGTTCATGTCCCATTCCCTGCTGGTAAACCGAGTCGGATACATGTAACCAAATCGGTTTCAAGTAGGACAGTGGATTGTGCCCGATCCATGCCTTGCGAGGGCGCCTCCAGCCGCTAGTGTCGAGCCATGCTGCGCTTCCTGATGCCGGCGGCCCTGCTCGCCGCTGCCGTTCCCGCCCATGCCGCCCTGACCGCGCCGGAGCGGCGCATGGTCCAGACCGTCGATGCCGAGCGCGAGCGGCACATCGCGCTGCTCCAGAAGCTGGTCGACCAGAACAGCGGGAGCCACAATCTCGCCGGGGTCGAGGCGGTCGGGCGGATGGTTCGCGCCGAGCTCGAGCCGCTCGGTTTTCAGGTCCGCTGGATTCCGCTGCGCGAGACCGGCCGCGCGGGCCACCTCGTCGCCACTCATCCGGGGCGGCGCGGCGGCAAGCGGCTGCTGCTGATCGGGCATCTCGACACGGTGTTCGAGCCGGACTCGCCGTTCCAGAAGTTCGTTCGCGAAGGCGACCGGGCGCGCGGGCCGGGGATCGAGGACGACAAGGGCGGCGACGTGGTGATGATCGCTGCGCTCCGGGCGATGCAGGCGGCGGGAACGCTGAAGGCCGCCAACATCGAGATCGTGCTCACCGGCGACGAGGAGGACACGGGCAAGCCGGTGGCGCTCGCCCGCCGCGACCTGATCGCCGCCGGCAAGCGCGCCGACGTGGCGCTCGATTTCGAGGGGCTGGCGCAGGAGAATGGCCAGGACATGGGCTCGGTCGCGCGGCGTAGCGCGGGTGGCTGGACGCTGACCGTCTCGGCCCGGCCGGCGCATTCGAGCGGCGTGTTCGCGCCCGGCGTCGGGTCCGGCGCCATTTACGAGTTGGCGCGGATCGTCGACACCTTCCGCCGCGAACTGCGCGAGGACAAGCTGACCTACAATGTCGGGCTGGTCGGCGGCGGCCAGACCGCGGCGCTCGACGAGGGTCAGATCCGGCTCGCCGCGAGCGGCAAGACCAACATCACCGGGGCCACGGCGGTCGCGCGCGGCGACCTGCGCGCGATCAGCCAGGACCAGATCGACCGCACGCGGGCGAAGATGCAGGCGATCGTCGCGCAAAACCTGCCGGGAACGCGGGCGGTGCTGAGCTTCGACGACGATACCTACCCGCCGATGCCGCCGACCGCCGGCAACCTCGCGCTGCTCGACCGGCTCAACCGCGTCAACGGCGACATGGGGCTGCCAGCAATGGGCGCGCTCGATCCGCTAAAGCGCGGGGCGGGGGACATCAGCTGGGTGGCAAAGGACGTCGACGGGCTGGTCGGGCTGGGCGCGGCGAGCACCGGCGCGCACACCGACCAGGAGACGATCGACCTGCCCTCGATCAGCCGGCAGGCGAAGCGTGCCGCCATCCTGATGAGCCGGCTCGCCGCCGAACGCCGCTGACGCGAGCGCTTGCCGTAGCGTCAACTGTTGCATCGGAAGCACCGGACGCGGCGGAAATGCACCGCCCGCGTGCGCGGCGCTTGTCTGACGCCCGGACGAACGGCAGTTTGCCGCCATTGAACAAGGACCTCGGCTCCAGAAGGTCCGGGAGGGGATGCACCAGATGAAGAAGCTCGTCACCGCCGCCTGCGCCCTGCTCGGCGCGACCGCGCTCGCCACCCCGGCCGAGGCGCAGCGCGTCACCCGCATCGTCGCGTTCGGCGACAGCTTCGCCGACACTGGGAACGCGTTCCGGCTCGGGCTTCCGCCGCAGGCCGTCTACCCGGCCAACCGGTTCACCAACGGCTACAACTACATCGACACCCTCTCGACTCTGACCGGCGCGCCGCAGGCCAATTTCGCGATCGGCGGGGCGCTGACCAGCAACGCCAACACCATCCCCGGGCTGCCCGGCTTCACCTATGAATATACCCGCTTCCTGGCGGGCGGCGGAACGCCCTTCCCGAGCGTGAGCCCGACCTTCGGCGCCAACGACCTTCTGGCCCTGTCGATCGGCGGCAACGACGCGCGCATCTACCAGTCGGGCGGCGGCACGATCGCCGGCGCGCCGACCGCGGCAGGGACCGCGGTGGCGAGCGTCAAGACCGGGCTCGACGCGCTGGTCAACGCGGGTGCGCGCAACATCAGCTATGTCGCGGTCAACACCGCGCTCGCGCCGGAGATCGCCGGCAACGCGAACGGTATCGCCGTCCGCAACGCCTATGCGACCAGCTTCAACACCGGGCTGCAGGGCCTCTTCGCGGGCTATGCCTCGCGCGGGGTCATCGTGAACTATCTCGACCTTGCCACCCTGGGCCAGGAGATCACCGCCAATCCCGCCGCCTACGGCCTGACCAGCGCCGGCGCCTGCCCGGTCGCCTCGGGCGCGGCGTGCGTCGGGCCGCTCGGCAACCAGTATCTCTTCTACGTCGACCAGCTGCACCTCAGCCAGCAGGGCTTCGCGATCGTCGCCCAGTATATCGACGCGCAGCTGCGCGCGCCGCTGACGCTGCAGGCGCCGCGCGAGGTCGGGCTGGCGACCGGGCGGCAGTTCGGGCGGACGCTGCTGGCGCAGCTCGACGCCGCCGCCCCGCGCGACGGGGAGACGGCCGACGGCGTCCGCTTCTTCGTCACCGGCGACGGCTTCACTACCAAGCGCCGGGCAACCGACCGCAACGACCAGTTCAACGTCAACGGCGCCGGGGCGACCGCGGGCGTCGAGTTCGGGATGGGCAACTCGGTGGTCGGGATCGCCGGCAACTATTCGCGGCCCAAGACCGACTTCGGCAACGACAGCGCGACCATTCACAGCCGCAGCTGGCAGGTCGGCGCCTATGCCGGCACGGCGATCGGCCCGATCTTCGGCGAGGGCTATGCGGGCTATGGCTGGGACAAGCACCGGGTCGATCGCAACGGGCCGGTCTACGACCTCGCCGCCCGGCCGAGCGGCAAGCATTACGAGGCGGGCGGCAAGCTCGGCTACCTTGGCGGTTTCATGGGGCTGCGGGCCGGCCCGGTGCTCGCGCTCGACTATGCCCACGCCCGAGTCGACGGCTACACCGAGACGGGCGATCCCGCGCTCAACCTCGCCGTGTCGCGGACCCGCGGCAGCAATCTGACCGGCGGCGCCGGGCTCGAGGTGCGCGGCGTGATCGGCGACGCGGCGGCGGCCTTCCACCCCTTCGCCCAGGTGATGGCCGAGAAGCGGCTGTCGGGCAGCGCGGGCGGCGTGACCTACGCGCAGACCGCCTCGCCGACGATCGTCAACAGCTATGGCTTCGCCAACGCCAGCAAGAAGGTCTATGCGCGCGGTACGCTCGGGGCGGACGTCAACCTGTTCGCCAACACCGCGCTCCATGCCGTCGTCAGCAACACCTTCGGGCGCAAGGACGGCAGCGACCTGTCGGGGCAGGTCGGCTTCAAGCTGGGCTTCTGACGAGGAGCGGTACCGCGCCGGCTTGACTTGACCTTCAACAGGTCCAGTCTTCCGCCGGCGCGGGCCCTTCGAAGGCGCGCGCGCTCGAAGGGGGTTCGACCATGACTGACATGATTGCCGATCACGAAGTGCGTCTGGCCTCGCGCACGCCGCTGCACCTGTGGATCGTGGGCGTGCTCTCGCTGTTGTGGAACAGCATCGGCTGCGTCGACTATACGATGAGCCGGCTGCACAACGCCGCCTACCTCGCCAACATGCCGGCCGAGCAGCTGGCCTATTTCGACAGCTTCCCGGCCTGGGCGATCGCGCTGTGGGCCTTCGGCGTGTGGGGCGCTCTGGCGGGATCGGTCCTGCTCCTCCTGCGCAAGCGCTGGGCAGTGACGGCCTTCGCCATCTCGCTGGCGGGCCTGGTGCTGATGACCGTGTACCAGCTCGGCCTGTCGAACGCCCCCGCGATGATGCACACGGCGAGCAACTACGGCTTTACCGCGCTGCTCTGGCTGATCGCCATCGCCCTGCTGTTGTATGCGCGGCGGCAGGCGGCCAACGGCGTGCTGCGGTAGACGAGAACCCCTCCCCCGACGGGGAAGGGAGGTCGCGCCGCGGTGAGAGGGTGAAGCCGGAACTCTCTCCTGCCGCCCTCACCCAACCCTCTCCCAAGGGGAGGGGGCCTCGGTTCAAGCCCGCTTCCGCTTGTTCATGCGCATCTGCTGCTGCTTGCCGAAGCGGGTCTTGCGGGTGCCGGGCTTGCCCTCGGTCGAGTGGCCGAGCGGGCTTTGGGCGACTCGGTCGGGCTCGGGAATGCCGAGCTCGTCCTCCTCCAGCCGGCGGATCTGGTCGCGCAGCCGGCCCGCCTCCTCGAACTCGAGGTCGGCGGCGGCCTTGCGCATTCGCTGCTCGAGATCGTTGATGTAGGCGCGCAGATTGTGCCCGACGAGATTGTTGCGATCCTCGTCGCCGGTCTCGACCACCACCCCGTCGCGGGTCGACACGTGCGCGATGATGTCGCTGATCTGGCGCTTGATGGTCGCCGGGGTGATCCCGTGCTCGCGGTTGTACTCCTCCTGCTTCTCGCGGCGGCGGCTGGTTTCCGCCAGCGCGCGCTCCATCGAGCCGGTGACCGTGTCGGCGTAGAGGATGACGCGCCCGTCGACGTTGCGCGCGGCGCGGCCGATGGTCTGGATCAGCGAGGTTTCGGAGCGGAGGAAGCCTTCCTTGTCGGCGTCGAGGATCGCGACCAGCCCGCACTCGGGAATGTCGAGCCCTTCGCGCAGCAGGTTGATCCCGACCAGCACGTCGTAGACTCCGAGCCGGAGGTCGCGGATCAGCTCGATGCGCTCCAGGGTCTCGACATCGGAGTGCATGTAGCGGACCTTCAGCCCGGCCTCGTGGAGGAACTCGGTGAGGTCCTCGGCCATGCGCTTGGTGAGCGTGGTGACCAGCGTCCGATAGCCGTTGCGCGCCGTTTCCTTCGCCTCGTGGATGAGGTCGTCGACCTGATCCTCGACCGGCTTGATGGTGACCGGCGGGTCGATCAGCCCGGTCGGGCGGATGACCTGTTCGGAGAAGACACCGCCGGTCTCGGTCATCTCCCACGGGCCGGGAGTCGCCGAGACGAACACCGACTGCGGGCGCATCGCGTCCCACTCGTTGAAGCGCAGCGGCCGGTTGTCGATGCAGCTCGGCAGGCGGAAGCCATATTCGGCGAGCGTGATCTTCCGCCGGTGGTCGCCGCGCGCCATCGCGCCGATCTGCGGCACCGTCTGATGGCTCTCGTCGACGAACAATAGCGCGTTGTCGGGAAGATATTCGAACAAGGTCGGCGGCGGCTCGCCCGGAAGCCGGCCGGTGAGGAAGCGGGAGTAGTTCTCGATCCCGGCGCAGCTGCCGGTGGCCTGGATCATCTCGAGGTCGAAATTGGTCCGCTGCTCGAGCCGCTGCGCTTCGAGCAGCTTGCCCTCGGCGACCAGTTCCTTGAGCCGCTCGGCGAGCTCGTGCTTGATCGCCTCCATCGCCTGTTTGAGCGTCGGCCCGGGCGTTACATAGTGCGAGTTGGCGTAGACCTTGATGCTGTCGAGCGAGGCGATCTTCTTGCCGGTCAAGGGATCGAACTCGACGATGTCCTCGATCTCGTCGCCGAAAAAGCTGATCCGCCAGGCGGTGTCCTCATAGTGCGAGGGAAAGATCTCGAGGCTGTCGCCGCGGACGCGGAAGTTGCCGCGGACGAAGGCGGCGTCGTTGCGCTTGTACTGGAGCGCGACGAGCTTGCGGATGATCTCACGCTGGTCCTCCTGCCCGCCCTTCTTCATGCTGAAGACCATCGCCGAATAGGTCTCGACCGAGCCGATGCCGTAGAGGCAGGAGACCGAGGCGACGATGATCACGTCGTCGCGTTCGAGCAGCGAGCGGGTGGCCGAGTGGCGCATCCGGTCGATCGCCTCGTTCACGCTCGACTCCTTCTCGATGTAGGTGTCGGTACGCGGGACGTAGGCTTCGGGCTGGTAATAGTCATAGTAGCTGACGAAATATTCGACCGCGTTGTCGGGGAAGAAGCTCTTGAACTCGCCGTAGAGCTGGGCGGCGAGGATCTTGTTGGGGGCAAGGACGAGCGCGGGGCGCTGCGTCGCCTGGATCACCTGCGCCATGGTGTAGGTCTTGCCCGAGCCGGTGACGCCGAGCAGCACCTGGCTTGTCTCGCCGTTCTCGGCGATTCCCTCGACCAGTTCCCTGATCGCGGTCGGCTGGTCGCCGGCCGGGCTGTAGTCCGACGTCAGGTTGAAGCTGCGGCCGCCCTCGGCCTTGTCGGGGCGGGCGGGGCGATGCGGGACGAAGCTCTCGCCGGTCTCGGGCTCGGCGAGCGAGGTGCGGATCTGGATGGCCATTGCGGACGAATATGGGGGCGCGCAAGCGGTGCGGCAATTGCCCGCCGCGCGGGTTCAGCCCTTGGCGTAGTTCTCGAGGAAGCCGCAGCGCTGGCAGCGCAGGCTGACGACCGGCAGGTTGCGCACGCCCCTGATCTTCGTCCCCGTCCAGATGCTGGATACCGGGGTTCCCGCGTACCAGCGGCTCGGGGTCCGGGTGCCGTAGCCGACGTCGAGGATGAAGCCTTCCTCCATCCGGCCCTGGCACTTGGGACATTCGCTCATGATCCGCCGCTCCGTGGTTGCCCGGCGCATCATGCGGGGCGGGCGGCGCGGTGACAATGGCGCCCGGGTGGCGGGCAGCGCCGGCGCTCCTATATCCGGCAGGTGAGCGTCGATCCGGAGTCCTGCTGGCTGTGCGCCCGCCCGCTCGGCCGGCGGGTCGAGCAGCACCATCCGGTGCCCAAGAGCCGCGGCGGCCGGTTGACGGTGCCCGTCCATCCGATCTGCCACCGAACGCTCCACGCCCGCTTCACCAACGTCGAGCTGGCGAAGACCGACGGCGAGCGGGACGCGCTGGCCGCCGACCCGGAGCTTGCGCGCTTCCTCGCCTGGATCGGGGGCAAGCCGCCCGATTTCCACGCGCCGACGCGGCGGCGGCGCTGAGCCTTGTGCGCGGGCGCGGCTCGGATATGCTGCGCCGGTCCTGGCGGCGAGGAATGTTCATGGCGATGATGCGACACGAACAGCCTCTCCGCCGCCGAACGGCCCGGCGCTGAACCCGCGTCGCCTGCTAGCCGCCGCGACGGCGCTGCTGTTGCTCGGCGCCGCGTCGCCGCCGTCCTACGACCTCATGGTGCGCGGCGGGACGATCGTCGACGGCAGCGGCGGCGCGCCCTTCACCGGCGATGTCGCGGTGCGCGGCGGGCGGATCGTCGCCGTCGCGCCGCATCTCGCCGGGCGCGCGGCGCGGACCATCGACGCGCTCGGACTGGCGGTCGCGCCAGGCTTCATCAACATGCTGAGCTGGGCCGACGAGCCGCTGATCGCGGATGGCGCGGCCGAGAGCGACATCCGCCAGGGCGTGACGCTCGAGGTGTTCGGCGAGGGCTGGTCCAACGCCCCGATCAACCAGCGCGGCGCGGACTACCTCCGGAAGAACCAGGGCGACATCCGCTATCCCGTCACTTGGCGCAGCCTCGACCAATATTTCGCGGCGATGGAGAAGCGCGGGATCGCGCCCAACATCGCCAGCTTCGTCGGCGCGACGACAGTCCGGATCGACGTGCTCGGGCAGGACGACGTGCAGCCCGCGCCGGCGCAGCTCGCGGCGATGCAGCGGCTGGTTCGCGAGGGGATGAACCAGGGCGCGATGGGCCTCGGCAGCTCGCTCATCTACGCGCCCGCCAGCTATGCCGGGACGCCCGAGCTGGTGGCGCTGGCGACCGCCTCCGCGCGCTGCGGCGGCATGTACATCAGCCACCTGCGCAACGAGAGCGACCGCCTGCTGGAAGCGGTCGACGAGCTCGTCACCATCGCCCGGGAGAGCGGCGGCCCGGCGGAGATCTACCATCTCAAGCAGGCCGGGCGCGGCAACTGGAACAAGCTCGACGCGGTCATCGCGCGGGTCGAGGCGGCGCGGGCGGCGGGGGTGCGGATCACCGCCGACATGTACAACTATACCGCCGGCGCGACCGGGCTCGACGCGGCGATGCCGACCTGGGTGCAGGCGGGCGGCTACGACAAGTGGCGGGCGCGGCTGCTCGACCCGGCGATCCGGGCGCGGGTGCTGAAGGAGATGCGCGGCAAGCCCGATGGATGGGAAAGCCTGCTCTACCAGGCGGGCAGCCCGGACAAGGTGCTGCTGCTCGGGTTCAAGAACCCCAAGCTCAAGCCGCTCACCGGCAAGACGCTGGCCGAGGTGGCGAGGATCCGCGGCAAGAGCGCGGAAGAAACCGCGATCGACCTCGTCGTCGAGGACGGGAGCCGGGTCGGCACCGCCTATTTCCTGATGGACGAGAAGAATGTCGCTCGGCAAACCGCGCTGCCTTGGGTCAGCTTCGGGAGCGACGCCGGGGCGCTCGCGCCGCGCGGCGTGTTCCTCCTGTCGAGCACCCATCCGCGCGCCTACGGCAATGTCGCCCGGCTGCTTGGCCGTTACGTCCGCGACGAGAAGACGACCACGCTGGCGGACGCGGTCCGGCGGCTCTCGGCCTTTCCCGCGGCCAATCTCGGGATTCGCGACCGCGGGATGGTCCGCGCCGGGATGCGCGCCGATCTCGCCATCTTCGATCCGGCGACGATCGCCGACCATGCGACCTATGAAAAGCCGCAGCAGTTTGCCACGGGCATGCGCTATGTCGCGGTCAACGGCCGGCTGGTGCTCGACGACGGGCGGATGACCGCCGCCCGGCCGGGTCGCGCGGTGCGCGGGCCGGGATGGAAGAAGTGCAAGGTCTGACAAGGGGAAGAGGATGACGCGTTTTCTGTTCTGTGCCGCCGCGCTGGCGCTGCTGTCCGCGTGCGGCGACGACACGCCCGCCAACAACACCGCCGCGGCGACCGCCAAGGGTCTGGAGAAGGGCGAGTATGAGATCGTTACCACGGTGAAGAGCCTCGCCTCTACCGACAAGACGACTCCGGCGACCGACTGGAAGGCGGGCTCGACCGCCACCGCGCGGGTCTGCTTCGCCGGCGGCGACAAGCCTACCGCCGACTTCTTCACCGCCAAGGGCGACAGCTGCGAGGACATCTCCAGCTTTGTCACGTCGGGCGGGATGCTGAGCATGCAGGTGCGCTGCACGCGGCCGAAGAACCCGGGCTTCGTGATGATCAGCGCTGACGGCCAGCTCAAGCCCGGCGGCTTCGAGACGACCGGCACGGTCAACACCAGCTTCAGCGGGTCCGGCGACTACACCGCTCAGATCGCGCAGAAGGCGACGCGGGTCGGTGACTGCTCGGCGGCGGCGACCACGCCCAAGAAGGCCTGACCCTGACTCGCTCGTCATGGAGCCGAATGTGCCAGCGAGCCGTTCGGCGGCCATGAAGGCGATCGTCATCGTCAACAAGGGCGGCGGAAGTGCGGACGGCGATGCGCCGCAACGGCTCGAGGCGGCGCTGGCGGACGCCGGCGTCGAGGCCGAGATCGTGCTGGTCGAGGGCGCGCGCTGCGCCGAGCGGGCGGCCGAGGCGTTGAAGCAGGGCCGGACGCCGATCTGCGCGGCGGGCGGGGACGGCACGATCAGCGCCGTCGCCGGCGCGCTGGCCGGGGCCGACGAGCCGCTCGGCGTGCTTCCGCTCGGCACGCTCAATCATTTCGCCAAGGACATCGGCATGCCCGCCGACCTCGCCGAAGCGGCGAAGGTGATCGCCGCGGGCAAGACCCGCTTGGTCGACGTGGCCGAGCTCAACGGCCGGATCTTCATCAACAACAGCGCGATCGGGCTCTACCCGCTGATGGTGCTCGACCGCGACAACCAGCGCGAGAAGCTCGGGCGCTCCAAGCGGCTGGCGATGCTGGTCGCGGGCGTGCGCACCCTCGTCCGCTTCCGCCACCACCGGCTGAGCCTGACGATCAACGAGGAACAGCGCGCGACGCTCGACACGCCGCTGCTGTTCGTCGGCAACAACGACTATGAGCTGAGCCTGCCGCAGGCAGGGCAGCGCCAGACGCTCGACGACGGCAAGCTGTGCGTGATGATCCTGCGATCCAAGAGCCGCGCCGGGCTGATGGCGGCCACGCTCCGGGCGCTGGCTGGGCGGGTGCGGAGCGACGACATGATCCGCCTCGACGACGTCACCCGGCTGCGGGTCGCCAGCCGCCGCAGCCACCTGACGGTGGCGATCGACGGCGAAACCGAGATGATGCGCGGCCCGCTCGACTACCGCATCCGCCCGGCGTCCCTTAAGGTGATCTGCCCATGAAGCGCAAGAAATATGAGGCGCGGCTGAAGCCGATGCAGGCCGAGTTGGTGGCGTTGGCGCGCTGGGCGCAGGCGACCGGGCAGCGCATCCTGATCCTTTTCGAGGGGCGTGACACGGCCGGCAAGGGCGGCGCGATCGCCGCTATCGCGGCCCGGCTCAACCCGCGCCAGTGCCGGGTCGTGGCGCTGTCCAAGCCGAGCGAGGCGGAAACCGGCCAATGGTATTTCCAGCGCTACGTGCCGCACCTGCCCTGCAAGGGTCAGATCGTGTTGTTCGACCGCAGCTGGTACAACCGCGCCGGGGTCGAGAAGGTGATGGGCTTCGCCACCGCGACCGAGGTCGAGGCCTTCCTCGAGGCGGTGCCGACCTTCGAGAAGATGCTGGTCGACGACGGCATCCTCCTGTTCAAATACTGGCTCGGCTGCGACCAGGAGCAGCAGGAGGAACGGTTCGCCGAGCGGGCCAAGGATCCGCTCAAGCGGTGGAAGCTGTCGCCGATCGACCAGGCCGCACGCGACCATTACGCCGACTATGGCGCGGCGCGCGACGCGATGCTGAAGGCGACTCACCACAGGAAGACGCCGTGGACGCTGGTCGACTTCAACGACCAGCGGCGCGGACGGCTGACGCTCATCCGCGACCTGCTCGACCGGCTGCCCGACTGCACGGTCCCGGAGGAGGCGACCGACTGGCCGCCGCTCGGCCATGCACCGCTCGACGAGGATTACCGCGTGCTGGAGCCGATCCCGAGCTTCGGGCACGAGCACAAGGATTGAGGCGGGCGGCGCGACCCGGCGCCGGCGGCGAGGATCAGCGGATCGGCTCGCAGGCGAGGCCGTCGCCGTCCATGTCCGAGCGGTAGCCGGGCTCGCCGGCCCGGAGCGGCGCCTTGCCTTGCGAGCGCAGCTCGTCGCAGCCGCCGTAGCTCGCGCTGGCCTCGATCGCGGCGCGCTGCTGCGGCGACTGGAACAGCGAGGACGGCAGCTGGCACCACAGGACCGTGCCGAGCATGCCGGTCATGGCGGCCTTGGGGAAGAGATCGCGCGTGGGCATCGAGCGCAAGCTTGCCGGACGATGGTTGACGACCGGTGAACGCGGCCCGCGGGCGCTGACGCGGCGATGACCGGAAAGGGTCCGTTCCGGCGCTAACCCTCTGTCAACCCGGACCGGCTAGGCTCGCGCCATGGCCACTCCGCTCGGCACCGGGAAGAAGACCGTCGACCTCGCCACCAATGGGCCGCGGCGCCGGGTGCAGATCCGGCGCGACCCGCCGCCGGTCCCGGCCAAGCCGCCGAGCGCGCAGGACATCCGCGAACGCGAGACCCGCGAGCTGGTGGTCGGGGTCGTCGTCTTCGCGGTCGCGCTGGTCGCCCTCTTCATCCTCGTCGAGCGCGCGCTCGGCTGGACGCAAAGCCCGCCAGCGACGATCGTCCTGGTGCTCTGACCGACTTGCGTTCGCCGCGGCGCTGCTCAGGCGGCGCCGGGCATCGTCCCCGGGCGGACGTAGGCGAACATGTGCGGGACATAGTCGATCTTGCCGATCGGAACGCCCGCTTGGCGCAGCAGCGCATAGGCCATGGCGACGTGGAAGCCGACCTGCGGGATCGCCCAGTCGCGCACGAAGCTGTCGCCGGTCATGTCGAACACCATTCCCATCGGCAGCGGGTGGGCGAGCGGCGCGTCGGCGCCAGCGTCGAACTCCGCCGGCCCGACCGCGCGGAGGAGCGCGAGGGTCTCCGCCACCAGCGCCCTGGCCTCGGCCCAGGTGCCGGGCCGCTCGCCGCCGTCGCGGCCGGCCTGGCGGATCGCGTCCACCGCCGCGGGCACCGGCTCCCCGCGGAGGCGGTGGAGGCTCTCCTGCGACTGGAAGGCGGCGAGCCGGACCTGGCTGGCGAGCGGCCACATGTCGGGCGCGAGGCGCAGCGCGAGCAGCGCGTCGGGGCTCTCCCCGCGCGCGGCGGCGAACGCCTCCCCCTTGTCGAGCCAGCCGGCAAGCGCGGCGAGCGGGTTGACGAGGCTGGGGACGAGGAGGGCGGTGAGGTGCATGGGCTTCCCGGCAGGCGGTGGAGGACCAGGCCCTCCTAGCCGGCGCGGGCGGCGGTTAGAAGCCGGCGCTCAGCCCCCGGCCGGGCCGCCGGTCAGCGTCGCCGCGGCGGCCGCCGAACGTCGTCCGGCTCGTCGCCAAGAGTCCGAAAGGTCACACGGCTGGCGATGGTCTCGGGATCGGCGAGCGCGGCGGCGGTCGCGGCGGCGATGGCGCGGACGCTGGCGGCATCGAGCCAGGCCGAGCCGGTCGAGTCCGGACGGTCCGAGCCGTCCGAAGAGTCCGAAGAGTCCGAACGGTCATGGTGCCGGGGCGTGGCGGCGGGGACGGAGACGGCGGCGGGCGCGGAGGGCGCGCTCGCAGCGGCCGGGCGCGGCGAGGCGGTCGCCGGGGCGGGTCGCGGACCGGCGCTCGGGGCGGACGCGGCGACCGGCGCGGGAGGCGGCGGCGGCGGCGGCGGCGCGGGAGGCGCGGGGGTGGCGGTGCTCGCCGGGGCCGGGGCGGCGGGCTGGGGAACGGGCGCGGGCTGCGGCTGCGGCTGGGGCGCGGGCGGGGTTTCGGCGGCGGGCGGCGGGGGCATTCGGACGAGATCGTCGCCGACGTCGACCAGCGCGTCGAGCAGCGCGGGGAGCGCGGCGAGCGCCTCGGCCTGCGGGTCCGGCGCCTGGTCGGCGCCGCGCCGCTCCCACGGCAAGGCGAAGCGGTGCGGGTCGAGGCGGACGAGGAGCCACATCAGCAGCTTGTCGCTCGGCACGCGCTTCTCGCCGACCAGCTCGCCGTCCTTCCAGATCTGCTCGATCCGGCCGTTGATCGCGCGGTCGAGCGCGACGCTGACCAGCCGCCCGGCGGCGAGCGGCAGCGCCGCGGCCCAAGCCTGGGCGAAGGGCAGCGAGCGGACCCGCAGCCGGTAGGCCGAGCGGGCGGAGATGCCCGCGGCCTCGGCGGCGGAATGGACCGAGCCGGTCTGGGCGAGCGCGTCGATGAACATGCGCTGGCGGAGGCCGCACCAGCCGTTGACGCGGCGCCGGCTCGGCTCGGGGACGAAGTCGATCGCGCTGACCTCGCCGGGGACGAGCTCGTCGTCGGGGGCGCAGGCGAAGGGGACGGTGGCGGGGGCGGGGACGAAGCTGACCCGCGGCCCGCCCTCCTCCCGGGCCGCGTCCTGCGCCCGTTCGGCATCGTCGCTGGCGCGCATCCAGGCGCCGAACTCTTCCATCGTCATGTCCTTGCCCATGTCGGTCCTTTCGCTGCGGATAAACGGCGAGAGAGTAACCAAACGGGTTCGTGTAGGAAAGAGTTGGTGGTTCGCGCTGAGACGCGGAGGCGCGGAGTGGCGCGGTTAGAGGCTGGCGGTCAGGTTCGCGAGGCGATCGCACAGGCTGCGGCCGCTCCCCGACAGCGTCTTGAGCAGCTCACGCGCATCGGCCTGGTCGATCGCGCCGGTTTCAACCGAATGGCGCGTCGCCGCCGAGCGGAAACGATAGCGCCACAGCCAGCGACCCTTCTGATCGAACCAGATCGATCCGGTCGAATGAACGATGGCGTTGCGGAGCTTAAGCGGTGCGCGAAGGTCGAGCAGCGCGGCCAGGCATTTCTTGGCGACGGCGGACGGATGGTCCGCCAGAGCTTCCTCCAGCGCCGCCAGCCGAGCCCCGAAGGTCGCCGGATTATGCGTCTGGAGGTTCTTGGCGACCATCGCCTCCATGACCTCGAAGCTCGCCTGCTCCACCCGGGCGAACCAGTCGAGGCAATGGCCGCGCCAGCAATTGATCTCGTCCGTGGCCTGCCGGTGCTGCTCCTGCGGCATGATGCTGATGCGCTGAAGCTCGGTCATCGCCGGCGTCGTAACGGCAAGGACTTGCAAAGCGGTTAGCGCGCGCCTCTGCGTCTCTGCGCGAGGATATGCGTGCTATTGTCGCTGCCGGGAAACAGTCGCAGCAGGAGGAGCGCGAGGATGGAGCGGGTGACGCGGGGCGGGTGCCTGTGCGGGGCGGTGCGGGTGGAGGCGCGGGGCGAGCCCAAGCGGGTGGGGCTGTGCCACTGCCTCGACTGCCGCAAACATCATGGCGCGCTGTTCTTCGCCGCGGCGATCTTCGCCGCCGAGGCGGTGAGCGTCAGCGGTGAGACGCGGGCGTGGAGCAAGCCGGCCGCGGACCCGGAGGCGCCGCACGCCTCCGGCGCGCGACACTTCTGCCCCACCTGCGGCTCGTCGCTGTTCGGGCGGTGGGGGGAGGAGGTGGACCTCCACCTCGGCACCCTCGACGCGCCCGACCAGTTCCGGCCGAGCTACGAGCTGTGGACGGTGCGGCGGGAGGAATGGCTGCCGGATTTCGGGCTGGAGGGGTTCGAGGGGGATCGGCCTTGCATGAACGAACAATCACCCCGCCCCGGGTCAAGCTAGCGATGGCATGAACGCGACCCCGTTATTGCTTAGAACCTTGAATATCCCGGTCTCGTCCGCAACAGTCTTAAGATAACCGCAACGATAAAGCTCGTAAGTTAACATCCAATATCGGTGACGATCATGGATGTCTGGCGCACCTATTATGCGCCGAGCAAAGGGCAAGATTGCCTTTCTCTGACCAGTGTCCGAAAACCGAAAAGCTGTCAAAATCGCGAGGCAGTCAAGACTTTCAACGCATTTGCGCACTGTTTCGTCCGGCAGTGAGCCGCCGATCAAGTCAATATAATACATAGCCCAGCAGGCAAGATCCGTGCGATCACGTGAAACACTGTCCTCGAGGATCGAGAGTAGTTTCTCTTGAAGTATCAATCGACCTGACCGATTTGCTGCGTTTAGCATAAACGGGAGTAGGGCCGGAACGATCGAAGGAAACCTCGATACAAGTAATAAGCCATACTCAACCACAACGCTATCTGTCCAATAGTGCCTATCCTTACTTGCGAGTGCGCGATAGGCATACTTCAAGCCGTTCGGATCACCTGAGATCTCGAATAGAAGCAGTGCGAAGTCAATAAAGTCGACGGCTGCTCCCGGCCTTACCGGCTCATCTAAAACCCGTATTTTCCGTCGTATCTGCAGGACCCAGTCAGGGGACACAGAATGCGGTAGGTCGGAAAAGCGCGTTTTGGAGTGATTTAAAGTCAGTTTGAATTTAGCAAGCGCGCGTTCTAAATCGCGAACAAACCGACGCGCCTCCTCGATAGTTGTGCAGAATGCCGTGTAGTCGTCTATATAACGATGAAAGAGGTAGCCCTTTAGATCTTCGTCCACTTTCTCCAAAACAATCTCGGCGAATATGTTGGACGTTCCCGGTCCAACGGCTATTCCATTAGTTTCACGTCTTTTGCAGAATTGAAGCGCGTTATCTAGGTCGTTGTACCATAGCGGCTGCTTTATAGTCGACTTGGCAGTCTTTATTCCTACAAGTGCCCACGGTATCGAATGTGTGTACAAGCTACCAAAAAAGTTCGCGATGTCTGCCTTAACTAAGACTTTTGCGCCGAAGCTCTCACGGATATGTCCTAGTGTTCTAGTCTGCCATTCTCCGTAGTTCATCACCACAATTCGGCCGTCCGGGTGGCGCCGTGGTCTGATCCGGCTCTTGGTATTGTGACAGATGTGCTCCAGGCCGGCCCAATGGGCGTGGATCAGATCAACGAGTCGCCCATATGCTGATGGATGCGGAATTGACGTAATGCGAAGCTGTCCGTCGGCGCGAGTTTGGCCAAGCTCCACGGAGTCATAGCCTGGCTTCGGGTTTGAGTTTGGCGCACCTGCGAATTGACCTACGATTGTAAGAGTCAAATCTTGCGACGTGAGCAGTGGGGGCAACTCATCCGCGCTTTTACGTTGCCTCGGAAGGTAGTTCGCCTGCAGTAGCGAGGTTGCAGCGGCTTGAGCGGTAAGCAGAAAGACTCCTATCTGGAACTCGGCCTAAAGCAAAAACCAAGTGCGGCCTGCACCTTTCTTTCTAAGCTTTCCCTCCATTTGTAACTGCTGGCCAGCCCACCTCATCGCATACTGCCAAGTGTAAAAGAGGTTCCCGGAAGAACGAAGTTCCGCTTCGTGATTGTCCCAGATGTGCTTTGCAATCTGCGGTACCGTGGCTGGGCCGCTGCTCTGAAGTGCATCGACGACCCACACTTTCAGGTCGGAACTTGTTGCCATTGAGTTCTCCAATTAGACAGAGCGGGGGGGGGGGGCGGCGGAACTTACTTTAGCTCCTTAAGGGGTCGTGGCAGAGTAGTCACTCCGCCGCCACCCCGGCGGCCGAGAACATGTCCCCGTCGCTCGCGCCGTCTCCGGACGCCGCTTCCGCCGCGTCGTTGGCAACGCCGGCCTTGGCCTTCTGGCGGCGGTCGAAATTGTCCCAGACCTGGTTCCAGTTCCCGCGCGTGGCGGCCTTGCTGTACTCGGTCGCGCGGGTCTCGAAGAAGTTGGCGTGCTCGACGCCGTTCAAGAGCGGGGCGAGCCAGGGGAGCGGGTGCTCGTCGACCATGTAGATCGGCTTCAGGCCGAGCTGGCCGAGGCGCCAGTCGGCGATGTAGCGGATATACTTCTTGATCGCCTTGGGGGTCATTCCCTCGACCGGACCCATCTCGAACGCGAGGTCGATGAAATTGTCCTCGAGCCGGACGGTCTTCTGGCAGGCGTCGATGATGTCGTCCTGGACCGAGCGGGTGAGGCAGTCGCGCTCCTTGACGAAGGCGTGGAAGAGGCGGGTGATGCCCTCGCAGTGGAGGCTCTCGTCGCGGACCGACCAGCTGACGATCTGCCCCATGCCCTTCATCTTGTTGAAGCGCGGGAAGTTCATCAGCATCGCGAAGCTGGCGAACAGCTGCAGCCCCTCGGTGAAGCCGCCGAACATGGCGAGCGTCTTGGCGATGTCCTCGTCGGTGTCGACGCCGAAGGTCGAGAGATAGTCGTGCTTGTCCTTCATCTCCTTGTACTGGAGGAAGGCGCTGTATTCGCTCTCGGGCATGCCGATCGTGTCGAGGAGGTGCGAGTAGGCGGCGATGTGCACCGTCTCCATGTTGGAGAAGGCGGTCAGCATCATCTTGATTTCGGTCGGCTTGAACACGCGGCCGTACTTGTCGTGGTAGCAGTCCTGCACCTCGACGTCGGCCTGGGTGAAGAAGCGGAAGATCTGGGTGAGGAGGTTGCGCTCGTGCGGGGAGAGCTTCTGCGCCCAGTCGCGGCAGTCCTCGCCCAAGGGCACTTCCTCGGGCATCCAGTGGATCTGCTGCTGGCGCTTCCAGTACTCGAACGCCCAGGGATATTCGAACGGCTTGTAGGTCTTGGAGGCTTGGAGGAGGGGCATGGATTAGGCTCCTTTGAGCGAGATGAAGGCGGCGGCGGTAAGGACGGCGGCGACGACGAGGGTGGTGAGCGCGATGGCCTTGCGGTTTTTCGCGCGCTGCTCCTCGGTATCGAGGCGGGGCAGCTCCTCGCGGCGGGAATAGACCAGGAGCTGGCCGATCAGCATCGGAAAGACGCCCGGCGCCTTGCGGAAGGCGGCGAAGGCGGGGAGCCCGGCCGCGCCGGCGAGCTGGGCGAGGAACAGCGCGACGCCGACGACGAACAGCGCGACTCCGGTCCACTGGACCCAGTTGAACGGGCGCAGCGGCTTGCCCTGAACGGTCGCGGCAAGCGGATCGTAGCTGGACTGGCGGTAGGTCACCGCACCTCCCCCGTGCTGTTGAAGTCGTAGGGCTTGGTCGTGGCGTAGGCGATCGCGAAGCCGGCGAGGATGAGGCCGAAGGCGGCGGCCATGGTGCCGGCGATGAGCAGGGCTTCGCCGCGCTTCTCGTCGGTCTTGCGCGCGGCGATGCCGAGGCCGAGCGCGGCGAGCCCGCCGAGCAGCATCAGCGCGCCGAACACGACGAACAGGATGTTGGCGCCGCTCACCGCTCACCGCTCGCGGACCCGGACGATGCGATCGCGGGTCACGACATGGCCCTTGCGCGCGCCAACCCCGAACACGACGATGCCGAGGAAATAGCCGAAGTCGTAC
Organism: Sphingomonas ginkgonis; assembly: GCF_003970925.1. Taxonomy (NCBI): domain Bacteria; kingdom Pseudomonadati; phylum Pseudomonadota; class Alphaproteobacteria; order Sphingomonadales; family Sphingomonadaceae; genus Sphingomonas; species Sphingomonas ginkgonis. The sequence goes on from NZ_RWJF01000001.1 coordinate 705,071, forward strand.
CAGCCGCCGTCGTTGGGAACGGCGTAGATGGCGGCGCGAGGGTCGAACAGGCTGATCACCCAGGCGACCGGGAAGATGAAGCCGTGCCACAGGCCGAGCAGGAAGCCCGGCGCGCCCGGCGCGACCGCGCTCGCCGCCTCGCGTGCGCAGGCGGCGAGGAGGAGCGCGGGGGCCAAGAGGGCGAGCGGGGCGGCGCGGCGGCTCATCGCCAGAAGAAGCGCTCCCGCGCGGTCGGGTTGGGGAGCCGCTTCAGCCGGCCGGTGTAGAGCTGGACATACATCCACATGCCCGACACCGAGAAGAAGACCAGCGCGGCGCCGGAGAGGAGGGAGAGGACCATCCCGACGATCCCGAACTGCTCGCCCGAGTGAAGCTCGGTCACGAAGTGGATGACCTGGCGCAGCCGACTCTGCGGCGGACGCTGGCCGGCGGCGGCGGGCGGCGGGCCCTCGCGCTCCCGAACCTGCGGCGCGCCGGGCGCGGCGGGCGCGGCGGCGGGACGCGGCTGGCCCTGGGCGTAGATGCGCCCGCCCTGGACGACGACCCCGGTGACGGCGATCCACAGCATGAACAGGCCGAAGAGAACGGATGTCCAGCGGTGCCACTTACGCATGCAATGCTCCTTGTTGCGAATGGTTCGCAACAGGAGAAAGCCGAACCGGCGCCGGGATGCAAGGGGCAGGAGTCAGCCGCGCGTAAGCCACGGAGGCACCGAGCGGCGTCCGCATCCTGCTCCAGCGCTGTCCCGTATCTGCCCGCATGGCCCTTCCGCTTATCCCCCGACTCAGCCCGTCGCTCACTGTAACCGCGAACCGGCATCGCTCTAGGCGGAATCTGCTCGGGCAGCACAAAGTTGGGGATATTTCGTCACCATATATAGGGGATATGTGAGCAGATTGCCACGACATGTGCCGTTAGTCTCGGTGAGGCGAAACGATCGCCAGACCGGGTCATCTTACGCGATGTTCCTGATATGTTCTCGTAGCGGATCGCCATGGCCGGCGCCAAGACCGACGGCCGGACGAACCGCTGCCGTGAATGATTGGCAAATATCCTGACGGAGACGAACCGACGGGAGCCTTGGCGAGGGTCGAACCGTTTCCATCGGGTGCGACATCGCTGCGGGCCGAGGTTCAGCAGAGACCTTCAACCGATAAAGCGAACAATTACAATTATTTAACAAGCACTGTTCGTCCCGAGTCTGAGGCAACTCCCCGTGTTTGGCGGTGGTTGCCCTTGCCGGGACGGGACAGGCCGGGCAGCGCGCGCGCCCTGCGATCATAGGAGAAACCATTTTGGATATGGCCCGGGGCCAGGTGGCCCCCGTCGGCATCGACTATCGGGTCGGGACCCACTGGTGGGAGAAGCGCAGCTTCGCGCTGCTGCTGATGGTGCTGGCCGCGGTGCCGCTGCTCTATCCAACCGTTCCCCCGCTGCTCGACCTCCCGTCGCACATGGCGCGCTACCGGGTCGAGCTCGACGGCGCGCAGTCAGCGCTCCTCTCGCGCTACTACACGTTCCACTGGACGCTGATCGGCAATCTTGGGGTCGACCTGCTGGTCTGGCCGCTCGGCAAGCTGCTCGGGCTCGAGCCGGCGGTGAAGCTGATCACCCTGTCGATCCCGCTGCTCACCGCCGCGGGGCTGTTGTGGATCGCGCGCGAGATCCACGGGCGGCTGCCGCCGACCGCCGCGCTGGCGCTGCCCTTCGCCTACGGCCAGCCCTTCCTCTACGGCTTCGTCAACTATGCGCTGGGCATGGGGCTGGCGTTCCTCGCCTTTGCGCTGTGGCTGCGGCTGGAGCGGCTCGGCCGGCAGCGGCTGCGGGCGGCGCTGTTCGTCCCGATCAGCCTCGCGATCTGGGTCTGCCACATGTACGGCTGGGGCCTGCTCGGGCTGATGGTGTTCGGGTCGCAGGCGGTCCGCCGCCACGACCAGGAGCGGCCGTGGTGGCAGGCGCTGTGGCGCGCCGGGCTCGACTGCCTGCCGCTCGCCGCGCCGCTGCTGCCGATGCTGCTGTGGCGCGAGAACGGGCTCGGCAAGACCGAGAACTGGGGCGCCTATCTCAAGGCGATCTACATCGGCCAGGCGCTCCACGACCGTTCGCGGCTGATCGACATGGGCTCGATGGCGCTGCTGATCGTGGCGAGCGGCGCGCTGCTCGCGTGGCGCGGCGGGCTCGCCCTCTCGCGCACGCTGGCGGCGAGCGCGGTGCTGCTGCTGGTCGCCTTCATCGCTCTCCCGCAGAAGGTGTTCGGCTCGGACTTCGCCGACGAGCGGATCGTCCCGGCGCTGTGCGCGATCGCGTTGCTCTGCCTGCGCCCGCGGGCGGGCAGCAGCGCGCGGGCGATGAACCTGGTGGCGATCGGCTCGCTCGCCTTCTACCTGTTCCGGATCGGGGTGGTCACCACCAGCCTCGCGGTCACCGCGCAGGCCCAGAACGCCGACCTTCGCGCGCTCGACCGGGTGCCGGAGGGGTCGCGCGTGCTGTCCTTCGTCTACAATTATTGCGGGCACGAGGGTTTCCCGCTGCCGCGCAACAACCACCTCAACTCGATGACGGTGGTGCGACGGAGCGGCTTCGCCAACGACATCTGGGACATGCCAGGGGCCAAGCTGCTGACGATCAAGCCGATGGAGGCCGAGCCCAACCGCGCCGATCCCTCGCAAGTGACGCTGGCGCCGGGCTGCCAGAAGGACTGGCCGGCGACCGCCAAGGAGGTGGTCCCGCGGTTCCGGACCGCGCGGTTCGACGCCTTCGACTATCTCTGGCTGATCGACTTCCCCTCGCTCGACCCGCGGCTGCTGCCGCCCGGCGCGACCCCGGTCTACCGCTCGCCCGGCGCGATCCTCTACCGCCTGCATCGCTGAGCGGACCCGAAGCGGGCCGTCCGGCGTTGCTTCGGGCAAGTCGGGGGTGGGTGAGGAGAGTCAGATGCTTGCCTTGCTGCTTGCCGCCGGAATGGTCGCCGCTCCGCCCGTGGGCGCGACCCCGCAGCCGGTGTCGGTCAACCCCTACGCAAACGAGCTGTTCGACCGCGATCCCGCGCTGAAGAACTGGGCGACCCAGGTCTACGATACCGGCCACAAAGGCTGGCTGACGACCTTCGAGGCGCAGCGCGCGCTGGCCGCCTTCAAGGAGATCGCCGACGGCGACCATGACGGGCGGGTCACGGTCGCCGAATATGAGGAAGCGAAGCGGTTCATCGCCGCGCGCTGGGCGCTCGGCAACTAGCCGCTCAGACCGCGGCGCCGGCCTCGGTCGGGCGCATGTCGATCCGGCCCATGATCTCGTCCATGCTCTCCAGCTCGCCGAGCAGGGGCATGTAGTGGAACGGGTCGGACGGGCCGCCGAGATTGAGGTGCAGCGTCGAGGCATGCCGCGCGAAGGTCGGGATGACCCGGATCGAGCGGATGTAGCAGCCGTGACGGCCGACGCAGTCGAGGATCTGCGGGACGGTCTGTTCGCCGGGCTGGAAGTCGATGGTCAGGCTGGCCATGGGTCTTGCTCCTTCGTTCGCGCTGGTCGTGGGCAATAAAAAACCCGCTTCGGGCTGGCCGGAGCGGGTGGTGAGCTCTTCTTCCTGGCTGGATCAGCTAGTCAGAGGCGGCTCCCGCTCCGTCGACGAGACGTACGCGTACGCCCGCCGCCGCAAGGAGCGCGGTCGCGGACATGATGGTCGGGCGACGATCGGTCATCGACATGGGACAAGCGCTCCTTTCACCGGCGGTTGTGCGCAATCCGGCGCGGGCCTGTCCAGCGCGAAGCCGGTCACAAGTTGACGGGGCAGGCCGCTTTTGCCGCGGCCCCTGCGCCGCGCCGCCACCGTCCAGGGACGGAGACGGACGACCCCGCGCGAGAGCGGGGCAGGCGGTAAAATTTTGACTCGCGGAGGCGGCCGGTCAGCCGGCCATGCGCTTGGAGGCGAGCCCCGTCACCATCTGGTTGGCGCGGTCGAACGACAGCGGGCGGCCGAACAGATAGCCCTGGATCGTGTCGACCCCGAGATCGCGCATCCGCTCGAAATCCTCGGCCGTCTCGACCCCTTCCGCGGTGACGTTCATCCGGAAGCTCTTGGCGAGCTGGACGATCGACTGGATGATCGCGACATTCTCGGGCCTCGTGCCGGCCTCGCGGACGAAGCTGCCGTCGATCTTCAGCTTGTGGAAGACGGCCTTGTTCAGATAGCCGATCGACGAATAGCCGGTGCCGAAGTCGTCCAGCGCGATGCCGACGCCGAGCGCGCGAAGGCGGCTGAGGACGTCGAGCGTCTGGTTGTTGTCGCCAAGGAAGACGCCCTCGGTGACCTCCAGCTCGATCCGGTTGCCCGGGATCTTGTAGCGGCCGAGCGCCTGGCTGACCGTGTTGGGCAGCGAGGGCAGGATGATCTGCTTGGGGCTGATGTTGAGCGCGACGGTGATCGGCTCGGGCCATTGCGCGGCGGCGCGGCAGGCCTCGTCGACCACGAACTCGCCGAGCGGGCCCATCAGGCCGCATTCCTCCGCGACCGGGATGAACACGTTGGGGGGCACGAAGCCGCGCTTGGGGTGGTTCCAGCGAATGAGCGCCTCGAACCCGACCAGCTTCTGGGTCTTGGCGCTGACCAGCGGCTGGAAGGCGAGGTGGAACTGGCGGCTGTCGATCGCGGCGCGGATGTCGCCCTCGAGCCGGACCCGGTCGTCCTGCTCCGACTGGAGCTCGGAGGAGAAATAGCGGGCGACCCCGCGGCCGGCATCCTTCGCCTGGTAGAGCGCGAGGTCGGCCTTGAGGATGAGGTCGTCGACCGTCGCCCCGTCGATTGGGCCGAAGGCACAGCCGACCGAGACGCCGATGCGGATCTCGGTCTGGTCGATCATATAGGGTTCGCGGATCGAGACGATGATCCGGTCGGCGAGCTGCTCGACCTTCTTGCGGCTCTGCCCGTCGGGAATGACGATGGCGAACTCGTCGCCGCCCATGCGGCCGACGGTGCCCTCCGGACCGACCTCGTCGCACAGCCGTTTGGCGACCGCCTGAAGGACGGCGTCGCCCTTGGGATGGCCGAACGTGTCGTTGACCGGCTTGAACCCGTCGAGATCGAGGAACATGATCGCGCAGGGGACATTGCTGACCGTCGCCTGGCGGAGCGCCTCGCCGAGCAGCTGGCGGACCCGGCCGCGGTTGGGCAGGCCCGACAGCACGTCCATGTTGGCGAGGTGGGTCAGCCGCTCCTGCGTCTGGCGGATGTCGGTGATGTCGCTGCCGACCCCGCGGAAGCCCTCGAAGCGGCCGGCGGTGTCGATGATCGGGTCGCCCGCCATCGAAATCCAGCGGGTCCCGCGCGGGGTCTTCAATTCCATCTCGAGCGCGTTGAACGGCTGCTTGCCGAGCAGCACCCGGCCGAGCTCGGCATGACCGCCGAGCAGCGCGGGGAGCGAGTGGCCGAGCAGGGCGTTGGCCGGACGGCCGAGCAGCGCGGTCATGCGCGAGCTGATGTAGGTGACGCGGTTGTCGCCATCGACCTGCCACAGCCAGCCCACGCCGCGCTGCTCATATTCCTGGAGCAGGAGCGAGGCGCTCTCGCTGGCCGAGCCCATGTCGGCGTTGGTCTTGAGCTGGTGCAGCGCCCAGCGGGCGACCGTCAGCACCCCGAACACCGCCACACCCATGGTGAAGATGATCGACAGCATGTGCTGGAAGGGCACGCTGGCCCGGCCGACGAAGAGGACGGTGCAGAGGCCGGCGGTGAAGGCGCTGACCCAGGCCAGCGCGCAGGAGGGGACGACGATGAGGCCGAGCGCGGCGACTCCGAGCCCGGCGAGAATCGAGGCGGCGATCAGCTGCGCGCCGGGATCGAGATTGGCGAACTGCCACAGCGGCAGGCTCATCCAGACGAACGCGCGGGCGAGCACGTCGGCGAGCATCATCCATTGCGGGACCGGCCGGCCGGAGCGGCCGACGCAGGTCACCGCCTGGTTGCGCGCCCAGTGCATGAGGAGGAAGTTGAGGCCGCCCACCGCGGCCATCCAGCCGAGCAGGTAGCCGGGCTTGACCGACCCCCACAGCCCGCCGACGGCGAGCAGCGCGGCGACCATGTTGGCGGCGGCGAAGAAGGGAGCGAGCTGGCCGCGGGCGATCAGCTGGGCGTCGCGGAACGGCGAGGCGCCGTCCTCCACGCCCTGCGCGAGCGCAGCCGATTCGCCGTCCGGAAGCCGGGCGGCAATCATTCTTTTATAGCGATCTGGAGCCTCGTACACTGAGCCGTCCGCCTTTCTGGTCGGATCGGCGGTAGCGAAAGAGGGTTGAGGCGCAGTTAAAGGCGGCGCCTGGGTACGCCGACAATCTTGGCAAGCTTGATTAAGAAAGCTTCAGCTTGTCGAGGTCGCGCGTGACCAGCGGGTGATAGCCCGGCCGCGCCCTGGCGTAGAGGCGGCGGGCGATCGGCAGGCCCCACTCGGGGTCTTTTGCAAGCGCGGTGAACAGCGGCTTCACGAACTTGCCGCGACCCTGCCCGGTGAGGAACTGCTCGAGGCTGGGCAGCGCCGGGTCGAAGCGGTTGGCGACGGCGAGGCTGAGCCAGGCGAAGCGCACCTCGCTGTTGCCGATGCGATCGAGCCCGAAGCCCTGGTCGAGCGCGGCGAGACGGGCGGCGGGGAGCTTGCGCGGGAGCCGGTTGAGGAAGCGCAGCCGCTCGTCGGTGTCCCACCCGCGCCAGGCGGCGAGGTCGGGCTGGCCGCCGCGGGCATAGGCGGCGACCGCGCGGTCGACCGTGGCGAACGCCTGCGGGTCGGCGGGAACGGCGTTGGCGGGGATCCCGGGCTGGTAGACCCAGCGGTCGAGTTGGAGCCTGTTCTCAAGCGCGGCATCGCCCTTGACGAGGTGCTGGCGGAGGTCGGCGAGGAATATCGCCGAGGTCACCGGCTGGAAGGCGTGGCGGTCGAACCAGCCCTTGAGGAAGGCGTCGAAAGCGGGGCGGCCGACCGCCTTCTCGAGCATCCGCATGAAGGCGGCGCCCTTCTCGTAGGCGATGTCGGTCAGCCCGTCGTCGGGGTTGCGGCCCTTGAGGTCGAGGTGGAGGCGGGTGTCGGCGCCGGTCGGACCACCGGCGTCCTTCACCGCCTGGTTGAGGGCGTCGATCCCGAGCGCGACCTGCTGCGCGGCGACCTTCGGGCCGTAGAGCGTCTCGACGATCCGCCGCTCGGCATAGGTGGTCAGCCCCTCGTTGAGCCAGAAGTCGTTCCACGTCGCGTTGGTGGCGAGATTGCCCGACCAGCTGTGGGCGAGCTCGTGGGCGACGAGGCTGACGAGGCTGCGGTCCCCGGCGAGGAAGGTCGGGGTGAGGAAAGTGAGGGTCGGGTTCTCCATCCCGCCAAAGGGGAAGGCGGGGGGCAGGATGATCATGTCGTAGCGGCCCCAGCGATACGGGCCGTAGAGCTGCTCGGCGGCGTCGATCATCTTCTCGGTATCGCCGAGCTCGCGCGCGGCGGCGGGGAGGGTGGCGGGCTCGGCCCACACCCCCGAGCGCGGCCCGAGCGACCGGAAGGCGAGGTCGCCGACCGCGATCGCGATCATGTAGGGCGCGACCGAGTGGGGCATTCGGTAGGAAAAGACGCTCTCGCCGCCCTGGGTGATCGGCTCGGCGGCGCGCGGCGCGCTCATCACCGCGGTCATCCCGGCGGGAACGTGGATGGTCGCGTCCCAGCTCTGGCGGATGCTTGGGGAATCCTGGGTCGGGATCCAGCTGCGGGTTTCGATCGCCTCGCCCTGGCTGAACAGGAAGGGCTGCTGGCGGCCCGCGGTCTGCTGCGGGGTCAGCCACTGCAGCGCGGCGGCGTCGGGCGCGCTGTGATAGCGGATCGCCAGCCGCCGGGTGTCGGGCCGGAGCGCGATGGCGAGCGGGCTGCCGAGGTTGGGATCGCGGGCGCCGAGCCGATAGTCGAGCGGCCGGCCGCGCTGGTCGGCAACCGCCTCGATCGCCAGCCCCTTGCTGTCGAGCAGGATCTCGCGGGCGTCGGGGCGGCGCTGGAGGTCGAGCGTGGCGGTGCCGCCGATGGTGCGCGCGTCGAAGTCGACCGCGAGGTCGAGCGAGACATGGGTGACCCGAGCCACCTCGGGGCGGGCGAGGCTGTGGCTGTCGACCGCGTCGGCGCCGCGCAGCAGCGGGGCGGCGGCGGGCTCGGCCGGACCGGTCGCGCGCGGCTCCGGGTCCTGCCGGCAGGCGGCGACCGCCAGGAGGAGGAGGGCGGCGGCGCGGCGGGTCGGGGTCATGGGGCTCCGGTCGGGAAATGGCGGGAATGCGGGGTCGAAGACCCGCCTATCCGGCCTTTTGCGCCGCTTGTCATCTCCCGCCGGCGGCCACGGCGGACGGGCTGCGAGGCGCGCGACGGACGTTCGTCGAAAGTCGCCGCCGCCGGCGATCGGCTGTTGGACCCTGCGGCCGAGCACGCCTATATGGACGCGATGCCCAGCGAGAGACGGCAGGGATGGCGACCAGCGTAGCTCCGGCGGCGGTCCCCGCGCACGCCCAGCAGCCGCACCCCAAGGTGCGCTCGCCGGCGCGCCCGATCCTCAAGGGCGTGGGGCTCGACGCCCCCTTTTTCCAGGACAAGAACCGCGCCTTCTGGACGCTCCAGTCGATCGGCTGGAGCGGCTATTTCATCCTCCGCCTGCTGAGCGGCTTCGCCAACAACATGGGGGCGATGTTCGTCGTCCACACGCTGCTGCTGACGGCGACCGGCTATTCGCTGACGCTGCTGATGGGGTCGCTGTTCCGCCGCCTCATCACCATGCGCGCGGCGCTGACCGTCATCCTCTCGCTGATCGCGGTAATGGTCGCGGCGCTGTCCTTCTCGATCATCGAGACGTGGAGCTACGCCACCTTCCTCAAGCCCGGGGCCAAGCCGGTCGGGGTCGCCTATCTCGGCGCCATCCTCCTCAACTTCGCGCTGCTCGCGGCCTGGTCGGCGCTCTACTACGGGATCAACTACTACCTCCTGCTCGAGGAGGAGATCGACCAGCGCACGGCGCTCGAGCTGCAGGCGTCGAGCGCGCAGCTGGCGATGCTTCGCTACCAGCTCAACCCGCACTTCCTGTTCAATACGCTGAACAGCATCTCGACGCTGGTGCTGCTGAAGCAGACCGAGCGGGCCAACGCGATGCTGGCGCGGCTGTCGAGCTTCCTCCGCTACACGCTGGTCAACGAACCGACTGCCCAGGTGACCCTGGCGCAGGAGGTGGAGACGCTGAAGCTCTATCTCGAGATCGAGAAGATGCGGTTCGAGGACCGGCTCCGCCCGCACTTCAAGATCGACCCGGCGACGATCGGCGCGCGGCTGCCCTCGCTGCTGCTCCAGCCGCTGATCGAGAATGCGATCAAATATGCGGTGACTCCGAGCGAGACCGGGGCGGACATCTGGCTCCGCGCGACGCGCGAGGGGGCGGGGGTGCGGATCGAGGTGACGGACACCGGCTGCGAGGGATGCGACGGGCTCTCCGCCACCCAGTCGACCGGAGTCGGCCTGGCGAACATCAGGGACCGTCTGGCGCAAGCCTATGGTGCGGCCCAGAGCTTCACGACACGAGCGAACGAAGACGGGGGATTCAGCGTTATCATCGACATTCCGCTCGACGCGCGGCCACTCGACAGCCGCCCATGAGCGCTAGCAAGGACAAGGCATGACGATCCGAACCATTCTCGTGGACGACGAAACGCTGGCGACCCAGGGTCTCCGGCTGCGGCTCGAGGCCCATGACGACGTCGAGATCGTCGCCACCGCCGCCAACGGCCGCGAGGCGATCCGGCAGATCAAGACCCACAAGCCCGACCTCGTCTTCCTCGACATCCAGATGCCCGGGTTCGACGGCTTCTCGGTGATCCAGGGGCTGATGGAGGTCGAGCCGCCGCTGTTCGTCTTCGTCACCGCGTTCGGCGAGCATGCGGTCCGCGCCTTCGACGCGCAGGCGACCGATTACCTGGTCAAGCCGGTCGACGAGGACCGGCTGGCGGCGACGATGGACCGGGTCCGCCAGCGGCTCGCCGAGAAGCGCGGGGTGACCGAGGTCGAGCGGCTGAAGGAAGCGCTTGCCGAACATGCCCCGGAAGCGGCCGGCGAGCTTGCCGACGCGGCGCCCGACGCCCCCGCCGCGGGCCGGTTCGAGAAGATGATCAACATCAAGGACCAGGGGCAGATCTTCCGCGTCGACGTCGACACGATCGAGCGGATCGACGCCGCCGGCGACTATATGTGCATCCAGACCGGCGACAACACGCTGATCCTGCGCGAGACGATGAAGGACCTGGAAAAGCGGCTCGACCCGCGGCGCTTCCAGCGGGTCCACCGGTCGACCATCGTCAACCTCGACCTTGTCCGCCAGGTCAAGCCGCACACCAACGGCGAATGTTTCCTGGTGCTCGATTCGGGCGCGCAGGTGAAGGTCAGCCGCAGCTACCGCGACGTGGTCGCGCGCTTCGTCCACTGATCCGCTGACTCTTTCCGGCGCCGCCGCCGGGCGGGGGCGGCGTCCGTCCTAAAATGGCTCCGTGCTCGAGGCGTGGAAGCAACCCACGGACTGGCGACGGGATTTCCTGTTCCACTTCCTGATGCCGCTGGCGGTGATCGTCGGCGGCCTCGGCCTCGCGCTGCTCGCGGCCGTGCTGTGGATGACCCGGGCGCAGGACCGCGCCGAGCTCGGGCGCGAGAAGCAGCTGATCGAGACCGCGATCGCGGCGCGGCAGGAGATGATTCGCCGCAATCTCGGCGACTATGGGGTGTGGGACGACGCGGTCGAGCGGCTGGTGCTGCGCTTCGACCCCGAGTTCGTCCGCGCCAACTACGCGCCCTATCTCTACTCGGTCCAGGGCTATGAGCATGTGTTCGTGGTCGACGGGCGCGACCGCATCCTGCTGTCCAGCGACCGCGACCGGCTGACCCGCGACGACCCGGCGGCGCTGCTCGGCGCGCCCTATGCCAGCGCGCTGCGCGAGCTGCGGCGGCGGCCGGTCGGGACCGACCAGCGGCTGACCGGGCTGACCCGGGTGCGGGGGATGCCGGCACTGTTCGGGATCGCCGCGGTGGTCCCGAGCGACACGGCCCGGCTGCCGCCCGGCCCCGCCACCTACATCGTGTTCGTCAAGCTGGTCGACCCGCGGCTGCTGGGCGAGCTCGGCCGCAACTACGACATCCGCGGGCTCCAGCTGGCCTCCGCCGCGAGCGCGCCGATCGTGCTTCGCGACCCGGCCGGGCGGTCGGTCGGCGGGCTCGCCTGGGACGAGGGTCGGCCCGGCACCGAGCTGCGCGCGCGGGTGCTTCCGCTGGTGCTGCTGGTGTTCCTGCTGATCGGCGTGCTGTGCCACCTGCTGGTGCTGCAGAGCCGCTCCAACGTGCGGCGGATGATCGCGGCGCAGCGCCAGGCCTCGGCCGACGCGACAACCGCCTGCACCGCGCTGGACGAGCTGCACGACGCCAAGGAGCGGCTGGTCGCGCAGCAGGAGGCCGGGCAGGAGGAACTGCGCCGGACCATCGCCGCGGTCCGGCAGGAGAATGAACGGCTGAACGCGGCGATGGCCGAGCAGCGGGTGACGCTGGTCGCCGAGCTGGCGGAGGCGTTCGAGCAGACGGTGGGCGACGTCGCCGACTCGCTGCTCGGCGCGGCGCGGCAGCTGGGCGGGTCGGCGAGCCAGCTCGACCGGCTCACCCGCGACACCAGGGCGATCGTCACCGAGGCCTCGATCCGCGCCGACGACGCCAGCGGCGCGGCGGGCGAGGTGGCGACCGCGACCCAGGAGCTGCTCGCCTCGATCGTCGCCATCGCCACCGAGGTGAAAAGCCAGGCCGACCTGTCCCGCACCGTGGTCCGCTCCAGCGCGCACGGCGACCAGGTGGTCCGCTCGCTCGCCGACGGCGCCGCCGACATCGGCACGATCGTCGGCTCGATCGAGGAGCTGGCGACCCAGACCGACCTCCTCGCGCTCAACGCCAGCATCGAGGCGGTCCGCGCCGGGCCGGCGGGGGCGGGGTTCAGCATCGTCGCGTCGGAGGTGAAGGGGCTCGCCGGGATGACCGCTCAGGCGACCTCGACGATCGCCGCGCTGGTGCTGGCGGTGCAGGAGAAGGTCGGGGACGCGGTGGCGACCTTCGGCCATGTCTCGGGCCAGGTCGGGTCGATGTCGGCGATCAGCACCACCATCGCCTCGGCGGTCGAGGAGCAGCGCAGCGCGACCGACCAGATCGACCGCCATGCCGCCGCGGTCGCGACCAGCGCCCGGGAGATCAAGAGCCGCTTCGCGCGGGTCGCGCAGACCATCGGCAGCGCGGGCGAGCTGTCGGCCGAGGTGGCGCGCGCGTCGAGCGAACTGGCGGGCCGGGCCGAGCAGCTGCGCGCGGCCTCGGCCCAGTTCATCGAGCGGCTTCGCGCCGCCTGACTTCCATGGAGGAGGAGCGACCATGCGCCTGAACCTGATCGCGGCGGGGATGCTGCTCGCACCGGCGGCGACGACGGCGGCGGCGGCGTCCGAGCTGCCGACCGAGCGGCCCGCGGCGGCGCCGGTGCCGGCCCTCGCGCTCGACTACCGGCTGTCGACGGTGAGCGACTATCGCAACCGCGGAATCACCGTGACCCGCCGCCGCGCGGCCCTCCAGCAGGAGCTGCGGCTCGGCTATGAAGGGGGCGCCTACGGGACGCTGTGGACCTCGACCATCGCCGGCAACGGGCGCAACAACTGGGAGATCGACGCGATCGCCGGTTGGACGCACCCGCTCGGCGGGGCCGAGCTCGACCTCAGCGCGGTCTATTATGTCTTCCCCGGCATCGGGCGGAGCGACTATGGCGAGCTCAACGCGCGGATCGCCCGCTCGCTCGGCGGACCCGAGGTCGGGCTGCTGGTCAGCTACGCGCCGCGCCAGCGCGCGCTCGGCGGCCGCGACAATGTCTATGTCCAGGCGACGGGGAGCCTGCCGCTGCCGCGCACGCCGCTGACCCTGCAGGTTAGCTTCGGGGTCGAGCAGGGGGCGTTCGGCAACGCCAAGCGCGACTGGACGCTCGGGGTTTCGGTCGAGCGCGCGGGCTTCACCTGGACCGCGACCTATGTCGACACGGCGCACAGCGGCGGCGACCCGCTCGGCCGGGCGGGGCTGGTGCTGGGGCTGGGCCGGGGCTTCTAGCCCTGGGCAACCTCGAAGCGGACCGAGATGCTGCGCTCGTCGCCCGGCGCGAGCATGACGATGCCGAGCTCCGCCCAGCGCTCCTCGGGCTCGTTGAGCGCGGCATTGGCGTGCTGCACCGGCTCGGCGACGACGATCCCGCCGGTCGCGGGCGAATAGACCTGGAAATAGCGCGCGTCGGACGAGCGGATGGTGCAGCTCAGCCCGTCGGACCAGCGGAGCAGCGCCTGGCCGTTCCAGCCGTCGAACCCGTTGTCGAGGTTCTGCCCGCAGATGCGGCGCTGGCGGAGGTCGAAGCGGCCCTCGGCGGGGACGCGCTCGACCGGCAGGACCTTGTCGTCGATCGTCCAGGCGGCGGTCACCCCGGTATCAAGCAAAGTCTCGCCGTCGCAGGGAAAATAGGGGTGGATGCCGAGGCCGCACGGCATCGGCGTGTCCGACAGGTTGCGGCAGGTCAGCAGCACGAACAGGCCGGTGGGATCGAGCATGAAGCGCTGCACCGCGTCGTAGCGCCACGGCCATTCGCCCGGTTCGTGGCGGTAGGCGAGCACCGCGCTCTCGTCGTCGGCCTCGACCACCGTCCACTCGCTGAGCCAGCCCTGGCCGTGCAGCGGGCTGGGATCGTTCGCCATGTTGGGGGCGAGTTCGACCGTCACGCCGCCGCAGCGGAAGCGGCCGTCGCGGATGCGGTTGACGAACGGGACCAGCGGGAAGCTGGCCATCTCGAGCACCGCCTCGGTGGCGTCGGGCGCCGGCCGCATTACCGGGCGGCCGCCATGGTCGAACCGGGCGATCGCTCCCCCGTGCTGGGGGGCGAGATCGAGGGTCAGGGGACCGGCGCTGAGGTGAAGTCGGGACATCCGCCCCGACTAATCATTCCCCGATCGCGATGGCAACCTTGTCGGCCAGGTCGGACCCGCCGAGCGCGTCGCGCACGCTGCGACGCAGGTGCATCGCGGCAAGGTCGACATGGGCCCGGACCGCCGCTGGAAGCCGCGCCTCCCGCGCGCGGTCCAGCTCCGCCTGGGCCCTTCGGAAGTGGTACACATGCTCCTCGTCGTACATGGTTTCATTCTCCCGCTCTTGCGCCCAGACTGTGCCGGAAACGGGGGCGAGTCGCATTTACAAAGGTGAATTTCCGCCATTTCGCGCAAATCGACCATGGAGCCCGCGGGACCGGCGGCGGCCCTAACATAGGTAAGCGGCACCCGGGCTTCCTTCGCCTAGTCAGACAAGATGGGGGCGATCAGTGACGGCGTGGCAAACGCTTTAATCCGACGGCTCGAAGCCTATGTCCGACTGTCCGCCGACGATCGGAAGGCGCTGCTGCTCGCCGCCGGCGAGGGCATCCGGACCTTCGATGCCCGGCGCGACCTGATGCGCGAGGGCGACGAGCCGCGCGTCGTCAACCTCATCCTCTCGGGCTGGGCCTGCCGCTACAAGACGCTGCCCGACGGGCGGCGGCAGATCGTCGCGCTGTTCGTCCCGGGCGACCTGTGCGACCCGCACATCTACATCCTCAAGCGGATGGACCATAATGTCGGGGCGATCACCCCGGTCACCGCCGCCCAGGTCGGCCGCGACAGTTTCGAGCGGCTGATCAGCGAGCGGCCGCGGATCGTCCAGGCGCTGTGGTGGCACGAGCTGGTGGTGACCGCGATCCAGCGCGAGTGGACGCTCAACATCGGCCAGCGCACCGCCTACGAGCGGATGGCGCACCTGATGGTCGAGATGTTCCTCCGCCTGCAGACGGTCGGCATGGCCGAGGGCAACAGCATCGAGTGGCCGCTGACCCAGCTCGACCTCGCCGACGCGACCGGGCTGACCCCGGTCCATGTCAACCGGACGCTGCAGGCGATGCGGCGCGACGGGCTGATCGAGCTGGCCGGGCGGCGCCTCACCATCCTCGACATGGCCGCGCTCAAGTCGACCGCCATGTTCAACCCGGAATATCTGCACCTCGAGCATGAGGGGGCGCACCTCGACGCCAATGAATAGGGCTGGAGCGGTCCCCTGTGCGCCATTTGCCGCAGTCGAGGGCGGCAATCGCCCGGCCGCGACGGGCTGCGGCACCCCGCAACCCGGTCTGCGTTGAGGGGAACCATGGTTCTGAGTGGCCTGCTTCGCCGGTGGCTGGGGTCCGGGACGTCCGTGTCCGGGGGCGGTTCGGGCGAGGTGCGCTGGCACCTGCTGCTCGCCGGGCTGGCGCAGGCCTGCTGGGAGAGCGACGCGCAGGGACAGGGGCTGGGGCGGAGCCGGAGCTGGTCCGACTTCACCGGGCAGACGCTGGCCGAGGCCAAGGGCTGGGGCTGGCTCGACGCGATCCATCCCGACGACCGCCCCGCCACCCGCGCCGCGTGGGAAGCGGCGGTCGCCGCCGGCGACGGGTTCGACGCCGAATACCGGATCCATCGCGCCGGGAGCGGCGGCTGGTGCTGGACCAACGGCCGGGCGGTTCCGGTCCGCGACCGGGCCGGCCGGCTGACCGGCTGGCTCGGGTTCAACCTCGACATCGACGGGCGCAAGCAGGCCGCGGCGGAGGAGCAACGGGTCCTCCTCGCCGAGCCGCTGCACCGGGTCCGCAACACGCTGGCGGTGATCCGCTCGATCGTCCGCCGGACCGCGAGCAACAGCGGCAGCGTCGAGGAGTTCGACCAGAACCTTCAGGGCCGGCTGGGAGCGTTCAGCCGGGTCCAAGGCGATTCTCGCGCGCGATCCCCGGCGCGGGATCGTGCTGCGCGAGCTGGTCGAGGACGAGCTGCTGGTCCATGCGGTCCAGGAGGGCGGCCAGGTGACGATCGACGGGCCCGAGGTGGCGCTCGATTCGCGCCGCGCGGAGAGCGTCAGCCTGGCGATGCACGAGCTGGCCAGCAACGCGGTCCGCTACGGGGTGCTCGGCGACGGGCAGGGCCGGCTGTCGGTCCGCTGGTCGGTGGTCGGGCCGACGCTCCAATTCCTGTGGCGCGAGACGGGGCGTCCGGCCGGCGGGCCGCCCGGGCCCCCGGGATTCGGCAGCGAGCTGCTGCTGCAGAGCCTGCCCTACGACCTCAAGGCGGAAACCCGGCTCGAGCTGAAGCCCGACGGGGTGAGCTTCACGCTCGCGATGCCGCTTCCCGACGCCCCCACCAGCGCCGTGCCGGCCGCTGCGCCCCGGACTTGAGCACCGAGCGGCGGAACAGCCGGGCGACGAAGAGGAGGATGAGGGCGACCCACAGCGCCTGCCAGGCGAGCGCCACGAGGTGCGGCCAGAGCACCCCGCTCTCTGCCGCCCGCGCCACCATCGTCAGCGGCGACGACAGGGGGAAGAGCGCGGCGGCGAGGCCGATCGGCCGGTCATACTGGCCGACCGCGGCCGAGGCGAGCGCGAACAGGGCGAGCTGCGACATGGTGACCGGCATCGACATGGTCTGGACTTCGCGCGCGGTCGAGGCATGCGCGCCGATCCCGAGGAAGGCGGCGCCGAGCAGCAGGTAGCTCATCACGAAGTAGAGCGCGCCCATGACGAGGAACAGCGGCCAGCCGACCGCCGGGACCGGGATGCGCGGGGCGAGGTCGGGAGCGAAGGCGAAGATCGCGGCGACCACCGTCGAGACCCAGATGACGATCCCGACCAGCGAGACGCACAGCATCCCGAACAGCTTGCCGACGAACATCGCCTCGACCGGGACCGCCGCGGCGACGATCTCGATCACCTTGTTGGACTTCTCCTCGATCAGCTGGCTGAGCAGCATGCCGGCGAGCAGCAAGGTGAAGAAGAAGAGCACGACCTGGCCGGCGCGCGCGGTCTTCTCGCGCTCGGCGGCGGGGGGCGGGGCGCCCGGGCCGGCGCGGACCACCGCAAGCGGCGCGAGCGGCGCGGCGGCGGGCTGGCGGGCGGCGGCGACGATCCACCGCATCTGCCGCGCGGGATCGCTGTCGCTGCCGAGGCTGCCGGTGAGGAGCGGTCGCTCCAGCCCGCCGCTCAGCACCGCCAGCGGCGGGTCGGGCGCGGTGAGCAGGGCCTGGACCTGGCGCCCGGGTCGGCCGGCGGGCGCGACTGGTCGGAGCTCGGGCAGCTGGTCGCCGGGGATCGCCTCGGCGAGCTGGGCACGCGCCGCCTGAAGCCGGCCGACCTCGGCCGGGGAAGCCAGCACCGCGATGTGCGGCGCGGCACTGTCGGCGGCGGTCTTGCCGGCGATGGTGCCGAACAGCCCGCCGAACAGGACGGGGAAGAAGGGCCCGACCAGGAACAGGATGAAGGTCTTGGAGAAGATGGTCGCGGTGAAGTCGCGGCGACCGATGACGAAGGCGGCCTCGATCATTCGGCGAAAGCGGGTCATGGCTGCGGCTCCGTGCCGGCGGTGCCCATGGCACGGGCGGCGGCGTCGCCGGCGATGGCGACGAAGGCGTCGTGTAGGCCGGGGCGCTCGATCGACAGGGTCTCGATCCCGGCATCGCCGTCGAGCAGCGCGCGGAGCAGCGGCTCGGGGCCGCCCGCCGGAAGCTCGAAGGTGAAGTCGCGGCCGGCGACCTGCGCGGTGGCCGGGATCGCCGAGCGCCACGGACCGTCGGCGGCGCGGGTGCGCAGGCGGACGATCGGCTGCAATCGGTCGCGCGCCTCGGCGACCGCGCCCTCGAACGCGACCTTGCCCCCGGCGATGATCGCGATCCGCTCGCACAGCCGCTCGGCGTGGGCGATGACATGGGTCGAGAAGAGGATGGTGGCGCCCTCCGCGGCCTTGCTCCGGATCAGCTGCTCGAGCTTGCCCTGGTTGATCGCGTCGAGCCCCGAGAAGGGCTCGTCGAGGACGATCAGCCGCGGCTCGTGGACCAGGGTGCCGAGCAGCTGGACGGTCTGCGCCATGCCCTTGGACAGGGTGCGGATCGGCTTTCGCGCCCAGTCCTGAAGCGCGTAGTCGGCGAGCAGCCGGTCGGCGCGGCGGCGGCCTTCGCGCAATGGGAGCCCGCGCAGCGCGCCCATGAAGGCGATCGCCTCGCGCGCCGGCATGGCGGGGTAGAGGCCGCGCTCCTCGGGGAGGTAGCCGACCTCGCGCGCCATCTCGAGCGGGCGCTCGCTCCCGAGCAGTCGGCGGATCCCGCTCGACGGGTCGATGATCCCGAGCAGCATGCGCAGCGTGGTGGTCTTGCCCGCGCCGTTGGGGCCGAGGATGCCGTAGATGCTCCCGGCGGGGACGCTGAGGCTGACGCCGTCGACCGCGCGCTTGTCGGCGAAGTCCTTGACGAGGTCGATCGCCTCGATCGCCGGAGCCTGGAGGGAGGAGTGTTGCAGCACGGTTCACCTGGCACGAGCAAGGACCTGACGAGCGGCCCGTCAGCGAGTAGTGAGACGGCGTGAGTGCCTGCGCAAGTCTGAAGGAAAGGATAAGGGCGGAAGCCGGGCGGCTCGGCTTCGCCGAATGCGGCTTCGCGCGCGCCGACGCGGTGCCGGAAGCGGGCGAGCGGCTGCGCGAGTGGCTGGCGGCCGGGCGCCACGGGACGATGCGCTGGATGGCGGAGCGCAGCGAGCAGCGCGCGCACCCGCAGGCGCTGTGGCCGGAGGCGCGGAGCGTGATCGCGCTGGGGATGAGCTATACGCCGGCGGAGGACCCGCTGCGGCTGGCCGGCGAGCGCGGGGTCGGGCGGATCAGCGCCTATGCGCAGGGCGCCGACTATCACAAGACGGTCAAGAAGGCGCTGAAGGCGCTCGCCCGTTTCATCGTTGCCGAAGTGCCGAGCGAACTGAAGGTGTTCGTCGACACCGCGCCGGTGATGGAGAAGCCGCTGAGCGCCGCGGCGGGGATCGGCTGGCAGGGCAAGCATACCAACCTCCTGAGCCGCGAGCATGGCAACTGGCTGTTCCTCGGCGTGATCTTCACCAGCCTCGAGCTGGAGCCGGACGCGCCGGCGCGGGTCAATTGCGGGAGCTGCACCCGCTGCCTCGAGGCATGCCCGACCAACGCGTTCGACGGGCCGGGGCGGCTCGATGCACGGCGCTGCATCTCCTACCTCACCATCGAGCATGAAGGGCCGATCCCGGCCGAGCACCGGGCGGCGCTGGGCAACCGGATCTACGGCTGCGACGACTGCCTGGCGGTGTGCCCGTGGAACCGCTTCGCCGAGGCGGCGGGGGCGAACCGCGCCTTTCTGCCGCGCGCCGAGCTGGTCGCACCGCGGCTGGCCGACCTGCTCGACCTCGACGACGCCGCCTTCCGCGAGCTGTTCGCGGGCTCGCCGATCAAGCGGATCGGGGTCGCGCGGATGATCCGCAACTGTCTGATCGCGGCGGGCAACAGCGGCGATCCGGCGCTCCGCCCGGCGGTCGAGCGGCACGCGGCGAGCGACGACCCGGTGATCGCCGAGGCTGCGGCGTGGGCGCTGGACCGGCTCTAGCGGGCGAGGCTGGTCGCGCAGCCGGCCTGGTCGGTGTCGCGGCCGTCGGGGCGGCGGGCATCGACATGGGTGACCTGCTCGCTCCCGCCGCTCGCCGGGGCGTAGAGATAGGCGTCGAGCACGCAGGCGGCGCCGGCCCATTGCAGCTTGAGCCCCGGCCCCTCGCGGACCTGGAAGGCGGGGGCGCCGAAGCGGGCGGTGATCTGCTGCAGCGAGAGGCCGACCAGCTGGCCGCTCGGCTGGGGAGCGGGGATCGGCGCGGCGACCTCGGGCGCGGGCGCCGGGGTCGAGGCGCAGGCGGCGGCGAGCAGGGCGGCGGCGGGGGCGAGACGGCGGAGACGCATGGTCCTTAGTGTAGCGCGGCCAGCCGCGACGTCACCCCCGACGGTGGTTGAAGGCCAACGCGCGGGCGGCTAACCGGCGCGGCAATCCCCCCGTTCAGCCAGGAAATCCCATGACCGACCGACCGCTCGACGTTCTCTGCATCGGCAACGCCATCGTCGACGTGATCAGCGACTCCAGCGACGAGTTCATCACTGCGCAGGGGCTGGAGAAATCCTCGATGCGGCTGATCGACGAGGAGGAGGCGGTGCGGCTCTACGGGCTGATGGGCCCGGGGCGCGAGGTGAGCGGCGGCTCGGCCGGCAACACCGCGGCGGGGATCGCCGCGCTCGGCGGGGCGGCGGGGTTCATCGGCCAGGTCGCCGACGACGCGCTGGGCGACATCTACCGCCACGACATCCGCGCCGCCGGGGTCCGCTTCGACACGCCGGCGCGCGGCGACGTCGGGGCCAGCGCGCGCTGCCTGATCCTGGTCACCCCCGACGCGCACCGGACGATGAACACCTTCCTCGGCGCGGCGCAGAAGCTCGAGCGGTCGAGCATCGACGCGGCCGAGATCGCGGGCGCCAAGATCCTCTACCTCGAGGGCTATTTGTGGGATCCAGAGGCGCCGCGGGCGGCGATGAAGGAGGCGATCGAGGCGGCGCGGGCGGCGGGAACCAAGGTCGCCTTCACCCTGTCCGACAGCTTCTGCATCAGCCGCCACCGCGACGACTTCCTGGCGCTGGTCAACGAGGGCAAGCTCGACATCCTGTTCGCCAACGAGGCCGAGATCGGCGAGCTGGCCGGGGTCGGCGACTTCGACATGGCGCTGGCGGCGGTCGGCGCTCGGGTCCCGCTGCTGGTCGTCACCCGCTCCGAGAAGGGCGCGGTCGCGGTGCGTGGGGAGGAGAAGGCGAGCGTCGCCGCCGAACCCATCGAGAAGCTGGTCGACACGACCGGGGCGGGCGACCTGTTCGCCGCCGGCTTCCTGCTCGGCGAGGCGCGCGGGCTGGACCTCGAGCAGTCCTTGAAGCTCGGCGCGATCGCCGCGGCCGAGGTGATCCAGCACTATGGCGCGCGGCCCGAGGCCGACCTCAAGACGCTCGCCGCGGGCCTACTCTAGGCCCGGCGGGCGGACGGTCGCGGCGCCGCAAAGGCCGTGACCTTGCCCGGCAAAGCTGTCATGCTCCCGGCATGGGGGCGCGTGACCCTTCGTGGCCGGCCGGCGGCGGGATGGCGGAGCGGATCGCCCGGTTCGACTGGGCGTCGGGTCCGCTGGGAGCCGTCCCGGGCTGGGCGCCCGAACTGCGCGCCGTCGTCGACCTGATGCTCGCCTCGCTGCCGATCGCCTCGGTGGTGGTCGGGGCGGAGCGGGTCCTCCTCTACAACGACGCGGCCGCCGCGCTCTACGGCGCCTTCCACCCGGACGCGCTCGGACAGCCGATCGGCGCGACGTTCGGTCCGGAATATGCGCGGGTCGCGCCCGCTTACGACCGGGTGTTCGCGGGCGAGAGCGTGCACCTGCCGGCGCAGAGCCTCGACACCGCTCGGCGCGGCGTCGAGGAGGTGTTCGACGCTTACCTGACCCCGATCCGCGACGGCTCGGGGCGGGTGATCGCCGCGCACATGCTGGGGTTCGAGGTCGGGACCAAGCTGCGCGCCGAGCAGGCGCTGCGCGAGAGCGAGGACCGCACCGCCTTTCTGCTCGCGCTGAGCGACGCGCTGCGCCCGCTGCGGAGCGCAGCGGAGATCGAGGAGACGGCGGCACGGCTGCTCGGGCAGAAGCTGCGGGTGGCGCGGGTCAACTATGGCCGGATCGAGCGCAGCGAGGTGGTGATCGAGCGCGGCTACCACGCCAACGGCTCGCCGGTCGGGCGGCGGATCCCGCTCCGGCTGTTCGGCCGGCGCCTGTCCGAGCAGCTGTCCGCGGGCCGGGTCGACGTGGTCGACGACACGCTGGCCGAACCGGCGCTCGATCCCGAGCAGCGCGACGCCTACCGGGCGTTCGAGGCGCGCGCGCACGTCGGGGTGCCGCTGGTCAAGGGCGGCCGGCTGGTCGCGACCCTATGCGCGATCGACGACCGGCCGCGCGACTGGACCCCGGCCGAGGTGCTGCTGATCGAGCAGGTCGCCGAGCGGACCTGGGGAGCGATCGGGCAGATCCGCGCCGAGGCAGCGCTGCGCGAGAGCATGGGTCGCTACGAGCGGCTGTTCGAGCATGCCAGCGACGCGATCTGGGTGGCCGAGCAGAGCGGCCGCTTCCTCGAGGTCAACCCGGCGGCGCTGCGGCTGCTCGGTTACTCGCCCGAGGAGCATCGCCAGCGGTTCGCCTGCGACCTCGTCCGCCCCGAGCAGCGGCCGCGGCTCTTCTCGCTGCTCGGCGAGCTGGCCGACGGGCAGCAGGTCACCGAGACGTTCGACGTGCTGCGCTCGGACGGGAGCTGGATCCCGCTGGAGATCAGCAGCAGCTTCACCTCCGAGGGGCTGTGGCAGGCGATCGGCCGCGACGTCACCGAGCGGACCCGCGCCGAGCAGGCGCTGCGAGCCAGCGAGGAGCGGTTCCGCCAGTTCGGCGAGGCCTCGTCCAACGTGCTGTGGATTCGCGATGCCGCCAGTCTCGAGATGGAATATGTCAGCCCTGCCTTCGAGCAGGTCTATCGCCGCCCCTGCCACGAAGTGATGGGCGACGTCCGGCGCTGGGCGGCGCTGGTGGTGCCGGAGGACCGCGCGCCGGCGCTCGAGCGGCTCGAGCAGGTCCGCCGCGGCCAGCCGGTGGTCTACGACTTCCGGGTCCGCCGCGCCGACGGGGCGTTCCGCTGGATCAGCCATGCCGACTTCCCGCTGTTCGACGCGAAGGGACGGGTCGAGCGGATCGGCGGGATCGCCACCGACGTGACCGACGCCCGGCAGCTCGCCCAGCACCAGTCGATCCTGCTCGCCGAGCTTCAGCACCGCGTCCGCAACATCCTCGCGATGGTCGCCTCGCTGACCGCCCGGACCGCCGAGTCGGCACGCAGCGTCGACCATTATGCCGAGCTGATCGCCGGGCGGCTGATGGCGCTGTCGCGGACCCAGACGCTGCTGACCCGCTCCCCCGGGAGCGGGGTGGCGGTGCGCGCGCTGGTCGAGGAGGAGGTCGCCGCGCAGGCCCATTCGCCCGACCAGTACCGGCTCGACGGGCCCGACCTCACGGTCCCGCCGAAATCTGGCGAGGTGCTCGCGCTGGCGGTCCACGAGCTCGCCACCAACGCGCTCAAGCATGGCGCGCTGGCGGTGCCGGAAGGCCGGCTGCGGGTCGCGTGGACGGTCGAGGAGGACGCGGCGGGGCCGCGGTTCCGGCTGCGCTGGAACGAGACGCGGCCCGCGCTGGCGGACTGGACTCCGCCGGCGCGGCGCGGGTTCGGGACCGAGCTGATCGAGCGGCGCGTGCTCTATGAACTGGGCGGCGAGGGGCGGCTGACGATCGGCGAGCATGGCGCCGAGGCGGTCATCAGCTTTCCGCTGACCGCCCGCCCCAGCCTGCTCGAGACCGGTGCGCCCAACCCGCCGGCGGTCAGCGGGGGCTCGCTCGACACGAGCGGCGAGCCGGACCTCGCGGGGACGCCGGTGCTGGTGGTGGCGGACGACCGGCTGCTCGCCAGCGATCTCGCCCATGCGCTGGCGGATGCCGGGGCGGCGGTGCTCGGCCCGTTCGGAGCGGCGGAGGAGGCGAGCGCGGCGATCGCGGCGCGCGTGCCCGGCGCGGCCGTGCTGGCGC
Organism: Sphingomonas ginkgonis; assembly: GCF_003970925.1. NCBI lineage: Bacteria > Pseudomonadati > Pseudomonadota > Alphaproteobacteria > Sphingomonadales > Sphingomonadaceae > Sphingomonas > Sphingomonas ginkgonis. The sequence goes on from NZ_RWJF01000001.1 coordinate 728,660, forward strand.
CGCGGGCCGGGGCGAGCCCGTGCCCGGCGCTGGCGGCGCGGCTCCGCTCGGCGGGGATCGTGCCGCTGCTGGTCGGGGCGGAGGAGCCGCGCGCGGTGGTCCGGGCGGTCGCACTGACGCTGGCGGCGCAAGCCCCGAACGAAAACGGGGAGGCCGAAGCCTCCCCGTCGAACGTCGCGGTCTGAGCCCTAGACGTCAGGCGTCGCGATAGCCCGGAGTCGGCGCGCCCGGCATCGGCGGGACCGGCTGCGGCGGCGCGTCGCTGTCCGCCTCGGGGACGTCGAGGATCCCGCGCCCGACATGGCTGCGGCTGCGCGAATAGCCGAAGTAGACGAGCAGGCCGGCGGCGCCCCACACCACCAGCACCATCTTCGCGATGAACGGCAGGTTGAGGTAGAGGCCGATGCAGCCGATGATCGCCAGCGGCGAGATGATCGCCACCGCCGGGGTGCGGAACGGGCGGTGCCGCGACGGGTCCTGCCGGCGCAGCACGAACACCGCCAGCGCCACCATGGCGAAGGCGAACAGCGTGCCCGAGTTGGAATAGTCGGCGAGCTGGCCGACCGGCAGGAAGGCCGCCGCGAGCGTGACGACGATGCCGGTGAAGGCAGTCACCACGTGCGGGGTCTTGTACTTGGGATGGACCGCGGCGAGCCGCTCGGGGAGCAGGCCGTCGCGCGCCATGACGAAGAAGATGCGGGTCTGGCCGAACATCATCATCAGCACCACCGAGGGCAGCGCGATGAAGGCGGCGACGCCCATCAGGTCGCCGAGCCGCTGGTAGCCGATCGAGCGGAGGACGTGGGCCAGCGCCTCGCGGCTGCAGACCAGCGGCTCGGTCGCGCCGGAGGCGACGATCGACTGGCACTGCTGGGTGAGCTCGGCCGAGCCCGGGGCGAGCACCGCGCCGGCGGCGTTGCGGACCGGGTCGGCGCCGAGCGCGCCGATCGCGCCCGCCGCGACCAGCAGGTAGAAGACGGTGCAGAAGAGCAGCGAGCCGATCAGCCCGATCGGGACGTTGCGCTGCGGGTTGACCGTCTCCTCCGCCGCGGTCGAGACGGCGTCGAACCCGACATAGGCGAAGAAGATCGAAGCGGCGGCGCCGACCACGCCGTAGGTCCCCCAGCCGTTGGGGATGAAGGGGGTGAAGTGCGACCCGTTGAGCACCGGCAGGGTGAGGATGATGAAGGCGGTCAGCGCGACCACCTTGACCAGCACCAGCGCCGAGGTGAAGCGCGCGCTCTCCTTGGTGCCGAGGATGAGCAGGCCGGTGATCAGCAGCGAGATGACCACCGCGGGGAGGTTGATGAGCCCGCCGCCGGACGGCCCAACCGCAAGCGCCTCGGGGACGATCACCCCCCAGCTCTTGAGGAGGCCGACGAAATAGCCCGACCAGCCGACCGCCACCGCGGAGGCGCCGACGGCATATTCGAGGATCAGCGCCCAGCCGACCATCCACGCCAGCACCTCGCCCATCACGGCGTAGGTGTAGGTGTAGGCGGAGCCCGAGACCGGGACCATCGAGGCCAGCTCGGAATAGCAGAGCGCGGCGACGGCGCAGACGAAGCCGGCGATCACAAAGCTGATCATCATCGCCGGGCCGGCCTTCTGCGCGGCCTCGGAGGTGAGCACGAAGATCCCGGTGCCGATGACGGCGCCGATCCCGAGCATGGTCAGCTGGAAGGCGCCCAGCGTCCGGTGAAGCGATTTCTTTTCGGCCGTGGCCAGAATGGCGTCGAGCGGCTTGACCCGTCCGAGCAATCCTCCGCGTGGTGCGGCAGTCGCCATGAAATTCCCCTTGGTAAACTCTCTCTCGTGGGCGCGGAGCCTAGCGGGGAATGGGGAGGAAACAAGCTTCGTTAGCGCGCGAGCATGGGCCCGAGCGGCTGGCCGCCGAAGATATGGACGTGGAGGTGGGGGATTTCCTGGTGCGCACGCTTGCCGGTGTTGGCGAGCACCCGGTAGCCCTGCGCGCTCGCCCCGACCTGCCGCGCCGCCTCGCCGATCGCGCGGGTGAAGTCGGCGATCTCGGCGTCCGAGGCGCGCGCGGAGAAATCGTCCCAGCTGACGTAGGCGCCCTTGGGCATGACCAGCACGTGGATCGGCGCCTGCGGGTTGATGTCGTGGATGGCGAGGCTGTGCTCGGTCTCCAGCACCGGCTTGGACGGCAGCTCGCCGCGCAGCACGCGGGCGAGGATGTTGGTGTCGTCATAGGCTTTGGTGTGATCGACCGGCATTTGCGCTTCGTCCCTGCTTGACCCTCGATTCCGCCGCGCTACCACGGACCGCGATGAGCGACGAGACGCCCGAGAGCCTGATTCCCTACGACGAGATCGTGCAGGAGGCGCTGCGCGCGGTCGTCGGCCGGGTGCTGCACGAGGTGGAGCAGACCGGGACCCTGCCGGGCGGCCACCATTTCTACATCACCTTCAAGACCAAGCTGCCGGGGGTGTCGATCCCCAAGCACCTGCAGGAGCGGTTCCCGGACGAGATGACGATCGTCATCCAGCACCGCTTCTGGGACCTCAAGGTGGCGGACGACCATTTCTCGGTCGGCCTGTCGTTCGGCGGGGTGCCGGCGACTCTCCGCGTACCGTTCGCGGCGGTGACCGACTTCGTCGACCCGGCGGTCGACTTCAGCCTCAAGTTCCAGGCCAACGGCGCGCCCGACGGCCACGAGGAACATGACGAGCCGGAGAACGACGGGCCGGCGATCCCCCCGGTCGAGGACGGCTCCAACGTCGTCAGCGTGGACTTCACGCGCAAGAAATAAGCCGCCGTCCGGCCCGGCATCGCGTCACCCTGAACTTGTTTCGGGGCCCCTTTCCCCGCTAGGCGCGACCTCGACCCATGGGTGCTGAACCCGGTTCAGCATGACGGAAAAGAGGATCAGCATGCCCACCCAGACCCGCACCGAGACCGACAGCTTCGGACCGATCGAGGTTCCCGCCGACTGCTACTGGGGCGCCCAGACCGAGCGGTCGATCGAGAATTTCCCGTTCGGGCCGCGCGAGCAGATGCCGGCCGAGATCGTCCATGCGCTGGGCTTCGTGAAGCAGGCCGCGGCGCGGGTGAACGCCCGGATCGGCGGGCTCGACCCGGAGATCGCCGAGGCGATCCAGCAAGCCGCGGAGGAAGTCGCGCGCGGCGACCTCGACAGCCAGTTCCCGCTGGTCATCTGGCAGACCGGCTCGGGCACCCAGTCCAACATGAACGCCAACGAGGTGATCGCCGGCCGCGCCAACGAGCGGATGGGCGGCAAGCGCGGCGGCAAGTCGCCGGTCCACCCCAACGACCATGTCAACAAGGGCCAGTCGTCCAACGACAGCTTCCCGACCGCGATGCACATCGCCGCCGGGCGCGCGGTCAGCGAGAAGCTGCTGCCCGCGCTGCGGACGATCCACGCCCGGCTCGCCGACCAGGCCAGGCGCTGGGACCATATCGTCAAGATCGGGCGGACCCACCTGCAGGACGCGACCCCGCTGACGCTGGGCCAGGAATTCTCCGGCTATGCGGCGATGATCGAAGACGACATCGCGCGGGTCGAGAGCGTGCTGCCGCGGGTGATGCGGCTGGCGCAGGGCGGGACCGCGGTCGGCACCGGGCTGAACGCGCCCAATGGGTTCGCCGAAGCCTTCGCCGCCGAGGTCGCCAAGCTGACCCGGCTGCCCTTCACCTCGGCCCCCAACAAGTTCGCCGAGCTCGCCGCGCACGACACGCTGGTCGAGCTCCACGGGGTGCTGAACACGATCGCGGTTTCGCTGTCCAAGATCGCCAACGACGTGCGGCTGCTGGGCTCGGGGCCGCGCTGCGGGCTGGGCGAACTCAAGCTGCCGGAGAACGAGCCGGGCAGCTCGATCATGCCGGGCAAGGTCAACCCGACCCAGGCCGAGATGCTGACGATGGTCGCCGCGCAGGTAATGGGCAACCAGGTCGCGGTCACTATCGGTGGGCTCCAGGGTCACATGGAGCTGAACGTGTTCAAGCCGCTGATCGGTGCCAACGTGGTGCGCTCGATCAACCTGCTGAGCGTCGGGATGGAGAGCTTCACGACACGGATGCTCGACGGCACCGAGCCCGACGAGAAGCGGATCAGCGAGCTGATGAATCGCTCGCTGATGCTGGTCACCGCGCTGGCGCCGGAGATCGGCTACGACAATGCCGCCAACATCGCCAAGCACGCCCACAAGAAGGGGCTGACGCTGAAGGAGGCGGGGCTCGAGCTGGGGCTGGTCGACGAGGCGACCTTCGACCGGGTGGTCAAGCCCGAGGCGATGCTTGGGCGGTAGGACCCGGCTGGCGGCGCTTGGCGCGGGACTGGCGCTGGTCGCCGGCTGCGCCGCCGAGCGCCCGGTTGGGCCGGGAGCGGCCGCGACATCGCTGCGGTCGGGCCCGCGTGGCGCCGCCGCGGAAGAAGCGCCGGTCGCCACGCCCGCCGCCTATGTCGCGCGGGCCGCGTCCTACAACCTGCTGGTGATCCGGGCGTCCGAGCTGCTGCCGGCGCCCGCCGCCAACCTGGCGCACAACCTCGCCGCGCTGGACCTAGCGCGGGATCATCGCGGGCTAGCGGCACAGCTGTCGTTCGCCGGGCGGCGGCTCGACCTGCTGCCGGGCGCGGGGCTGCTTCCCAACCACCAGCGCTGGCTCGACGAGTTCGCCGCCGCTCCGACCGAGGCGGCCTACCTTCGGCTGATGCGGCGGGTGCACCAGAACAGCCATGCGCTGCATGCGGCCTTCGCGGCGCGGGGGACCAGCCCGACGCTGCGCGCGGTCGCGGCGAACGCGGCGGCGGTGGAGCGGCGGCACTGGGGACTGCTGCAGTAGGGAGCCGGCGCCCTGTCTTCTCGCGGCGGGTAGCGCTTCACGATGGGTGCTGAACCAGGTTCAGCATGACGGTCGGTGAAGGGGTGCTTGGCGCGTTGCGTCCGGCCCGCCGAGCTGATAATAGTGAACCACATGGTTCAGTATGCGCTGCCCTCGCTCGATCTCTCCTTCGCCGCGCTGGCGGACGCGACCCGGCGCGGGGTGATCGAGCAGCTCGGCCGCGCCGACGCCTCGATCAGCAGCCTCGCCGACCGGTTCCAGATGACCCTGACGGGCATGAAGAAGCATATCGCCGTGCTCGAGCGGGCGGGCCTCGTCGTCACCGAGAAGGTCGGGCGCGTGCGGACCTGCCGGCTGGAGCGTGGCGCGCTCGCGGCGGAAGCGGACTGGATCGCGGCGCACCGCCGGCTGTTCGAGGCGCGGTTCGACGCGCTCGACCGGATCATTCTCGAACTCAAGCAGGAGGAAGACGATGGACCAGCAAGCGACTAGCCACCCGTTCGCGCCGAACCGCACCGAGGTCGAGCGCACGTCCGACCGCGAGCTGGTCGTCACCCGCCTGTTCGACGCCCCGCCGAGGCTCGTGTTCCGGGCGTGGAGCGACCCCGAGCTGTTCCGCCGCTGGTGGGTGCCGCAGGGCATCGGGCTCCAGCTGCTGGCCTGCGAGCTCGATGTTCGCACCGGCGGCGGATACCGGCTGGTGTTCGCCATGGGCGAGGACAGCATGGCGTTCCACGGCAAATATCTGTCGGTGGCGCCCGACGAGCGGATCGTCTGGACCAACGAGGAGGAGGAAGACGGCGCGGTCACCACCGTCACCTTCGAGGACCGGGGCGGCCAAACGCTGCTGACCTTCCACGAAATCTATCCGACCAGCGAAGGGCTCGAGGAAGCGATGAAGGGGTCGGCCGCCGGCCTGCCGACGCAGCTGGACCAGCTGGCCGAGCTGCTGCCGACGATCGCGGGCTGAACCCGGGGCGGAGCCGGTCCGGAGGGAGGGATCAGGGGAGCGGCGGCGCTCGCGCGCAGCCGCGAACCCCCTCACCCTCCCACCGCTGAGCGGCGGGCTCCTCCCTCTCCCCGCCGGGGAGAGGGAAGGCAGGCGGTCCGGCCGCCTAATGGCGGATGACGATGTCGACCTGCTCGGGGGCGACGTCGAAGAGGTCGGCGATTTCGCGGCGATAGCGGTCGAGCCGTTCGCGGCGGCTGGGTTCGGGTTGGCCGGGCGCGGGAGCGTCAGCCGCGAAAGGGGCCGAGACATTGTCGTCGCTGCGCGCGCTCATCAGCTGCATCCAGTCGACCTCGAGCACCTTCTCGAGGCGGAGGACGACCTCCATCCGCGGCATCACGCCCTGGTCTTCCCAGTTGTTGACCGCGGTCGGGCTGACCCCGACCCGCCGCGCCAGCTCCGACTTGCTGAGACCCGCCAGCTCGCGGAACCGCTTGATGCGGGCGCCGACCCGCTCTGCCCTGTTCATGGTCCTTCCTTCCCGCGCAACGTTGAAGGGAAGGTTTAAACTAAAGTTTGTGTTTAAACAATGGTGGAAACAGGGCTGCCGTTTCAAGGGCGCTCTGTGCGCTACAACCGGAAGGTCAGCCGTGCGCCGATGTTGTCGATGCCGGGGTTCTCGCGGCTGAACAGCTGGGCGTGGCTCAGGTGGACCCAGCTCGCCTCGAGGCTGACGCGGTCGCCGAGGTCGGTGCCGATGCCGAGCTCGGGCTCGAACAGGATCCGGCTGCCGAAGGCGATCCGGTCGGAGCGGTAGTAGCGGCCGGCCGAGCCGTTGTGGATGGCGAGGCCGAGCCCCGGGCGGACGAAGATGCGGCGGCCGAACCTGGCCGAGAGGCCGGCAGCGGCATAGTCGGTGTCGCCGTTGCTGTTGAGCGCGCCGAAGGCGTAGGGCTGGAGCTTCCACAGGACCGGACGGCCGCGGAGGCCGAGCTGCAGGTCGACCCCATGCTCGAGCCCGCCGCCGAGCGAGAGCGGCGTGTCGACCGCATGCTTGTAGAGCCCGCCGAACAGCTCGCCGGCCTGGGCAGGCGCCGCGGCGAACCCGGCGAGGCCGATGAGAAGAATTTTCCGCATCATCCTCAACGGTTTGCGAAAAAGGGGCGGGGGCGTCAACCGCCGGCTTGCCAGGCCCGGATCGCCGCCGAGGGGTGGAGCAGCATGAGGATGTTCAGGCTGAGGTTGTCGCGGATCTCGTAAAGCGGGACGAGTTCGAGCGCGACCACCGCGGCGATGCTCGCCCACAGCGGGAGGCGGCGGGCGAGGAAGAAGCCGACCGCCATCATCACGATGTCGGAGACGCTGTTGACGATGCTGTCGCCGGTATAGCCGATCGCCGCGGTGACCGAGCGGTAGCGGTGGATGACGAGCGGGCTGTTCTCGACCAGCTCCCAGAAGCTCTCGACCGAGACGGCGAGCGCGAAGCGATGCTCGGGGCTCCAGCGGCGGAGCAGCAGCCACAGCGCGCCGTAGAAGAGGAAGCCGTGGACGATGTGGCTGAGGCTGTACCAGTCGGCGAGCATCTGGCTGGTCCGCGGCGAGCTGGCGCTGCCGACCCACAGGTCGATCCGCCCGCAGGTGCAGATCGGCGGCCGGTTCATCAGGTAGAGGACCGCCGCGGTCAGCGCGACGATCGCGACGCTGAACGGGGTGAGGGCGAGACTGATCCTGCCCGAGCCACCCTTTGCCATGCCTTACTCCCCCTGACGCCCCGGACGCCTCGCTAGCGGACTGCGACGGCCCTTGCCAAGCCGGTTGCGGGAAGGGACAAGCGGCGATGCTTCGCTCCTATGGACCCGGCTGCGACGGCGGCGTCATCAAGGCCGAACAGGGGGTGCATATCCCCGACCATGCGACCTGGATCGACCTCGAGGAGCCGACCCGCGAGGAGGAGCAGCTGGTCGAGCGCTGCGTCGGGGTCGAGGTGCCGACCCGCGACGAGATGGCCGAGATCGAGCCGTCGAGCCGTCTCTACGAGAAGAAGGGCGCGCTTTACCTCACCCTCTCCACCCTGTTCGGGGTCGACGAGGGGCATCCGACCGCCGAGCCGATCACCTTCGTCCTGACCAGGGACCGGCTGGTGACGGTCCGCTACGCCACCCCCAAGCCGATCCGCAGCTTTTCCGACCATGTCTTCCGCGAGCCCGAGCTGGCCCGGACCGCGCTCGGCACGCTGACCAACCTGCTCGACGTGATCATCGAGCGGCTGGCCGACGAGATCGAGAATGTCGGCGGCGAATATGAGACCATTTCCGACCGCATCTTCCGCTCCGACGTGGCGACCAGCCGGCGCATCCCGACCGACAAGCTGCAGGTGCTGATCCTGCGGGTCGGGCGGGCCCAGTCGCTGCTGGCGCGGATCCGCGAGACGGCGGTCAGCACCGCCCGGCTGCTGTCCTTCCTCGGCGCCAGCGCGCGACTCCACGAGAAGGGGGAGGAGGGCGCGCTCGACCATGTCCGCAGCCTCGCCGCCGACGTCTCCAGCCTTGTCGACCATTCGACCTTCCTGTCGGGCAACATCACCTTCCTGCTCGACGCCGCGCTGGGGCTGATCGGGATCGAGCAGAACGCGGCGATGAAGCTGTTCAGCTGGGCCGCGGTGGTGTTCCTCCCGCCGACGCTGATCGCCGGCATCTACGGGATGAACTTCGAGCACATCCCCGAGCTCAAGTGGCTCTACGGCTATCCCTGGGCGCTCGGGCTGATGCTGCTGAGCGGGATCGGCCCCTATTTCTATTTCCGCCGCCGCGGCTGGATCTGAGCGGCCGGCCTCCGACTTATGGCCGGGGGCCTTTGCGGCGCGCCGAACCACTTGCTAAGGGCGCCCGCAACCCCCTCAGGACAAAGCAGGACGCGCCCGATGATCCCGACCGGCCAGGACAGCCTCAAGACCCGCTCGACCCTCGACGTTAACGGCAAGTCCTATGCCTATTATTCGCTCGAGAAGGCCGCCGCCGCGCTCGGCGACGTGTCGCGCCTGCCCTTCTCGATGAAGGTGCTGCTGGAGAACCTCCTCCGCTTCGAGGACGGCGCCACCGTCACCCGCGACGATCTCCAGGCGATGGCCGACTGGCAGAAGGAGCGGAAGATCAGCCGCGAGATCCAGTACCGCCCGGCGCGCGTGCTGATGCAGGACTTCACCGGCGTTCCCGCGGTGGTCGACCTCGCCGCGATGCGCGACGCGATGGCCAAGCTCGGCGGCGACGCGCAGAAGATCAACCCGCTGGTCCCGGTCCACCTCGTCATCGACCATAGCGTCATGGTCGACGAGTTCGGAACCCCCAAGGCGTTCGCCGACAATGTCGCGCTCGAATATGCCCGCAACGCCGAGCGCTACCAGTTCCTCAAGTGGGGCAGCCAGAGCTTCGACAATTTCAAGGTGGTCCCGCCGGGCACCGGCATCTGCCACCAGGTCAACCTCGAGCATATCGCGCAGACGGTGTGGACCAGCGAGGACCAGTCGGGCGAGACGATCGCCTATCCCGACACGCTGGTCGGGACCGACAGCCACACGACGATGGTCAACGGCCTGGGCGTGCTTGGCTGGGGCGTCGGCGGGATCGAGGCGGAGGCGGCGATGCTCGGCCAGCCGGTCTCGATGCTCATCCCCGAGGTGGTCGGCTTCCGGCTCGACGGCGCGCTGCGCGAGGGGATCACCGCGACCGACCTGGTGCTGACCGTCACCCAGATGCTGCGCGCCAAGGGCGTCGTCGGCCGCTTCGTCGAATTCTACGGGCCGGGGCTCGACGCGCTGACCCTCGCCGACCGCGCGACGATCGCCAACATGGCGCCCGAATATGGCGCGACCTGCGGCTTCTTCCCGGTCGACGAGCGGACGATCGACTATCTCAAGCTGTCGGGCCGCGACGACGAGCGGATCGCGCTGGTCCGCGCCTATGCGCAGGCGCAGGGCATGTGGCGCGACGCCTCGACCCCCCAGCCGCTGTTCACCGACACGCTCGAGCTCGACATGGCGAGCGTCCAGCCCTCGCTCGCCGGGCCCAAGCGGCCGCAGGACCGGGTCCTGCTGAGCGAGGTCGACGAGCTGTTCAACGGCGACCTCGAGGCGACCTACAAGAAGGTCGGCCAGCCGCGCGTGGCCGTCGAGGGCGAGGAATATCAGCTCGGCAACGGCGACGTGGTGATCGCCGCCATCACCAGTTGCACCAACACCTCCAACCCGTCGGTGCTGATCGCCGCCGGGCTGGTCGCCCGCAAGGCGCGCGAGAAGGGGCTGACCCGCAAGCCGTGGGTCAAGACCAGCCTCGCCCCGGGCAGCCAGGTGGTCACCGAATATCTCGACAAGAGCGGACTGAGCGAGGACCTGAACGCGATCGGGTTCAACCTCGTCGGCTATGGCTGCACCACCTGCATCGGCAATTCGGGGCCGCTCGCCGAGCCGATCAGCGCGGCGATCAACGAGAACGACCTGGTCGCGGTCAGCGTCCTGTCGGGCAACCGCAACTTCGAAGGGCGGGTGTCGCCCGACTGCCGCGCCAACTATCTCGCCTCGCCGCCGCTGGTGGTCGCCTATGCGCTGAAGGGTACCGTCACCAGCGACATGGTGAACTCGCCGGTCGGCCATGGCTCGGACGGGGAGCCGGTGTTCCTCAAGGACATCTGGCCGTCGAACGACGAGGTGCGCGCGCTGATCGACGCGCATGTCCATTCCGACCTGTTCCGCTCGCGCTACGCCGACGTTTTCCACGGCGACGACAAGTGGCGCGCGATCAACGTCACCGGGGGCGACACCTACAAGTGGCCGGCCGGGTCGACCTACATCGCCAATCCCCCCTATTTCGAGGGGATGAGCATGACCGCACGGCCGATCGAGGACATCGAGCAGGCGCGTGCGCTGGCGGTATTCGGGGACTCGATCACCACCGACCACATCTCGCCCGCCGGCTCGATCAAGGCGGACAGCCCGGCGGGCGAATATCTGCTCGAGCATCAGGTCAGCCGGGCTGAGTTCAACAGCTATGGCGCGCGCCGCGGCAACCATGACGTGATGATGCGCGGCACCTTCGCCAACATCCGCATCCGCAACCGCATGCTCGACGGGGTCGAGGGCGGGATGACCCGCTATGCGCCGACCGGCGAGGTGATGCCGATCTACGACGCGGCGATGAAGTACAAGGCGGACGGCACCCCGCTCGTCGTGCTCGCCGGCAAGGAATATGGGACCGGCTCGTCGCGCGACTGGGCGGCCAAGGGCACGGTGCTGCTGGGCGTCCGGGCGGTGATCGCCGAGAGCTTCGAGCGGATCCACCGCTCCAACCTCGTCGGGATGGGCGTGCTCCCGCTCCAGTTCAAGGACGGCGAGACGGCGCAGAGCCTCGGGCTTACCGGCGCGGAGAGCTTCACCATCACGGGGGTGGCGGGGATCAAGCCGCGGCAGGACGTGACGGTGTCGGTGCGGACCGCGGCGGGCGAGGAGAAGAGTTTCACCGCGCGGTGCCGGATCGATACCTACAACGAGCTGGAATATTTCCACGCCGGCGGGATCCTGCCCTACGTGCTGCGCAAGCTGGCGGCTTAGGGTCCGGGCTTCCTTCCTGGCCGTCACCCCCGCGGAAGCGGGGGTCCTGCCTTTCGGTGGTGGGACGAAGCTGGATCCCCGCTTTCGCGGGGATGACGGCAAGAGGTTGGCGGAGGGACGACGCGCGGGGGTTCGGGGCCGACGGGAACGGGTTACCGGCCCTACTTTCGTCACCCCCGCGAAGGCGGGGGTCCCGCTGCCTTCGGGTGGCGGGACGGGAAGCTGGATCCCCGCTTTCGCGGGGATGACGGCGGGGTGCTTGTGGGGATGGCGGCAATGGCGCTGGGAATCGACCTGATCGGCTGGGCGGCGGCGGGGTTGATCCTGGCCGCCTATGCGCTGCTGACCGCCGGCCGGCTGTCGGGCGACAGCGCGGCCTACCAGTGGCTGAACGTCGCCGGCGCGGCGGGGTTCGTGCTCAACTCGGGCTGGCACGGCGCGGTGCCCTCGGCGGTGCTCAACGTGGTCTGGGCGGGGATCGGGATCGTCGCGCTGGTCAGGCTTCGCTCGAGGGGGCGGCGAGCGCCGCGCTGAGCCAGGCGGGGAGGATCGCGCTGGCAGGGAGCATTTCGACCCTGGCGTGGACCACCGCGAGGCCGAGCTCGGGGTAGGCGACGCGGGTGCGCTCGCCTCCGGCACCCTCGACGACGACCAGCCGCCGGTTGACCTTCTGCCGCCAGTTCATCCGGGCGGTATTCTCCTGCCCGACGTAGCAGCCCTTGGTGAAGCTGACGCCGTGCAGCTCGGCCGCGTTGCATTCCAGCCAGAGGAGGTCGGCGCACTCGGCGCGGCCCTCGCAGACGCCGAGGCGGAGGCGATGCTCGCGCCAGCCGACGGCGGGGTCGCCGGGAGGAGCGAGCCAGCGCCGGCCGAGCGCCGGCAGGCGCGGATCAGGGACGCCCTCGTCGCCATCGTTCGACCAGTGGACCGCGAGCGCCGGCTCACGGGCAACGACGATCGGCCGGCGCAGGCGATAGAGCGTGAAGCGGCGGGTGAGATCGTCGGCCGCCGCCGCCTCGCAGTCGAGCAGCAGGTCGTCGCCGTCGGCCCAGACGAGAAAATCGAACAGGCACTTGCCCTGTGCGGAGAGGAGCGCGGTCCACACCGGCAGCGGCCCGGCGACGTCGCTGGTAACCAGCCCCTGGAGGAAGTCGCGGACGCCGGCGCCCGAGAGGCGGAGGACGGCGCGGTCGGCGAGGGTGGTCGCGGGCATGGCGCTTAGCTAGGGAGGCGGGGTGACAATTCAAACGCTGACGATCCGCCGCCCCGACGACTGGCACGTCCACCTGCGCGACGGCGACATGCTGCGCGCGGTGGCGCCCTTCACCGCGCGGCAGTTCGAGCGCGCGATCGTCATGCCCAACCTGTCGCCGCCGGTGACCACGGTCGCGGCGGCGAGCGCCTACCGGGAGCGGATCATCGATGCCGCGGGGCCGGGCTTCACCCCGCTGATGACCTGCTACCTGACCGACGAGGCCGACCCCGACGAGCTGGCCCGCGGTCATGGCGAGGGGGTGTGGGTCGCGGCCAAGCTCTACCCGGCCAACGCGACCACCAACAGCGCGCATGGCGTGACCGACATCCGCAAGCTGTGGCCGGCGCTCGAGCGGATGCAGGCGATCGGCATGCCGCTGCTGGTCCATGGCGAGGTGACCGACGCGCAAGTCGACGTGTTCGACCGCGAGGCGGTGTTCATCGAGCGTACGCTGGCGCCGCTGGTCCGCGACTTTCCCGCGCTCAAGGTCGTGCTCGAGCATATCACCACGCGGCAGGCGGCCGAGTTCGTGCGCGATGCGCGCGAGGGGGTTGGGGCGACGATCACCCCGCAGCACGTCCAGCTCAACCGCAACGCGCTGTTCGCCGGGGGTTTGAGGCCCCATGCCTACTGCCTGCCGGTGCTCAAGCGCGAGGAGCACCGGCTGGCGGTGCGCGCGGCGGCGGTATCGGGCAGCCCGCGCTTCTTCCTTGGCACCGACAGCGCGCCGCACGTCATCGGCCGCAAGGAGCAGGACTGCGGCTGCGCGGGGATCTTCAACGCGCCGTACGCGCTCGAAAGCTATGCCGCGGTGTTCGAGGCGGAGGGCGCGCTCGACCGGCTCGAGGGGTTCGCCAGCGAGCATGGGCCGCGCTTCTACGGGCTGCCGCTCAACGCGGCGCAGGTGACGCTCGAGCGGGGCGAGACCGAGGTGCTGCCGCTGATCGAGGCGGAGGGGCAGGCGCTGGTCCCGTTCCATGCCGGGGAGCGGCTGGGGTGGCGGCTCCGCGCCGCCTGAGGGTCAGGCGTCCTCGCCCTCGCCGGTCTCGCCGATCACCGCGGCGAAATGATCCTCCACCGCCGAATAGCATTCGCAGGCGGCGTTGAGCAGGCCGGGCCGGTCGCTGATCTCGATCGCGCCGCGGCGATAGGCGATGAGGCCCTTCTCCTGCAGCTCGCGGGCGACCGCGTTGACCGTGGTGCGCTGCGCGCCGAGCAGGCTGGCGAGCGACTCCTGGGTCAGCGCGAGCCGGTCGCCGGCGCGGTCGTGCGCGGTCAGCAGCCAGCGCGCGGCGCGCTCCTCGATCGAGTGGAAGGCGTTGCAGGCGACCGACTGCATCACCTGCGCGAGAAGATAGTCGGAGAAGCGGCAGAAGAGATGCTCGAGGAAAGGCGAGGCGCGCTTGGCGGCCTCGAGGACCGGGAGCGGGATGGCGAGCGCGGGGCCGGCGATCTGAACATGGGCGCGGGTGAAGGCGGGGGCCGAGCCGCAGCTGACGATCCCGCCGACCGCGCCTTCCTTGCCGATCGAGGCGACCTCGACCGAGCGGCCACCGGCAAGGTCGACGATCAGCGAGACCATCGCCGAATCGAACGGGAACAGAGTGCGGGTGACGAGTTCGCCGGCGCGCATGACCGGTTGCCCGACGCCGAGCTGGACGAAGGTCGCGTGGGGCTGGAGCTGGTCGCGAATATCTTCGGGAAGCGTCGCCAGGAGCCGGTTTCCGGCAAAGGCCGTGTCGAACCTGTCGGGCTCCCGACCCGCCGTTATCACATCCATTTGCCCGCCCCGGAACCGCTTTGCCCTCCAGCTCTCGACGAGCCGGTTTCCAGTGGCATTACGCGATCGTTCCGACCGGGAGCAATAGCTTAGATTAGAAGGACTTACGGGTGGTTTTGTGTCGGCTGGACGACAGTCCGGAAGTCGACGCTTGTGAACGTTCGCAGCGGAAACTGCGGGAGAGCGCGACTACCCGGATGCATCGCGGACGACCGCTGGGGGCTCCCCACGGCGCTTCGATGCGGGATCTTACCGGTCTGTCATGTTCACTTGCCGGCCGGAAGCGGAAGGTTCCGGAGTGAAGATTATCTTTGCTTAAGGTGCTTAATTCCGGGGCAAAATTGGAGTTTACCAAGTTGAGTTTTCCGTCCGGCGGGGCAGCATTCGCCCATCCCGTTCCCGCCTGGGAACGCGGTTGGGGAGAAACGCACAAATGACGAAACGGGATTGGGCGCTGGTCGCTCTGATGACGCTTGTCGCGGCGGGTGCCGGCGGCGCTGGGTCGGCGGCAGCCATCTGTCGAGCGCGCAGCTGCAGGCCGCCATCTACGCCCAGATCAGCAAGGGCAACGGGCGGATCGTCTCCAAGCCGCGGATCAGCGCGCAGAGCGGGTCGACCGCCAAGATCATCACCGGCGACGCGCTGCCGATCCTTACCGCCATCACCCTGTCGGGGGTCAACGGGGTCAGTCAGCAGGTCCAGTACGTCAACGTCGGCGTGACCCTGCAGATCGCGCCGCGGGTGTCGAGCGACGGGTTCGTCTCCAGCCATATCTTCTGCGTCGTCTCGTCGGTGTCGGGCTACAGCCAGGGCTTTCCGACGATCAGCCAGCGCGAGGCCGAGACCAGCGCGACGGTGCGCAACGGCGACAGCTTCGTGATCGGCGGGCTGACCCAGGAGGACGTCATCAACACCAAGACCAAGGTGCCGTTGCTGGGCGACATCCCGCTGGTCGGACAGGCCTTCCGCACCGACCGCAGCACCCGCGCCAAGACCGAGCTCTACATCATCGTCACCCCGCACGTGATCCGCCGCTCGGCGACGGCAGCGGCCGTCTCGGCTCCGATTCCGCCGGGATTCTGATCATTCAAACCGAACGGCCCGCCGGGCGTTATCGCGGGAGAATGTACGCAAGCCGGCCGACCCTGCAGGAAAAGCACGAGCGCCTGACGGCGGGATTGGCGGTGCTGGCCGTGCACATCCTGCTGATGGCCGCGCTGATCGCCGGGCTGGCGTTCCAGCGGCCGCGGCCGGACAACCGCCGGCTGGTCGCCTTCAACCTGCTGAGCGACGTTCCGCCGCCTCCGCCGCCGGCGGTCCGCGCCGTCACTCCGGCCGAGCGCAACCCCGGTGCCGCCGCGCCCGCCGCCGAGCCGTCGGAAGAAGTGGCGCCGCGCCCGGTGGTGGCGCTGCCCCGCCGCCGCGCCGCTCCGGCGATCGCCGGTGAAGGCGCCGCGGCGACGTCGGGCGCGGCGGAGGCGGGGAGCGGAACTGGCGCGGGCGGCAGCGGCACGGGCGCGGGCGGCGGCGGCACCGGCGAGGGGCTGGCACTAGGGGCGGAGGCGCAGCTCATCACCGGCGGGCTCAACCGCCGCGACTATCGCAGCCTCGGCTTCGGCGGCGCCCCCAACGGCAGCGCGCGGGTCGCGCTCACGGTCGGGACGGAGGGACGGCTGATCGCCTGCCAGGTCGCCAACACCAGCGGCGACCCGCAGGTCGACGCGACGATCTGCACGCTGCTTACCCAGCGGATGGTGTGGAACCCGGCCCGCGACCGCGCCGGCAAGCCGATGCCGGTGCGCGTCTTCTACGTCGCGACCTGGCAGCGCAATTGACGCCGCCGGCGCGGCGCTAGCGGCTGGCGAGCCGCGCGGCGCCGCCGTCGCGATGATAGACGTCGTCGCGGAACACCAGCGTCCCGTCCTGCGCCGTCGCGGTCAGATAGGTCATGTAGACCGGGATCGGCGCGGGCAGCTCGACCTTCTGCTCGGGCGCCTGGCCCTTGGGCGTGGGCCGCTTGCCGAACAGGAACCTGGCCAGTCGCGGCGCCGCCTCAAGCCGGACGCAGCCGCCCGAGAAATTGCGCGCGGCCTCGTCGAACTTGCCGGGATCGTTGGTGTCGTGGAGATAGATGCCGAGATCGTTGGGAAGCGTGAACTTCATCCGGCCCATCGCATTGTCCGGACCCGGCAGCTGCCGCACCCGGACCTGCGCGCGGCCGTCTCGGACCGCGGCCCAGTCGATCGTCCTGGCGTCGAGCAGCCGCGGGCTGTCGCCCCAGTCGCTCAGCACCTGGTAGCGCTTGGAGGTGAAATACTTCATCCCCTCGCCGACCACCCGAGGCGCGATGCGCTCGGCGGTGAGGTCGTCGGGGACGTTCCAGTAGGGGTTGAGCACCACGTTGCGGATCGCCGAGGCGAGCAGCGGAGTGGGCTGGGTCGGCTTGCCGACCACCACCTTCATCGAGTCCACCGGGCGGCCGCCCTCGAACATGTAGAGCCGGGCGGCGGCGGTATCGACGACCACATATTTCTGTCCGCGGTCGACCGGGAGGACCCGGGCCCGCTGGAGGTTGCGCGCGACGAGGTCGGCGGCGCCGCGGTCGGCGAGGACGTTCTGCTGCAGCGCGGTCTGGCGCAGCTGCCCGTAGAGCGGGTTCATCCAGCCCATCGTCTGGACATAGCCGGCGATGTCGGGCGCGCGCGCGGCCTCTTCCAGGATCGCGCGGGGGGTGGCGGGCAGCGGGCGCACCGCCGGGTCGCCGTACACGATCCCCGACTGGCTGGTGTCGCGCAGCTGGCGAACATAGTTGACAAAGGCCTGGCTGAGCAGGCTGTCGGCCTTGGCGACGGCGCGCGGGTTGCCGCTGTCGGCGGAGCGGACCGCCCGCTCGAGCGAGCCGGGCTTGAACTTGTCGGGATCGAGCCCGTCGAGGCGCGACGAGGCGAGCAGCGCGATCAGCTGCTCGGCGGCCCCGGGGCCCTGCGCCAGCCACAGCGGGCGGCGCTCGCGCGCATTGTAGAAGGCGGCGACCGTCTGGTCGCTGCCGAGCGCGGCGCTGCTGCTGCCGGCGGTGCCGGCGAGATAGGCGGCGCTGCTGAAGGGCTCGGCGGCGTGCCCGACCGCCGGGGCGGCCGCCAGCGTCACCGCCAGCAAGCCGCTCCGGAAGAGGGCGCGCGCGGGCCGAAGCCCGGCGCGCTGGTTACGCATACTCGCCACGGCGCGAGGCTCAGCCGCGCTCGCCACGACCCATCGGGGCCGGCGGGGGCGGCGGGGGCGCCGAATAGCCGGCCGGCGGGGCCGAATAGCCCGCGGGGGCGCCGGCATAATATTGGCCGTTCTGAATGTAGCCGTCGACCTGGCCGTCGTTGTTCTGGTCGGCCCAGACCGCGCCGGCGATGCCGCCGATCGCCGCCCCGACCACCGCGCCGGTGAGGACGCTGACGCCCGGGATCACCGCGCCGGCGACCGCGCCCGCGGCGGCGCCGATGCCGGCCCCGGTGACGACCCGACCCGCGGTCGAATCCCAGCCGGACGGCTGGCCTTCATAATATTGGCCGTTCTGGACGTAGCCATCGACCTGGCCGTCGTTGTTGCGATCGGCCCAGACCGCGCCGGCGATGCCGCCGATCGCCGCGCCGACCGCCGCACCGGCGATCGTGCTGACGCCCGGGACGACCGCGCCGACCGCCGCGCCGCCGGCCGCGCCGACCGCAGCACCCGTCGCCGCGTCGGCGAGCGTGTCATTCTGCCCAGTTGTCGAGCAAGCACCCAGCGACAGCGCGCCGGCACCGAGCAATGCCACAGCAAATTTCTTCATGTTGTCTCTCTCCCGTCAGGGTTCAGTGGCGTCCGAGTGCCCCCCGGCCGAACCTTCTCACTTGAGACGACGCACGCCGCTGTAACGAGACGGGCGGTAAGCGGTTCCGACCGCGCAACGGTCGGACCTTGCCGGCCGATGGTCGCCGTCTCTCAACACGGTCATGCATCGCGCCAACGGGCTGAACCCGCGCTGAAGCCGGGCGCGGGTTGCGGGCTTCGCTCAGGCCTGGGTTCGACGGCCACGCGGTGAGGTCAGGATGCGTGCCGCGAGCCGATCAAGGGGGAGCGGAGCCGGCGCCTCCGGACCGTCGGCGCGCCGAGACCATCGTCCGCAGCAGATAGGCCGCCGTGCGCCAGCTTGGCAGGGAGGCCGGCGCGGCCAGCAGCGCGGCCCGGATCAGCCTGGCAGCGAGCAGCAGTTCGCCCCGGTCCACCGCAACCGCCGCCACCCCCTGCAACGCCGCGGCCCTCTGCCGGGCAAGCCGCGGCCCGAACAGGTCGCGGTGCTTCGCGAAATAAGCCGCCCAGCCGCGGGCCATGAAGGCGGGATCCGCCGAAGCGGCCTGGCTCGACCTGCGATAGTTCACCAGGCGACGCTCGACGATGCTGACGGGGTAACGCTGGGCCAGCCGAACGAACAGGTCGCGATCCTCGATCGGCAGACGTTCGTCCCATCCGCCCACCGCCTCGAGCGCCTCCCGGCGATAGCAGCAGCCGACGAAATTGTGCGGGTTTTTCCCGTCCAGCAGGTCGTCGAGCACCCGGCCGCCGCGGAAGTCGTCCGACCGGATCGGTGCCCGCTCGCCGCTGTCCTCGAAGAACAGATAACCGTCGCACGCGAACCAGCCCGCCTGCGGGTCGGCAGCCGCCTGCCGCCGCATCGCCGCGACATAGCCCGGCTCGTACCAGTCGTCGGTCGACAGAGGCGCGACCAGCGCGCCGGCGGAGCGCGCCAGCAGGAGGTTCAGATTGGCCGCGATCCCCTTCGGCTCAGCATTGCAGAGGATGGTGGCGGTGAGGCCGTGGCGGTCGAACAGCGCCTTCGCCTGGTCCACGGAGCCGTCGCTCGAGCCATTATCGAGAAACAGCAGTTCGACGCCGTCCCGGTCCTGCGCGGCGAGGGCGGCGATACATTGCTCGAGATAGGCGCTGTGGTTCCAGCAGAGGAGCAGGATCGAGACGGTGGTCATCAACGGTGAACCCGGGTGTCCATGAAAGGCTTCGACCGATGCGAATGGCTTCTTAGCTTTCCTCACTTCGAGGAAGCACCTGCGTCGTTCCTTCCACGACCCTGCCGATCAATGCGTTGATCTCGCTTGTACGGCTCGATCAGACAAAGCTCTAGGGGAGGTCTCCGGCTGACCGCTGGCGTGCCGCTTGCCGAGGAACATGGTGGTGCCCCACCGAAACGGCTCATCCTGCCTCTCACATCGCTGCGGTTTTTCGCGGCGATGCTGGTGATGGCGCATCAATAACTCGGGTTCAGGGCCAGCTATGCGGGCGTATCCTTCTTCGTCCTGTCCGGCTACGTCCTGGCCCGAACGGACGCCGAGAAGGTCGGGTCGCCCGCCTAACGCCACGACTTCTGGCTCAAACGCATCGCCAAGATCGTCCCGCTGCACCGGCCGATCCCCTCGCTGGCGATTTCGCTGGCACTCGCGGCTGTGCTGCACCGCGTTTTCGAGGTTCCGGCGCAGCGCCTCATCCTGTTCGCTGGAAGGCGAAAGGTAGCGGCCACCGTAGCGGTTCGGGCCTAAGGGCCTTCGGCGTCATAAGTGCAAGGTCCGGCGCACCATATGCGTCCCGGTTTCAGCGGGTCGCGCTGCAAGGCGCTGCGGAAGCGGGCGCGCTGATCGGTCGGTGGAGATGCCGGCTAAAACTTGATGGCGGAGACGGAGGGATTCGAACCCTCGGTACGGGAATCCCCCGTACGGCGGTTTAGCAAACCGCTGGTTTCAGCCACTCACCCACGTCTCCGGCTTGCGGCTGGCCGGCCTGTAGCGGAGCGGCGGCGCCGGGGTCAACCGTCGGCGCGCGGTGGCTGGGGCTCGGGCTGTCGGGGTTGCGCATCCGGAGGGCACTTCGCGTCGTCGGGGCTGCACGAGCGGGGGTGATTTCGCGCCGTTCGGGTTGCACGGCCGGTGGTCATTCCTCACGCGAGAGAGGACGATCGGGCTTGGGGCGGGCGCAAGCTGGCCTGCTCGCTCCCTCCCGTGCCGCAACTCCTCCGCGCTGCCGCATCTCCGCGCCTCCGTGCCGCCGCGCATCCGTGTCGCCGCGCCGCCGCTCCCCAGCCGGCCGCTCCTCCAAGCCGGCGTCCCGCCGTCAGAACTTGATCCCGGCGCGGATGCCGATGGTGCGGGGGCGGCCGGGGACGACGAGCACCCGCTCGCAGCTCGAGCAGGCGACCGTGCGGCTCAGCTCCTCGCGCTTGTCGAACAGGTTGGTGACGAAGCCCTCGAGCGAGAGCCGGTCCCAGTCGACCCCAGCGAAGGCGTCGAACACGGTCGCGGCGCGGATCCGGCCCATGTAGCTGTTTGGATCGACGATCTCGCCCGTTCCGACGAGCTGGATCGCGGTCCGCAGGTTCGCCGCGGCCGAGCTCTTGTAGGACACCGAGCCCTGGACGTGCGCCTTGGCGGCCGGCCCGACGTTCCAGGCGTAGCGCGCGGTGGCGGTCGCCTTGACCTTGGGAGTGACCGGCAGGCGGGTGCCCTTGGGGGCGGCGATGAAGTCGGCCGCGAGCCCGTTGCACAACGCATTGTCGCCGTCGATCGAGCAGATGTTCTGCCGGGTCTTGGCGTCGGTGTAGGCGGCCGAGCCCGACAGGCTGAGCCCGCCGAAGACATAGTTGAGGTCGGTCTCGACCCCGTTGATCCGGGCGTCGGAGCCGTTGTGGATCTCGGTGAAGCTGTTGGCGCCGAGGAAGGCGTACTGGAACTTGCGCCAGATCTGGTGATAGACCGCGCCGTTCCAGCGCAGCCGCCCGCCGAGCAGGGTCGCCTTCCACCCCAGTTCCCAGTTGTTGAGATAGTCGGGGTCGTAAGGGGCGATGGTGGCGCGGCGATTGATCCCGCCCGGGCGGAAGCCGCGCGACCAGGTGGCGTAGAACATCAGCCCCTGGTGCGGCTTCCACTGCGCGTTGAGGCGGTGGGTGAAGCCGTGCCCCTTGGCGCGCTTGGGGACGAGCCGGCCGTCGACAAAGTCGGCGAGGTTGGTGCAGGGCGTGCCGGCGATGACGTTGGCGAGCAGCAGACTGGTGTCGGTGCCGTTAAGCTGCGAGTCCCGCAGCGTGTCGCCACTGGTGGTGTAGCAGCCGGCGACCCCGGTCCGGCTGCTGCCGGCGGCGTTGGGCGGGGGATTGTCGTCGGCGCCCTGGAAATAGGCCGGGTTGCGGCCAAAGCCGAAGAAGCCGAACAGCGAATTGTCGTAGCGGAACAGCCGCCCGCCCGCGGTCAGGGTCACCGTCGGCACCACGTCGAGGCTGGCCTCGCCGAACAGCGCATAATCCTTGTCGACCCGCTTCTGCTTGGTCAGCCACAGCGTCCCCGGCATGCCGTTGACCGACAGGTCGGGCGCGAGGTTCCTGACCATGTAGTTCTGGAAGATGTCGTTGGACTGGCGCTGGTAGAAGGCCCCGGCGATGACCCGGAACGGGTTGTCGACCGGCGAGGCGATCCGGAACTCCTGGCTCATCTTCCTGAAATGGTCGGTGCCGAGGATGGTCTGGCGCGGGTCGATCGTGTCGCCCGCGGCGTCCTGAAAGTAGAAGTAGTTGGCGAGCCCGCCAGCGGCCGAATAGAGCTGGTCGTAGGCGTCGCTGTAGTCGGTGTAGTCGGAGAAGCTCTCGTCCTTGCGGTCGAGATAGGCGCCGGCATAGGTCACGTCGAAATTGGCGAGCTTGCCCTGAATGGTGAGCGCGGCCTGGGTGAACCGGTCCTTGCGATACTCGTCGAAGAAGCGGTCGACCTTGAGGTCGCCGAGCTTCGGGTCGAAGCTGAAGTTGCCGTCGGCGTGAAGCGTCTGGTGGAGGATGGTCGGGGTGACCGTCCAGTTGTCGTCGAGGTCGATCTTGAGCGCGGCGCGCCCGCCATAGACCTCCTGCTTGTTGATGTTCTTGCGCACCAGCCCGGCGTTGTTGAAGCTGATCCCGTCGAGCAGGCAGCCGTCGGCAGTGGCGGTGCCGCAATATTGGCGCTGGCCCAGCACATTGTCGATGAAGCCGGCGTCACGCTCGTAGAAGCCGACCAGCCGCAGCGCCGCCATCTTGGCGAGGGGGACGTTGACCATCCCCTCGGCCTTGCCGCCGAGCCCGCCGTGCGCGACCGCATTGCCCTCAAGGTCGAGGCGGCCGGAGAAGCGGTTGAGCTCGGGCTTGTTGGTGATGATTCGGATGGTGCCCGCCTCGGACGAGGCGCCGTAGAGCGTGCCCTGCGGCCCGGCGAGGCTCTCGATCCGGGCGATGTCGTAGATGTGGACGTCGAGCGTTCCGCCGATCGTCGTGACCGGCTGCTCGTCGAGATAGGTGCCGACCGAGGGGAGCGGGCCCGAGTGGTTGCCGTCGCCGCCCGAGGCGACGCCGCGCATGTAGACGACGGTGACTCCCGGCTGCGCGGTCTGGAACGAAACCGACGGGAGCTGGCGGGTGTACTGCTCGAAGTTGGAGATGTTGAGCTGGTCGAGCCGGCGGGTGCCGATCGCCTGGATCGACACCGGCACGTTCTGGATATTCTCCTCGCGCTTCTGCGCGGTGACCACGATCTCCGTCTGGTCGGGGACCTGCCCGTCCTGCCGCACCTGCGCCGCGGGCGGCGGCGGCGTGTCGTTCGGACCGGACTGCGCGACCGCCGGGGTGGCGAGTGCGGTGGACGCCAACAGGCTGAACGCGAGCGCACGAAACGGACGATCGGTCATGATGAGCCCCAACTTGTTTCCCGCGGGAGATTGCGCGCCAAACGGCCCGCTTTGTCAATCGAACCGCTCGCGTCACGACAGCGAAGGTGAAACTTTTGCGCGTCAGCGTTGCAGCGGTGCGTCGGGATAGGAGTCGAGCACCGGGCCGAGCGCCGCCCGCAGCGACCCGAGATGCGCGTCGTAGTGGCGCCACTCATCGGTGGCCTGGCGATAGATCGGCTGGCGGACCTGCTCCGAGCTCGGCGTGCGGACCGCGCGCTCGGTGCGGTGGAAGGCGAGGCAGGCGTCCTCGAACGGCAGCCCGCAATGGGCGAGCAGGGCGCGGACCTCGGCCTCGGTGTCGTCGACCATTCGCTCGTAGATGACCCGGTGCACCCGCCCCGGCAGGACCGCGTCGACATGCGCCATCAGCCGCACATATTCGGCATAATAGCGCCCCATGCCGGCGAGGTCGTAGCTGAACGCCTGGCCGCGCGCGAAATGCTGGCGGTAGTTGCTGACGCAGCAGCCGAGCGGGTGGCGGCGGGCGTCGATGATCTTGGCGTTGGGCAGGACCAGCGCGATGAAGGGAACGAACAGCCAGTTGTTGGGCAGCTTGTCGATGAAGAAGGGGCGGGCGGTCCTGCGCTGGACCGCGGCGCGCCGGAGATAGTCGGCACCGGCGGCGCGGCGCTCGGCGGCGGAGAGGGCGAGCGCGCTCTCGGGATAGCCGCGCCGCTCGCGCGCGACAGCGGGCAGGTCGGGCAGCTCGCTGGTCCCCTCGACCTGGCTGTGGCTGGCGAGGATCTGCTCGACGAGGGTCGAGCCGGCGCGCGGCATGCCGACGACGAAGATCGGGTCGGGCGCCTCGCAGCCCCCCGCCCGTTCGGCGAAGGCGGCCGCGGTGAAGGCGGCGATGCTGCGGTCGACCAGCCGCGCGGTCTCCTCCGGGCGGTAGGGCAGCGAGCGGCGGCGCAGCGCGTTGGCGGCCTCGTAATGGGCGAAGGCGGGTTCATGCTCGCCGCGGTCGTGGAACGCCTTGCCGAGCGCGAAGTCGAGGTGAAACCGGTCCTCCTCGCGCAGGTCCCGTTCCGCCAGCGCGGCCCGCATCGCGGCGATGTCGGCCTCGTCGAAGCGGATCGTCTTGAGGTTGGCGAGGCTCCACCACGCCTCCCCCAGCGCCGGCTGGAGCCGGATCGCGCGGCGGTAGGCGGCGACACCGTCGGCGAGCCGGCCGACCGTCTTCAGCATGTGCCCGTAGCTCAGCCACACCCGCGGCTGGTCGGGCGCCTGCTCGAGCACCCGCTCGTAGAGCGCGATCGCCTGCTCGAAGTCGCCGAGCCGGCCGAGCGTCGCGGCCTTGAGGTTGAAGTGGCCGAGGTCCTCCGGCTCGGCGGCGAACACCCCGTCGAGCAGCGCGAGCGCCTCGGCCGGGCGGCCGCTGCGGCCGAGCACCAGCGCGAGGTTGGCGCGCGCGGCGGTGAAGGCGGGGGCAAGCTCGAGCGCCCGGCGGAGCAGGGTCTCGGCATCCGCCAGCCGCCCGATCCGCGCCGCCAGCTCGGCCAGCATCCGCATCGCCGCGACGTCGAACGGGTCCTCCCTCAGCTGGGCGCGGAGCAGCGGCTCGGCGCGCTCGAGCCGGTTGGCATTGAGCGCAAGCGCGGCCTCGAGGAGGCGCGGCGGCCAGGCCAGGGTCGCGGTCGGCGTCGGGTCCACGCCCGCGACGATAGGCCGGGCAGCCGGCCGTCGCCAAGCGCTTCCGAGTCGCGCGGGTCGTAACGTCGGAATCGGCGGTTTTGTCCCGTTCCGAGACCCGGTCGGACAAATATTCCGTGGGGCGGCCGGTCAAGTTTTCGCCAATCGAACCGGCTGGCCAAACCGATACGGTTCCGAACTTAAACTTTATGCAATTTAACTTTTGGCGTTTTTAGCTTCAAAGAGGCTCGAAATTCGCGAAGATCTTCGCGAGTAAATCTTGCCAATAGCTTTGGATCAGTCAGTAACGGCTGAGTGGCGACCATCCGAAATCTGCTAGAGGCGAGAAGCGCACCAATCACACCTAGACGGTGTTAACCATTCTATCCTTTGCTGATCCGCGGAGAGAAGAGTTAACGCGCGAAGCGGTTCGGGCCGCCGTCTTGCCAAGCGGCGGAGCCCTGTGCTTGTTTAATCAGCGTTAAGCCGAATCCGGCGGGGGCCGTTAAGTTTTTCCGTTAAACGGAGCCGCGAGTCTGGGATCGCTTGGGACAGGGGCAGCGCCGGTGGGGACCGGGGCTGCCAAGCGAAGGGTTGGGACATGACTTACGAAGACGCCAGCAAGGCTCCGGTTGCCCACGACGATGTCGATGCGATCCCGGCGCGCAGCCACACGCTGGCGACCGGCAACGCGATCACCGGCGCGGGCACCGTCTCGGGCGCGGCGGGCGCCGACCTGGTCGGCCCGGGCGGTCACATCGTCATGGTCCAGGGCGCGGGCGGCGAGAACGGCGATCTCGCCGGCGGCCGGCTCCACGTCGCTGGTGCCTACGGGGCGCTCGCGATCGCGCCCAACGGCCAGTACAGCTACACGCCCAACCGCGGCGCTCCGGACGGGGTCGCCGACCGCTTCATCTACACGCTGGCCGATGCCGGCGGGGCGACCGACAAGGCGACGCTGACGATCAACCTCGGCCGCGAGCCGGAGGTCGTCCGGGCCGACGCCCGGCAAGTCGTGCCGGGGCCGAACGGCGTCGTCGTGCTGCCCGCGGGCGTGACTCTCAACGACGTCCACGTCCATGGCGCGGACCTCGTCATCGACCTGCCCGACGGCACGCAGATGATCATCCCGAACGGCGCGGTGTTCGTCCCGCAGCTGGTGATCGACGACGTCGAGGTGCCCTCGACCAACCTTGCCGCGCTGCTGATCGACCAGGAGCCGAAGCCCGCGTCGGGCACGCCGCAGTCGTCGGGCGGCAATTTCGAGGTGCCGGTGCCGCCGCTCGACCCGGGCGTCCCGCTCGGCGACCTGCTGCCGCCGACCGAGCTCACCTACACGCCGCCCGAGTTCCGCGACGTCGGCCAGTTCATCGACCGCGAGCCGAGCGTGGTGATCGACACGCCCGACCAGCCGGCCGGCGCCGTCGAGGCGACCGCCACCGTCAACGAGGCCGGGCTGCCGGCGCGGACGATCGGCGGCAAGGCCGAGCCCGCGGGCTCCAACGCCGCGGCGAACAGCGAGACGACCAGCGGCACCATCGTGTTCGATTCCGGCGACGCGCCGGCGACGCTGACCGTCAACGGGGTCGCGATCACCGCGGTCGGGCAGGTCCTCCACGGCCAGTACGGCGACATGACCGTCACCAGCATCGGCGCGGGCACCGTCGGCTACAGCTACACGCTGGCCGACAATAGCGCCGGCGACGCGACCAAGGACGTGTTCACCGTCGTCGTCACTGACCGCGACGGCGACAGTGCCACCGCGCACCTTACCGTGAGCATCGTCGACGACGTGCCGACCGCGCGCGCCGACGTCGATAGCCTCGCCGCGGGCAGCTACGGCCCGGAGACCGGCAACGTCATCATCGGCGCGGGGACCGCCGGCGGCGCCGGCGGCGCGGGCGCGGACACGCTTGGGGCCGACGGCGCCGCGCTGACCGCGGTCACCGGCTTCGCCGGCTCGAGCGACAGCAGCTTCGACGCCGCCGGCAACCTCGTCGTCAACGGCCAGCATGGCGTGCTGACGATCAAGGCCGACGGCAGCTACAGCTATGCCCGCAATCCCGGCACCGCCGGCGGGGTCAGCGACAGCTTCACCTACACGCTGACCGACGGCGACGGCGACACGTCGAGCGCGACGCTGACCATCAACATCGGCGACGCCAGGCCGCTCGCCGGCCCGAACGCGCCGGTCCAGCTCGACGACGACGCGCTCGCCGGGGGCAACCCGGGCGGCGTCGGCGACGTCAGCCCCGACAGCGCCAACCTGAGCGGCACGCTGGCCGCCTCGGGCGGCGACGGCCCGCTTGCCTATGCGCTGACGCTGGGCGGCGCCCCGGCCGGCTTCACCTACGTCGCCGGCGCGAACGGCGCGCTGCTCGTGCAGCAGAACGGCACCACCGTCCTGACGGTCACGCTGAACGCCGCGACCGGCGCCTACAGCGTCACCCAGAACGCGCCGATCCTCCACGCCGCGGGCGGGGACGAGAACAATGCCAGCTTCACCATCGGCTATTCGGCGACCGACAAGGACGGCGACGCAGCGACCGGCGCGCTGACGATCAACGTCAACGACGACACGCCGACGATCGGCCGCGCCGACCTTGCGGCGCCGGTGCTCAGCGTCGACGAGACCAACCTCGCCGCCAACGCCAGCGCCGGCTTCGCCGCGCTGTTCGTGCCGCACCTCGGCGCCGACGGGGCGGGCAGCACCAGCTACGCGCTGAGCGTCGTTGCCGGCGCCGACAGCGGGCTGATCGACGTCGCCACCGGGCAGAAGATCGTCCTCACCAGCAACAATGGCGTGGTCGAGGGCCATGTCGGATCGGCCGCCGGGGCGATCGCCTTCACCGTCAGCGTCAACGCCGCCACCGGCACGGTCACGCTCGACCAGGTGCGGGCGCTGAGCCACCCCGACGCGACCAACCCGGACGACGCGGTCAGCCCGGCGGCGGGCAGCATCGCGCTGGTCGCGACGGTCACCGACAAGGACGGCGACGCCGCCAGCCTCTCGCTCAACATCGGTTCAAGCCTCGTCTTCCACGACGACGGCCCGTCGATCGTCGGAAGCGATGCGACGCCGCCCGCGCTGGCGGTCGACGAAAGCACGCTCGGCGCCGACGCCAGCGCCAGCTTCGCCAACCTGTTCGCCGCCAATTTCGGGGCGGACGGCGCCGGGCCCACCGTCTACGGCCTCCATGTCGTCGACGGCAGCGACAGCGGTCTCATCGACGTCGCGACCGGCGAGCATATCTTCCTGTTCAACCTCGACGGAGCCGTGGTCGGCCTGGTCGGCGGATCGTTCGAGGGAGAGCCGGCGGTCGCCTTCACCCTCAGCCTCGACCCGGCGACAGGGATTGCGACGCTAAACCAGTCGCGCGCCCTGGCGCACCCGAACGCGGGCGATCCGAACGACGCGGTAAGCCCGGCGGCGGAGCTGATCCAGATCACCGCGACCATCACCGACCGCGACGGCGACAGCGCAACGGCCAGCCACGACATCGGCTCGGCGCTGCTGTTCCTCGACGACGGTCCGTCGTTCGCACGGACCGATGCCCTTCCCGAGACTCTGATGGTCGACGAGACCAGCCTTGCGACCGACGCGCATGGCAATGTGGCCTTTCTGTTCGATGGATTTTACGGCGCCGACGGCGCGGGCTCGATCCATTATTCGCTGGTCGCTACCAACGGCTCGGACAGCGGCCTCGTCGATGTTGCGACCGGACAGCACATCTTCCTGTTCGTTAACGGCGGCGGGGTCGAGGGCCATGTCGGCAATTCGGCCGGTGGCGTGCTCGCCTTCACCGTCTCGCTTGACTCCGACAGCGGCGACGTCACGCTCGACCAGATCCGCGCGCTGAGCCACCCCGACGCGGCCGACTCGGACGACGCGGTCAGCCCGCTGGTTGGGACGATCGGCGTCACGGCGACGATTACCGACGGCGACGGCGACAGCGTCGCGACCAGCGTGGACCTGAGCGGCGCGCTGGTCTTCCACGACGACGGTCCGCGCGCGGCCGCCGACGTCAACAGCGTCAGCGAGGGCGGGAGCGTCAGCACCACGGTGCTGACCGGCGTGCTCGCCAACGACACGGCGGGCGCCGACGGGCTGAAGGCGGGCGGCGCGGTGGTCTCCGCGGCGGCGGGGGGCGGCAGCGCCATCAGCGTCGGCGGTTCCGGTGGCACGGTTATCGCGGGCCAGTACGGCACGCTGACCATCTTCGCCGACGGCCACTATGCCTACCAGTCGAACCCCAACTCGGTCAGCGCGACCGTGGTCGACCATTTCACCTACACGATGCGGGACGGCGACGGGGATCCGTCGACCGCCACCCTCGACATCACCGTCGACCCGGTCGACCTGCCCGCGCCGGCCGCGCGGGGCACGGTGTTCGAGGCGGCGCTCGACCTCCTGAAGGACGGCAGCGACCTCGCCGCCGGGACGGTCACCGGGTCGAACCCCGGCTCGACCGGGGAGACGGTCGGCGGCACGCTGTTGAACCCGGCGGCCGACCATTATGCCGCCTTCACCCAGACCACCCCCTACGGCGTGTTCAGCATCGACGCGGCGGGGCACTGGACCTTCACCCTGACCAGCCCGGTGCTCGGGCCGCAGGCGAACGACGGGGCGAACCCGCAGATCCCGGTCCAGCACTTCAGCTACACGGTGTTCGACGCCAACGGGAACTCGGCGACCGGCTCGATCGACGTCACCATCGTCGACGACGTGCCGCAGGTCACCAACGTCACCGCCGCCAATGGTGTGACGCTCGACGAGACCGCAGGCGCGGTGGCCGGCGCGGCGGGCGGGATGACCGCGATCAGCGCGACCAGCGCGGGCGCCGTCATCACCGCCACCCAGCTGTTCGGAGCCGACGGCCCGGCGGCGAGCGGCGCGGTCGCCTATGGCGTCGCGCTCGCCAACGGGCTCGGCAGCGAGGCGACCGGGCTCAAGACCGCGGTCGGCGACTTCGCGATCACGCTGGTGCAGGTCGACGCGACCCACATCGCCGGCACTTACAACGGCGCCAGCGTCGCCTTCACCCTGGCGATCAACGCCGACGGGTCGATCACGGTCGTCCAGAACGTCGCGCTCGAGCATTCGGAGACCAGCGACCCGAACGACGCGCTGAGCCTCGCCGGGCTGGTCGACGCGACCATCACGATCAAGGACGGCGACGGTGACATCGCCAGCGGCGCGGCCGGGATCGGCCAGCTCGTCACCTTCCGCGACGACGGACCGGCGGTCAGCGTCACCGCCGGCGCCGACGCGGGCGTCACCCTCACCACCCACGACGCGCTGACGATCGGCGCGGCGAGCGACAGCGTGTCGAGCAGCGCCAGCTTCGGCGGCTTGTTCGGGGCAACCAGCACGGGCGGCGCGGACGGCGCGGCGGGCCCGGCGTGGAGCTTCG
Source organism: Sphingomonas ginkgonis (assembly GCF_003970925.1). Taxonomy (NCBI): domain Bacteria; kingdom Pseudomonadati; phylum Pseudomonadota; class Alphaproteobacteria; order Sphingomonadales; family Sphingomonadaceae; genus Sphingomonas; species Sphingomonas ginkgonis. Next base: position 758,891 of record NZ_RWJF01000001.1, read on the forward strand.
CGCTCGGCGTCACCACCGGCGCCTCGGGCCTCACCAGCCATGGCGCGGCGATCAACCTCTACCTCGTCAACGGGGTGGTGCTCGGCTCGACCGCCGGGACCGCGCCGGCCGGCGCCGGCGACCCGTCGGTGGTGTTCAGCGTCGCGGTCAGCGGCGCGGGCGTGGTGACGCTCACCCAATACAGCCAGATCGACCATTCGCTCCCGGGCGCGACGGGCTCGTTCGACAGCCAGATCGCGGCGATCCTCAACGATCATGCGATCACCCTGACCGGCACCGCGACGGTGACCGACGGCGACGGCGACCAGGCGACTGGAAGCAAGACGATCGACATCGCGAACAACCTCCACTTCGCCGATGCCGGCCCGAGCATCACCGCCGGCTATTTTCTCCAGCAGGGGATCGTCGCCGACGAGAGCGGCCCCAGCACGGCGCAGGCGATCGCGCTGAGCGGCGAGATCACCGCGGGCAACGATCCCGACGTGGCGGGCAGCGGGGCGATCGGCCACGCGACCGGCAGCGTCCCGTTCGTTGCCGCCTTCCCCGACTTCGGGGCGGACGGCCCGGCGGCCAGCGGCAGCCTCGTATATGGCTTCACCATCCTCAATGACGGGGCCTCCGGGCTTACCACCAGCGAGGGAACCCCGATCCTGCTCCAGCTGCTCGCCAACGGCGTGGTGGCGGGCGTGGTCCAGGGGACCAGCACCGCGGCCTTCGCCATCGCGATCGACCCGGCGACCGGGCTGGTCAGCCTCGAGCAGTATCTCAGCATCGCGCATTCCGATCCGACCAACGGCAACGATGTGACTCGCCTGGTGAACGGCTCGCTCGGGGTGACCGCGACGGCGACCGACTTCGACGGCGACCATGCCTCGGCGACGCTCGACGTCTCGCTCTACCTGCAGTTCCGCGACGATGCGCCGCAGGGAGCCGCCGACAGCAACAGCGTCAGCGAGGGCGGGACCGTCGCCACCACGGCGGCGACCGGCGTTCTGGTCAACGACGCGTCGGGGGCGGACGGCTACCGGGCGGCGGGCGCGGTGGTCCTCGCCGGCACCGCGGCGGGCGGCAGCGTCACCGCGGTCAGCGGCGGCGGGACGGCGATCGCGGGTCTCTACGGCACGCTCACCATCTACGCCGACGGCCACTACAGCTACCAGTCCAACCCCAACGCGGTCAGCGGCACCCAGGTCGACCATTTCGTCTACACGATCGAGGACCGCGACGGCGATCGCTCCACCACCACCCTCGACATCACCATCAACGATGTCAGCAACCCGGCGCAGAACCAGTCGGGGACGGTGTTCGAGGCGGCGCTCGACTTCGCCAAGGACGGGGCGGATCTCGCGGTGGGGACCGCGACCGGCTCCAACCCGGGCTCGACCGGCGAGACGGTGAGCGGCACGCTCGCCAACGCCTTCGCGGCGCCGGGCGGCTACGTCGCGCAGCACATCGTCACCGCCAACTACGTCTTCGACCTCGACGTGAACGGCCACTGGACCTTCACGCTGACCAGCCCGCTGCACAGCGGGACGGCGGCCGACGGGGCGAACGTCGAGGCGAGCTTCAGCTTCAGCTATGCGGTGGCCGACGCGCTCGGCAACGTCTCCAACGGCAGCATCGCGGTGTCGGTGGTCGACGACGTGCCGACCGCGCGCGGCGACACCGACGCGCTGGCGGCCGGCAGCTACGGACCGGAAGCGGGTAACGTGATCACCGGAACCGGCACCCTCGAGGGCACCGGCGGCGCGGGCACCGACACCCGCGGCGCGGACGGCGCGGCGGTCAGTTCGCTGACCGGCACCGGCGCGGCCGACACCAGCTTCGATGCAAGCGGCAACCTCTCGGTCGCGGGCCTCTACGGCACGCTGACGATGAAGGCCGACGGGAGCTACGCCTACACCCGCAACCCCGGCACGCCGGGCGGCGTGGACGACGTGTTTCACTATACGCTGACCGACGGCGACGGCGACGTGTCGAGCGCGACTCTGACCATCCACGTCGGCGACGCGGCTCCGGTGACTGCGGCGAACGCGGCGGTCCAGCTCGACGACGACGCGCTCGCCGGCGGCAACCCGGGCGGGACCGGCGACGTCAACCCGGACGCCGCCAACCTGACGGGCACGTTGGCGGCGTCGGGCGGCGACGGGCCGCTCAGCTGGGCGCTCTCGCTGAGCGGCGCGCCCGCCGGCTTCGCCTATGTCGCGGGTCCGGGCGGCTCGCTGCTGATCCAGCAGGGCGGGGTTACGGTGATCACCGTCACCGTCAACGCCACGACCGGCGGCTACACGGTGACTCAGAACGCGCCGATCAGCCATCCGGCCGGCGGCACCGAGAACAATGTCAGCTTCACCATCGGCTATACCGCGACCGACCAGGACTCGGACTCGGCGAACGGCACTCTGATAATCAACGTCAACGACGACACGCCGACCGTGGTGGTCACCGCCGACGTCGACACTGGGGTGGTGCTGACCACCCACGACGCGGCGACGATCGGCGCGGCGAGTGACACGGCATCGAGCAGCGCCAACTTCGGCGGTATCTTCCACCTCGCCTTCTCGGCGGGCGCGGACGGCACCGCCGCGGCACCGACGCTCGGCTTCACGCTCCACGCGACGGCGCTGGCGAGCGGGCTTACCCAGGGCGGCGCGGCGATCAACCTGTTCGAGATCGGCGGCAAGGTCGTCGGCTCGACCGCGGCGACGATCGGCGCGGTGACCGCGGCCAACACGGTGTTCGACGTCGGCGTCGGCTCGACCGGCATGGTGACGCTCACCCAGTACAGCCAGGTCGACCACCCGCTCCCCGGCGCGACTAGCGGCTATGCGGCGCAGGAAGTGTCGCTCGCCGACGGGCTGATCACGCTGACCGGCGCGGCGAGCATCACCGACAAGGACGGCGACACCGCCACCCAGTCGCAGACGGTCGCGATCGGCAGCAACCTCCACTTCGCCGACGACGGCCCGGCGATCAGCGCGACCCTGACCGGCACCCAGATCGTGATCGACGAGACCGACGGGGTCGCCGCGGCGGGCGGCGAGGTCGATGTCGCGGGCGGCAACCTCGGCACCGTCACCATGGCGGCGGCGAGCCTGTTCACGGTTACCCAGGGCCATGTCAGCGCCGACGGCCAGAGCCTCGGCTACGCGCTGGCCCTGAGCAGCAACGGCGTGAACTCGGGCCTGCTCCAGTCGGCCGCCAACCAGCCCATCTTCCTTTATTCGATGGGCGGGACCGTGGTCGGCTCGACCTCGGCGACCGCGGGCGGAGTGACCTCGGGCAACACCGTCTTCACCGTCGCCATCAACGCCGCGACCGGGGCGGTGACGCTGACCCAGTTCCAGGCAATCGAGCATGGCAACACTGGGTCGGTCAACGAGGCGAGCGCGGCGATCCTCGCCGGGCTGCTGAACGTGGTGGTGACCGCGACCGATGGCGACGGCGACACCGCCACCGCGGCGGTCGACCTCGGCAGCCGGATCGTCTTCCTCGACGACGGCCCGACGCTCGGCACCATCCAGAACGGGACCGCCAACAACAACCCCGCCTCGGCGGTGTCGGTCGGCACGCTCCACTTCGCTGCGGGCTCGGATGCGCCCGCGGTGGTGACCGCGATCAGCGTCGACACGCATGGCGCGACCTCGGGCGGCCACGCGATCGTGAGCAGCTTCGCGGGCGGGGTGCTCACCGGCTATTCCGACGTCGACAACAGTGGCACCGTCTCCGCGGGCGACACGGCGGTGTTCACGCTGACGGTCAACCCGGCCGCGGGCAGCAGCGGGCAATATGTGTTCGACCTGCTGGCGCCGCTCGACCCGACGGTGACCGACGTGCCGATCGGCGGCTCCTCCTCGTTCGGGGCGGGGCCGACCCAGTCGCAGACGCTGACCGACGGCGGCAGCGCCAACTTGAGCGTGGTCAGCGGCTATCTCGCCGGGGCCGGATTTAACGAGGCGAGCTGGATGTCGACCGGAGTCGCAAGCGGGCTGACGTTGAGCAGCGTCAATGGCTCGACCGCGGGCTGGGGCGTCGCCAACAATAATTTCGAGGGCACCGCCGAGTTCTTCAACTGGGACTTCGGGTCGGGAGCGCTCGACACGCAGGGCGGGGTGTTCACGCCGCCTGCCGGGGTCACCCTGCCGCCGATCACCTATGCGGTGTTCGACTTCGTCAACTATTCGGGCGGCGACGACATCAAATATGTCGTTCACTACACCGACGGCAGCTTCGTTTCGGGAACCGTGCCGTCGGCCAACCTGATCGGCAGCGGGCCCAACTGGACCTTCACCGCGGCCGCCGGCAAGTTCATCGCCGACATCGAGATGTTCACCAGCGGCACCGCACCGGGCAAGGTCGACCTCGTCTCGGTCGGCGTGACCAGCACGTCGCTCAACAAGAGCTTCGATTTTTCGCTCACCTTGAAAGATGCCGACGGCGACCCGGTCAGCGGCGCGTTCACGATGAACATCGCCAACGGTAACACGCCGTCCGCGCCGGTGGCGCCGGTCGTGCTCGACCTCGGCGGCGACGGGGTCCACTTCGTCTCGCGGGCCGCAGGCGTGACCTACGACTATGCTGGCGACGGGCACCCGGTGGCGACCGCCTGGGCGGCGCCAGAGGACGGCATCCTGGTCCGCGACGCGAACGGCAACGGCACGGTCGACGGCGCCGCGGAGTTCGCCTTCGCCCATGACGGGCTGAGCGACCTCCAGGCGCTCGCGGCGCAGTATGGCCCGACGCTCGACGCGGCGGACGCCGACTTCGCCCGCTTCGGGGTGTGGCAGGACGCCAACCTCGACGGCCGGGTCGACGCTGGCGAATATCATTCGCTCGCCGCGCTCGGGATCAGCAGCGTCTCGCTGGTCAGCGACGGGATCAGCTATGTCGCCGCCAACGGCGAGGTCGAGGTGGCGGGGACGGGCAGCTTCGTCCGCAACGGCGCCAGCTTCGCGCTGGCCGACGCGGCCTTCCTGACCGGCTCGCGCGAACTGGCGCAGCTCGACAAGGCGGCGGCGGCGAACACGGCCGGCACCACCGTCATCGCCGCGGTTGCGGCGGCGGCAATGGCGCAGCTTCCGGCGGCCACGGCGGCGCCCGGCCATGCGCCGGACACCGCCCACGCGGTCGCGGCGCTCGCGTCGGCGACCCCCGTTGCGCCGGCGCCGGAGCCGGCCACGACGGTCCGCGCAATGCTGTCGAACGAGAGCCATGCCCCGGCGGCGGACAAGCCGGAGCCAGTGGCATCGGCCAGCCATGGGCGGGGCGGGGCGGAGCCTGAAGGGGTTGCCGACGCGGTCTCAGCCCATGCCGAGCCGGCGGCGTCGCCGAGCGCGCTCGACGCGGGCAGCGCGATGCCGGCGGTGCACGGCAGCCCGATCGTCCTCGCCGCCGCGCAGCTGCCGATGATCTCGGCCGAGTCGCTCCAGGCGCTCGCCGGGCTGGGCGCCGAGGGCAAGACGACCATGGTGGTCGGCAAGGTCATCGTCGACGCGCTGCACGGAGGCGGCGGCGCGCCGAGCATCGACGCGATGCTCCAGGCGGTCGGCGCTAACCATGATGCGGGCGCAAATCCGGCGCTGGCGGCGCTGGCAAGCCCGGCGGCGGCCGCTGTTCCGGGGTGGGACGCGGGCCATTTCGCCGGATTGTCGACGCATCTGCCCAGCATCATGGAAGCTGCGGGGCTTCATCAGGACGCGATTCAGCCGGCCGCTCACGCGGCCTGAGGAACTACCCGGCGAGTCCCAGGGGACAAGGGGCTCGCCGGTCACGACCAGAAGGGGGGAACAATGAAGATCAATGCATCGTGGCTCGTGCCCGGCGCTGTGCTGCTCGCGGCGCAGCCGGCCTGGGGCATCGACCTCAAGGACGCCGTCCAGCAGGCGCTCAACACCAATCCGCAGGTGCGCCAGGCGATCGCCAACAAGCTCGCCACCCAGGAGGAGCGCCGCCAGGCGCAAGGCCTGTGGTATCCGCGGGTCGACGTCCGCGCCTCGGCCGGTGTGCGCGAGCTGCGCAACCCGACGCGCCGCGCGATCGGGCTCGCGGGCGAAACCCTGACCCCGGTCGAGGGCGCGCTGACGCTCGACCAGCTGCTGCTCGATGCGGGCGGCCGCCAGGCCGAGATCCGCCGCCACGCCGCGCGCACCGACGCCGCCGCCTCGCGCATCAGCGAGCGGTCGGAATATGTCGCGCTGAACGTCAGCCGCGCCTACATCGACTATCTGCTGCAGCAGCGCCTCGTCGCCATCGCGCAGGACAATGTCGCCTTCCACGAGAAGCTCGCCGGCGATCTGCGCGAAGGCGTGCAGAAGGGCTCGATCTCGATCGCCGACCAGCAGCAGGCCGAGGAGCGGCTGCAGTCCGCGCGGGCCCGGGTGACCGAGGCGACCGAGGATCTCAACACCGCCGCGATCGAGTTCCAGAACCTGGCCGGCGTGCCGATCGACAGTGCGACCCTGCCGCCCGATCTCGCCGCCGCGCTGCCGCCGACGCTGGCCGAGGCGGAGAGCCAGGCGCGCGAGCGCAACCCGCTGGTGCAGGAGGCGCTCGCCGACTTCGCCGCGACCCGCGAGCTGGTCCGCTCCGCGCGCAGCGACGCCGGGCCGCGCCTCAACCTCGAAGGCCAGGCCCGGGTCGGCAACGACATCGACGGGTTCGCCGGCAACACCCGCGACCTCCAGGCCAATGTCGTCATGCGCTGGAACCTCACCAACGGCGGGATCAAGGAAGCCAATATCCGCGAGCAGCAGCGCCGCGCCGACGAGGCGCAGGGCCGGCTATTCGAACAGACCCGCCGCGCCGAGCAGGACGCCCGCTCGGCGTGGAACCGGCTGGAGAACCAGAACCGGCTGGTCGGCGAGCTGGAGACTCAGGGCAAGGTCACCGACGACCTGCTGTTGAGCTACCGCGAGCAGTTCAATGTCGGCCGCCGCTCGCTGCTCGACGTGCTCGATGCGCAGAACACCCGCTACAATGTGCAGGCCCAGGCCGAGAGTGCGCGGATGGCGCGGCTCTATGCGCAGTACCGGGTGCTCGCCGCCGACAACCGGCTGGCCGACGCGCTGGGCGTGCAGAAGCCGCGCGAGGCCTTCTCCAACGAGCGCGAGCGGTTCCGCGTCCACGAGGTGCCGGCCGCCTACCGGGTCGAGACCGGCGCGCCGCCGGTGGTGGTGGGACCGCCGGCGCCGACCGGCGGCCGCTAAGCTGCAGAGCAGTGAAGGGGACGGGCGTTGAGTTTCATGAACTGGCTGGATTCCGGGTCACCGCGTGAACTCGACCCTGTCCTCGACTGCCTGAGCTTCATCGCCCGGCGGTCGGACCGGCCCTCCTCGCCCGTCCTGCTGCGCGCCGGGCTGGCGCTGTCCGACCGCGGGACGCTGCCGTTCCACCAGATCGAGCCGGCGCTCGACCAAGTCGGGATGCGCAGCTTCCCGCTCACCCGCAACCTCCGCCGCTGGCCGGCCGCCAAGCTTCCCGCCATCCTTGAGCTGGAGGACGAGCGCGCGGCGGTGCTGCTCGAGCTGAACGGGGGCGACGCGCTGGTCTATGCGCCGGGCGCGCCCGAGCCGATGTGGGTGGCGATCGACGAGCTCGCCGGCGCCTTCACCGGCGAGGCGGTGTTCGTCGAGGCCGATCCGACCCGCGAGCGGATGAGCGAGCGGCCGTGGGACCACGCCAGGCGCCATCACTGGTTCTGGGCGGAGGTGTGGAAGGTTCGCCGCGAGCTGTCGCCGGTGCTGCTGGCGGCGCTGGTGGTCAACCTGCTCGCCTTCGCCATGCCGCTGTTCACCATGCACGTCTACGACCGGGTCATCCCCAACAAGGCGATCCCGACCCTGTGGGTGCTGGCACTGGGCGTGGTGCTGGCGCTGGCGCTCGACTTCACGCTTCGGCTCGCCCGCTCGCAGCTGATCGACGAGGTCGGCCGCAAGCTCGACGGCAAGCTCAGCCAGAAGCTGTTCGAGAAGGTGATGAACCTGCCGCTGGCGCAGCGCCAGGGCTCGACCGGCGCGATCGCCCGGCGGGTCAGCGAATATGAAATGGTGCGCGACTTCTTCGCCTCGACGACGGTGGTGCTGCTGGTCGACATCAGCTTCCTGCTGCTGTTCCTCGGGCTGATCACCATCCTCGCCGGCTGGCTGGTGCTGGTGCCGGTGGTCGGGATCGTGCTGATGGTCGCGGCCGGCATGACGCTGCGCCGGGCGATGGGCCGGACTGCGCTCGACGCGCAGGCCGACAGCTCGCTCCAGCACAGCGTGCTGGTGGAATCGATCGGCGGGCTGGAGACGCTCAAGGCCGCGCGTGCCGAGGGGCAGATGCTCGGCCGGTGGAAGCGCTACTCGTCCAACTCGGCGGCGACGCAGGAGAAGATGCGGCGGCTGACCGCGGTGGCGGTCAACCTTGCCAGCGTGTCGCAGCAGCTGATCTCGATCGGGCTGCTGATCGGCGGCTTCTACATGTTCAACGAGGGCCACATGACGATGGGCGCGATCATCGCCATCGTCATGATCGCGGGCCGCGCGCTGGCCCCTGTCGGGCAGTTCGCCTTCCTCGTCACGCGCGCCCGCCAGGCGTTCGCGACGCTCGATTCGCTGCAGCGAATGATGGACAGCGAGGACGAGCGGCACGCCGCGACGCGCAGCATCGTGCCGGAGATCCGTTCGGGCACGATCGTCCTCGACCATGTCCAGTTCCGTTACCCCAACGCGGCGCGCGACAGCCTGGCCGACGTCAGCCTGACGATCCGCCCGGGCGAGCGGATCGGGATCATCGGCCGGGTCGCCTCGGGCAAGTCGACGCTCGGCCGGCTGCTGTGCGGCCTCTACGCGCCGAGCGAAGGGGTGCTCACCGTCGACGGGCTCGACAGCCGGCAATACCACCCGCACCAGCTGCGCGAGGCGTTCCGCTTCGTCGGGCAGGATGCCGAGCTGTTCAGCGGGACGGTGCGCGACAACCTCATGCTGGGCGCGGCGCAGGCGAGCGACGAGCAGCTGATCGAGGCGGTGGTGAAGTCGGGCGCCGACATCTTCCTGTCGCGCGACGCCGCGGGGTTCGACCTGCCGGTCGGCGAGCGCGGCGGGCATCTGTCGGGCGGGCAACGCTCGCTGCTGGTGCTGGCGCGAGCGCTGGTCAGCCCGTCCAAGCTGCTGTTCCTCGACGAGCCGACCGGCGCGATGGACACGCAGACCGAAGCCTATTTCATCGACCATCTGAAGACGGCGGTGGCGCCCGACCAGACCCTGGTCGTGTCGACCCACCGCCACCAGATGCTGAGCATCGTCGACCGGCTGATCGTGATCGACGGCGGGCGGATCCTCGCCGACGGGCCGCGCGACAAGGTGATGCAGCAGCTGAGCGCCGCGGCGCAGGCGGCCGCGGCGCCCAAGGCGGCGGCCCGGTGAGCGCGCTCGTGCTGGTCCGCCGGCGGCTGGGGATCGGCCTCGCCGCGCTCCGCTGGGACGTGGCGGCGCTGGGCGCGGTGCTGGTGGCGGCGCTGCTCGCCGGGGGGCTTGGCCTGACCGCGGGTGCCGCGCCGGTGGCGGGGAGCGAGCGGTCGGTGGCGGTTCCGCTCGCTCCGGTGCAGCAGGCGCGGCTGGTCGCGGCGACCAGCGGCGAGCAGGCCAGCGTCGGCCAAGCGACCGGCAGCCAGGCGGAGCGGATCAATGCCGCGCTGCCGTTCAGCGCCGCGCCGATCCAGTCGGCCCGCGCCTTCGCGCTCAGCGGCAGCGCGACCGACCACGACCGGGCACTGACCTGCCTGACCCAGGCGGTCTATTACGAGGCTGCCACCGAGCCGCTCGCCGGGCGCCGCGCGGTGGCGCAGGTGGTGCTCAACCGGATGCGCCATCCCGCCTTCCCGAAGAGCGTCTGCGGGGTCGTCTACCAGGGCGCGAGCCGGCCGGGCTGCCAGTTCAGCTTTGTCTGCGACGGGTCGCTGTGGCGGGCGCCGGCGCCGGCCGCCTGGGCCGCGGCGCAGTCCGTCGCCGCCGCGGCGCTCGCCGGCTATGTCGAGGCGAGCGTCGGGCAGGCGACCCACTACCACGCCGACTATGTCGCGCCGCGCTGGGCGCCGCTGCTGGCCAAGATCAGCAAGATCGGCGCGCACATCTTCTATCGCTGGCCGGGCGCGTGGGGCACCGCCGCCGCCTTCACCGGCCGCTATGCCGGCGAGCCCGCCGACCCGGCGAGCCTGCGCCCGGCGCTTCGCCCGGGGGTGGGCGCCGGACCGCAGGCGCCGCTGGTGCTCGCGGCGGCCGAGGCGGCCAAGGGCCCGCCGGTCGCGCGGGCCGAGCAGGACGTCGGCGGGCTGCTCGACACCAGCAAGGGCTGGACCCTGAACATCCCGCTTCCGGCGGAGAGCGGATCGGCCGCGGCGCGTATCGCGGCGCTGCAGGACCGCCCGGCGCCGACCCAGACCCCGGCCGCGGCGATCGCCGTTGCCAGCGCCGCCCCGCTGTCGGGCGGCGGCAATTAGGACGCGTAGCATGGCTTCCATCCCCCTGACCGACCGCCGCCCCGCTACCCGCCGTCGCGGCTACCGGCCCTTGACCGGCGCCCGGCTGATCATCCTCGCCTCGGCGGTCGGCTTCGCGCTGTTCCTGCTGTGGTCCTCGCTGGCGCAGGTCGACGAGGTGACGAAGGGACAGGGCAAGGTCATCCCGACCAGCAAGCTGCAGCTCATCCAGGCGGCCGAGCCGGCGACCATCCGCGAACTGCTGGTCCGCTCGGGCGAGCGGGTCCACAAGGGGCAGCTGCTGGTGAGGCTCGACGATACCGAGAGCACGTCGCAGCTCGGCCAGATCGAGGCGGAGACGCGCAGCCTGCAGCAGCGCTCGGCGCGGCTCGAGGCGGAGGGCACGGGCGCCGGCGGCAGCGTCGGCGGGGACGAGAATGCGCTGCTCCAGGCGCGCCGCTCGGCGCTGTCGAGCAAGGTCGCCGCGCTTCGTGCGACCGCCGAGCAGCGCCGGCGCGAGTCGGCCGAGGCGGCGGCGACAATCGGCTCGCTGTCGCGCAGCCTGGTACTGGCGCAGGACAATGTGAACCGGCTGGCGCCGCTCGCCGCCAAGAACATCGTTCCGCAGACCGACCTCGCCACCGCGCAGCGCGAGGTGGTCGATCTGCAGGGCCGGATCGCCGCCGCGCGCGAGCAGCAGGGGCGGGCGCAGGCCGCGATCCAGCAGGCGCTGAGCGAGGCGAGCGAGGCGCAGTTCAGCTTCCGCCAGGACGCGCTCAACGAGCGCAGCCAGGTAAACGCCAAGATCGCGGTCAACCAGCAGTCGCTGCGCGGCGCGCAGGGGCGGGTCAGCAAGACCGAGATCCGCTCGCCGGTCGACGGGGTGGTCAACGACGTCCAGGTCACCACCATCGGCGGCTTCGTCCAGGCCGGACAGAAGATCATGGAAGTCGTGCCGCTGGGCGACAAGCTGCTGGTCGAGACGCGGGTGAAGCCGAGCGACATCGCCTTCATCAAGGTCGGCGACAAGGCACTGGTGAAGGTCACCGCCTACGACTTCTCGATCTACGGCGGACTCGACGGCAAGGTCGTGCAGGTGTCGGCGGACTCGATCTACGACGAGGCGACCAAGGAAGCCTATTTCAACGTCATCGTCGAGACCGACAAGGCGTGGCTGATGAGCGTGGGTCGGCAGCTGCCGATCACGCCGGGGATGATGACCGACACGCAGATCATCACCGGGCGCAAGAGCATCCTCACCTATCTGCTGAAGCCGGTGCTCAAGGCGCGGAGCGACGCGCTTCGGGAACGGTAGGCGCGCGCTTCCTGCTTTCGGCCGGGAGCGTTGACCGGCAGAGAGCATGACTTTCGGGCCGTATGGTGCCGTGCCCAGCAGGCGCGGGATTAGCCCCCGATCATCCCCCGCTCCCGACGCCGGGTCGGGGCAGGGGCGCGGAGCCTAGTGCGCGAAGGCGGCGCTGCTGCCGAACACCCAGCCGAGTGAGGCGGTCCGGACCGGAGCCGGCTGGGCGGGCGCGGCGGCGACGGTCAGCGCGGGGGCGATCCGGTAGCCATGGGTCCAGACCCGGCCGCCCGAGAAGCTCAGCACCGGGCGATAGTCCTGCATGTCCTCGGCGTCGGTCACCGCCTCGGTGCCGTTGTCGAGCAGCCAGAAGCGGTCGTCGGCGCGAGCCACCAGCACCGCGTGGTCGGAGCGGCGGACGAGGTCCTTGACCACCACCAGGTAGAGGTCGTGCTCGGGAACGCCGGCGGCGCGGAGCAGCGCGAACTTGGCGATCGCATAATCTTCGCAGTCGCCGAGCCCGCTGCGCAGCGTCTGCGCGGCACCGGTCCAGACGTCGGCGCGACCCCAGCGGCGGCTGTCGTCGACGAAGCGGAGGCGGCGGTTGACGTAGCGGTTGACCGCCTCGAGCCGGGTGCGGGGCGGGAGCGCGCGCAGGCCGGCGGCGAACTCGGCGACGGTGCCGCCGACCTGTCCCGGCTCGACCCGGCGCCAGCGCGCGTCGAGCGGGCTGTGGCCGATCGCCAGCGCGACGCTGCCGAACACGTCGGGACGGTCGCTAGCGACCGCGGCGCGGAGCGGCGGGGCGAGCCCGACCGGGGCGGGCTGGAGCGGCTGCACCGCCGGCGCGAGCGCCACGGGCCGCGGCGCCGAGGCGGGCGCGAGAAGGGCGGCGCGGTTCTGCTGCGCGACGATCGCGGCGAGCGCGCTGGGGCCGCCGAGGATCGCCATGCTCTTGGCGCCCGAGGCGCTGGCGGAGAGGCTGGCGACGGCCTGCGCCTGGGCCGGCGTGGCGAGGGCGAGAAGGGCCGCCGAAGCAGCGGCGGCGAGCGACGGAAAGGGGGACTTTTCCATGCCCCGCGATGTCGCAGAACAAGGCGAAGGCGAGCTTAAAGTGGATGGTTAAAACGCTGCTAACCTTGACCTTTTCAGTCCAGGCCGGAGAGGAAAGTCTCCACCACGCGGTTGAAGATGGCGGGCTGCTCGAGGTTGGCGAGGTGGCCTGCGCCGGCGATCTCGACCAGCGCGGCTTGGGGCAGCCGGTCCTTCAGGTCCTCGCTCAGCGCGGGCGGGGTGATGCGGTCGGCGCTGCCGACCAGGATCAGAGAGGGGACCGCGATCGCCGCGACCCGCGCGCGCTGGTCGGCGAGCCACACCGCGGCGGCGCCCTGCGCATAGGCGGCGGGGTCGATCCCGGCCATGGTCTCGACCACTTCCGAGCGGACCGACGGCAGCGCGGCGGGGGCGAGCAGAGCGTCGACCCGCGCCTCGGCCAGCCCGCGCATCCCCAGCTCCGCGGCGGCGGCGAGCGAGCGATCGTGGATCGCCTGGCCGTCGGGGTGGACCGCGAAAGTGTCGGCGAGGATCAGCGAGGCGCAGCGCTCGGGCGCGGCGGCGTGCATGGCGATGGCGACCACCCCGCCAAGCGACAGGCCGCAGACATGCGCCCGGCCGATCCCCAGCGCGTCGAGCAGCGCCAGCGCGGCGGCGGCGTAGGAATCGTGGCCGGCGCCGGCGACGAACCCGCTCTCGCCATAGCCGGGGTAGTCCATCGCCAGGCAGCGGCGGGTGCGGCCGAGCGCGGCCAGCTGCGGGTGCCACACGCTCTTGTCCGAGCCGACGCCGTGGAGGAACAGCAGCGGGGTGCCGTCGCCACCGCCGGCCTCCGCAACGCCGATCCGCCCCACGCTCGTGTCGATGCTCGCCATGCGCCCGCTCAACCCGTTGGCGCGGCGCTTGGCAAGCGCTAGTCGCCGGACGATGACCAGCATGACGGTGAACGGCCAGGCGATCCGCTACCAGCTCGATCCCGCGACCCCGCTGCTGTGGGCGCTGCGCGACGCGTCCAACCTGACCGGCACCAAGCATGGCTGCGGCACCGGCCGGTGCGGCGCCTGCACGGTGATCGTCGACGGCCGGACGGTGACCAGCTGCACTGTCGCGATCGGGACGCTTGAGGGTGCCGAGGTGACCACCATCGAGGGGCTGTCGGCGAACCGCGGCCATCCGGTCCAGCAGGCGTGGGCGGCCGAGCAGGTCAGCCAGTGCGGCTTCTGCGAACCGGGCTTCATCATGGCGATCGCCGCGCTGCTCCGCGCGAGCCCGCGGCCGACGCCCGAGCAAGTCGCGGCGCTGCCCAACCTGTGCGCGTGCGGCGCGCAGCCGCGCATCGCCCGGGCGATCGCCCGCGCCGCCGCCGCGATGGGCGCGGTTGCCGGGGCCGAACCTGTCGGGAACGTTTCACCGCCGTTAAGCGCCGGCTCATCGACGAAAGTTGAAAAGCCGACCCCATAGGGAGACTCCCGTCTCCCCGAGGGAAGCACGACGATGCGTAAGATTTTCCTTCTTGCCCTGCTCGCGGGGACCGCCGCCTCGCCGGCGCTGGCGCAGCATTGGAACCATGACGGCGGCGGCGACCGCGGCGGCCGCGCCGAGCGTTCGGCGGGAGGCTCGAGTGAGGCCGCCCCGCAGGAGCGCGGCAATCATTTCGGCCGGTTCGACGGCGGCGAGCGCCCGGGCGGGTTCGGCCGCAGCGGCGCCGGGGTCGAGCGGCCGCAGGGCGTCGCGCCGATGCAGTTCCAGCAGCGCTTCGAGCGGGCCGAGCAGCTGCCGCAGCAGGCGGCCCCGCCGGCGCAGGCTGAGGCCGGGCGACGGATGGGCTGGGGCGACCGCAGCCGTGGCGGCGAGCCGCGGGCGAACTGGGGCGAGCGCAACGGCGCCGGCGAACGGCCGATGAACTGGGGCGACCGCACCCGCAGCGCCGACCAGCGGCCCGAGTTCCGCCGGCCCGGCAACACCCGTTTCGAGGGCGACTGGGGCCAGGGCGAGCGGTCGCGCTGGGGCGGCCGGGTCGGTGACGAGACCGGCGCCTTCCGCGGCCCGCGGGTGGTCACGCCGCAGGACATGACCGCCGACCGCAGCGCGCAGACCTTCCGCCGCGATCGCGACGGCCGCGACTGGCGCCGCGACGGCTCGCGCTGGTCGGGCGGGCAGATCGACGGTCGCTGGCGGCAGGAGTGGCGGCAGGACCATCGCTACGACTGGCGCAGCTACCGCGACCGCAACCGCAGCATCTTCCGCATCGGGCTCTATTCCGACCCGTTCGGGTGGGGCTACCAGCGGTTCGGGATCGGCTACCAGCTCTACCCGGGCTATTACCAGCGGAGCTTCTGGCTGAGCGACCCGTGGCAGTATCGCCTGCCGCCGGCCGACGGTCCGTATCGCTGGGTGCGCTACTATGACGACGCGCTGCTGGTCGACATCTACAGCGGCGAAGTGGTCGACGTGATCTACAATTTCTTCTGGTAGACGCCGGAGGAATGTTGGTCGAAAGGGGCGTTGCGGCTCGCTCGCAGCGCCCTTTTCACGTCCGTTGCCCCTCCTCCAGCAGCAAGGCTCGCCCATGACCGTCAAGCTCCGCGCGCTTCTTCTCGCTTCGGCCCTCTCGCTCGGCACCGCGGCGGCGGCCGCGCCGGCGGCGGCACCGCGATCCGCCGCCACCGCGGCGAGCGCGCATGCGCAGCTGTTCGCGCTGTTCCAGCGCAGCGACGAGGCGCAGCTCCGCCGCAATCCCATCCAGGCGATCTACCGCGGCGACCTGCGCTACGCCGACCGGCTCGGCGACAGCATCACCGACGCCTATTACGCGGGCGAGAAGACGGCCAACCAGTCGGATCTCGCGGCGCTCCACCGGATCCCGCGCACGCGGCTGAACGCGACCGATCAGCTCGCCTACGACGTGTTCGAATATCAGCTGAAGGACGCGCTTCGGGGGTACAGCCCGGACCTGCTGTTCCTGCAGGAAGTGCGGCCGATGAATCACTTCTACGGTCTGCACAAGGACTATGCGACCTTCGCCAGCGGGCAGGGCGCGGCGCCGTTCAAGACGCTCGCCGACTATGAGAACAACCTCAAGCGGCACCGCGACTTCACCACCTACATCGACCGCGCGATCGGGCGCTGGAAGCAGGGCGAGGCCGCGGGGGTGGTCGACACCAAGCTGACCGTCCGCAACATGATCGAGCAGCTCGACAACCAGCTCAAGATCGCGCCGGAGGAGTCGAGCTTCTACCAGCCGGTCAAGACCTTCCCGGCGGGGATCGGCGCGGCCGACCGCACGCGGCTGGCCGGCGAATACCGGGCGGCGATCACCGGTGAACTCTATCCCGCGCTGACCCGGATGCGCGACTTCCTGCGCGACGACTATCTGTCGCACGCCCGCGAGGGTGTCGGGCTGATGTACATGAAGGGCGGTCCGGCGCTGTACCGCTACCTCGTCCAGTCGACCACCACGCTGCCGCTGCAGCCGGAGGAGGTCCACCAGCTCGGGCTCAAGGAAGTGGCGCGGATCACCGCCGAGTTCGACAAGGTCCGGCAGGAGGTCGGGTTCAAGGGCACGCTTCCGCAGTTCTTCGATTATATGCGCACCGCGCCGCAGTTCCAGCCGAAGAGCCGCGACGGGATCCGCGACGATTATTTCGCGCTCAAGACCAAGGTCGAGGCGCAGGTGCCGCGCTTTTTCTCGACCGTGCCGAGGTCGCCTCTGCAGATCCGCGCCTACGAGCCGTTCCGCGAGAAGTTCGAGGCGGGCGGAAGCTACGAGCAGGGGACGCCCGACGGGAGCCGGCCGGGCACCTTCTACTACAACGCCTACGACCTTCCCTCGCGCAGCACCTGGGAGGAGACGACGCTGTTCCTCCACGAGGGCGAGCCGGGGCATCATTTCCAGATCAGCCTGGCGCAGGAGAACGACCAGCTCCCGCCGTTCATGCGGTTCGGCGGGAACACCGCCTATGTCGAGGGTTGGGCGCTCTATTCCGAGACGCTCGGCTACGACATGGGGTTCTACAAGGATCCCTACCAGCGGTTCGGAACGCTCAACGACGAGATGCTGCGGGCGATGCGGCTGGTGGTCGACACCGGCATCCATTCCAAGGGTTGGACCCGCGACCAGTCGATCGCCTACATGCTGTCGCACTCGGGCATGGGAAAGAGCGACGCGACCGCCGAGGTCGAGCGCTACATCGCCATCCCCAGCCAGGCGCTGGCCTACAAGATCGGCGCGCTGACCATCCAGCGGCTGCGCGACAAGGCGAAGGCGGCGCTGGGCCCGAAGTTCGACATCCGCGAGTTCCACGCGCAGGTGCTGATGACCGGCGCGCTTCCGCTGCAGATCCTCGAGCAGAAGATCGACCGCTGGATCGCGGAGCGGAAGGCGGCCTGAACGGTTCGACTCGCCCCCGAGTCGGTTCGGCGCAGGGGGCGGGTCCGGGACGACCCGCCGGCGATTGTGGCTGCATGTCCGCGTCGAGCCTGATCACCGGTGCGCAATACTGGCCGGACGAGCGCGCGCTCGAGCTCTCGTTTGTCAGCGGGCGGCGCTACATCTATCTCGGGGTGCCGCCGCTGATCGCGGACGGGTTCGCCGCGGCGAACAGCAAGGGCGTCTTCTTCAATCGCCGGATCAAGGGCCGCTTCACCTGCCACGAGCTGGCGCCCGAGCGGCGGCGGCGGCAGGTCGCCAACGATTGATTCACGGACGGGTGGCTAGGATGGCCGCCATGATCCCGGTCAAGCACAGCAACATCTTCCGCAGCCGCTGGTGGGCGCTGATCTGGGCCGCGGGGATCATCTGGTTCGCCTGCGACGTCGCCGGCGGGGCGCCGCAGTCGGACGGCAACAATGCCGCGGCCAACGCCGCGGACGCGAGCGGCGACCTGGCCGACCGCAACACGGTCGACCAGGCCGCCGGGATCATCGCGAACCTCTAGCCGATCGGCTCGCCGCTCTCTTCCGTCTCGAACAGGTCGGCGGCGACGTCGGCATTGGCGGAGAGGCGGACCGTGTCACCCTCGATCCCGGCGACGAGCCCGCCCGGGATGTAGTGGTGATGATCCTGATGGGCGACTCCGCTGTCGCCCTTGGTCAGCTTGATGCGGTCGCCATCGACCTTGTCGACGGTACCGAGCGGCGCGCCATCGGCGCCGATGATCTTCATATGCTCCTGAACCTGGCTGAGATCGGCCATGTCTGGTCTCCTTGCTGGGGGTTGGTACGCTGAACGCCGGCTCAGGCGGCCGGTTGCAGGTTGATCTGCCTGATGTGCCAACGCCGCTGCGCCGGGGTGGAGCCGTCGACGTCGTTGACCCGGCTCACGATCACGTCGGCCCGTCGCCGGACCGTCTTCCCCTCGCGCGTGCCGTAGAGCTGGACCGGGACGGTGCAGTAGATGGAGCCGGGGGCGCCCTCGGTTTCGCCGGGCTTGCCGATCTGCATGTGGAGCTCGGACCAGCTGCGCACGTCGGCGAGGCCGGTCTGCTGCGCCTGTCCGGGGAACAGCGTGGCCGCGTCGGCGAACCGCTTGCTTTCAACCAGCGCGGCGTAGTGCTGGACGAGCTGCCCGGCGGCCTCCGCGCTGCGCGGGTCGATCGGGCCCTTCGGCTCGGCGAGCGGGGTGCGGTCGTCCGGAAGCCCGTTGGGCGTGCCCGGCTCGACCGGAGTGGGCGGCGGCGGCGGTGCAGGCGCGGCCGGAGCACCGCCGGGAGGCGCGGGGATCGGCACCGGGCGGGAAGCGGGACCGGGCACCGGCTGCGACGGCGCGGGCAGGCTCGCGGCGGCGTTGGCGGGGGCGGCGGGCGCCGCGCCATTCTCGACTTGGTTGACGGTGGCGGGCTGCTGGCAGGCGGAGGCGAGCAGCGCGGCGAGCGGGAGCAGGCGTTTCCTCATTCGTCCCGAACCGATCCAGCGAGCAGCCGGTTCCGGAACCGAGCGGCACGCCGAGGGTTCGTTACGCTGCGTTAAAGACAGGGAGGAATGAACATGGCCGATGATAGTGAGGATCGGGTCGAGCGGACGACCGTGGTGACGGACAGCGGTGGTGGCGGCGGTGGTGTGATCGCCGTCGTGGTGCTGATCGTCGTCGTCCTTCTGCTGCTGTTCCTGTTCCGCGGCCAGCTTGGCCTCGGCGGCAACACGACCGAGGTGAAGGTTCCCGACAAGATCGACGTGAACGTCAACCACAGCTGACGTTCGTCCCGGTTCGAGGGAGAGAGCCCGGTCGGCATCGCGGTGCCGGCCGGGCTTTTCTTTGCGCGCGGCGCCGGGCGCGCTAGAGCAGCGCGATGCTGTCGAATTCCTCTCCCGCCTACCTTAGCGGCTTCGGCGGGCATGTCGCCACCGAGGCCGTCCCCGGCGCGCTGCCGAAGGGCCGCAACAGCCCGCAGCGACCCGCCTACGGGCTCTACACCGAGCAGCTGAGCGGCACCGCCTTCACCGCCCCGCGGCACGAGAACCGGCGCAGCTGGCTGTACCGGATGCGGCCGACTGCGGACCATCCGCCCTACCGTCGCTACGAAGGCGCCAGGCTGTTGGCGCCGGGCACGGTCAAGGATCCGGTCGCGCCGAACCGGCTGCGGTGGGACCCGCCCGCGGACCTGCCGACGGGGTGCGACTTCGTCGACGGGCTGGTGACGATGATGGCCAACCGCGACCCAGCCGACCTCACCGGAGTCGCGATCCATCTCTATCGCGCCGATCGGTCGATGGAGCGGCGGGTGTTCCTCGATGCCGACGGCGAGCTGCTGATCATCCCGCAGGCGGGGGCGATCAGCGTCGAGACCGAGCTCGGCCGGTTGGAGCTGGAGCCGGGCTGGATCGGCGTCGTCCCGCGCGGCGTGCGGTTCCGGGTGATGGTCGATGAGCGCGGCGCGCGCGGCTATGTCGCGGAGAACCACGGCGCGCTGTTCCGCCTGCCCGACCTGGGACCGATCGGCAGCAACGGGCTCGCCAACCCGCGCGACTTCGAGACCCCGGTCGCGCGGTTCGAGGACGTCGACGGCGAGGTCGAGTGCATCCAGAAATATCTCGGCAGCCTGTGGACGACCACGCTCGACCACAGCCCGCTCGACGTGGTCGCCTGGCACGGCAACCTGGCGCCCTATCGCTACGAGCTGGCGCGCTTCAACACGATCGGGACGGTCAGCTTCGACCATCCCGACCCGTCGATCTTCACCGTGCTGACCTCGCCCAGCGAGACGCCCGGCCGCGCCAACGCCGACTTCGTCATCTTCCCGCCGCGCTGGATGGTGGGCGAAAACACGTTCCGCCCGCCCTGGTTCCACCGCAACGTGATGAGCGAGGCGATGGGGCTGATCAGCGGCGAGTATGACGCCAAGGCGGACGGCTTCCGGCCCGGCGGCCTGTCGTTGCACAACTTGATGAGCGGCCACGGCCCCGATGTCGACAGCTGGCTCAAGGCGAGCGAAGCCGAGCTGCGCCCGGTCAAGATCGAGGGCACGATGGCCTTCATGGTCGAGAGCTGCTGGCCCTATATCCCGACCCGCTTCGCGCTCGACCGCGCGCAGCCCGACTATGACCAGGCCTGGGCCGATTTCCCGAAAGCGAAACTCCCATAAGATGAAACTTGGATCGTTGAAGAATGGCCGCGACGGGCGGCTGATCGTCGTCTCGGACGACCTCGCCTGGTTTGCCGACGCGGGCCATATCGTCCCGACCCTGCAGGGCGCGCTGGACGAGTGGGAGCGGGTCGAGCCGCTGCTGAAGAATCTCCACACCGACCTCGAGCATGGCGCGATCCCGCGGATGCGCTTCCACGAGCGCGACGCCGCGGCGCCGCTCCCGCGCGCCTACCAGTGGGCGGACGGTTCGGCCTATGTGAACCATGTCGCGCTGGTCCGGCAGGCCCGCGGGGCGGAGCTGCCGGAGAGCTTCTGGCACGATCCCTTGATGTACCAGGGCGGGTCCGACGGTTTCCTCGGGCCGCGCGATCCCATTCCGCTCAGGGACGAGGCGTGGGGCTGCGACCTCGAGGCCGAGGTGGTGGTTGTGACCGGCGACGTGCCGCTCGGCGCGACTCGCGAGCAGGCGCTCGACGCGGTGCGGCTGGTCGGGCTGACCAACGACGTCAGCTTGCGCAACCTCATCCCGGGCGAGCTCGCCAAGGGGTTCGGCTTCTTCCAGTCCAAGCCGGCGAGCGCCTTCTCGCCGGTGTTCGTCACCCCCGACGCGCTCGGCGAGCGGTGGCAGGATGGCAAGCTCCACGGCTGCCTCGAGGTCGAACTGAACGGCCAGCCGTTCGGCCGCGCCGACGCCGGCGAGGACATGACGTTCGACTTCGGCACGCTGATCGCCCATGCGGCGAAGACGCGGGCGCTGGGGGCGGGAACGATCATCGGCTCGGGCACCGTGTCCAACCGCGACACCGACGGCGGTCCGGGCAAGCCGGTTGCCGACGGCGGGCTCGGCTACAGCTGCATCGCCGAGGTGCGGATGGTCGAGACGATCCAGGGCGGAACGGCGGTCACGCCGTTCCTGCGCGGCGGCGACCGGGTGGCGATCACCATGCACGACGAGCGCCACCACCCGATCTTCGGGACCATCGAGCAGGAGGTCGTCGCGGGCTAGAGCAGCCCGCGCGTCTCGGCCATCAGCCGGGTCGTGGCGTAGAGCTGGTCGAGAGTCGGGGTGGCGATCCGGGCGCGGTGGGCGATCTCGCGCGGGGCGCCGAGCAGCGCCTCGAGCTCGATCGGGCGGCCCGCCTCGACGTCCTGCAGCATCGAGGTCTTGAATGCGCCGAGGCGGGCGGTGACCGCCATTCGTTCTTCGCCGCTCTCGTCGATCGGGCAGCCGATCGCCGCGCCGACCGCCGCCAGCTCGGCCATGGCGGCGAGGATGACGGGCCTGAGCTCGGGCGCGGCGAGGATCCGGTCGGCGGTGGCCCCCGTCAGCGCCGACAGCGGGTTCATCGTCGCGTTGCCCCACAGCTTGTACCAGATGGCGCGGCGGATGTCGGTCGCGCGCTCGACGCGGATGCCGGCCTGCTCGAACAGGGCGGCGAACGGTTCGGGCGGCGGGCCGCCGGCCGGTGCGCCGAGGATCAGCCGGTCGGCATGGACCAGTCGGACCGACCCGTTCGCCTCGCGCCGGGCCGAGGCGTGGACCACCGAGCCGAGCAGCGGGACGGTCGCGAAGCCAGTCGCGGTTGCGCCATCCGGATCGATCGAGCGGAGCGGCGCGTCGGTGAACCACCAGGGCACGCCGTTGAGCATCGGCAGCAGGGTCGAGCCGGGGCCGAGCAGCGCCCGGGTCGGCGGAACGGCCGCGGCGAGCGCGGTCGCCTTGACGGCGAGGATGACGAGGTCGGCGGGCCCGTCAAAGCGGGCGAAGCGCGCCGCCTCGCTGCGGTCGCCGCTCGCCAGCCGGAGCCCGTCCAGCGGGCCGCCGCTGGTCAGCGCCATGACCTCCCCTCCCGCCAGCGCCAGCCGCGCGGCGATCCAGCCGCCGATCGCGCCAGCCCCGACAACCGCAATCCTCATCCCTGCTCCCTCAGCCCGCGAGCAGCTCCGCATAGCGGCTCGGGCGGTGAGTGGAAGCGAGACGGGCGACGGTCTTCGCGATGCTCGCGCGGAGGTTGGCGTGGCGGGTGTCGCCGGGGTGAACGGCGAGCCGCATCAGCTGGGGCATCGGCAGGCTCCGCGCGCCCGCCGCGACCAGCAGCGAGGAGGCGCGGCGCGGCCAGCTTCGGCTGGCCCAGGTGATGACCGGCGAGCGGGCCAGCTCGCGGCTGCCGCGGTCGGGCGCCCACACCCGCCAATGATCCTCGGCGAGCGGCATCCGCGCCTGCTCGAGCGCGGCGCGGGCCCCGTCGCCGTAGAGCCAGGCGGGCGCGACGAAGCCGGCCACCGGGCTGCCGATGATGTCCTCCAGGAGAGCGCGGCCGCGAGCGATGCGGCGACCCGCCTCGACACTGGAGAGGCCGAGGAACTCGCCTTCGCCGGCGGTCATGTGCCGGGCCTTGAAGCGGGCGCCGGCGCCGCTGTGGCTGCTGTCGTCGCGGTGCGACCAGCCGTGGAGAAAGATCTCGAACCCGCGATCGGCCCAGCCGCGCAGGCGGGTGGCGAAGGGCGTGCCCGCGGCGATCGGCGCCTCGTTCCAGAAATCGGGGACGACGAGCAGGGCGAGGCGGTCGCGGGCGTGGGGTTCGAGCAGGCCGAGCAGCGCGTCGACCTCGCGCTCGTGGCGCGGCGAGACGTCGTGAATGGAGAGGAGCAGACGGCGCTCGGCGGCAGGCATCCGCGCGCCTTACCCGCGCGGCGCGCGCGGGACCCGTGAACGATTTGACATGAGTATGACAAAGGCCGGTGCGGCTCGCCCGGCCAAGGTTCCCCCATGAGGATAGTCGATGTCTGCGCCTTCTACTCGCCCCAGGGCGGCGGCGTGCGCACCTATGTGGAACGGAAATGGGCAGCGATGACGGCGCTCGGGCACGAGATGATCGTGCTTGCGCCGGGCGAGCGGGACGAGGTGGTCGAGCGAGCGCCGGGCGCCATCCTGGCGACGATCGCCGCGCCCAAGCTCGTGCTCGACCGGCGCTACCGCTATTTCTCCGACGAGGCGGCGCTGCACCGGGCGCTCGACCGCTGGCAGCCCGATTTTGTCGAGGCGAGCTCGCCGTGGAGCAGCGCGTCGATGGTCAACCGCTGGCAGGGCGCGGCGCCGCGCAGCCTGGTGATGCACGCCGACCCGCTCGCCTCCTACGCCTATCGCTGGTTCGGGCGGGTCGCCAAGCGCGACACGATCGACCGCGGATTCAGCTGGTTCTGGCGGCACCTGCGCCAGCTCGACCAGGGTACCAACCTGGTGGTGAGCGCCAGCGCGGGGCTGTCGCGGCGGCTGAGCGCGGGCGGGCTGGCGAAGATCGCGACCATCCCGATGGGGGTCGAGCCGGGAGTCTTCTCGCCCTTGCGGCGTGACTCGGCGCTGCGGGCCGAGCTGCTCGCCGGCTGCGGGCTGGACGAGCGCGCGATGCTGCTGGTCGGCGCGGGCCGGCTCGCCAGCGAGAAGCGCTGGCCGATGGTCATCCGCGCGGTGGCGGAGGCAAGCCAGGACCGGCCGATCGGGCTGGTGATCGCCGGCGGCGGGCGCGAGGAGACGCGGGTCCGCCGCGCCACGCGCGGGCTGCCCAACGTCCGGCTGCTCGGCCGGCTCGAGGGGCGCGGCGAGTTCGCCCGGCTGCTCGCGAGCGGCGACGCGCTGGTCCATGGCTGCGAGAGCGAGACCTTCTGCATGGCCGCGGCCGAGGCGCGCGCGAGCGGGCTGCCGCTGATCGTTCCCGACGCCGGCGGCGCCTACGACCAGCTCCTCCCCGGCGCCGGGCGCGCTTATCGCGCCGGGGACATGCGCTCGCTGGCCTGGGCGATCCGCCGCTTCGCCGACCACGGCTTCGTCCGCCAGCACGCGGTCGCCACCGAGGGCGCCCGGGTGCGCACCATGGACGAGCATTTCGCCGAGCTGTCGCGCCGCTACGAGGCGCTCGCCGGGGTGGCCGAGCGCCCGTTCCTGCAGGCGGCGTGACGCCCGCCGTTCAGGACAGCGTAAGCGCCGGCGCCTAGGGCTGGAGATGGACCCAGGCCGGCTGAAGGAATGACTGGCATGCGCAAGACGATGCTGATGCTGACCGCCGCGCTCGTGCTGGCGGCGCCCGCGGCCGCCCGCCCGGGCTACTGGGGGACGCCCGGCTGGGGCCAGTCGCTCGGGCTTGGGATCAACATCGGCGGCGGGCATGCCCGCGACAGTCGCGAGGGACGGGTCAGCGTGGCCCGCTTCATCGCCGCGGACGTCGACCCCGCCGCGCTTCGCCACGGCGCCATCGCGGTGGTGGCGGCCGACAATGCGCTCCTCGGGGCCGGGCCGCAGGACCCGTTCCAGGCCGCGGTCTACGCGCGGCTGGTGCAGGCCGGCTATGTCGGCGGGGTCGCGCCCGCGGCCGCCGGGCAGGTCGCCGAGGTGCGGATCGTGCGCAGCCTCGTCCGTCCCGAGGGACCGCGTCCGCGTCCCGTCAGCGGCGAGGCGGCGGTCGGCGGCGGCACCTACGGCGGCTATGGCGCGCTCGGCATCAACGTCGACCTGAGCGGCCCCGACAAGGCGCTCGTCGCGACCCGGCTCGAGACCGCGATCCGCGATCGCGCCAGCGGCAAGCTGCTGTGGGAGGGCCATGCCGAGATCGTCACCCGCGAGGGCGACGGCAAGTGGACCAGCGAGCGGGTCGCCGACCGGCTGGCAGGCGAGCTGTTCAAGGATTTCCCCGCGCGCGCCCAGCGCAGCTGACCCGGCTCAGCCGCCCGTCACGCTCATGTGGCGGGCGACCGCCGGCTGCGGCGCGGCGACGTCGAAGGCGTGGCGCTGCGGCTTGCCGGCGACCAGCCGGTCGAGCGCGGCGGCGACCGCGTCCGCCCCGCCGCTGCGCAGAAGCTCGCGCAGCTCCACCTTCTGGTCGTGGCCGAGGCAGCCGTAGACGGTACCTGTCGCGGTGATCCGGATGCGGTTGCAGCCCGCGCAGAAATTGCTGGTGAGCGGGGTGATGAAGCCGAGCCGGACGCCCAGCTCGGCGACGTCGACGTAGCGCGCCGGACCGCCAGTGCGGCTGAGATTGGGAACGAGGGTGAACCGCTCCTCCAGCCGCTGGCGGACCGCGTCGAGCGGCAGGTAGTGGTCGGTGCGGTCGTCCTCCACCTCGCCGAGCGGCATCGTCTCGATCAGGGTCAGCGCATGGCCTTCCGCCGCGCACCAGCGCAGCATCGGCTCGATCTCCTCCTCGTTGAGGCCCTTGAGCGCGACCATGTTGATCTTGACCTCGAGCCCGGCGGCCTTCGCCGCGGCGATCCCCGCGAGCACCCGGTCGAGCTGCCCACGGCGGGTGATGTGGGCGAACAGCTGCGGGTCGCGGCTGTCGAGGCTGACGTTGATCCGCCGCACTCCCGCCGCCGCCAGCCGCGGCGCGGCGCCGGCAAGCTGGGTCCCGTTGGTGGTGAGCGTCAGCTCGTCGAGCCCGTGGCCGAGCCGCGTGCCGAGCCGGTCGACGAGATCGAGCACCCCGCGCCGCACCAGCGGCTCGCCGCCGGTCAGCCGCAGCCGGTTGACTCCCCGCGCGATCAGCACGTCGGCGAGCTGCTCGATCTCCTCGAACCGCAGCAGCTCGTCCCGCGGCAGAAATTGCATCGTCTCGGCCATGCAATAGCGGCAGCGCAGGTCGCAGCGGTCGGTCACCGACAGCCGGACATAGCTGATCCGCCGGCCAAAGCCGTCGATGAGAGTGGAGGGAGTCACCCCGGCACAACGCGCGAGTGGCCTCCGGGAGTCAACCGCTCTTGAAATCCTCCGCCATTCATCGCTTCGTGGCGCCGATTTAACCCTGACGGGCGGAACGACCCGCCCCCGCCCCCCGTTTCTTCATCGGCCGAGACAAAGTCCGGCATGAAGTAAGGAGAGAGAGGTTGCGTATCATTTCGACCCTCACCATCGCCGCGACCCTGGCGGTCGGCATGGCGGTCCCTGCGCAGGCGCGCGAGGGCTGCGGCCCCGGCGGCCATCGTGGTCCCTATGGGCATTGTCGCCCAAACCGCGGCCAGCAGGCCTGGATCGTCGGCCATTATTATCCGAGCCGCGGCTACTGGGACGGCCAGCGCTGGTACCAGCATCGCTATCGCTACCACAACGACTGGCGCTACCGCTAAGCGTCAGCCCAGGACCAACCCGCCCGCGACCGACCGTCGCGGGCGGTTTGCTGTCGGGCATCCCGCGCCGCCGTGCCGGAACACCGGCGGGCAAGGGGCGTAGTGGGAAGTCCGGGTCGTTACGCCCCGGCGTGCAGGTCCTTCGCCGCACGACGTTCTCGATGAGGTTCCCGCTGCCATGAGTCTGGCACTGGCCGATGGCCTGCTCGCAATCGCGTCCCGCGCCGCCGACGGCCCGCTACTCTACATCGCCGCGACCGAGCAGCGCGCCGAGCGGCTCGCCCGGCTCGCCCGCGCCGCGCTGCCCGACCGGACCATCCTCTACTGCCCGGCGACCGACGCCATCCCCGGCGAGGCCTCGCCGCCCTCGCCGGCCAATGCGGGAGAGCGCGTCGCCGCGCTCCACGCGCTGGCCGCCGAGGCGGGGGGATCGGCGATCCTCATCGCCTCGGCCGAGGCGAGCGTCTACCGCTACGCCCCGCCAAGCGCCTTCGTCGCCAACCCGCCGGAAGTGGTCAGCGGCGAGAAGGTCGACCTCGAGGCATTGCAGCAGGAGCTGCTCGGAATTGGCTATCGCACCGACGAGCGGATCGACGAGCCGGGCGAAGTCGGGGCGCCGGGAACGGTGCTCGACGTCTTCCCGGTCGATGCCGAGTGGCCGGTGCGGATCGAGGTGGAGGAGGGCGTCATCCGCTCGCTTCGCTCTTATGACCCCGTCTCGCAGCGCAGCCACGAGGAGCGCGAGCGGCTGTCGCTCGGCCGCGCCGCCGAGCCCGAGCTGGGCGACCAGGGCGTGTCGCTGCTCGCCCACCATCCCGAGGCGACCGTGCTGATGGAGCCGGACGCCGCCGGGCGGCGGCAGCGAACGGTCGACCTCATCGCCAGCCTGGAAGGCCGCAAGCGGCGGCTCGACCCGGCGCGCTACGTCGACGCGGCGACCTGGCAGAAGGAGCTGGACGGGCGCAGCGTCGAGGCCCCGGCCGAGCATCCGGCCGCCCCGCGCTTCATCACCGAGCGGCGCCCGGCGCGCGCGGTTGCCCGTTTTCTCGAGGAGCAGGCGGCGGCCAAGAGCCCGGTGCTGGTCGCCGGAAGCGAGCGCGACACCCGCTATCTCGCCCGCCGCTTCGCCCGCGACGCCAAGCAGGAGGGGCCGCTCCATCGCGACCTCGCCCAGGCGCTGGCAGGCGACGAGCCGCTGGCCTTCGTCACCGTCCCGCTCGACGCCGGGATCGTCGCCGACGATCGCGCAATCCTCGCCGCCGCCGACCTGATGGGCGGCCGCGCCGACCGCGACGACCAGCTCTCCGCCAGCATCGGCGCCGACCTTTTGTCGATCGAGCTCCGGGTCGGCGACGCGGTGGTCCACGAGGACCATGGCGTCGCCATCCTCAAGGGGCTGAAGCCGCTCGACGGTCCGGCCGGGAGCGGCGAGACGATCGAGCTGGAATATGCCAAGGACGGGATCCGCCAGGTCCCGCTCGGCGACGCGGGCAAGCTGTGGCGCTACGGCGGCGAGCCCGATGCCGTGCGCCTCGACACGCTCGACGGCAAGAGCTGGGCCAAGCGCCGTCCGGCGATCGATGCTTCGATCGCGGAAACGGCGCGGGCGATCCGGGCGCTCGCCCGCGAGAAGGCGAAGGCCGACGCGCCGGTACTCGAGGCACCGTTCGCCGAACTCGAAAGGTTCGCGCAAGGCTTTCCCTATCAGGAGACCGCCGACCAGTGGAAGGCGATCGAGGCGGTCCGCGCCGACCTCCTGTCGGGCAAACCGATGGACCGGCTGATCGTCGGCGACGTCGGCTTCGGCAAGACCGAGGTCGCGCTCCGGGCGGCGGCGCAGGCAATGCTGGCGGGCCAGCAGGTCGCGCTGATCGCCCCGACCACGCTCCTCGCGCGCCAGCATTTCGAGCTGTTCAGCCGCCGCTTCAAGCCGCTCGGGATCGCGGTCGCGATGCTCAGCCGATTGGCGGCGGGCGAAGCGAAGAAGACCAAGGCGGCGCTTGCCGACGGCAGCCTGCGGATGGTCGTCGGCACCTCCGCGCTCGCCAGCGAGAGCGTCAGGTACAAGGATCTGGCGCTGGTCATCATTGACGAGGAGCAGCGGTTCGGCGGCGCGCAGAAGGACAAGCTGGCGCGGATGGGGGCGGGCCATGTCCTGCGGCTGTCCGCGACGCCCATCCCGCGCACGCTGCAGACCGCGCTGGTCGGGCTCAACGACCTCTCGATCATCGCCACCCCGCCGGCCCGCCGGGTGCCGGTGCGGACCACGCTGGGCGAGATCGACGAGCCGACCATCCGCGCCGCGCTGCTGCGCGAGCACGGCCGCGCCGGCCAGTCGTTCGTGGTCGTGCCCCGGATCGAGGACGTGCCGGCGACCGAGGCACTGCTGGCCAAGCTGGTGCCCGACCTCACGGTCATCACCGTCCACGGCAAGATGAAGGGCGAGGAGGCGGAGGCAGCGCTGGTCTCCTTCGCCGACGGGGAAGGCGACGTGCTGCTCGCCACCAGCATCATCGAGACGGGACTGGACGTGCCGCGCGCCAACACGATGATCGTGCTCGACGCGCAGCGGTTCGGGATCGGCCAGCTTCACCAGCTGCGCGGACGGGTCGGCCGCTCCAGCCGCCGCGCCGCGGTTCTGTTGATGACCCCCGCGGGCAAGCCGCTGCCCGACCGCACGCGGACCCGGCTGATGCACCTGACCGCTCAGGATTCGCTGGGCGCCGGCTTCGCGGTCAGCGCGCACGACCTCGACATGCGCGGCGCGGGCGATCTCGTCAGCGACGAGCAGTCGGGGCACATGAAGCTGGTCGGGATCGAGCTTTACCAGCATCTCCTCACCAATGTCCTGAAGGAGCTTGCCGGCGAGCCCGCGCCGCCGCCACTGCCGGCGATCGAGGGCGGGGAGGGCGGCCATCTTCCGGCCGACTGGATCGTCGAGCCCGATGCCCGCATCGCCGCCTACATCCGCCTCGCGCGGGCGACCTCGGGCGATGATCTCGACCAGCTCGCGGACGAGCTGGAGGACCGCTACGGCGCGGTGCCGCCGGCCGCGGCGCAGCTGCTCGACGATCGCCGGCTCGCGCTCGGTGCGCGCGCGCTGGGCTTGAAGCGGGTGCAGATCGGGCCGAGCGGGATCGCGCTCACCCCGGCGAGCGGGACCAAGCTGCCGAAGGATGCTCCGGTCGAGGTCAAGGGCGATCGCTGGCTGCTGAAGTTCCCGCCCGTCACCGATGCGGAAGCGCGCGCCAAGGCGGCGGCGCTGCTCGACGAGCTCGCCTAGTCCCATTGCGGGAGGGGTCGGAACCCGCCCGCCTGCCCGGGCATTGGCCCGGTGGATGCATCGTTCGCTTCGTCACCTTGTTCGCCGTGGCGAAGACCGCGTCCGCCGGCTGCGCGTCCTGCTGATCTTCGCCTGGCGCCACCGCCGCCTCGCCGACCTCGCGAGCCCCACCACGCTGACCGAGCAAGTGCAGCGCCGCAAGCTCGAGGACCGCAACCCCTGGCTTCACCAGCTTGCCGACAAGCTGGCGGTCAAGGACCATGTCGCCGCGCTGCTCGGCACGCGCTGGGTGACCCCGACGCTGTGGCGCGGGACTGAGCTGCCCGCGGAGTCGGCCTGGCCGCTGCCGTTCGTGGTCAAGTCCCGCCACGGCTGCGGCCATGTCCGGGTCGTCCGCGACGAGCGCGACTATCGCCGCGCCCGCCGCTCGGCGCGGCGCTGGATGCGGCAGCGCTACGGCGCCTGGCTCGATGAATGGGGTTATCGCGACATCCCGCGCGGGCTGCTGGTCGAGCCCTATATCGGTGAGGACGAGCGGCTGCCGGTCGACTTCAAGCTGTTCGTGTTCGGCGGCCGGGTGCGCTTCGTCCAGGTCCATCTCGACCGCGCCGGCGACCATCGCTGGATCGTGTTCGACACCGGCTGGCGGCGAGTGTCGCCGGCCAGCGCCGATCCCGATCCGGCCCCGCCGCGGACGCTCGGGCAGATGATCGAGGCCGCCGAGCGGCTGGGCGCCGGGTTCGACTTCGTTCGGGTCGATCTCTACGAGGTCGCCGGACGCCCGCTGTTCGGCGAGCTCACCTTCTATCCCGGGTCCGGGCTGGAGCCGGTCCGGCCGGCGACACTCGACGCCGAGATGGGACGGCTGTGGGCGGAGGCACGCCTTCTGCCGGCGAACGGGGGTGGAGAGGCCGGCGCGCTGCCGCCGCCGGCCGAGGCGAGTGGGGGCTCGCTCATTTAGTCATCAAAGAGGGGGAGTGTTGCCCTGCGAGCGAACCAGGATGAGGATCCGGGACGCTGAACCGTTAACGGGTTTGGAACCGCGCGCCAGTCGAGTGAGTCAGGCTTAGCAACGGCCCAACCCGCGGTGAGTTGTCGATGAACGAAAGCAGCAAGCCGATCTGCGCCAGCGATGTCGTCATTACCGCCGATCTTGATCGTCGACCCTCGCGTGCGCCGGACTACCAGGCGGAGAACGACACGCTGCGGATCTTGGCCGCGGCGCTGGCGAGCAGGCCGGACGAGGTGCTGCAATGCCTGGTCGAGCGGACGATGGCGCTGACCGGAGCGGAATCCGTCGGGGTCAGCCTGCTGGAGCCGGGCGGCCAGAACGGCATGTTCCGCTGGGTCGCGGCAACCGGCGCATGGGCGCCTTACCGAAACGGCACCATGCCGCGCGAGGCGAGCCCGTGCGGAGAAGTGATCAGCCGCAATGCCCTGGTGCTGATCAAGGAGCCCGAGCGCGCCTTTCCCGCCCTGCGGCAAGCCAGTCCGCCCGTGCACGAGGGGCTGCTCGCCCCCTTTCACGTCGATGGCGAGCCGATCGGCACGGTATGGGTGATCAAGCACCGCGCCGACGGCTGCTTCGACCGAGAGGACGCGCGTCTCCTGCAAAGCCTGACAAGCTTCGCAACGGCGGCCTATCAGATGTCGGCTGCGCTGAAGGGCGAGCAGGCCGGTCGCTTCGCCAGCGAGGAGAACTACCGGACGCTCTTCGACTCGATCGACGAGGGTTTCGCCGAGATCGACCTGATCACCGACGAACAGGGTCGTGTCGTCGACTGGCGCTGCCTCAAGCTCAATCCGGCCCTCACGCGCCTGACCGGAATGGCGGACGTGACCGGCCAGCGGATCAGCGAGATCCTGCCCGACCTCGAGCCGATCTGGGCGGAGCGGTACACGCAATTGCTCAGGACCGGCGAGCCGATACGCTTCGGAATATGCCGGGTCGATCGACTCGTCGCTCGACGTCTATGCCGCGCTCGTCGGCGAAGTCGGCAGCCGCCGGGTGGTTCTCGTCTACAACAACATCACCGCGCGCAAGCGAGCCGAGGCAGCCCTGCGGGCGAGCGAGGAGCGGCTGGCGATCCTGCTGAACCTCACTGACGCCTTGCGGCCGCTGAAGGACCCGCTCGAGATCCTCGATCAATCGACCCGCATCCTCGGCGAATATATGCAGGCCGACCGGACCTTCATCGCGATGATGGAGCCGGACGGCGTCAATCGGGACGTCTACCACGAATACCTCCGCCCGGGCGCGTCGTCGGTCCTCGGTCATCACAATTTCGACCAGTTCGGCGCCTTCGTCAGCCCGCTCCTGAGGGAAGGGCACATCATGGCGGTCGAGGACGTCGCGACGCTCTCGCTGACCGAGGCCGAGCTGAGCGCCCAGGCCCATCACGAGGAGCAATATTCGCTCGACGGGCCGGATCTCGTGCTCGCGCCCAAGGCCGCCGAGGTGCTGACCCTCACAGTCCATGAACTGACGACCAACGCTGTCAAATATGGCGCCCTCTCGACCCCGCACGGCCGGGTGAGCGTGCGCTGGGCGACGTTCGAGCGGCGCGGTGCCTCGTGGTTCGGCTTCGACTGGAGCGAGGAAGGTGCGCCGGCGGACGCCCTGGCCGAGGCCGCCTCGCGCAAGCCGGGCTTCGGCAGCGAGTTGATCGAGGGACGGCTTCCCTACGAACTCGGCGGACGCGGCAAATTGACGATCGAACCGGGCGGCGCGCGATGCCGCCTCGAATTTCCGATGAAGCACGGGGCGAGCATGTTGGAAACGACTGCGCCGCGGCGTGCGACAGTGTTTGGAGGAGCGCTCGACATGAGTGCAGAAGCGGGTCTGACCGGTCATCGGGTGCTGGTGCTCGAGGATGATTTCTATCTCGCGAGCGACACTCGCCGGGCGCTCGAGGGTGCGGGCGCCGAGGTGCTCGGCCCTTGTGCAAGCGAGGGAGCGGCGATGGACGAGATGGACGACAACCCCACCGCGGCGGTGGTGGACGTCAACCTGGGTCGGGGCCCCTCGTTCGAGCTCGCGCGCAGCTTGAAGGACCGCGGCACTCCGTTCGTGTTCATCACCGGCTACGACGAGGAGATCATCCCGTCCGAGTTCGATGGGATCGCGCGCCTGCAGAAGCCGGTCGAGTTGAAGGACGTCGTCCGCTCGCTGTCGTCAGCGCTGGGCCTGGCCAGCTGACGCGCGGGGACGCGCTCCGGGTCGGGCGCCATGAGCGAGCGTTCTGGGCTGTCGCACGTGATGGGGAGTTGTCGCGCCACCAGCGATGGCCAGTAGGCATTTGCCAGTGACCGCTATGACCGCAGCCGCACCGGCCTTTCGATCGATACGCCCCGATCTCACTTCGATGGCGGGCCGGCGCTCGCAGGATCGACGGGACGGAGCAGCATGCCGGCGGGGAGGGTGAGGAAGACGTGGAGGTCCTCGCCGACGCGCGCGACCGCCCTGACTTCGGCGCATTGCTGGAGCCGGTGGTCGAGGTGATCCGCGGCCTGTGGGATCACGAGGCGGCGTCCGGCCTGGTCGACCGCCGACCTGTCCAACCCGGCAAGGAGGCGGTTCAGGTCGTTCTGGTCGTCGCTGCCGGGGCTGATCCCACGGGTGGCGTTCGCGGCCGTGTTTCCCGCTTCGGGTCGCCGCGTGACCGCCCGCAGCGCGGACGCGAGCTGGTCGGCCTCGGGTCCAACGACGACCTGGACCGAGCCGCCTCCCAGATCGAGAACCCCGCGGGCGCCGAGCGCCGCCAGGGCCGGGCGGTCGATCCGTCCCGGGTCGTCGACGTGCAGCCGCAGCCTGGTGGTGCAGGCATCGATCGAGGCGAGATTATCCGGTCCTCCCAGCGCCGCGGCGAAGGCCTCGGCGCGGTCGCCGCCGCCGGCCGACGTGGCCGGAAGGATTGCGGCCGCGTCGGCGTCGCGCCCCGGCAGCTTGAGATCGAAGCGCCGGATCGCCCAGCTGAACACGCCATAATAGACGAGCGCGTAGACGGCGCCGACCGGCAGCAGCAGCAGCGGTCGGGTAGCGAGCCCGTAGTTCAGCACATAGTCGAACAGGCCCGCCGAGAATCCGAACCCCAGCTTCGCGCCGAGCAGGTCCATCGTCACCATCGCCAGCCCGGTCAGAACGGCGTGGACCGCGAACAGCAGTGGGGCGAGGAAGAGGAAGGTAAACTCGATCGGTTCGGTCACGCCGGTCAGCAGCGACGTCAGCGCGAGGCTGAGATAGAGGCCCGCGACTTCCTTGCGCCGGGTCGGGAGCGCGGCCCGGTACATGGCGAGGCAGGCGGCGGGGAGGCCGAACATCATGACCGGGAAGAAGCCCGACATGAAGGCGCCGGCGGTGGGATCGCCGGCGAAGAAGCGCTTGAGGTCGCCGGTCGCGCCGTGGAAGTCGCCGACCAGGAACCAGGCGAGATTGTTGAGGATGTGATGGAGGCCGGTGACCAGCAGCAGCCGGTTGAGCAGCCCGTAAAGGAAGAGGCCGACGGGACCGGCGGCGATGATCCAGTGGCTGAGCTGGTCGACCCCCGCCTCGAACAGAGGGAAGCCGCCGCCGAACGCGAGCGCCAGCCCGACGCCGGCCACGCCGGCGACGATGGGCACGAAGCGGCGCCCGGCGAAAAAGCCGAGATAGGAGGGCAGCGTGATGGCCGAGTAGCGGTTGTAGAGCGCGCCGGCGATCAGACCCGACAGGATGCCGGCGGGGACGCTGAGCTTGGCGATCTGCTTGGCCTTCCACGCGCCGACGAACAGGTCGCGGGTCGTGTCGGTGGCGCCGACAAGCGCGTCGGGCGGGACCGCCAGCAAGGGTTTCGCGCCCTCGGTCGCGACGAGGTAGCAGACGATCCCGGCGAGCGCCGCCGCGCCATGGTTCTCGCGCGCCAGCCCGACCGCGACACCGGCGGCGAAGAGCAGGCCGAGATGATCGAAGATCGCCTGCCCGGCGGCGGCGATGAAGGGGATGGCGAGAACATCGTCCTGCCCGAGCCGGAGCAGAAGCGCGGCGACTGGAAGCACCGCGATCGGCAGCATCAGCGCGCGCCCGAGCGGCTGGAAGCGGTCGAGCCAGGACCTCATCGCGGATCCTCGAGCAGGGCCCTGACCTCGGCCGTCGACGTCGCTTCCCGCGCGCGGTCGGCGAGGGCCTTGGCGTCGGTCGTCCGGATGGTCCGAACCACGGCCTTCACCGCGGGAACCGCGGCAGGCGTCGCCGACAGCTCGGTGACGCCCAGCCCGACCAGGAGCGCGGCGGCCCCGGGTTCCGAAGCAAGGCCGCCGCACAGCCCGAGCGGGCGGCGGTGCCGGGCGGCTCCCTCGGCGGCGTGCGCGATGAGGCGGAGGACGGCGGGATGGAGCGGGTCGACGAGCCCGGCGACCGCTGCGTTCCCGCGATCCGCGGCGAGCGTGTACTGGGTGAGGTCGTTGGTCCCGATCGACATGAAGTCGGCCTCGGC
Organism: Sphingomonas ginkgonis; assembly: GCF_003970925.1. Taxonomy (NCBI): domain Bacteria; kingdom Pseudomonadati; phylum Pseudomonadota; class Alphaproteobacteria; order Sphingomonadales; family Sphingomonadaceae; genus Sphingomonas; species Sphingomonas ginkgonis. The sequence continues at coordinate 794,154 of NZ_RWJF01000001.1, forward strand.
CGCCAGCGGTTCCGCGAGCAGCGCCGCCGCCGGGGTCTCGATCATCACGCCGACCTGAACCGGCGAGGTCCGGCGGACCTCAGCCATCGCCGCGGCGATCGCGGCCCGGGCGCGGCGCAGCTCGGCGAGTTCGCTGACCATCGGCAGGAGGATGCGGCACTGCTCGCCGGGAACGGCGGCAAGAATGGCGCGCAGCTGCACAGCGAACAGCTCGGGCCGAGCCAGCGAGAGGCGCAGTCCGCGCTGCCCGAGCGCCGGGTTCTCCTCGGACGGGAAGGGGAGGTAGGGCACCGGCTTGTCGCCGCCGATGTCCATCGTGCGGACGATCAACGGGCGACCGCCGAGCCGTTCGGCGATGCCGGCGTAGAGCGAGCGTTGTTCGGCCTCGTCCGGCGCGCTCGCCCGGTCGAGGAAGAGGAACTCGGTGCGCAACAGGCCGCACCCTTCCGCACCGGCCTGGACGGCAGCGTCGGCGTCTTCGAGCGAGCCGAGATTGGCGAACACCTCGATGCGGGTGCCATCCGCGGTCGTGGCCGGCGCCATCGCGGCACGCGCCTCGGCGGCGCGTCGCTCGCGCTGCTGCGCTTGGCGGGACCTGGCCGCATCGAGCTGGTCCCGGTCCGGGTCGGTGACGAGCGTTCCTCCCGCGCCGTCGAGCACCGCGACCGTTCCGTCGGCCACCGCGAGCACGTCGGGCCCGGCGTTGACCACCATCGGGACGCCGGCGGCCGCGGCGAGCAGCACGACATGCGCGGTCGCTCCGCCGCGCGCGGTGCAGATGCCGGCGAGCCGGCCGCGGTCGAGCGCGAGGAACTGGGACGGGAGCAGCTCCTCGGCGATCAGGATCGTGTCGGGGCCGAGCGCCGGCAGGGAAGCGACGCTGCCGCCGAGCGCGACCAGCATCTGCCGTTCGATGTCACGCAGGTCGGCGACCCGCTCGACCAGCCGCGCGTCGCCCGTCGCGCCGAGCGCCGCGGCGGCCGCGCCGATCGCGTGCGACCAGGCCCAGCCCGCACTCTTGCCCTCGCCGATGGCGGCTTGGGCGGCCGCCAGCAGGTCGGGGTCGGCGAGGATCGCGCGATGCGCCTCCCGGATGTCGCCCGCCAGCCCGTCAGCAGCGGCGGGACCCGCCGCCACCGCCAGCGCCTCGGCTAATGCGCGGCTCTCGTGGGCGATGCCGCGGCCTTCCTCGGGTACCGTGACGGGGGCGGGGCGAAACTGCCGGACGGGGCCGATCGCCAGTCCCGGTGCCGCCCCGATGCCGCCGCTGGGTGGCGCCGGAGCGAGCGGTGGCGGCTCGCCGGCGGGATCGCCGAACCGCTCCGCCGAGAAGGTCGCCAGCGCCTCGAGTGCCGCTGCCGCGTCGGGCCCCCGGGCCTCGACCAGCAGCTGGTCGCCGGCCCGGGCGCCGAGCGCCAGCAGCGCGGTCGTGCTGCGCCCGTTGGCGCGCCGTTCGCCCGCGATCACCTCGATCGTCGCGTCATAGGGCTTGAGCAGCGCCACCATCCGCGCGGCGGGGCGCGCATGGAGCCCGAGCGGCGCGGTGACCGGGATCGTCCGGCGAACCGCATCCCCCGTACCCGGCGGTCCAGCCTCCACCGCGAGCAAAGTAACCCGGGCGATCTCGTCGCCCGCCGCGACCATCCGGCCGGGCTCCAGGAGGGCAAGGCTCGCGCCGTCGCCAGGGAGGACCAGCGGGGTGACGAGGTCGCGCGCGACCCTGGCGATCGCCGCGAGGTCGAACCGGATCAGCGGATCGCCCGCCGCCACCCGGTCGCCGGGGCGAACGCGCGCCTCGAACCCGCGGCCGCCGAGCATCACCGTGTCGAGCCCGATGTGAAGCAGCAGCTCGGCGCCATTGGCGAGGCGCAAGGTGACCGCGTGCGCGCTGTCGGCGACGCTTACCACCTCGGCGTCGGCCGGCGCGCGAAGCAGCCCCTCGATCGGGTCGATCGCCAGCCCGTCGCCTATCATCCGCTCGGCGAAGACCGGGTCGGCGACCTCGTCGAGCGCGGACAGCCAGCCGGCGAACGGCGCGACCAGCAGCACCTCGCTCATGACAGCAGCTCGACCCGTTCGATCGCCCAGAGCGGGTCGACCCCGCGCGCGGTGTAGGTGATGCAGAGATCGCTGCCCTCGGCCCGCGGCGGCAGCGCGGCGACGAGGCGGGTCACGCCCGGGTTGGCGGCAGCGCGTTGGAGGGGGAGGGTCGCCAGTACCGCGCCATCGCACCCGGCGCGCACCTCGAACTCGCCGTCCCGAGTGGCGGGCGGGCGGAAGCGGATCTTGTCCCGGTCCGCGCCGACCTCGAAGTTGAAGGGAAGCTGGCCGACGCTGATCGCGATGGAGCGAACGCCGGCGAGCGGCGCCTTGTCCCACCGCCAGCAGGGATTGAAGACGTCGAGCACGAAGCGCGCGCGCGGACCGCTGGCGGGGAAGTCGTCCTCGAGGTCGAGCGCGACGGCATTGGAGCAGAGCGTGAGCTCGCGGCTGGTGCGAGTCATCGCGGCGCGCATCGAGGCGGTGGCGTCGACCACGCCCGGGAGGGCCCGCGCACCGAGGAAGGTCGCGGCGCGCAGCCGGGTGCCGGCGGGGACCAGCAGCGGCTCTCGGTAGGCAGGGCTGGCGGCGGTCGGGGCGCTGCCGTCGAGCGTGTAGCGGATCGGCAGGCCGCTCTGCCCGGCGAGCATGGCGGCGATCGCCGGGCCGCGCCGGTCCCATCGGGCGTCGACCGCCCAGGCGCTGTAGGCCCCGGCCATGCCGAGCGAGCGGAGCCGCTCCGCCTGGTCGAGCAGCGGTCCGGTGAAGGCGGGCAGGCTCCGCGGGCGCGCGCCGCTCCAGCCGATCTCGGCAATGGCGAGCGCGCGCGGAAACATCATCCACGCCGCGCGCTCGTCGGTGCGGACATGCTCGGTCCACAGATTGGCCTGGAGCCCGAGGATGTGGCGGCGCTGGGCGGGCGTCAGCCCCGCCGGCTGCGGGTCGAACGCGAGCAGGTCAGCAAGCGTGCTCTGTTGCACCCGGCCCGGCGGTTCGGACGGTCCGGCGCCCTGGAGATGGTCGAGGTAGAGCAGCGGGGCGGGGCTGAGGATCGCGTCGTGCCCGGCCCGCGCCGCCCGGACCGCGCCGTCGGTCCCCCGCCACGAGGTGATCGCAGCATCGGCCGGCACGCCCCCGTCGAGGATCTCGTCCCAGCCGACCAGGCGTCGGCCGTGCGCCGCGAGGAAGCGGCCGATCCGGGACATGAACCAGCCTTGCAGCGCGTCCTCGTCCTTGAGACCGAGCTTCCTGATCCGGGCCTGCATCGCCGGCGAGGCTCGCCACTGGTCCTTCACCGCCTCGTCGCCGCCGACATGGATGTCGCGCCCGGGAAAGAGCCGCATCGTCTCGCGAAGCACGTCTTGGAGGAAGCGGAAGGTGGCGTCATCGGTGTTGTAGAGCCACGGAAACACGCCCCAGTGGCTCTCCATGCCGGGCGGGATGGGCACGCCCATGCCGAGCGCGGGGTAGGCGCGGATCGCCGACAGCGCGTGGCCGGGCATCTCGATCTCGGGAACGATGGTGATCCCGCGCGCCGCGGCATAGGCGACGATTTCGCGGATCTCTGCGCTGCTGTAAGTGCCGCCGACCGCCGGCAACGCTGGCGCGCCGGGCGCGGTCGCCGGGTGACGCCAGGCCGAGACATCGGTCAGTCGCGGCCAGCCGGGGATCGGGATCCGCCAGCCCTGGTCGTCGACGAGATGCCAGTGAAGCCGGTTGAGCTTGGACGCCATCATCGCGTCGAGCAGCCGGTGAATGAAGGCGACGGACTGCATGTGCCGGGCGCTGTCGAGCATGAGTCCGCGCCATGGATAGCGCGGCGCATCGTCGATCCGAGTGGCGGCGATCCGCAGCTTGCCGCCGCGTCGCTCGGCGAGCTGCCACAGGGTCACCGCGCCATGAAGCAGACCGGCGTCGTCGCTGGCGCTGATGGTCGCGCCCGCCGGCGTGACGGTGAGGCGATAGGCTTCGGCGGCAAGGCCGGGCACTCGGCGGAAGCGGATGGGTCCGGACGTCCCGACGCGGGCGTCGCTGCCCGTCGTCCGCGCCAGCAGCTCGCCCAGTCGCAGCGCGGCGTTGCGGCTGCCCGCGTCCGGGGCGACGAGCACGGGTCGCTCTCCCAGCACCAGCTCCCCGCGCTCCGCCACCACCCGCGTCGGGGTCGGAAGGAGCGCGGGCTGGGCGGCGGCCGGCAGTGCGGCCGCCGCGAGCGCCAAAGCGGGAAGGATGGGCACGATCCCCGTTGTGGCCGAGAACGCTGACAGGGCCAAGGCCGCGCTCCAATCCGCCTAGAACCGGACCCGGGCGCCCACGTAGAACTGACGCCCGTTGTCGTAGATCGCGCGGGGTCGGACCTCGCTGCCCGAATATTGGATGATCTTCTCGTTGGTGAGGTTCACGCCGTCGGCGGTCAGCGCGATGTGCGGCGTGACGTTGACGCTGAGCGCCGCGTCGAGCGATTGCAGCGAGTGCTGGTTGAGCGGCGCGTTGCGGTCGATGTCGATGAAGAACTTCGACCGGTAGGTGTAGGACAGGCGAGCCGACAGCAGCCGGTTCTCGAAGTAGCCGGTGGCGCTGACCGTGTGCTTGCTGTTGCCCGGGATCGGGTCGCCGGTGTTCGCCTTGGCGTCCGAGAAGGTGTAGCTGGCAATCACGCCGAACCCGCCCCACAGCGGCTTCGAGATCTGCGCCTCGAAGCCCTGGTTGCGCCCGCCGCCGCCGTTGGCGCGCCGGTTGATCTGGTAGGGGCAATTGAACAGGTTGGTGCTGCCCGCGATGGCGGTGCAGACCGCCGGCTGGGTTCCCACCACGTCGAACTGGGTCGGGAAAACCTCGGTCGTGGTCTGGTTGACGATGTAGGACAGGATGTCCTTGTAGAACCCGGCCAGCGAGATGAGCGTGTCGCGCTGCGGATACCATTCGAGCGACACGTCATACTGGTTGGCGCGGAACGGCTTGATGAAGCTGTTGCCGCCGGACCCGGTCAGGGTCGTGCCGTTGAGGTTCACCCCGGGCGCGAGATCGGCGAAGTCGGGACGCGCGACGGTCCGGCCGGCAGCGACGCGCAGCACGAGCCTGGGATTGATGTCGAACGACAGGTTCGCGCTCGGCAGCACGTCGGTATAGGACCGCTTGGTGGTGATCGGCGTATAGTTGCCGAATGGGCTGGTGCCCGTCGGGTTGGGCGCGCCGAGCAGATTGCCGTTGGCCGTCTGGTCGGTCCGGACGACACGCACGCCCATGTTCCCGCGCCAGCGGTCGCCGCCGAACTTGGCCATCGCGTAGCCGCCATAGGCCTTTTCGTTGATCGAGAAGGTCGCGCTGGCGACCAGGAAGCGTTGCGCGTTGTTGGCCGGCTGGGCGGCGTAGATGCTGTGCAGCTTGTCCGGATCGACGGTCCAGTAGTTGGTCAGCGTGCCCGGCGAGGCAATGTTGTCGAGGAAGTCGCCGGGAGTCCCGCCGCCGGTCGCGAAATCGGCCGCGGTGCACGGCCGGCCCGAGCAGACCAGTCCGGGCACGAACACGCCGCCGTTGGTGCTGAGCCACAGCGCGGCGCGGTCGTGGTCGGTATATTTGGCGCCAATCCGGATCGCGTTCAGCGGTCCCCAGTCGAGCGTCTGCTCGACGTCGGCATAGGCATATTTCTCCTCGTCCGACGAGCGCACGGTCGGCCGGCGACCGAAGTCGATGCTCATCCCCGCCGGCGAGGTGGCGCTGGGGCTGATCACCTTGCCGGACGGACCGTCGGTGGTCAGGTCCAAGCTGATCGTGCCGGGGGCCGCGGTCTCGAGGAAATCCTCGTTGACGGTGTTGCCCCGAGCCTTGGTCCAGCCCGCCTTCAGGTGGACCAGCGTCGCTTCGCCCGGGTGGAAGTTGACGTCGGCGTCGAGCGACTTGGTGTCGGCGAACGCCTGGCGCCGGATGGCGTCGAACACCACCGCCCGGCTGGTTGGTAGCGAGGTGACGGTGCCGGCGACCAGCGTCCCGTCGACGATCCGCGGCCCGGTGACCGTGCCGCCGTCGCCCAGCGCGCGTCCGGGCCAGAGCAGATAATTCTGGTTGAAGTTGTTGGCGTCGAACCGCGAGTAGAGGCCGGTGAGATTGATCTCCAGCTGCTCCGACGGGCGGAACTGGACCCCGACGTTCCCGCCGAAGCGCTTGCGTTCCTGCTGGAAAAGGGCCGAGCCGATCAGCGACGGCACCGCGACCGACTGGCCGGCGACGGTGCGCGTGTCGTAGCCGAGGATCTCGATCCCGTCGCGACGGATGCGGCGCTTCTGGTACACGCCGCTGACCAGCACGCCGAAGGTGCCCGCGGCGTTGTGCCAGCTGGCGAGTCCCGACAGCTGCGGGTCGATCTTGTCGGCCCGCTCGCTGTAGACGCCCTGGACATTGCCGGTCAGCCGGAAGGCCGGGAGCTCGAGCGGGTTGAGGGTACGGACGTTGATCGTGCCGCCGACGCCGCCTTCCTCGACGTCCGCCTGCGGGCTCTTGTAGACCTCGAGCCGGCCAACGATGTCCGACGGCAGGATCAGATAGTTGAAGCTTCGAGTCGCGGCGAGCTGATCGAGAATGAACCAGTCGGCGGTGGCGACCGAATGTCCGTTGAGCAACGTCTTGGTGAGGTTCGGCGCGGTTCCGCGGAGCGACACGCGCTCGCCTTCGCCAAATTCGCGGTTGATGACCACGCCCGGCACCCGCTGCAGCGATTCGGCGACGTTCTTGTCGGGAAACTTGCCGATGTCCTCGGCGGAAATGACGTCGGAGATGACGTCGGCGCGGCGCTTGGTGTCGATCGCGTCGCGCTGCGACCGGCGGATGCCGGTGACGACGATCTCGCCGGCATCGGTCGGGTCGCCCGGCTGGCTGGCCTGGGGACCCGGAGACGGATCGACCGGCGGGACCGTCGTCTGTGCGAGCGCCCCGCTCGACACCAACAGCGCCAGCAGGCTGGCGGATCCGGTGAGTATCACTCGTGTGGTCATGGCTGCTCCCCTGTCCCTGACACTGCGCCCGCGCTGCTCTGGCGGACCACTATAATACCAATAGCAGTACCATCTGCGTGTCTTGTTCGCTCGTCAAGCGTGATTCTGGCAGGCGCTAGAGAGATAAGGAGGAATTATCTGTTGCGATTGGTCCTATATTGGTTATCTAAGTTGTCGAGAGGGGAACCATGAACGACCTTGCCGCCCACATCGGACCGCTCGACGCAGCTGGACGCGGATCGCTGCACCAGCGGCTCGCCCGGGGCATGCGCGACGCGATCGAGCGCGGGATCGTCCGCCCCGAGGAAGCGCTCCCCGCCGAACGGGACCTCGCGACCGAGTTCTCGGTCTCGCGCATCACCGTCCGCAAGGCGCTCGACGCCCTGGTGGCGGACGGGCTGCTGGTGCGGCGGCAGGGGGCGGGGACCTTCGTCGCCGGGCGGGTTGAAAAGCAATTCGCCAAGCTTTCCTCCTTCACCGAGGACATGGCGGCGCGCGGCCGGTCGGTGACCAGCCAATGGCTGATGCAGCTCGAGGGGGCGGTCACGCCCGACGAGTCGCTGATGCTCGGGCTGAGCCCCGGGGCGCCGGTCTATCGTTTCCGCCGGATCCGCTTCGCCGACGAGCTGCCGATGGCGATCGAGCATAGCGCGGTGCCGGGGTTCGCCCTGCCGGGCGCGGACGCGGTGGGCGAGTCGCTCTACCAGGCGCTGGAAGAGGCTGGGCACCGGCCCACTCGGGCGTTGCAACGGCTGCGCGCGGTTCTGTTCGACACGGAGCAGGCGGCCTTGCTGGGGGTCGAGCCGGGCGCGCCCGGCCTGTTCATCGAGCGTCGGGGTTTCCTCGAGGACGGCCGCGCGATCGAGGCGACCAAGAGCTGGTATCGCGGTGACGCCTACGACTTCGTCGCCGAACTCAGCGCCCGGTGATGCGGTGATCGCGCCCGAGGCGACCCGCATGTTCGCCGAGGCCGCCGATGCGGCCGCCGCGGTTGCACGCCAGCTCGCCGCCAACCGCGCGATCGTGCAGGTCCTGGCCGAACGGCTGCGCGCGGAACCGCCGCCGGTCGTGCTGACTTGCGCGCGCGGCAGTTCGGACCATGCCGCGACCTACCTCAAGCACCTGGTCGAGACTCGCGTCGAGATCCCCGTCGCGTCGGTCTCCCCGTCGGTGACGTCGATCTACGGCGCGGCGCCCGCGGCTCGCGGCATGCTGGCGCTGGCGCTGTCGCAGTCGGGGCGCAGTCCGGACTTGGTCAGCAGCATGGGCCGGGCCGCCGAGGCCGGCGCGCTCACGGTGGCGATGGTCAACGATGCCGATTCGCCGCTTGCCGCCCGATGCGAGCAGCTGCTGCCGCTGCACGCCGGGCCGGAGACCAGTGTGGCGGCGACCAAATCCTATATCGCGCAGCTCGCCGCGTCGCTCGCGCTCGTCGCGGCATGGAGCGGCGATACCGAACTGGGGCGGACGCTGGCGGCCTTGCCGGATCGGCTCGCGGCCGCCTGGAAATGTGACTGGTCGAGCCTGGTCGATCTGCTCGAGGACGCGCGCGGGCTCTACGTGATCGGCCGCGGACCGGGCTTCGGGATCGCCCAGGAGGCTGCGCTCAAGTTCAAGGAGACCTGCGGGCTCCATGCCGAGGCGTTCAGCGCGGCGGAGCTCCGCCACGGCCCAATGGCGCTGGTCGGCGCCGACTTCCCCGTGCTGGTGGTGCGCCAGCCCGACCAGTCGGCGGACGCGACGAACGCGCTGGTCGAGGATCTGGTCGCGCGGCGCGTGCGCGTGCTGGTCACCGGTCCGCCGATCGCGGGCGCGCTCGCGCTGCCGCTGCCCGCCGCCTGCGCGGTGACCACGCCGATCCTCGCCATCCAGGCCTTCTATCGCGCCGCCAATGCGCTATCGGTCCGCCGCGGCCACGATCCCGATCGTCCGCCGCTCCTCCGGAAAGTGACCGAGACCGTCTGATGTTCGCGCTGTGCAACGCCCAAGTCCTGATCGACGGTGCCTTCGTGGAAGGACGGGCGGTGGTCGTCGAGGGTGAACGCATCGGGGCCGTGGTCCCTGCCGCCGGGCTCGATCCGGCGATCGAGCGCCGCGACCTCGCCGGTTGCCGGCTCGTCCCCGGCTTCATCGACGTGCAGGTCAACGGCGGCGGCGACGCGCTGTTCAACGCCGACCCGAGCGTGGCCACCATCCGGCGGATCGGCGAGGCGCATCGACGCGCGGGGACGACGGGCTTTCTGCCCACCCTGATCAGCGACGATCTCGCGGTGATCCGGTCGGGGATTGCGGCGGTCGATGCCGCGATCGAGCAGAAGGTGCCGGGAGTCCTCGGGATCCACATCGAGGGGCCCTTCATCAACGTCGAGCGCAAGGGCATCCACGCCGCGCAGAAGATCCGCACCCTCGACGAAGAGGGGTTCGCGGTCCTGACCTCGCTGAAGGGCGGCTCCACGCTGGTCACGCTCGCTCCGGAACTGGCGGGACCGGCGATGGTCGAGCGGCTGGCGGCGGCGGGCGTGATCGTCGCGGCCGGCCACACCGCGGCGAGCTTCGACGAAGTCAGCGCGGCGGTCGCGGCCGGGCTGCGCGGCGTTACCCACCTGTTCAACGCCATGTCGCCGCTCGGCAGCCGCGATCCGGGCGCCGTGGGCGCCGCGCTCTACCATGATGCGCTATGGTGCTCGCTGATCGTGGACGGGCACCATGTCGACCCGGTGACGCTGAAGCTCGCGCTGCGCTGCAAGCCTGGCAATCGGGTATTGCTGGTCACCGACGCGATGCCTCCGACCGGCGGCGGCCGCGCCGACTTCGTTCTCAACGGAAGACCGATCACGAGGCGGGACGGGCGGCTGGTCGATGCGGATGGGGTGCTCGCGGGCGCCGACCTCACCATGTGGGACGCGGTCCGCCGGACAGCGACCATGCTGGACGTGCCGTTGCCCAGAGCGCTGGCGATGGCGTCGGAATATCCCGCCGCCTTTCTGCGACGCTCGGACCTCGGTGCGATCGCGCCGGGAAAGCGCGCCAGCCTGCTGGCCATCGCCGACGACGGGACGATCCGCGAAACATGGATCGATGCCCAGCCGATGAGCCATGGCAAGCCAGAACACGCCAGCAGCTGACCGGATCGACCCAGGACACGTCCCGGCGACAACCGACAGGGCCGCGTCGGCGCTGGTCCGGGCGCTCTTACGCGGGGTGAGCGTTCAGCCAGGCGAGGCTCGCCGTCTTGAGCCGGGCCGTCTCGCCGAGCCGAGTGCGGATGCGGGTGATCACCTGCTCGATGGGCTTGCGATCGCTCGCCGCGACATGGGCGGTGGCGTAGGCGTCGAGCTTGGCGATGGTCGCCGGCTGGTCGCTGCCCGAACCCAGTTGCGCAAGGTAGCGCGACCAGCCCGAGCTATCGACCAGGGCGCGAACCTGGGCGAGGTGCGCGAGGGCGAAGTCGAGCGCCAGTTCCGGATGCTCGCGGGCGACGGCCGAGATCATCCCCGAGCTGATGGTGGCGCCCGGTTCGGGGGTCAGCGCGAGCGCCAGGGCACGCCGGGCGAGCGCCTCGTCCTTCGTGCTTCCAAGCAGCTGGTAGTAAGTGGTTCGCTCGACCGAGCCGGTGGTCGATTGCGCGAACTGGTGGAGCTTGTCCCAGGTCGCCGCGTCGGCGCCGTACGCGATGACTCCGAGCCAGGCCGAGCGGAGCGCGCCGGGGATCGTCCCGGGCGAGGCGAACAGCCGGCGGCTCTCGGCCAGCACGGCGGGGTCGCCGACCTGCCCGAGCGCGCTGATCAGGCTGGGCCGCATCGTCGCGTCGAGGATCGGCTCGCCCGCGCGCGGTGCCATGCCAATCTGGTCGAGCAAGGGCTTGAACCGGCGCTCGATCTGGGCGGCAACCAGGCGCCGGGCGGCCGGCTGGTCGGAGAAGAGGTCGTAGAGCCCGAGCCACTTGCCGAGCGCGCTGGCGGTGACCTTGCGCTGGGCGTCGACCGGCACCGCCGCGAGCAGATCGAGCGAAGGCGCCACCGGCTGATAGCCCGAGCGGGACAGCGCGCTGTTGTCATTGAGCAGGCCATATTGGTCGGCCGGGCTCAGGCTGGTGAAAGCGCGGGTCAGGGCGGCGAGTTGCTGCGGCTGGTAGAGGGTGCGGAAGTAGCCGGTCTGGCCGGCGTTGACGAGCAAGGGCCCGCAGCCGGCGGCGGAGAGCTGCGTGACCGGGCCCACGGTGACCAGGGTCGTCGGCGTTGTCCCGGCGGTCATGGCGCGGACCGGCACATGCCAGAGCAGCGGCTTGAGCCGGCCGCGGCGGTCTTCACTGTACTGGTCCTGGGTCAGCGTGACGCGGGTCACGCCGCCGCTGCAGCTGGCCGGCCCGACGCGGAGCAGCGGCACCCCCGGCTGGAGGGTGAAATCATGGGCGATGCGGGTCAGGCCCTTGGCGCCCGCCCCCTCGACCGCCGACCACAGGTCGTCGCTGCGGGTGTTCCCGTACTGGTGCCTGGCGATGTAGGCCTGGATGCCACGCTGCCACACGTCCGCGCCGGCGAAGCCCTCGAGCATGGCGATCACCGATTCACCCTTCTCGTAGGTGATGGTGTCGAACGCCTGGTTGGCCTGCTCGACCGTGCGGACCTGCTGCACGATCGGGTGGGTGGTCGAGAGCGCGTCGATCCCTAGGGCGGCTTCGCGAGAGGCGACATGCTCGACGTCGCCGCCCCACTCGGGATGGAAATGCTGCTCGGTCTTGTTCGCCATCCAGCTGGCGAAACCCTCATTCAGCCACAGGTCGTCCCACCACGCCATGGTGACGAGGTCGCCGAACCACTGGTGCGCCATTTCGTGCGCCTGGACGCCGAAGATCTCCTGGCGCTCGGCGTCGGTGGTGATGGCGGGATCGTCGAGCAGGATGCGCTCGAAGGTGAAGATCGCGCCCCAATTCTCCATCGCGCCGAAGAACTGCGACTGCCCCGGACCGGCGACGTTCTCGAGCTTGGGCAGCGGATAGCGGGTGCCGAAATAGCGGTTGTAGTAGGTCAGCACCTCGCCTTCGGCGTCGAGCGCGGTGCGCGCCTTGGCCTCGTTGCCGCGGCTCATGGTGACCGCGACCTCGGTGTTGTCGACGCGCTTGGCGATCCGGCCGAAGTCGCCGGTGGCGAAGAACAGCAGGTAGCTCGACATCAGGGGCGTGGTGGCGAAGGTCACCCGCTTGGTCCCGTTCGGCAGCGTCTGGGTGCTGGCCGCCGGCATGTTGCCGATCGCCATCTGCGCGGCGGGAACGATCGCCGACAGGTCCCACCGGGTCTTGTAGTCGGGCTCGTCCCAGCTGGGCACGAAGGCGCGCGCGTCGGCGGCCTCGAACTGGGTGTAGAGCGAGCGGCGCGGGGTGCCATCCGGCGCCTTGCTGTCGAGAGCGAACAGGCCCGTCGCCTGCTGGTTGATCGTGCCGGTGTAGTTGATGGTCAGGCGGTAGCGGCCGGGCGCCAGCGTGCCGGGGAAGGCGAGGGTGGCGGTTTCGGTCGCCGGATCGACCGTGGCGCGGCCCGGACGGCTCGCGCCGCCGGTGCTGGGCTGGATCGCTGCCGACTGGAAGCGGAGTTCCTTGGCATTGAGGGTGAGGCTGGCCGTCGCCTTCACCACGTCGAGGTCGATCACGACCGTGCCGGTGAAGCGGAGATTGGCAGCGTCGGGGGTGACCTCCACCCGATAGTGACGCGGGATGGCCGTACGGGGCAGCTGGGTGACGCTGGACTCGATCCGGTCCTCGCTCGTCGCGGCTGGCTGGCCGATCGCGGCTGCCGGACAGACGAGTGCGGAACCCAGCATCAGCAGCGGCAGCAACGAACGTGAACGCATGACAGACCTTCTCGCAGAAGAGACGTGACGGTGTGGCCGCCCGCGCGGCGACATGCAAACAAGTTACGGTCGGCGAGCGTGGGCGACGCTTCGACGGACGGCGGCGCGCGTCCGCGACTAATGAGCGCTTCGAACGCGACGATCAGCGGCTGGTCAAATGCGCGGTCGTGCGGCGGCCGGCTGCCGCTTGCACCAGGGCTATGCTGCGATGGTCCCGATCAGATCCGCGATCCGGCTGCCGGTGCGAACCGGCGGCGGACCTGCCGGACCAGCGCCGGCGAGCCCTGCCACGAATATCCGCAGATCAGCGCCAGCGAGTGGGAGAGCCTTCCAGCGGACCTGATGACCGCGCCGACCGGGCCCGGCATCGTTGCCAGGAGTTGCCGCCGGTAGGTCAGCTTCGCCGCTGCCGGCACCGTGGCGGCAAGCTCCTGGGGTATCGGCACGCCGAAAAGATCCTCGAGCGCCACGATCTGCACCATCAGCGCATGACGACCGACCCTGTCCGACAGGAGCCGCGCGAGCCTCGGCCAGTCGACGCGGGAGGAGCCATCGACCTGAAGGCGGTAAAGATCGTGCAGGTGGCGCAGGTCGAGCCGGTAGGTCCACAGATCGCCTTCCTTGATCATGTCGTGGACGATCAGGTGAAGCGCGCGCGCCGTCGGCTCGGGCACGCGGAGCTGAACCCCGTGTCGAGCCGTCGGCGGCGACCAGGAATGAAGGTCATCCCGAAGGTAGGGAGCAGCGCGAGCGCTCGGTCGCGCGTGCAGCTCGATCGTCGCCGCATCCTCGACCCTCGCCCACTCGCGTCCGCGGTGGTCAGGAACATAGCCCAGCTCCCGAAGCGCCTCGCTGGCCCGCTCCGCTTCCGCCGGACGGATCGACAGATCGATGTCGCTCAGCATGCGGGCGCCAAGATCCTCGTCGCGCGCCAGGAAGAGGTGATTGGCTCCCTTGAGCAGGACAGGTTCGACGCCCGCCGCCCCGAGTGCCGCGGCGGCCTCGACCAGCTGCCGGCGCAGGCGCCGGTTGCGCTCGAGGTTCCGCGCATGGAGCAGCTCGAGATAGTGGGCCGCCGCGTTGTCGAGGGCGCCAAGCTTCGCATGCCGCGAAAGCGCCAGGTACAACGCAGGCGCAAGCCAGCCGCGGCTCGCCACGGTGACGATGCTGCGCCAGTCCGCGCCGGCCGGCACTTGGCCCCGCAGCGCGGCCCCGAGAAGCCGTAGGGGGTGCCGCGCGTTCATAGCCGGGCAGCCCCGAGGCAGTCCGCCGCCTGCTCGAAATCACTATAGCTCAGCCGCCAGCAGGAGGCTTGGTTCAACGCCTTGACGAGCGTCTCGAACGCCGTTGCGGGCAACCGCTCGTCGCGCGTGGCGCCCTCCGACAGCAGCATCGCCAGGGTGGACAGCCGGTCTGCGCTGGTCAGTCGCGCCGGGCCGGCTTCGCGACGATCGATCAGGACGATCGCGCGAATCCGATGGCGAGCATCGGCAGGAAGGCCGGGTGGCTGGAGATAGCGAACACGGAGACCGTCGGGACGACGATGGGACATCTGGTCGCCGATCTGCGGATAGTAGCGGCTGAGCAAAGGCCAGGCGGACGCCTTGGCCGTGAACGGGAGGGTGACGCCGCGGATCTCGCCCGAGGCGCGGAGCAGCGTTACGTCATCGGCAAGCAGGACCCAGTCGGAATGCGCCAGGGCGACTGCGAGCGTCGTCTTGCCGGCACCGGGGCTTCCCACCAGCAGGATCGCCTCTCCGCCCCGGGCCAATGCGGCTGCATGGAAAGCCACTTCATAGGTCGCCGATCGAAGGACCTCCGCGATCAGCATCGCCTTCAGCGTCGGCACGAGTTCCGCCGTCGCGCAGCTTGTCGCCTCCCCAAGAGAGGTCGTCAGCGAGAGGATGGAGCGGCGACGTTCGACCGCCAGCCAGGCTGCGGCGGGTTGATTGCGACCTCGGACCAGGCTCCTGAACGGAGTGACGATCGCGTCGCGAAGCGAGGCGGGAAAATGGATGTCGATCGCCACGCCGCCGAGTTCGATGGGCAAGGCTAGAGCATTCGCCGGACGCGCGCGGGAGACAGGTCCCGACGGTCCCGCCCGCGGATCCTGCGCCCGGGCCGGCGCGAACTGCCGAAGCGCCTCCGTCAACCGCTCCGCGGCGGGCTCGACCGTTCGAACGTTCGCGCGCTGCACTTCGAAGACGGCCTGGTGCGCTTCGCTGAACACCAGGCAATGATCGTCAACCCAGCCGATCACCGGGGGCGCGCTGCCCTTCCCGTACAGGACGTCGCCGGTGCCTTCATCCGCGTGCGTCCTGATGACTGCTTCGCCCATCGGTGACCGGTTCGGGCGTTCAGTGATGGTGTTTCGAATGCGCCTTGAGATTGGTTCGCCCGGGCGGTCCGGAATGGGTGTGGTTCTTGTCGCCCCAGCCATGCCCCGGCTTGCCACTCGATGCGGCGATGGCCTTCGAGCTCATCGACGTCGACAGTAGGAAAGTGACGGCCGGCGGAGTGACCAGCGCGAACGTCCCGCATTTCTTGAGAAAGTCGCGGCGATCGTCTTCGTCTGGGCGCGGATCATCGTTGTTCATGATGCTACTCCCATTGCAGCCTGGCGGTTTTGCTGCCGGCAAGGCCAGCCGGTCAAACGCTCCGAGGTTCTACAACCTCTTGGTCATCCCCTATCGCACGAAGGTCCCGGAGGGGTTGTGATTTAGAGGAGAGGCGGCGCCGGGGGGGGGTGGGCGCCCTGGCGCGTGTCTCACTCATTTCGACCGTCGGGGTGCATCGATGGGACTTCGGCCGTTCGGCCCATCCTCAAGCGGCCCGTTGTTGCGCCGTCTGACGAGTTGGATCATCATCCGAAAGATGGACTTCATGAAGTGGCTCAACTCGCTGGGCGAGCTGCTTTACGAAGTGATGAGCTGGCTCATCTTCTATCCTATCACCTTGTGGCGATCCGTCACCCATCCGCTGCGCATGATGGCCTATGCCGACAGCGAGCTGCACGACCGGCAGACAGAGCAGTTCACGGACACGCTGAACCCGCCCCTGTTTCTCATCCTGTCGCTGCTGCTGACGCAGGAGATCGACGAGGCGCTGGGCGGCGGCGTCAACCCGATCGTCGCCAAGCAGACCGGGCTTGCCGCCCTCATCACCGACAGCACGACGCTGCTGGCGCTGCGACTGGTCCTCTTCTCGCTGTTCCCGCTGATGATGTCGGCGCGCCTCCTGCGCGCCCAGGGCACCAGCCTCACGCGCCAGTGCCTCAAGCCGCCTTTCTATGCCCAGTGCTACGCCTGCGCGCCGTTCGCCCTCGTTCTCGGGATCGGGGTTTCGCTGGGCCATGTTTCCGTTCCGCATGCCGGTCTCGCGAGCGGCTTGCTGTCGATCCTGTCGGTGACCGGCTATCTCGCCGCCGAGACGCTGTGGTTCTCCCGCCGGCTCAACCAGCCGGTTGGCAGGGGGCTGCTGCATGCGCTCCGCGCCTTCTTCACCGCGGCGGTGCTGGCAATCGCCATCGGCGCGCTGTTCGTGGTGCGCTGACCCTTCCCGCAGCGAACTGGACCGGCCCGAAGCATGGGATTAGGCTCGCCACCGTTCGCCTGAAGCCGACTCGCTTGCTCGTGGGAGGTTCGGATGCGTGGCCTGTCTGTCGTCTGCTTGATCGCCGTCACCGCCGCCGGCGGGATTGCTCTTCCCCAACATGCGCTCGCGCAATCGACCGGCCTGGAAGACATGGTCGGTGCGCGCGCCGGGCAGGCCGAGCTCGAGCTGCAGCGACGCGGCTACCGCAACACGGGGGGCGAGCAGGGCGACGATCGGTCCTATACCTTCTGGTGGAACGCTGATCGGCGCCAGTGCGTGACGATTGCCACGATGGACGGCCGCTACGCCTCGATCACCGCCTCTCCGCCGCCCGACTGTCGCCAGTCTGCGGACAATCGCCCCGCGTCCCGACCGCGCCCCGGCTATGCGCCGGACCCCGCCTTCGGCCGGCCGGCCCAGCCGCCCTATCCGAAACTCGGTGACGATGTCTCCGGCGGTGAGCCTTCAATAGGGGGGCGTCCGGTCGATCTTGCGCTCGTCTGCTTCGGCGGCGGGTCGCGCAATGGGGTGGGCACTGATTCGGCCTGGGTCTGGAACCCGGCTCGCGAGCGGTACGAGAACCGCAGCTATCCGCAGACGACGATCGAGGAATTCGACGCGACGCTGATGGTCCAGATCGGCGCGGGCGGCGGGCGCATCCGGCTGCCGAGGTCGCTCGTGCCGCCGATCAACTCGCGCGGGGACCGGGGCTGGTGGGACCTGTACGACGTGTCGGTCGGCCCGGCCCTGATCCGCGCCAGCTACCGCCTGAACGGCCTCAACAAGCCACGCGTCCTCATCGATCGCAGGACAGGCCGCATCAGCGTGCAAGGCACCGCCGGCTACGCCTTCCAGGGCTCGTGCGACCTGATCGGCGACAGGCCCCGGCGGTTCTGACGGATTTCGCCTGGCGGACGAGAGGCTCATTCGAGCTTGCGAAACCGAGGTGCGGAATTTTGGGGCTTTCCGAGGCACATGAACAGCGATGGTGCCGCTTACAGGACTCGAACCTGTGACCCCCTCATTACGAATGAGGTGCTCTACCAACTGAGCTAAAGCGGCGTGCCGTCGGGCGACGCGCCCTAACAAGGTGCGGGCGGGGGAGCAAGGGCCGGGGCCGCCGGCCCATGGTTTACGCTTTGGTAACCGCAACCGTTCATCTTGCTCCAGTTCGGATCGACTACGGAAAAGGGCATGGACGGCTACAGTCAGCACGGCGAATTCGACAGCGACGCGCTGGACCTGGCGCCGGCCGCGCCCGTGTCGCCCGTCGGGGACGACGAGCGGCGGATGCACGTCCGCGCCTACAACCACTGGGTCTCGCTGCTCGGCGGCCGCGACTTTCCCTCGATCGAGGATCTCGACCCCGGCAACATTGAGGATTTCGCCAGCCACAGCGTGCTGCTCGACTTCACCTCGGGCGGGGAGGACCCGGAAACCGCCTACATCGGTCAGGCGATCCGCGAGGAAGGCGGGCTCGGCCCGACCGTCCGCACCATCGCCGACGTGCCCAGCCGCTCTCTCCTGTCGCGGCTGACCGACCATTATCTCCAGATCATCGCCAACCGCGCGCCGATCGGCTTCGAGGCCGAGTTCGACAACCAGCGCGGCGACACCATCTTCTACCGCGGCATCCTGATGCCGTTCTCGTCGGACGGCGACACGATCGACTTCATCTACGGGGTCATCAACTGGAAGACCGGGGGCGAGCAGCGAGCCGCGCTCGCCGCCCGACCGCTCGCCGCGCCAGCGCTCGAGCTGACCGACCTTCACGCGGCTCCCGGCCGGGAGGAGGAGGAGCTGCTCGAGCTCGAGCAGCCGCTGCTCGACGAGGACGCCGGGCTCGCCGACCGCCTTCATGCCGCGCGCGAAACCGCCGAGACGCTGAAGGCGCTCGACGGGCGCAGCCGGGTCGCGCTCTACCGCGCGCTGGCCATGGCGTGGGACTTCACCGTCGCCGCGCGGCGGGTGCCCGATGAATATGCCTCGATCCTCGAGGACGCGGGGGTCAAGGCGCAAGCCCGCGCCCCGATGACGCCGATCGTCAAGCTCGTGTTCGGCGCCGACTATGACAAGACGCGGCTGACCGAGTTCGCCGCCGCGCTCAGCCATGCCGAACGTTGCGCGGTCGATTTCGGCGGGTTCCAGGCGTTCGTCGAGGCCTGTCCCGGGGGACTGAAGGGGCTGGTCGCGGCGGAGCGGCAGGCGCGGCGTCCCGCGGCCCGGGGCGACGATCGCGGCGAGCAGGCCCGCGCCGCGCTGCGCGAGGCGGCTCCGATCGCGCTGGAGACGGCGCTCGGCGACCGCGAGTTCGCGCTGGTGCTGCTGCGCCGGGGCGAGGATGGGGCGGTCGCGGCGGTCGCCGCGCTGGCCGACGAGGCCATGCTGGAGAAGGCGCTGCGCAAGGTGGTCTGAGCGCCCGCAGCCGCCGCCAACTCGTCTATAAAGGAGGTTGGCGGCCTTCCCCTGCCGCCGGGTCGAGCCTATAGGCCCGGGTCGTCCCCTCAATGGCAAGGTGAAGTATTGGCATGACGGCCCAGCAGCGCGTGGCGAGGTCCCTCCCTGAAGTGCTGAAGGACGCACTGCTGTGCAATGCCCTGCCCGGCGAGCTGGACGGGTTCGGCCCCGACGAGCAGCAGGAAGCGGCGGAGTTCGTGGCCCGCTGCGTCGAGCAGCGCCAGCCCGGCGAGGCGATCGTCTGCGTCGAATCCGCGGGGACGCCGCTGACCCGCCGCCGGATGCGGGTGTGCATCGCCAACGATGACATGCCGTTCCTGGTCGACAGCGTCGCCAACGCGATTGCCGGGCACGACCTGGTCGTCCATCGCCTGCTCCATCCGATCGTCAGCGCCGACCGCGACCCGGCGGGCAAGCTGCGCTTCGCCGAATGCGACCGTGGCGGCGGCGGGCTTCGCGAATCCATCATGTACATCGAATGCGACCGCGCCGACGCGCGGCTCCGCGCGGCCCTCCGCGGCGAGCTCGAGCAAGTGCTCGCCGACGTCCGCGCCGCGGTCGCCGACTGGAGCGCAATGCAGGCGCAGATGCGCGCCGATGCGGAGGCGGCGACCGCCGAGCATCCTGAGGGCGCCGCGCTGATGCAGTGGTTCGCCGACGGGGCGATGACCCTGCTCGGCTACGAGGTCGAGCGTTCGGGCCGCGAGGGCGAGGGCGGGCTCGGCCTGTTCCGCTTCCCCGGGGAGCCGACCGACGAGGGCGGCTGCGACGAGGCGATCCGCTATTTCGAGAATGGCGGGCAGGTCCCGCTGATGGCCAAGGCCGATCGCAAGTCGTCGATCCACCGGCGAGTCCCGCTCGACCTGGTCGCGGTCCCGATCCGCGAGAGCGGCAAGGTGACCGCGGTCGGGGTGCATGTCGGGCTGTGGACCAGCGAGGCGTTGAGCGCGCCGGTCGAGGACACGCCGCTGCTGCGCGACCGGCTCCGTCAGCTCGAGGAGCAGTTCGGGTTCGAGCCGACCAGCCACAGCGGCAAGGCGCTCCGCCACGCGCTGTCCTCGCTTCCGCACGACCTGCTGCTCAACCTCGACACCGACAGCGTGCGCCGGCTGGTGGTCGCCGCGATGCTGCTCGCCGACCGCCCGCAGCCGACGCTGGTGCTCGTCCGCTCGATCCTCAAGGGCCATCTGTTCGCCTGGGTGTGGCTGCCGCGCGAGGAACTCTCGACGCGGCGCCGGCTGGCGATCGGGACGATGCTCGAGGAAGCGAGCGGCGGCCGCCAGACCGCCTGGTCGGTCGACCTGGGCGACGGCGACCTCGCGCTCATCCGCTACACCTTCGCGGTCACCGCCGACATGCCCACCCCGGAAGAGGCGCTGCTCGACCGCCGGCTCTACGAGATGGTCCGTGGCTGGGTCCCGGCGCTCGAGGAGCGGCTGGTGATCGGTGCCGGCGCCAACCGCGCCCGCCGCCTGACGCTCGCCTTCGGCAACGCCTTTCCCGAGGCCTATCGCAGCCGCTATCCCGCCGCCGATGCCGCCGAGGACGTGCTCCGCCTGGAGGCGCTGGCCGACGAGAGCCGCCGTTCGGTGCGGCTCTACCGGCTGCCGTTCGATCCCCGTACGCAGCTCCGGCTCAAGCTCTACCGCCGCGGCGAGCTGGTGCCGCTGTCCGACGTCGTCCCGGTGCTCGAATTCTTCGGTTTCACCGTGCTCAAGGAGACTCCGACCCGACTCGAGGGCATCAGCGCCAACATCCACGAGTTCGCGCTCGACCTCGCCGACGGCGGCGACGCGGAGGCGCTGCTCGCCCGTGCCGAGGTGATCGAGGCGGCGATCGCCGCGGTGCTCGAGGGCAAGACCGAGAACGACAATTTCAACCAGCTGATCATCGCCGGGGTCGAGCCGCAGGCGGTGGTGTGGCTGCGCGCCTGGTTCCGCTACCTGCGTCAGACCGGCGCCAACTTCGGGCTCGCCACCGTCGCCGACGCGCTCCGCCGCGCGCCCGAGGCGACCGCAGCGCTGGTCGCCGGCTTCGTCGCCGCGCACGATCCGGCGCTCGAGGGCGACCGCGCGCAGGCGATGCGCGACCAGGGCGGGCGGCTCGACGAGGCGCTGTCGCGGGTCCAGGGCATCGACGACGATCGCATCCTGCGGCTCTACCGCTCGGTCACCGCGGCGATCATCCGCACCAACGCCTTCGCGCTCAAGCCCGACGAGGCGCTCGCCTTCAAGCTCAACAGCGCGCTGATCCCCGGGCTGCCGCGGCCGGTGCCGTGGCGCGAGATCTGGGTGTTCAGCCCGCGGGTCGAGGGCATCCACCTGCGCGGCGGGCCGGTCGCCCGCGGCGGGTTGCGCTGGTCCGACCGCCGCGACGACTTCCGCACCGAGATCCTCGGCCTGATGAAGGCGCAGATGGTCAAGAACGCGGTGATCGTTCCGACCGGCGCCAAGGGCGGTTTCTTCCCCAAGCAGCTGCCCTCGCCGGCGAACCGCGAGGCGTGGCTGGCGGAAGGGACCGAGGCCTACCGGATCTTCATCCGCTCGCTCCTCTCGGTCACCGACAACATCGTCGAGGACCAGGTCGTCCACCCGCCCGAGGTGGTCGTCCACGACGGCGACGACCCCTATTTCGTGGTCGCCGCCGACAAGGGCACCGCGACCTTCTCCGACGTCGCCAACGCGCTGGCGCTGGAGCGCAACTTCTGGCTCGGCGACGCCTTCGCCAGCGGCGGCTCCAACGGCTACGATCACAAGGCGATGGGGATCACCGCCAAGGGCGCGTGGATCAGCGTCCAGCGCCACTTCCGCGAGATGGGCATCGACATCCAGTCGGAGCCGGTGACGGTCGCCGGCTGCGGCGACATGTCGGGCGACGTGTTCGGCAACGGCATGCTGCTGTCGAAGTCGATCAAGCTGGTCGCCGCCTTTGACCATCGCCACATCTTCCTCGATCCCAACCCGGACCCGGCCGCCAGCTGGGCCGAGCGCGAGCGGATGTTCAACCTGCCGCGCTCGAGCTGGGAAGATTACGACCATTCGCTGATCAGCGCCGGCGGCGGCATCTTCCCGCGCACCCAGAAGCAGATCCCGCTCTCGCCCGAGGTTCGCGCGCTGCTCGAGGTCGAAGTGGAGACGATCGACCCGACCAGCCTCATCAACGCCATCCTGAAGGCGCCGGTCGGGCTGCTCTGGTTCGGCGGGATCGGCACCTATGTGAAGGCGTCGGGGCAGGCCAACTCGGTTGTCGGCGACCCCGCCAACGACGTCCTTCGGGTCAACGGCAGCGAGCTTCGCTGCAAGGTGATCGGGGAGGGCGCCAACCTTGCCACCACCCAGGCCGGGCGGATCGAGTTCGCCGAGCACGGCGGCCGCATCAACACCGACTTCATCGACAACAGCGCCGGCGTCGATTGCTCGGACAACGAGGTCAACATCAAGATCGCGCTCAACCGCGACGTGCGGGACGGGCGGACCAGCCTCGACGAGCGCAATGCGCTGCTGGTGCGGATGACCGACGACGTGTCGGACCTGGTGCTCGAGGACAACCGGTTGCAGACGCTGGCGCTGTCGATCGCCGAGGCGGGCGGCGCCCGCGCGCTGCCGGGCACGGTGCGGACGATCGAGATCCTCGAGGCGAGCGGCCGGCTCGACCGCACCGTCGAGGGACTGGAGCAGAGCGACGCGCTGCTGCGGCGGGCGCAGGACGGGCGCGGGCTGACCCGGCCCGAGCTGGCGGTCGTGCTCTCCATGTCCAAGCTGGCGATGCAGCAGGCGGCCGAGGACCTGCGCCTCGCCGACGACCCGCTGCTGGTCCCGCAGCTGTTCGCCGCCTTCCCGGCGGAGATGCAGCAGCGGCACGAGGAAGCGATCCGGACGCACCGGCTGCGCCACGAGATTCTCGCCACCAAGGTCGCCAACCGCATCGTCAACCGCCTCGGGCCGAGCATGGCGCTCGACATCACCGAGGAGGAGGGGGCTTCGGTCGCGCAGGTGATCACCGCCTTCCTCGCGGTCGAGCAGCTGCTCCAGCTCGACAAGCTGTGGGGCCGGATCGAGCGCGCCGAGGTCAGCGAGCAGGTCCGGATCGAGCTGTTCGACCAGGCCGCGCGGAGCGTCCGCGGGCATCTCAGCGACATGCTCCGGCTGATGCCCCCGCACGCCCGTGCGGGCGAGCTGGTCACCCGGCTCCAGCCCGGTCTCGACAAAGTCAACGCCGCGGCGCGCCGGCTCATCCGGGCCGAGGTTCGGCAGGAGGCCGAGGCGCGCCGGCAGCGGCTTCAGGCGCTCGGCGCGCCGGACGAGATCGTCCGCGGGCTGGTCAAGCTCTACGAGCTCGACGGAGTGTTCGGGATCGCCGCGCTCGGTGCCCAGCGCCATCTCGACGAGCTCGCGCTGACCCGCGCCTATGTCCGGCTCGGCGAGGCGCTCGGGCTCGACTGGGCGCAGGGCCAGCTGACCCGCTTCGCGCCCGCCGACAGCTGGGAACGGCTGCTTGCCGCCGGCCTGTCGCGCGACTTCGAGGCGCTCCGGATCGAATGGCTCGGGCGCGCCCCGGGCGAGGACCCCGAGGCGGCGGTCGAGCAGTGGGTGAAGGACCAGGGCGAGCGGATCGACCAGTTCCGCCGCCTCGTCTCGCGCGCCCGCTCGACCGGCAGCGTCAGCGTCTCCATGCTCGCGCAGATCGCCAGCCAGGCGCGGATCCTGCTCGCCCGATAAGGTCTTCGATGCGCATCCTGTTTCTGACGCCGGCACCGGATTACCCGGAGGCCTTCGACTGGGCGTACCGCCGGCAGGGAGCGGCGCTGGTCGAGGCGGGGGCGACGCTTGAGACGCGGCCGTGGACCGCGGCTGGCGACCTCGCGGAGTTCGACCTCGTGCTGCCGATCCTCGCCTGGGGGTACAACCGCCGCTACGCCGAGTGGCTGGCGTTTCTCGACCGCGCCGAGGCCGATCGCGCCCCGCTGCTGAACGCGCCGCGGCTGCTGCGCTGGAACAGCGACAAGATCTACCTCGCCGAGCTCGGCCGGCGCGGCATCCCCTCGGTCGCCACGATCGCGGTGGACACGCTCGGCGACGCGGACCTGGCGGCGGCGCGGGCGCAGTTCGGGACCGAGGCGCTGGTGGTCAAGCCGCCGGTCTCGGCCGGGGCGGACGGGACGTTCCGGATCCGCGCGGGCGAGACGACCCCGGCGGCGGTCGCGGGGCAGCGGATGCTGGTCCAGCCCTATCTCAAGGCGATCACCAGCAGCGGCGAGGTCTCGCTCTTCTACTTCGGCGGCGAGTTCAGCCACGCCATCGTCAAGCTCCCGCGCGAGGGCGACTTCCGAGTCCAGCCGACCTGGGGCGGGCACGAGCGCACCATCGCGCCGCCGCCGGCCGCCGAGGCGCTGGCGGTGCAGGCGCTGGCCGCCTGCCCCGACCAGCCGCTTTACGCCCGGGTCGACATGGTCGACGTCGGCGCGGGCGAGTGGCGGATCATGGAGCTCGAGCTGATCGAGCCGGCGCTGTTCCTCGACCATGCGGCCGACCTCGGGCGCGGCTTCGCCCAGGCCGTGCTGTCAGCCGCCGAGCGCGCGTCCGAACAGCCACTGGCGTAGCGCCGAGGTCAGGTTCGGCGGGTTCGGCGACTGCATCCGCGCCTCGTCGATCTCGGCGACGAGGGCGTTCACCGGCCGCCCGGAATCGCGCGCGGCGATCTCCAGCGCGCGCCAGAACAGCGGCTCCAGGCTGATGGAAGTCGAATGGCCGGCAATCAGGATCGAACGCTTGACCGGTGGGCTGTAGGTAAGGGTCTCCACCCTCAGTACATGTGCTGCCCGCCGTTGATGGACAAGGTCGATCCCGTCACGAAGCCGGCGTTCTCGTCGGTCAGGAACGCCACTCCCCGCGCGATCTCGTCGGCTCGTCCCAGCCGCCCGACCGGGATCCTGGCGACGATCTTGCCGAGCACGTCCTCGGGCACCGCCGCGACCATGTCGGTGTCGATGTAGCCCGGCGCGATCGCGTTGACGGTGATCCCGGTGCGGGCTCCTTCCTGCGCCAGCGCTTTGGTGAAGCCGTGAATGCCCGACTTCGCCGCGGCGTAGTTGACCTGGCCATATTGGCCGGCCTGGCCGTTGATCGAGCCGATGTTGACGATCCGCCCATATTTGCGGCCGGTCATGTCGTCCCACACCGCTTTGGCCATGTTGAAGCAGCCGCCGAGGTTGGTGTCCATCACCTCCTGCCACTTGGCATGGTCCATCCGCTTCATCGTCGTGTCGCGGGTAATGCCGGCGTTGTTGACGAGGATGTCGACCGGGCCGAGCTCCTCCGACACCTGGCGGACACCCGCCATGCAGGCGTCATAGTCGGACACGTCCCACTTGTAGGCCTTGATGCCGGTCCGGTCGGTGAAGGCCTTCGCCCGCTCGTCGTTGCCGGCATAGTTGGCGGCGACGGTCACGCCCGCGTCCTTGAGGGCGACGCTGATCGCCTCGCCGATGCCCCGCGTTCCGCCCGTGACGATCGCTACCCGTGCCATCTGCATCCTCCATTATGACTTTGGTTAATCTCTACGGTCGGTTCCACCACCCGGCAAGCTCGCGGGACAGCAGCCCGTCCAGCATGGCCATGCCCTCGTCGCTGTCGTTGAGGCAGTCGAGCGCGGCGAACTGCTCGCCCCCCGCCGCGAGGAAGGACTCGCGCCCGCGCAGGCCCAGTTCCTCGATCGTCTCGAGGCAGTCGGCGGAGAAGCCGGGGGCGGCGATGGCGATCCTTTTCACCCCTTGTGGGGGATAGGCCTCGAGCGTGGCGTCGGTCGCCGGCTCCAGCCACCTGGCGCGGCCGAAGCGGGACTGGAAGGCGACGTCGACCGGGACGCTCATCCGTTCGGAGACGAGCCGCGCGGTCTTGCGGCACTGGCAGTGATAGGGATCGCCGAGCCGGAGCGTCCGCTCGGGCATGCCGTGGAAGCTCAGCAGCAGCCGCTCGGGCTCGAAGTCGAGCGCGGCGATCTGCCGCTCGAGGCTGGCGACCAGCGCATCGATGTAGAGCGGATCGTCGTGGTAGGCAGGGAGGGTGCGGAGTGCGGGCTGCCAGCGCAGCGCGGCCATCCCCGCGAACAGCGCGTCGTGCGCCGAGGCGGTCGTCGCCCCGCTGTACTGGGGATAGAGGGGGGCGGCGAGGATCCGCTCGGCTCCCGCCTTCTTGAGCCGCTGCACCGCCGCCGCGATTCCGGGATTGCCGTAGCGCATCGCCCAGTCGACCAGCACCGTGTCGCCCCATCGCCCGGCGAGCGCGCGGGCCTGCCGCGCGGTAATCGCAGCTAGCGGCGAGCCCTCTTCGGTCCACACCTGGCGATAGGCGTGCGCCGACTTGCTCGGCCGGGTGCGCAGGACGATGCCGTGGAGGATCGGCTTCCACGCGATCCGCGGAATCTCGACCACGCGCGGGTCGGAGAGGAACTCCGCGAGGTAGCGGCGGACCGCGGCGGCGTCGGGCGCGTCGGGGGTCCCGAGGTTGATCAGCAGCACCCCGACCCGCGGGGTCGGGACGATCGGGTGGTCGGCGGGCGGTTGCATGGGGCGCTAGATCAGCGCGAACGGCAGCTTGCGCAAGCGCCGTCCCTGCGCCGCCAGCGCATTCGCCACCGCCGGGGCGAGCGGGAGCAGGCCGAGACCGCTCACCCCGCCCGGCGCGGCGTCGCTCGGCACCAGCTCGATCTCGATCCGCGGCAGCCGGTCGAGGCGCAGCCCGCCCGGGTCCGCGGCGACCGGCATGCCGGCGACGAGGCGGGGGGTTGGGCGCGTCGCCTGCTGCAGCGCGCTGACGAGCCCGCCCTCGATCTGCTGGCGGACCAGGCCGGGGTTGATTACCCGCCCGCAGTCGACCGCGGCGACCAGCCGGTCGACCCGCACCGTCCGGTCCTCGCCGATCGTCGCGCTCGCCAGCAGCCCGATGTGCGAGCCGTATGCGCTGACCGCGGCCAGCCCCATCGTGCTGCCGGCGCCGCCCCCGTCCCACCCGCCGATCCGCGCCGCCGCGAGCAGCGCCTCGGCGAGCCGGAGGTTGGTCCCGAGCATGGCGACCCGGTAGGAGAGGGGCTCGGCCCCGCCGGCGCGGGCCATCTCGTCGACGAAGCTCTCGGTGGCGAAGGCCGCGGCGGCGAGCTGCTCGCCGCGCACACTGCCGGTGCGGAGCGGCAGGTCGGCGCGCCCGGCCGCGATCCGCAGCGCCGGGATGGCATAGGGCGGGATCGCCGTCGCGAGCGCGTCTTCCCCGAGGGTCCCGAACTTCCTGCCGAGCAGTGCGGCGAGCTCGTCGGCCAGCCCGTCGGCGGTGGCGATCGTCGCACTCCACGCGGCGATGCGGCTCCCGCCGGGCTGCGGGAGCGCGGCCATGCGCGCGCGCAGCGGCGCGGCGAGGGGTCGATGGTTGACCGTCTCGGCCCATGGCGGGGTGAGCTGGACCGGGGCCTTGAGCCGGCCGGCGAGCGCGATCGCGAGCGGGGCGGCGAGGCTCTCGACCGCGCCGCCGCCAACCCCGCCGACCGCCAGTGGATAGAGGACGACCTCCCGCTGGCCGAGCCCGGCCGCCGCCGCTGCCGCCGCGCGGGCCAGCGCCGGCGCCTGCGTCGCGACCCACAGCTCGAGCCCGTCGGCGCTGAAGCGCGCGGTGGCGCTGTCCGGCTCAAGCCGCTCCGGCGACCGCGCGGCGACCTCATAGGTGGCGGCGAGCGGGCGCGATCCGGCCACCGCCTGGTCATAGTCGCCGCTCACGTGGAACGGCGTGGCGGCGCCGAGCGCGGCGTCGAGCGCGCGGCCGACTGCGGTCTCGTCACCGTCGCGGCGTCCCGAGAAACGCGGGTTCGCCGCGGCGAGCGCCTGTTCGGCCACCCACCACTGGTCGGCCACCGCCGCCAACCAGCCATTGGTGGCGACCAGGGCGCGCAGTCCGGGAACGCGCCTCGCCGCGGCCGCGTCGTGGCCGAGCAGCCGGCAGCCGGGGGGCGCCAGCCGGGCGGAAGCCTGCAGCAGCCCGGGCAGGCGGACGTCGGCAGCCAGCCGGAAGCTGCCGTCAGACTTGGCGGGAAGATCGAGGCGGGGGAGCGGCTGGCCGGCGAGGCGGCGGGTCGAGGGAGCGCGCAGCGGCGGCTCGTCCGGCACTCGCTCGCGCGCCGCGGCGTCGGCGAGCGCGGCGAACGCCAGGCGCTTCCCCTCGTGACGGACGAACCCGCCGGCGCTGTCGCATTCGTCCGCGGCGACCTTCCAGCGGCGCGCGGCGGCGGCGCAGAGCATCGCGCGGGCGGTCGCACCGGCGTGGCGGAGCGGCGCCTCGAAGGCGCGGACCGAGGTCGACCCGGCGGTCAGCCGCAGCCGCGGGTCGCCGGGATCGAATCCGCCGAGCCGGCCGGCGAGCGGATTGGGATAGTCGCCGGCGAGCGGGGCCGGCTCGACCGCGACGCTGGCCCAGTCGGCGCCGAGCTCGTCGGCGAGGATCTGCGGCAGCGCGGTCCAGCTGCCCTGGCCCATCTCGACCTGCGGCACCGCGACCGTGACCCGCCCGTCGGTGCCGACCTTGAGGAAGGAGCCGAACAGCCGGTCCGGGTCCCGCCCGGCCTGGAGCGCGCTGCCCCGCGATCGCGGCCACAGCGAGAAGGCGAGGACCAGCCCTGCCCCGGCCCCCGCGCCGACCAGCAGCGTGCGCCGGCTGACCGGCGCCAGGCGAGGACTCAAGCGCGGTAGCGCTGCTTGAGCGCGACCCGGTCGATCTTGCCGGTGCCGAGCCGGGGCAGCGGCTCGTCGACGAACACCAGCCGCGCCGGCACCTTGAACGCGGCCAGCCGGCCGGTCAGGAACTCGCGCAGGCCGGCCTCTTCCAGCGTGCTGTCCTCCTGCCGGTAGAGGATCGCCACCGGTACCTCGCCGAGCCGCTCGTCGGGAACCCCGAACACCGCCGCCTCGGCGATCGCCGGACAGGCGTAGCAGGCGGCCTCGACCTCGGCCGCGCTGATGTTCTCGCCGCCGCGAATGATGATGTCCTTCTTGCGGTCGACGATGAAGAGGTAGCCGTCCTCGTCGAGGTAGCCGATGTCGCCGGTGCGCAAATATCCATCCGCGGTGAAGGCCGCGGCGGTCGCCGCCGGATTGTCCCAGTAGCCGTCGATGTTGGCGGCGGTCCGGATGCCGACCTCGCCGCGCTCGCCAGGCGGAAGCTGGGCGTCGCCGGCACCGAGGATCGCCACCGTCACAAGCGGCTTCTGCGCGCGGCCGGTCGAGGCCGGCTTCTCGGCATAGTTGGACCAGAAGTTGCTGCAGCCGGTGGCATTGGTCTCGGTGAGGCCATAGCCGAGCGCCGGCTGGGCGGCGGTGAAGTTCTGCTGGAGCCGCTCGACGTGCGCGACCGGCCGCGGCGCCCCGCCCGCGGTAATGTCGGTCAGGCTGGCAAGGTCATAGCGGTCCTTGTCGGGATGGTTCATCAGCTCGAGACTCATCGTCGGCACCCCGACGAAATAGGTGACCTTCTCGCGCTCGATCAGCCGCAGCGCCTCGCCCGCGTCCCACTTGGGCATCAGCACCATGCCGCGCCCGATGACGAAGCTGTTGAGCATGACCGGCACCTCGCCGGTGACATGGAACAGCGGCACGGTGACCAATGTCCGGGGCGGGTTCTTGGGCGGCTCGCCCCGGCTCTCGAGGATGCCGAGGAGGACGATCAGCCCGCTCGCATAGGCATAGACCGCGGTGGTGACCGCGCGGTGGCTGGAGAGGGCGCCCTTGGAATCGCCGGTCGAACCCGAGGTGAAGAGGATGGTGGCGGGGTCCTCGGGCGCGATCGCCGGCAGTTCCGCGTCGCACTCCTCGTCGCCGAGCAACGGGGCGAGCGCCTCGGCGATCGGCCGCTCGATCGGCAGGGTAATGATGCGCTCGGCGCCCGCGACGGCGCAGCGCTGGGCGCGCGGCGCGTCGGCAAGGACCAGCGCCGGGCGGGTCAGGCCGATCGCATGGGCGAGCTCGGCCGACTGCCACCAGCCATTGACGAGCGTGGCGATGGCGCCGGCCTTGATCGCCGCCATGTAGGTGACGATCCAGCTCGGGCAGTTGCGCATCGCGATGGCGACCCGGTCGCCCTTGCGCACCCCGTGGCGGCCGACCAGCGCGCGCGCCAGGCGCGAGCTGATCTCGTGAAGTTCGGCGAAGCTCAGCCGCTCCTCGCCCGCGACCACCGCCTCCACCGCGCCGTTCAACTGGCAGAAGGCGTCGAAGAAGCCGGGCAGCGTGTCGGGAAAGTTGGTGACGATCGGCCGGCCGCGCTCGTCCTCGCCGATAACCAGCCGCCCGCCCGGGCCGGTGACCGCCGCCAGCACCTCGTCGAACCGTTGGTCCAGCGCGCTCGGCATCCTCGCTCCTTTGCCTTTGTTGTGCGTCGTCTTATGAGCGGCCAATCAACCAGGGGGAAGTCCTTGTCGAGCATGCTCATCGCCGCCGCGAACGCCATCGCGTGGACCGACCTCCACCTCGACCCGGTGGCGCTGCAGATCGGGGCGTTCCAGCTCCGCTGGTACAGCCTCGCCTATCTCGCCGGCATCTTCCTCGGCTACTGGTACCTGCTCAAGCTGATCGCCCAGCCGGGCGCGCCGATGGCGCGGCGGCACGCTGACGACCTCGTCTTCTACGCCTCGCTCGGGATCATCTTCGGCGGGCGGCTCGGCTACGTGCTCTTCTACAACCTGCCCTATTATCTCCAGCACCCGGTCGACATCCTGAAGCTGTGGGACGGGGGCATGAGCTTTCATGGCGGCGTCGTCGGGACCAGCCTCGGCATCCTCTATCTCGCCCGCAAGGAGAAGCTGAACTGGCTGCGGCTGCACGACTATGTCGCCTGCTGCGTGCCGTTCGGGCTGTTCTTCGGGCGCCTCGCCAATTTCGTGAACCATGAGCTGTGGGGCGCGCCGACCAACCTGCCGTGGGCGATCCGCTTCCCCGAGACGATCGGGACGATGACCGTACTCGGACCGCCGCGCCACCCGAGCCAGCTCTACGAGGCGGCGATGGAGGGCATCCTCCTGTTCCTCATCCTCGCGGTGATGTTCTGGCGGAGCCAGGCGCGCTACTATCCCGGACGGCTGGTCGGCGCCTTCCTCCTCTTCTACGGCCTGTTCCGCTTCCTCGTCGAGTTCGTCCGCGAGCCGGACAGCCAGCTGGTCGCCTTCGCCCAGGCGACCGGGCTGCACATGGGGCAGTGGCTGTGCGTGCCGATGATCCTCGGCGGCGCCTTCCTGATGGCGACGAGCGGCAAGCGCCGGCAGCGGGTCGAGCCGACCTTCGGCACGGAGAGCGTCGCCTGACCCCGCTCGAAAGCGCCATCGTCGAGCGGATCAAGGCCGAGGGGCCGCTGACCGTCGAGGCCTATATGGAGGCCTGCAACGCTTACTATTACGCGACGCGCGACCCACTGGGCGCGCGCGGCGACTTCACCACCGCGCCGGAGATCAGCCAGATGTTCGGCGAGCTGGTCGGCGCCGCGCTGGCCGACGCTTGGCAGCGCGCGGGCAAGCCCTGGCCGGTCCGCTTCGTCGAGCTCGGCCCGGGCCGCGGGACGCTCGCCGCCGACGCGCTGCGGGTGATGCGCTCGGCCCGGCTCGACCCGCCGATCCACTTCGTCGAGACCAGCCCGACGCTGCGCGCCGCGCAGGCGCTCCAGCATCCCGGCGCGCACTGGCACGACCGGATCGACGAGCTGCCCGACGACGGCCCGCTGCTGCTGGTCGCCAACGAGTTCCTCGACGCGCTGCCGGTGCGCCAGCATGTCGGCGGGCAGGAACGGCGGATCGAGTTCATCGGGGGGCATCTCGCCTTCGATCGCGACGGCGAGATCGTCGAGACCGCGCCGGCGCGCGACGAGGCGGTGGCGGCGATCGCCAGCCGGCTGGTCGCGCAGGGCGGGGCGGCGCTGGTGATCGACTATGGCCATCCGGAAAGCGCTCCGGGCGACACGCTGCAGGCGCTCCACGCGCACCGCTTCGCGCGGGTGCTCGACCGGCCCGGCGAGCAGGACCTGACGGCGCATGTCGACTTCGCCGCAGTGGCCCGGGCCGCGCGTGCCGCCGGGGCCGAGGTGACTCTGCTGGCCGAGCAGGGCCCGTGGCTCGAGCGGCTCGGGATCATCGCCCGCGCCGCCGCGCTCGCCGCCACCGCGCCCGAGCGCGCCGGCGAGATCGAGGAGGCCCGCGCCCGGCTCTGCCGCCCGGACCGGATGGGCAGCCTGTTCAAGCTGCTGGCGATCCACGCGCCCGGCTGGCCGGCTCCCGCGGGGCTCGGCTGATGGCCGCCGCGCCGACCTACCGCGGCGCCACCGCCGCCGACGCCGACGCGATCCACCGCCTGTTCGTCGCCAGCTTCACCGACACGTTCGGCCATCTCTACCGGCCCGAGGACCTCACCGCGTTCGTCGCCGGCTTCACCCGCGACGGGTGGGAGCGCGAGCTGCGCGACCCGGCGATGCGCTTCCGCCTCGCCGAGGCGGACGGGCGGCTGCTCGGCTACGCCAAGATCGGCCCGCAGACGCTGCCGTTCGAGCCGCGCGGCCCGGCGCTCGAGCTCCGCCAGCTCTATCTCGACCGCGACTGGCACGGGCAGGGCGTCGCGCAGCAGCTGATGCGCTGGGTGCTCGACGAGGCGATGCGGATGCGCGCGGAGGAGGTGTTCCTCTCGGTCTACATCGACAATGAGCGGGCCAAGCGCTTCTACGCCCGCTACGGATTCGAGCGGGTGGGCCGCTACGACTTCATGGTCGGGCAGCATGCCGACGAGGACATCATCATGCGGCTGGCGCTGTGAGCGCGGTCGAGGTGCTGCGCTCGGCGCGGATCGCGGTGCCGCACGGCTTCCTCGGCCGCCGCGGCGGGACCAGCAGCGGCCCGATGTGGGGCCTCAACACCGGCCTGGGCAGCGGCGACGATCCCGCGGTCGTCGCGGAGAACCGGCGGCGCGCGGCGGCGGCGGTGCTGCCCGGCGCGCGGCTGGTCGGGGTCTACCAGGTCCATGGCGCCGACGCGGTGGTCGCGGGCGGCTGGTCGGACGCGGAGCGGCCGCACGCCGACGCGCTGGTCACCGACCGGCCCGGCGTGCTGCTGTCGATCCTCACTGCCGACTGCGCGCCGGTGCTGTTTGCCGATGCCGAGGCGGGGGTGGTCGGCGCCGCCCATGCCGGGTGGAAGGGCGCGCTCGGCAGGGTGGTCGAGGCGACGGTCGCGCGGATGGAGGCGCTCGGCGCCCGGCGCGAGCGGATCGCGGCGGCGGTCGGGCCCTGCATCGCCGCGCCCAGCTACGAGGTCGACGAGGCGTTCCGCGCCCGCTTCCGCGCCGCCGACGAGGGCTTTGACCGCTTCTTCTCGCCCGGGCCCGCGGGCAAGCCGCACTTCGACCTGCCCGGCTTCGTCGCCGCCCGCGCTGCCGCGGCCGGGCTCGGCGCCGTCGAGGCGCTCGGCGAGGACACCTATGCGCAGGAGAAGCGCTTCTACAGCTTTCGCCGGGCCACCCACCGCGCGGAGCCGAGCTACGGCCGGCAGCTCAGCCTGATCGGCCTCGCCGCGGACTGACCGGGCGCCGGCTCAGTCGGGCGCGCGGATTGCCTTGGGGCGCTCGCCCGGGTTCTTGCGGATGTTGGGCTCGCCGTCGTTCGACAGCAGCGCCGAGACCCAGGTGGTCGCCTCGAACTGGCCGAACACCATCATCAGCATCAGCGTCATCGGCACCGCGAGGAAGGCGCCGGGCAGCCCCCACAGCACGCTCCAGAAGGACAGCGAGAGCAGGGTCGCGACAGGATCGATGTTCTGGGTTTCCGCCTGCATTCGCGGGTAGATGAGGTTGCCGACGATCGTCGCGACGACCTGGATCACCGCGAAGATCACCACCGACTGCCAGATGGTCGGGAACTGGACCAGCGCGAACAGACTGGGGAAGACCGAGCCGACCGTCACCCCGATGTTGGGGATGAAGGTCAGGAGGAAGAAGACCACGCCCCAGAACAGGACATTGTGGAGCCCCACTGCCGCCATCACGATCACCGCCGCCGCGGTCAGGATCGCGCCGGTGATGGTCTGGACCCAGACATAGGTCTCGATGTCGGCGACGATCTTCTCGATGGTGTTCTCGACCATCCGCGCCCGCTCGGACGAGCCGGCCGCCTTGTGGACCTTGTCGCCGAGCCGCTTCCGCCCGGCGAGGATGAAGCCGAAGTAGACGATCACCAGCAGCAGCCCGGAGCCGAAGCCCTGCAGCTCCGAGAGAATCGCGCCCGCCAGCCGCGGAATGCTGATCTCGCCGATCACCGCGGTGAGGTGGAGCGGCCGCTCGAGATGGAAGGCCTGGCCCGCGCTCATCGCCAGCGCGTCAAGCCGGGCGAGCACGGCCGGCCCCTGCGCGACCATCTGCGCCATTCCCTGCGCGATCGCGAAGATCCCGCCCGAGGCGATGCTGATGACGATGATTCCGGCGATCGCCGACACCGCCCAGCTCGGCGGCCTGGGCGAGAGGCGGTGGATGAAGCGGACCAGCGCATTGACCAGCACCGCCAGCACGAACGCCACCACCAGCGGGATCATGATGTTGCGCAGATAATAGAGCAGCGCGATGGCCGCGGCGATTCCGGTGATGATCTGCGCCGTGGCGACGCTGCGCGACTGCATGGGCCCGTCCTGCGCCGCGCGGCGCGCCGGCGCAAGCGGGCGGGTTGACGGGCCGTCCGGCTTTCCTACCCGCCGCCTTTCTGCTTCAACCTCGCCGGTGCCGTCCCGCCCGTATTTCCCGTCCGCTCACGATCGCGTCGTGACCGTCTCGCAGGCTCACCACCGTGACCATTGGGACCTTTCGAGGTGCCCCGCCTCGCTCGGCCAAAGAAGCGGCCGCGGCGCATGATCCGCTTCGAGCATCGCGCGATCCCGATCGTCATGGCGGCGGTGACCATCGACGTGATCGGGTTCGGGATCGTCATGCCGGTGCTGCCCAGCCTCATCACCCGGCTCGGCCACATGGACCTGCCGGCGGCGACGCGCATCTCGGGCTGGATGCTCGCGGTGTTCGCGATCGCGCAGTTCTTCGCCGGGCCGGTGATGGGCAACATCGGCGACCGCTTCGGCCGTCGCCCGGTGCTGATCGCGGCGATGGTGGCGTTCGGGCTCGACTATCTGCTGATGGCGGCGGCGCCGACGCTCGCCTGGCTGTTCGTCGGGCGCGCGGTCGCCGGGGTGGCGGGAGCGACGATGGGCCCGGCCGGCGCGGTGATCGCCGACGTGACCCCGCCGGAGAAGCGCGCCGCCAGCTACGGCCTGCTCGGCGCCGCCTTCGGGATCGGCTTCATCATCGGCCCGGCGCTCGGCGGGTTGGTCGCGCACTGGGGCGTGCGGGCGCCGTTCATCGTCGCCTCCGTGCTCGCCTTCCTCAACGCGGCGGCGATGATCCTCCTCCTGCCCGAGACGCTCGACGCGGCGCACCGTCGCCCGTTCCGGCTGCGCGAGGCGACGGTGGTCGGCGCGTTCCGCCCGCTGTTCCATGCCGGCAACGCCACCCCGCTGCTGGTTGCCTGGTTCCTGTGGCAGCTGGGCGGGATCGTCTATCCCGCGGTCTGGTCCTTCTGGTCGACGATCCGGCTCGGCTGGAACGCGGCGCAGATCGGCTGGAGCCTGGCGTGGGTCGGCTTCCTCCAGCTCGTCGTCCAGATCTGGGTGACGCCGCGGCTGATGCCCCGGCTGCACGAGCGCGGCGCCGCCATCGTCGGCCTCTCCGCCGCCGCGCTGACCCTTTTCGCCTACGCCTTCGTGACCCAGGGCTGGCAGGTCTACGCCTTCTTCCTGTTCGGAGCGCTCGGCGCGCTGGCGTGGCCGGCGATGAACGGGATCCTCTCGCAGATGGTCGACTCGACCCGCCAGGGCGCGCTGCAGGGCGGGCTCGGGGCGATGAACAGCGTCGCCGCCATCTTCGGCCCGCTGATCGCCGCGCAGAGCCTCGCCTGGGGCAGCCGCCGCGGCTTCGACGGCGCCGCCTTCCTCATCTCGGCCGGGCTGATCGGCGCCTCCGCCCTGATCATCGCGCTCGGCACGCCGCGCCGCGCCGCCGCTCCGGCGAGCGCGGACGGTCCCGGGTTTGAAGCTGGCGGCGGCAACGGCTAGAGGGCCGCGCATGACCGACGAGAATGACCTGTCCGGCGCGCCCGCCAAGCGCGCGCCCAAGCCGTCGCCGACCAGCATCGGCAACCACCAGCTGTCCGCCCAGACCCTGATGATGGGCTTTGGCTTCGACCCCTCGCTGTCGGAAGGGTCGCTCAAGCCGCCGATCTTTCTGACCTCGACCTTCGTGTTCGAGAGCGCGGCGCACGGGAAGCGCTTCTTCGAGGGGATCACCGGCAAGCGGCCGGGCGGCGCCGAGGGGCTGGTCTATTCCCGCTTCAACGGCCCCAACCAGGAGATCCTCGAAGGCCGTCTGCGGCTGTGGGAAGAGGCGGAGGAGGCGCTGACCTTCTCGTCGGGCATGTCGGCGATCGCCACCCTGCTGCTGACCTACTGCAAGCCGGGAGACGTCATCGTCCACTCGGGCCCGCTCTACGCCGCGACTGAAACCCTGATCGCCAAGATCCTCGGGAAGTTCGGCGTGTCCTGGTTCGACTTCCCGTCGGGCGCGACGCGCGAGGAGATCGACGCGGTCGTCGCCAAGGCCAAGGAGAAGGGTCGGGTCGCGCTCATCTACCTGGAGAGCCCGGCCAACCCGACCAACGCGCTGGTCGACGTCGAGGCGGTCGCCGCCGCCCGCGACGCGGCCTTCAGCGGCGGCGACAAGCCGCCGATCGCGATCGACAATACCTTCCTCGGCCCGCTCTGGGCGCGGCCGCTCGCGCAGGGCGCCGACATCAGCGTCTACAGCCTCACCAAGTACGCGGGCGGGCACAGCGATCTCGTCGCCGGCGGGCTGGTCGGCTCGAAGAAGTGGCTCGACCCCATCCGCATGATGCGCAACACGATCGGCACCATCTGCGACCCCAACACCGCCTGGATGCTGCTGCGCAGCCTCGAGACGCTGGAACTCCGGATGACCCGCGCCGGCGAGAATGCGGTCAAGGTGTGCGAGTATCTGCGCGGCCACGACAAGGTGGAGAGCGTCGGCTATCTCGGCTTCCTCGAGCCGGGGTCGCGCCAGGCCGACATCTACAATCGCCACTGTAGCGGCGCGGGGTCGACCTTCTCGCTCTACCTCAAGGGCGGCGAGAGGGAGGCGTTCGCCTTCCTCGACGCGCTGACGATCGCGCATCTGGCCGTGAGCCTCGGCGGGACCGAGACGCTGGCTAGCGCGCCGGCGGCGATGACCCATTTGTCGGTGCCCGACGAGCGCAAGCAGGCGCTCGGCATCACCGACAATCTCGTCCGCATCTCGATCGGCGTGGAGAATGCCGACGACCTGATCGCCGACTTCGAGAATGCGCTGAACGCCGTCTAGCGGCGCCAGTCCTCCACCCGCCACCCGCGCTCCGCCGCCAGTCGGCGCAGCGCGGCGTGGGGGTTCACCGCGACGGGCTCGTCGGCCCATTCGAACATCGGCGCGTCGCTCGCATGGTCCGAATAGAAGCGGACCTTGCCGGGCGCGACCTGCTTGCGCGCCAGCCAGCGGTCGACCAGCGTCTTCTTGGACGGGCCGTAGCAATTCTCGCCGTCGATCCGCGCCAGCACCCGCCCGTCGGGCGCCAGCCTGAGCGCCGTCCCGAT
This sequence comes from Sphingomonas ginkgonis, assembly GCF_003970925.1. Taxonomy (NCBI): domain Bacteria; kingdom Pseudomonadati; phylum Pseudomonadota; class Alphaproteobacteria; order Sphingomonadales; family Sphingomonadaceae; genus Sphingomonas; species Sphingomonas ginkgonis. The sequence continues at coordinate 831,812 of NZ_RWJF01000001.1, forward strand.
CGTGTCGTCGAACCCCAGCCGCCGGGCGATCGCGCCGGCGTAGACCTCGTAGCTGGCGGTGGCGAGCACCAGCCGCTGGCCTTCCGCCTTGTCCCGCTCGATCTGCCGGCGCGCGCCGGGATTGATGTTGGTCGCCAGCGTATGCTCGGCGAAGGCCTCGACCAGCCGGTTGAACTGCTCGGGCTCGCTCCGGGCGCCGAGCAGCAGCCGCTGGTTGAGTTCCTTGAGCGCTGGGCGGCTGATAATCCGGGCGGCGTAGAAGAGCATCGCCGTCGCCGCGACCGGGACCAGCGCGAGCCGCCACGGCGCATTGGTCCGCGCGCCCATCAGCAGGAAGGGCGTGTAGGTCGGAACCCGGGTGACGGTCTTGTCGAGGTCGTAAATGGCGAGGTCGGTCATGAGTCTCCGGCAATCAGGCGCTCGGCGAGCTGGAGGTCGGCCTCCTTGTCCACGTCGACCGCGGCGAGCGGGTCGGCCATCCGCACCGCGCGGACGGCGATGCCGAGCCGCCGCCCGAGCGCGGCAAGCGTCTGGTCGAGCGTGCGCAGCTTGAGCACCGCGCCGAGCAGCACCGCGGGCCCGAAGGCGAACAGCAGCCGCCAGCCCTTCTTGCGGTCCTGCTCGACCGAGCGCCACAGCCGCACCGCGCAGATCACGTCGCGGCTGCCGAGCCAGAAGAGGTTGGCGCCAGAGTAGCGGCCGCCGCGAAACCCGATCCAGGTCCGCCGGCTGCCGGGCAGGCGAGCGAGGAGGTCCACCTCGGCGACCAGTCCGATGGCAAGGTCGGCGCTGCTCGCGTCGGCGGCGAACTGCTCGATCATGGCGCTGGTCAGCAGCGCATGGTCGGCGGTGGTGACGAGCAGCGGGAAGCGGGTCTGCGGGTCGGCGCACAGCGCCTCGATCGTCGCGGCGATGCTCTCCCGGCTCGGCGCGAAGGCGATGCGCGGGTCGTCCGGCAGCACGGCGGCGATCCGCTCCGGCGCCTGGCTCAGCACCAGCAGCCGGTCGGTGCCCTCGCACGCCAGCAGCGCGCGCGCCGGCCGCGCCACCATCGGCGCGCCGGCGGCCGGGATCAGCGGCTTCAGGTCCGTCCCGTGCGCCGAGGCGAACGGATCGGTGCCGGGACGGCTCCCGGCGAGCAGCAGCGCGGTCCAGCTCATGCGCGCCAGGCGATGATCTTGCGGCCGCGGTCGGCGCGGGCATTGGCCTGGGCAAAGCGGAGCCCATGGACGATCAGGCTGACCAGCGACCAGAAGGCGACCAGCTCGAAGCCGAGGTCCGGCCGCCCCGCGGCGAGCGCGACGAAAAGGATCAGCAGGTCGATGTTGCGCCCGGCGGCGATCAGCCGGAAGCGGCTGTCGAGCGGGCGCCAGGCGTCGATGCCGACGCCGTGCCGGCCGCGGAACAGCAGTTCGACCAGCCGGTCCATGCCATAGGCCGCGACGGTGACCCAGAAGAGGCAGGCGAGCAGCACCGGCTCGACCGGCGTCGCGCTGCCGGCGAGGCCATGGGCCCAGCCCCACCACCACAGCGGCAGGTGAACGACTTCGAGCAGCCAGGGCGCGACGCGGTCGGGCTCGCCGCTGCGCAGCGTCATCGCGCGACCGAGCCGCTCGAGCAGGGCGAAGAGGAAGGCGGCGATCAGCCCGAACCAGAAGATGCCTGCCCAGAACAGCCCGGCGGCGAGCAGCGCCAGCAGCGTCGCCGCCGCGGTCACCGCGCCGGGGCCGACCCCGAGCTCGGCCGCATCCTCCGCCAGCCACGCCGCGGGCCGGGCGAGGACATAGCGGGACAGGGCGTCGGTGAGGTCGGCCTCGTCCGGCGGCTTGCGCAGTCGGCGGAGCCGTCCAGCGAGGGGCGGATCGCCTGCAATCACCGGGACAAGGAAGCCGAACCAGCCATGCGGTGCTCATTAACTTTGGGAAAGACGCTTCGCCAGCGCCCCCGGATAACAATCGGACGCCCTGTCGCCCTTGCCCAGTCGCGACTTTTCGAGCAAGTCTCGCGGCGCTTATGGCCGGAAACGCGACCGACGATCAGCTGAATCGCTACGCGTGCTCCGGCACGCTGACGATCACGCGCGCCGCGTCGACTGCCCGCGAGCTCGACGCCATGCAGGATCCGATGACGATCGACCTCAGCGGGGTCGAGCGGATGGACACGGTCGGCGCCTATCTGATCCACCGCGCGATGCGCGACCGCAACGCCAAGGTGACCGGTGCCTCGCCCGAGATCACCAAGTTGCTCGGTCAGGTCGCCGACGCCGACCATCCGACCCAGGTTCGTCCCGACGAGCGGCCCGGCCTCATCCGCGTGCTGGAAGAGCTCGGGCTGTGGGTGACGGAGAGCGGCCGGACACTGGTCGGGCTGGTGGGCTTTCTCGGCGCGACGCTGATCGGCTTCTTCAACGTGGCCCGTCGGCCCAAGCGCTTCCGCTTCAACGCGGTCATCCAGCGGTTCGACGTGGTCGGCGTCCGGGCGCTCGGAATCATCGGGCTGATGAGCTTCCTGATCGGCATCGTGATCGGGCAGCAGGGCGCGGTGCAGCTCCAGCAGTTCGGGGCCGAGGTCTACACGATCAACCTCATCGGCCGCCTGTCGGCGCGCGAGCTGGGCACGCTGATGACCGCGATCATGGTCGCCGGTCGCTCGGGCAGCGCCTTCGCCGCGCAGATCGGGACCATGAAGATCACCGAGGAAGTCGATGCGATGCGGACCATCGGCGTCTCGCCGGTCGAGGCGCTGGTCATCCCGCGGATGATCGCTGCGGTGGTGATGATGCCGCTGCTCTGCTTCTACGCGATCGTCATGTCGCTCCTCGGCGGCGGCATCTTCTGCTGGGTCTCGCTCGGCATTCCGCCGCTCACCTTCACCCAGCGGCTGCAGGAGGTCATCCCGATCACCGACCTGTGGGTCGGGCTGATCAAGGCGCCGGTGTTCGGCTTCATCATCGCGCTCGCCGGCTGCTTTCAGGGCATGCTGGTCAAGGGCAACGCCGAGGAGGTCGGGTCCAAGACCACCGCGGCGGTCGTCCAGTCGATCTTCATGGTCATTGTTCTCGATGCGGTGTTCGCGGTGTTCTTTTCGACCGTAGGATGGGGCTGATGGGCACGTCCCCGATCCTCGACAATGGCGAGACCCCGATCATCAGTGTTCGCGGCCTAAAAAACAGCTTCGGCGACCAGGTCATCCACGAGGGGCTCGACCTCGACGTTCGGCGCGGCGAGATCCTCGGCGTTGTCGGCGGCTCGGGAACCGGCAAGTCGGTGCTGATGCGCTCGGTCATCGGGCTGCAGAAGCCGACCACGGGCGAAATCGACGTCCTTGGCGAGAACATGATCGATCGCACCGAGGACGAGGCGAAGAACATTCGGCGCCGCTGGGGCATCCTATTCCAAAACGGCGCGCTGTTCTCGACGCTGACGGTGGCGGAGAATGTCGAGGTGCCGATCCGGGAATATTTCCCGTTCATCCGCCCGCCGCTGCTCGACGAGATCGCCAGCTACAAGATTGCGATGACCGGTCTGCCGACCAACGCCGGCCCGAAATATCCGAGCGAATTGTCCGGCGGCATGATCAAACGCGCGGGGCTCGCCCGGGCCTTGGCGCTCGATCCCGAACTGCTATTCCTCGACGAGCCGACGGCGGGGCTCGACCCGATCGCGGCGCAGGGCTTCGACGAGCTCATCCTCGGGCTCAAGGAACGGCTCGGGCTTACGGTCTTCCTGATCACTCACGACCTCGACACTCTCTACGCGATCTGCGACCGCGTCGCCGTGATCGCGGACCAGAAGGTCATCGCGGTCGGAACGATTGAGGAATTGCTCGCTTTGGACCATCCTTGGATCCAGGAATATTTCAACGGGCCGCGCGGTCGCGCTGCCAAGGCGGCTTAAGGGGGTAGCGGCAGCCAATGGAAACCCGGTCGAACCATGTCCTGGTCGGCAGTGTCGTGCTCGCCCTGCTGGTCGGCCTGGGCTTGTTCGTGGTCTGGCTGTCGGGCCTGAACACCGAGAAGCGCAACTGCTTCGACATCTATTTCCCAGCGGTCGGTGGGCTCAACAAGGGCTCGACGGTGAGCTTCTCGGGCGTACCCGTAGGGCAGATCAAGAAGATCAACCTGCTTCCCGATCGCCCCGAGTTCGTGTGGGTGCGGATCGACGTCGACGCGTCGACCCCGGTTCTCCAGGGCACCACCGCGCAGATCAAGAGCGTCAGCCTGGCCGGTGCCAACGAGATCCAGCTCGAGGGCGCGGTGCGCGGCGCCAAGCCGCTGACCCAGCTCGGTCCGCAGGGCTGCCCGGTAATCCCGGCGAGCTCGGGCGGGCTCGGCGCACTGCTCAACTCGGCGCCGGAGCTGCTCGACCGCATCCAGCGGCTGACTGAGCGACTGACCGAACTGCTCAGCGACAAGAACCAGAACGCGATTGCCGACATCCTCGAGAATGTCGACAAGACCAGCCGCGTGCTGGCCGACCGTGCCCCGCAGCTCGGCGACGCGCTGAAGGACGCGCAGGTCGCGGCCCGTAACGCCGGGATCGCGGCGCAGAAGGTTGGCATCCTGACCGACACCACGACCCGCCTCGTCAACGAGCAGGGGCGGCCTGCTGCCGAGGACCTGCGGAAGGCGATCGGGTCGGTGCAGAAGGCCGCCGACAATCTCGATTCGGTGATGGCGGATGCGCGGCCGGGGCTGCAAAGCTTCAGCAAGCAGACGATCCCCGAGGCGAACCGACTAGTCCATGACCTGCGCGACCTCTCGCAATCGCTGCAGGGCTTCAGCCAGCGGCTCGACCAGGAAGGCATTGGCGGTTCGCTGGGGCCGCAGAAGCTGCCCGACTACAAGCCAGGAAAGTCACGATGAGCCGAACCCTCCGCTGGACCTTTGCCGCCGGCGCCGCGCTTGCCCTGTCCGCGTGCGGCGGGCTGCTCGGCGGCGGGAAGCCGCCGGCGCACCTCTACACACTGAGCCCGGAGGCGACCGCGCCGACCGACGTGCAGCGCTCTGCCAGTGCGGGCGAGGCGATCACCGTCAACGTGCCGGTCACCGGGCGCGAGCTGCGTTCCAACCGGGTGCCGGTGCAGGAGGGGCCGACGTCGATCGCCTATGTGGCCAACATGACGCTGATCGACAGCCCCGACCGGCTGCTCCAGGACCTCATCTCCGAAACTCTGCGGCGGACGACCGGGCGGGTGGTGATGAACCCGCGGCAGGCGACGTTCGACCCCGGCCTGACGGTCAGCGGCGAGCTCCGCCGGTTCGGCTATGACGCCACTGCGCGGCAGGTCATGGTGACCTATGACGCGGCGCTGTCGACCCAGGGCGGCACGCGGGTGGAAACCCGCCGCTTCGAGGCGAGCGCGCCGGCCGATGGCACGGTGACCACGGTCGCCCCTGCGCTCAACCGCGCGGCCAACCAGGTCGCATCGGACGTCGCGCGCTGGGTGGCCGGCCCGGCCCGCTGATCAGCAACAGGGATAGTTCCTGACCAGGATGGCGTGCATCGCCTGCTTGATGTCGAGCCGCCCGAGCTCGGCCGGCGAGATCGCGTGCAGCCCATCGATCAGCTCGCGCGGCGCGAGCAGCTTGCGGTTGGCCGGCGGGCAATACTCGAGCGGCCCGTGCTCGCGCACCCGCGCCACGTGCTCGGCATGGAGCTGGTCGCCGGCATTTTCGGCCTCCGCCTGCAGCAGCTTGAGATCCCGGGACAGAAGCGCCAGCGGGCCTCGCGCGCGCAGCGCGTCCGCTTTCTGCAGGAAGGTGACGGCGGGCATCCACGCCGCCGCGGCCGGCGCGGCGACCGGGAGCAGGAGGAACGCGAGGACCAGTCTCGAAAAGTGCATGTCGATCCTTTCGGAGCGACGCTGCCAGCGCTCCGCGGACCGGCTCAAGTGAACTTAGCTACAGGGATATTTGCCCGCAAAGACTCGGGTCATGGCCTCGGTCATGTCGATGTGGGCGCGCTCGCCCGGCGGGATCTGCCCGAAGCGGCTGAGGAATTCCTTCTGGCCGAGCGCCAGGTTCTGGCCCGCGGGCGGGCAGAAGCGCGGCTTGCCGCCCGAGCGGACCGCCGCCAGCCGCAAATTGTTCGACTTGATCCCCGCCGCCTTGGCCTCCGCCGTCAGCTTGTTGATCTCGCCCATCGAGAAGAGCGCCATCGCACCCTTCTTCATCAGCGCCTGAATGCGCTGGTTGTAGACCTCGGCGTTCATCGACTGAGCCATGGCCGGCCCGGCGACCGTCAGTGCGACAGCGAACATTAGAGATTTTCGCACGAAGACAGCTCCCACCCTTTTTTGTCTTGCTGGAATGAAAAGGGCCTCTCCGCCGCGGTGGTGGAGAGGCCCGATGCGATCAGGCTCCGGCCGGGGCCGCCCCGCCGAACGCGGGGCTCGGCCGCTTGGCCTTGGGAATCGAGGAACCCGCCGCCGGCAGTACCGGCTTGTGGCCCGACCCGCGGTCGATGGTCCCGCCATCGAGGATCGTCCTGATCTCCTCGCCGGACAGGGTCTCATATTCGAGCAGCGCTTGGGCCAGCGTCTCAAGCTCGCCGCGATGCTCCTCGAGGAGATGCTTGGCGCGGTCGTAGCCGCTGTCGACGATCCGCCGGACTTCCTTGTCGATCAGCTGCGCCGTCTCGTTGGACATCTGCCGTCCGCGATTCATCGAGTAGCCGAGGAACACCTCCTCCTCCGGCTCCGAGTATTGCAGTGGGCCGAGCGCGTCCGACATGCCCCAGCGGGTGACCATGTCGCGGGCGAGGCCGGTCGCATACTGGATGTCCGACGAGGCGCCCGAGCTGACCTTGTCGTACCCGAAGATGACTTCCTCGGCGACCCGACCGCCCATCGATACCGCGAGGTTCGCGTACATCTTGTCGCGGTGATAGCTGTAGCTGTCGCGCTCGGGCAGCCGCATGACCATGCCGAGGGCGCGGCCGCGCGGGATGATCGTCGCCTTGTGGATCGGGTCCGACGCGGGCTCGTGAAGCGCGACGACCGCATGTCCTGCCTCGTGGTAGGCGGTCATCTTCTTCTCGTCCTCGGTCATAACCATGGACTTGCGCTCGGTGCCCATAAGCACCTTGTCCTTAGCCTCCTCAAACTCGAGCATGGCAACTAGCCGCTTGCCCTTGCGAGCGGCGAGCAGCGCGGCCTCGTTGACGAGGTTGGCGAGGTCGGCGCCCGAGAAGCCGGGCGTTCCGCGGGCGATGACCCGGGCATCGACGTCGGGCGCCAGCGGCACCTTCTTCATGTGGACCGAGAGGATCTGCTCGCGGCCGTCGATATCCGGGCGAGGGACGACAACCTGGCGGTCGAAGCGGCCCGGACGCAGCAGCGCGGGGTCCAGCACGTCCGGCCGGTTGGTCGCGGCGATGATGATGATGCCTTCGTTGGCCTCGAAGCCGTCCATCTCGACCAGCAGCTGGTTGAGTGTCTGCTCGCGCTCGTCGTTGCCGTTGCCGAGCCCGGCGCCGCGGTGGCGACCGACGGCGTCGATCTCGTCGATGAAAACGATGCACGGCGCGGACTTCTTGGCTTGGTCGAACATGTCGCGGACACGACTGGCACCGACGCCGACGAACATTTCGACAAAGTCGGAACCCGAGATGGTGAAAAAGGGAACGCCCGCTTCACCCGCGATGGCGCGGGCGAGCAGCGTCTTGCCGGTGCCCGGAGGACCGACCAGCAGCGCGCCCTTGGGAATTTTGCCGCCCAGCCGAGCAAACTTGCCCGGATCCTTCAGATATTCGACGATCTCCTGAAGTTCCTCGCGAGCCTCGTCGATGCCGGCGACGTCGGCGAAGGTCACGCGGCCTTCCTTCTGGGTCAGCATCCGGGCGCGGCTCTTGCCGAAGCCCATCGCGCCCGAGCCGGCGTTCTTCTGCATCTGGCGCATGACGAAGAAGCTGATGCCGAGGATCAGCAGGAAGGGGAGGGACTGGTAGAGGAGGATGAGCCAGAAGCTCGACTGCTCCTCGCCCTTGACGGCAACTGCCACGCCCTTGGTGATCAGCTTGTCGCTGACCTGCGCGTCGGACGGCGCGATGGTGCGGAAGGTGTCGCCATTGCCGAGCCGGCCGCTGATGACCGAGCTGCCGGTACCGCTGCTGGCGATGGTGACGCCGCGGACATTGCCATTGTCGACCTCGCGGATGAAGTCGGAATAGGCGATCGTCTGGCCCGCCGCAGCGCGTGAGCCGCCGCCGATCACCTGCACGAACAGGACCAGCGCGAAGATCACGCCGACCCAGATGAGGAGGTTCTTGGTCCAGCCGTTGCCGGGCTTCTTCTCGTTCATTCTTCTCGTCTCGCTAGAGGCGTCCGCCTGCCGCGCCAATGTAGGCTCTTGCGGACATTAAACAATGCGCGGGCTTGAGAAGGGATGAACGGGGCCGGGAGCGCCGCAGGGCGTCTCCCGGCCGCTCGCCGATGCTTAGTTGCGAAGCGATTCCGGCACCTTGCCGCCATTCTGGGCGAGCTTCTCCATCACCGCCCGATGGAGCGCGATATTCTCCTCGGCCGTCCCGTCGCCAGCGACATGGACGTTGAGCTCGTTGGCGAGCTCCTTGCGCGCGTCGAGGCTGGAATCGAGGTCGAGCAGCTTAAGAAGGTCGACGATCGACGACTGGTAATTGCCGCCGCCGCCCTTTTGGGCCGCCATCTGCTCGAGCACCGCACCAACGTCGACCGGAGCCTGCTGGATCGGCTGCTGCTGCTGCTGCTGTTGCGGCGGGGCGACCGCGGGGCGCTGCTGCTGCTGCTGCTGCGGGGCGCCGCCGCCCTGCGGGTTTCCGTGATGGAAGATCTTGTTCATGATGTTGGAAAAGATGCTCACGCCTACTCTCCTGACCTGGTGAATGATGCCCGCTTGAACGCACCCGGAACGGCATCTTTCCCCCTCGCCGCTCCGCGATCGGCCCAAGCCATGCGATGCTGCGGCGAGCCGTCGCGCTTCACAGAAGAGCCACCGGCTCCTAGGTGAGGAGCGATGGCGTCCGCGTCTCTCCTCCGTCCCTTGAAGGGGCTGTTCGCCACCTGGCTGCTGCTGGCATGGACGCTGGCGGCCGCCCCGAGCGCCGCAGAGGCGCCGACCGGCCAGGTGGCGACCAGCGCAGCGGTGGTCGCGGCACCGGCCCACCAGGATCCCCACGCCCGCAAGCTCGAGCCACCCGCGACCGAGCGAGCCGCCGCCGCGCACGGCGACGGGCCGCCGCTGCCGCTTTCCGGACCGGGCGGAAGCGCCGGTAGCGCGCTCGCGCTCAGCCCGGCGACGGCGGATTCAAAACCGCAGGCCGCGCTCAAGTCGCTGAACCTCGCTTCCTACGCTGCGCGAGCACCGCCGACCGCCTGATCTCCCGCCAGCAAACCACGATCACGCGCGCCGGCGAGCCCTGCGCGCGGCTGCAGGAAATCGGAACCAAAATGACCTACAACAGCAAGCCGCGGAGCCTCGCGGTGGACACGGCCGGGCTCGCCCGCGCCGAGACACTCCTTCTCGCCTATCCCGACGTCAGCGACGGGGAGCGGGACGAGATCGCCCAGTTTCTCCGCACCGGGCACCCGATGGACGTCGGGCTGCTCTCCTCCAACAGTCAGGCCTGGGCCAAGGCGGAAGCCTTCCGCCATGTCGAGCGCCACTATTTCGCCCACGGGCCGCGCTTCTACCTGGCGTGGCTCGCCGCGCTGGTGGCGCTGGTCGCCGGGCTGGTGCTGATCAAGGATCTCGGCATCGAGTAGCGGCGCTGGCGGGCGGCGACGGATGACCAACTCGTCACCGTCGCCACCTTGCGGTTTGCGCGATCCATTGGCATGGCGCTGCGCCATGACCGCATCCATGCTCGACCCGCGCACCCAGATCGTGACCGTGATCGGCGGGGGCGGCTTCCTCGGGCGCTACGTCTGCGAGCGGCTGTTCAAGGCGGGCGTCCGGGTGCGGGTCGCGCAGCGCCATCCGCGCGCGGCCTGGTTTCTCCAGCCGCTCGCCGCGGTCGGGCAGCTCGCGCTGGTCAAGGCCGATGTCGGCCGGCCGGCAACGCTCGAGCGGGCGATCGACGGCGCCAGCAGCGTCATCTACCTGCCCGGCCTTCTCAAGGGCGACATGGAGCGGGTGCATGTGGACGGCCCGCGCGCCGCCGCGGAGTTCGCGGCCAAGAACGGTGCCAAGAGCTTCGTCCACGTGTCGGCGATCGGCGCCAGCAAGGACAGCCCGTCGCGCTACGGGCAGAGCAAGGCGCGCGGCGAGGCGGCGGTCAAGGCAGCCTTTCCCGGGGCGACGATCATCCGCCCAAGCCTGGTGTTCGGCCCCGAGGACCAGCTGACCAACCGCTTCGCGGCGATGGCGCAGCTGCCCGTCCTGCCAATCATCGCCCCTAACACCAAGTTCCAGCCGATCTACAGCCGCGACGCCGGCCCGGCGATTGCGCTCGCCGCGCTCGAGCCGGAGCGCTACGCCGGCGAGACGATCGAGTTGGGCGGCCCCGAAATCATGACCATGCGCGAGCTGGTCACCACCGTCGCCCGGCTGTCCGGGTCGGAGCGGCAGGTGAGCGACCTGCCGGACATGGCCGCCGACCTCCTGTCGCGCTTCGGCTTCCTGCCGGGCGCGCCGCTCAACCGGGACCAGTGGGCGATGCTGCAGCAGGACAATGTCGCCAGCGCCGACGGCGGCCTCGCGGCGTTCGGAATCATCCCCACCCCGCTCGAGGCGGTCGGCCGCCAGTGGCTGTCACGGTTCAAGGAAGGCGGTCGCTTCCGCGGCCTCCACCAGCCGACCGAGGCCAACGTAACCCGCCCCGCCGGTTAGTTCGGAGCAGCAGTGCCTCTATTTCTCGTCGCGATCATCCTCGGCATCGTCGAGGGCGTTACCGAATTCCTGCCCGTCAGCTCGACCGGCCACCTGATCCTCGCCAATGCGCTGCTGGGCTTCGACCCGGAGACCTGGAAGGTCTTCAACGTGGTCATCCAGCTCGGCGCGATGCTGGCGGTGGTGGTGCTCTACTGGCGGACCTTCCTCGCCGTCATCACTGGGCTGGCGAGCCGGCAGCCGGGCGCGTGGCGGTTCGTGCGCAACCTGCTGGTCGCCTTCCTGCCTGCCGCGATCATCGGGCTCGTCCTCCACAAGCAGGTGGAGGCGCTGCTCGGCTCGGCGCATGTGGTCGCCTGGGCGCTGATCGTCGGCGGCATCGCCATTCTCGTCGTCGAGCGCAACGCCGGTGAGCAGTCGATCGCGGGGGTCGCGGAGATCCCGCTCACCAAGGCGGTCAGCATCGGTTTCATCCAGTGCCTGGCGATGATCCCGGGGGTCAGCCGCTCGGGCGCGACGATCCTGGGGGCGGTGAGTCTCGGGGTCGAGCGGCGGACGGCGGCGGAGTTCAGCTTCTTCCTGGCCCTTCCGACCATGCTCGGGGCGACGGTGCTCGAGCTCTACAAGAATCGCCACGACATGGGCCCGATCGGGCTCGACCTCATCGGCATCGGCTTCGTGGTGAGCTTCATTGTCGCGACCGTCGTCATCAAGGCGTTCCTGGCGATCGTCACCAAGCGCGGCTTTGGCCCGTTCGCCTGGTACCGGATCGTCGCCGGCATCGCCGCGCTGGCATGGCTCGGCATTCGCTGATTACCGCCGTTCATTCGCTGGCAAGTGATTGTGATATAAGGATCCCCACTGCCTGATTCGCGGGAGGATGAGATGCGTTCGATGTTGCTTGCCGCGCCGCTGCTGCTCGTTGCCGTACCCGCCGCCGCGCAATATGCTCCGCCTCATCCGCCGCCCTACGGCTACGACGTGCCACCGCCTTATGGCTATACGCCGCCGCCGCCCGGACCGGGCAGCCAGCTGGGCGCGGTGCTCGACGATCCGCATCTTGCCGATCGCGTTACCGATCTCATGCACGGGCTGACCGACGCGGTGCTCGACCTGCCGGTGGGCGACCTCCAGGCAGCAGTCGAGGGTCGGCCGCCGACCCGCCGCGACCATGACCGCACGCTCGGCTCGGGGCAGACGCGCCGCGATATTCACCGCCAGATCGCGGAGAGCCGCGGCACGATCCGGGCGGGGCAGCAGGCGATGCAGCGCTCGCTGCCCTTGATCGCCAACGCGGTCGGCCAGGCCAGCGAGCAGATCAGCCGCGCACTCGATAACCTGCCCAGCCCGGCCTATCCGCACTACTGACGCCGAGGTCACTGGACGGCGGCCTAGGCTACGTTAAAGCGGCTGCCCATGTGGCAGCTGTTCCAATTTCCCCTATGCCCCTTTTCCCGCAAGGTCCGGCTGATCCTCGCCGAGAAAGGCGTCGCGCACGAACTGGTGCGGGAAAATCCGTGGGACCGGCGTGACGAGTTCATGGACCTCAATCCGGCCGGCGAGACGCCGGTGCTTGTCGAGACGGAGCAGGGCATAACGCTGATCGGCAGTCAGCCGATTGCCGAATATTTCGACGAGACCGTCGACAAGATGCCGATGATCCACGGCAATGCGGTGATGCGCGCCGAGATCCGCCGGCTGGTGGAATGGTTCGACGAGAAGCTGTTCCGCGAAGTCGTCGAGCCGATGATGGTCGAGCGGATGCGCAAGCGACTGGTCAGCCACGAGAGTCCCGACACGCGCATCCTGCGCGAGGCGATGCGGGTCGCCAACAATCACCTCGACTATGTCGACTATCTGCTCGACCACCGCCGCTGGATGGCGGGACCGGGCCTCAGCCTCGCCGATTTCACCGCGGCGGCGCACATCAGCGTAATCGACTATCTCGGCGCGCTGGACTGGCGCGGGCACAAGCCGACGAAGGACTGGTACGCGGTCATGAAGTCGCGGCCCGCGTTCCGCCCGTTGCTCGGCGAGCGGATGGAGGTGATCGTCCCGCCCAACCACTACGACAAGGTGGATTTCTAGGGACACCGCCTCATCGAGGTGGTTCGAAGAGCCGCAGCGTCGATAGCGATCGTCGCTTGACCTGATGCCAGATGACGCGAAGCTTTCCGAGCTGCGGCATCTTTGGCCTGTCCAATGCCATGTTCATCGGAGCGCAAGGCGGCTCCGCCGAGTTCCGCATCCATGCCGGGTGGTCAGCCGGCGGAAGATGGTACGGAGATCGACATGGTACTCGCCTTGCTCCTGGCGTCAGCGCAGGCGGTCGCGGCGAACCCGCCTGCCGATCTTCCCGAATATAGCGAGCGGGCAGCTTATGGACCGGCCGCGCCGAAGGCCACCGCCAGACCGCGGCGAGCATCCCTGGCCGACCCGTGTCAGGCGCGCACTCCCGAGCCGGGAGTGATCCTTGTTTGCGGCAGGCCCGACACCTACCGCATCGATCCCGACCTGTTGCTGGCGAAGCGCCTCGTCCATAACCAGGTTCAACAGCCCCGGCCACCCGAACGCCTGGAGGACAGGAGCTGTCAGGTCGTCGGCACGATGGGCTGCATCAACACCCCGACGATCAACGTGTTTCAGGCGGTGATGACGGCTGCGACCATGGTGAAGACGGCGGCAACCGGCGGGAACGTGGGCAAGATGTTCGTCACCGGTCACGAACTCAGCGAATATGAACTCTACAAGCGGGCTCGCGAGCGCCGGATCCATTGCCCATGGTCTTCGATGCGCAACGGCTCGGCCACCGGCGCAGCCTGTTTGGTCGACGATCCAGATGACAGCGCTGAAGGAAAGGCTGGCCATTGAAGACACTTCACGGCTGGATGCCATCGGTCTTCAGTCATGTGCAGGCCGCTCAACCCTGCACAGCTGCAACGAGATAGTTCAGGCGCAGATCCTCGCTGAGATGGAGGCCGCGGGCGGGAGTGAAGGCGATACCTTCGATATCCTCGCACCGGAGCCCCGCGGCGGCGACCAGGGTCTGCATCCGCTCGGGCGGGATGAAGCTGTCATAGTCGTGCGTGCCGCGCGGGATCCGGCCGACCCCCTCCGCCAGCGTGATGGTTAGCAGCTTCGACCAGGCGGTGCGATTGGGGGTGGAGAGGATGAGCAGGCCGCCGAGGGCCAGCCGGGCGGCGAGGGAGCGGAGGAAGACGGCGGGCTCGGCGACATGCTCGATCACCTCCATCGCGGTGACGAGGTCATAATCGCCGTCGAGCCGCTCGACCGGGACCGCGCGATAGTCGATGGCGAGGCCGCTCGCCGCCGCATGGGCGCGGGCCGTCGTGATTAATTCACCCGCCGCGTCGATCCCGGTGACCTCGGCGCCCAGCCGGGCGAGCGGCTCGCACAGCAGGCCGGCGCCGCAGCCGACGTCGAGGGCGCGCTTGCCCGCCAGCGGCTTCAGGTCCCGCTCGTCCTTCTGCCAGTGCTGATCGACCCGGTCGCGGACATAGGCGAGGCGGACCGGATTGAGCTTGTGGAGCATGGCGGACGAGCCGTCCGGGTCCCACCAGTCGCCGGCCATTTTCCCAAAATGCTCGGCCTCGCGGGCGACCACGCTGCTGCTTGTCTCGACCATGGCCTGCCCTTAACAGGGCGCCGCGCAAGCCCCAAGGAGCAATGACCCTGGCCCGGATCGTGATGAAATTCGGCGGCACGTCGATGGCCGGTATCGAGCGGATCCGCCACGTCGCCGAGCGGGTCAAGCGCGAGGCCGCGGCGGGCAACCAGGTCGCGGTGGTGGTCTCGGCCATGGCCGGCGAGACCGACCGGCTGGTCCAGCTCTGCCGCGAGGCGGCGCCGCTGTACGACACCCGCGAATATGACGTGGTCGTCGCCAGCGGCGAGCAGGTGACCAGCGGGCTGCTCGCGATCACTCTCCAGGGCATGGGCGTCCGGGCCTCGAGCTACATGGGCTGGCAGCTGCCGATCCGCGCCTCGCACCATACCTCGGGCCTCATCGAGGAAATCGATGTCGAGGTACTGGAAAAGGTGTTCGGCGACGGTCGGATCGCGATCATTCCCGGCTTCCAGGGCGTGACCGCGGCTGGCGACGTCGCGACGCTCGGGCGGGGCGGATCGGACACCAGCGCGGTGGCGCTGGCCGTGGCGATGAAGGCCGACCGTTGCGACATCTACACCGACGTCGATGGCGTCTACACGACCGACCCGCGGATCGCGCCGCGAGCGAAGAAGCTCGACTATGTCACCTACGAGGAGATGCTTGAGCTCGCCTCGGTCGGCGCGAAGGTGCTGCAGACCCGCTCGGTCAGCCTCGCCATGCGCTTCAACATGCCGCTGCAGGTGCTGTCCTCGTTCGAGGACCGGCCGGGCACCCTCATCGCCAGCGAGGAGCAGCTGGCCACGATCGAAGGACCGAAGATGGAACGCAATGTCGTCACCGGCATCGCCCACGATTTGAATGAAGCCCAAGTGACCCTGGTCGGCCTGCCCGATCAGCCGGGGATCGTCGCGGGCATCTTCGGGCCGCTCGCGGACGCCAACGTCAACGTCGACATGATCGTCCAGTCCGTAACCGCGGCGGGACACCTGTCAGATCTGACCTTCACCGTCCCACGCGCCGCGCTGGCGCACAGCCTGGCCGAGCTGGAGAAGGTGCGCTCGACGGTCGGTTTCACCGAGATCATCACCGACACCAACATCGCCAAGGTCTCGGCGGTCGGGGCCGGAATGCGGTCGAACGCGGGCATCGCGGCGCGGATGTTCCGCACGCTCGCCGACCGCGGGATCAACATCCTCGCCATTACCACCTCGGAGATCAAGGTGAGCGTGCTGATCGCGGAGGAATATACCGAGCTGGCGGTCCGGGTGCTGCACACCGCCTTCGGGCTCGACGCGGCGCAGGATCAGGCGGGAGCGGCGGCATGAGTGGCGAGGGGCTGATCGCCGACCCGCGCCCGGTCCACGCCAGCCTAGGGCACGAGCGATTGGCCGAGCTGTGGCAGCGCGGGCGTGATTTCCTTGGCGCCGATCTGGCGATACTCGGTGGCGCGATGAGCTGGGTCTCGGAACGCAACCTCGTCGCCGCGATCAGCAATGCCGGCGGTTTCGGGGTGATCGCCTGCGGGGCGATGACACCCGAGCTGCTCGACACCGAAATTGACGAGACGAAGAAGCGGACCGCGCGGCCGTTCGGGGTCAATCTCATCACCATGCACCCGCAACTGTCCGAGCTGATCGAGGTCTGCGCCAAGCATGGCGTCGGCCATGTCGTGCTGGCCGGCGGCCTGCCGCCGGGCGGAGCGATCGAGAAGATCAAGGGGACGGGGGCGAAGCTGATCGCCTTCGCCCCGGCGCTGAGCCTGGCGAAGAAGCTGGTCCGCTCGGGCGCCGACGCGATCGTAATCGAGGGGATGGAGGCCGGCGGCCACATCGGCCCGGTCTCGACCTCGGTGCTGGCGCAGGAGATCCTGCCGGTGATCGCCGGGGACGTGCCGGTGTTCGTCGCCGGCGGGATCGGGCGCGGGGAAGCGATCGCCGCCTATCTCGAGATGGGCGCGGCGGGCGTGCAGCTCGGCACCCGCTTCGTCTGCGCGACCGAGAGCATCGCCCATCCGAACTTCAAGAAGGCGTTCATCCGCGCCTCGGCGCGTGACGCGGTGCCGAGCGTGCAGATCGACCCGCGGCTACCGGTGATCCCGGTCCGCGCGCTCAAGAACAAGGAAACCGAGCGGTTTGCCGCCAAGCAGCGCGAAATTGCGGAGCATCTCGACGGCCAGCGGCTGGAGATGGCCGAGGCGCAGCTGCAGATCGAGCATTACTGGGCGGGCGCGCTGCGCCGCGCGGTGATCGATGGCGACGTCGAGACCGGCAGCGTGATGGCCGGACAATCGGTCGGGATGGTCACGAAGGAGCAGCCGCTCGGCGAGATCATGGCCGAGCTGGTCGACCAGGCCGCGGCGGCGCTGGAAGCGCGGGCCTAGTACCAGTCGGGGTCGGGACGCGGTTTCCACTCTCTCGCCGCCTCGACAATGTCCTGCAGCTCGACCGGGGTGTCGAGCGGATCCTCGTCGAGGCTCTCGACCCGCTTCAGCTTGCGCTGCCAGCGGCGGAGCTCCTGAACGTAGGCAACGCAGGGCTTGCGCATCAGCGTTCCCGACGGGAGTTCTTCCAGGTCGGCGATGCCGTTGTGCAGCCAGCCGCCCTCGCTCCAGCTCGGCATGTCGACCCCCGGGAAGAGGCAGATGCCGTGAAGGTCGACCCCGCTGTTCACCGCCGCCATGCACTCGAGCAGCAGGTCGCGGAACCAGTCGTCGCGGCCGCCCTTCAAACCGCTGGTCTCGGCGATGATGATCGGGCGACCGTAGCGGCGATAGCCGCGAAGGATGAGGTCGAATACCGGCACGATCCGGTCGTCGTCGGGCTTGAGCGCGGGGTAGGGCCCGCCCTCCGGCTTATATTCCTGCTGACCAAACGCATAATTGTTGAAGCCGACGATATCGAGCAGTTCGGGGCTGCCGCCCCATTCAGGATGGGTCCGCCCGGCGATCGCATCGAGCGCCTCGTAGGGCTCGACGCATTCGGCACGGTGGGCGGCTTCGGCAAGGTCGGGGCGGTCGCGCGGCGGAACGACGTGGAGCAGCGGCTCGATGTGGATGAGCCGCGCTTCGGGGATTACGGCGCGGATCGCCTTGGCGGCGAAGATGTCAGCCTTGGCCAGCGCCATGCCCAGGCGGCGGCGGTCCCCCGCGCTCTTGCGGAACGGCGCGCACCAGCCCCACGCCCCGCCCATCAGTGCGAAGTGGCTGATCTCGTTGATCGGGGTGAAAAACCAGGGGCCGTGCGGCTGCTGCTCGAGCACCCAGCGGGCGGCGGCGGCGGCATAGGCGGCGAAACGGTTGGCGAACTGGTCGTCGAACGGATCGCAGCTGTCGGGCACGCCATAGTGGCAGAGATCCCAGATGGGGGTCACCTTCCAGCGCTTCTGCGCGGCGGCGAATGACTCGACGGGCGAGAAGTCGTAGGTCCCGGCGCCGCGCTCGACCAGCGGCCATGGGATGCCCTCGCGTGCGACCCCGAGGCCGAGACTGGCGAGAAAACGATAGTCCTCGTCGGCGTGGCTGCGGTGCTGCGTCTCCTCGACGAGGTCGCGGCGGCCCTGGTCCTTCCAGTCGAAGGTTGAGCATTCAAAGCCCGACAGGAAGAAGGTCGGGAAAATCATTGGTTTCTGAGTCATGCCAGCGGCAACGCGCCGCCCGGCGAACGGTTCGCTACTGGGCGGTGGCCGCGACCGGAGCGGCGATCGACGCGGCCGACAGCCCGCCGAACGGCTGGCTGACGATCGACCGGAAGCCCTCGTAGATGGCGAGCGCGGTCGCGGCGATGGTGCGCGGCCGGTTGTTGCCGTTGCGGGCAAAGATGGCGAGCGCCACCCGGCGCCCGTCGGGCATGGTGATGAAGCCGACGTCGCCGGTCAGCCCGTTGAGCGTGCCCGTCTTGTGCTCGACCTTGGTGCCGTACGGAAGGAAGGCCTTCATCCGGTTCTTGCCGGTCTCGCAGCGGCTCATCACGCCGAGCAGATAGGCTCGGCTGGAGGGCGAGATGAAATCGCCGCTGTCGAGCCGCCGGAGAAACTGGACCATCGCTTCCGGGGTGGTGCTGTCGCGCACGTCCCACAGGTCCCGACGCGCGGCGAGCAGGGCGGCGATCGTCCGGTCCATCCGCATGCCCTTAACCTGGTGCTGGTTGAGCCAGGCCTGGATCGCGGACGGGCCGCCGAGATTTCTGAGCAGCATGTCGGTCGCAACATTGTTGCTGTGGATGAGCATGGCATCCATCAGCCGCGCCGCCGATTGGCCGCCAATCATGTCGTTGAGCGAACGCCGGCCATGCTCGACCTGACTGAGATAGTTGGCGGCGATCGCCACCTTGACCGTGCTCGCCATCGGGAAGCGCTGGTCGCCGCGAACGCTGACCATCTCCCCGGTCTTAAGGTCGATGGCGGCAACACCGACGTCATTGCTGCTGCCAACGACATAGCCGATCTGCTGCTCCAGCGAGCGCATCGATGGCGAGGACGCGGCGACAGCCGCCTGCGGCGCGGCTAGCAACAGGGCCGCGGCCATGACGACGCCTTTGCCCCACCCGCGCGGACCCGACGTCTTCACCTCCGAGGAGAATGGCAGCAGCGACAATTCGTTAATCCCCCGAACCGGAACTGGACAGCAAAGCTGAGCACTAAGTTCATCTTGGTGAACGAAACCTTATCATGGCGGCCCGAACAAGCATGAGTGACACGTAGATGCGGCGACCTGAGTCTTTTCAGCGGTCCGGCGAGTTGATAGCCCGGAACCCATGCCCTTGAGCGCCGCCTCCTCCGCCCGCGAGATTCTCACCGGTCTCCACGAGATCATGGCCGCTCGCGGCACCCCGCAATCCAAGCTGGACCGGGTCGTCGACCTGATTGCGACCGCGCTTCGAAGCGAGGTCTGTTCGATCTACCTGCTTCGCGACCATGTCCTCGAGTTGTGGGCTACCCACGGCCTGCGCAAGGAGGCGGTGCACGTCACCCGGCTGGAGATGGGCCAGGGTCTGGTCGGGGTGATCGCCGAGGAGGGCCGCGTGCTCAACCTCGCTGAGGCGGCCGAGCATCCGCAGTTCGTGTACCGGCCGGAAACGGGCGAGGAGCGCTACCACAGCTTCGCCGGGGTCCCGATCATTCGCCGTGAGAGCACCATCGGCACGCTCGCGGTCCAGCATGCCGAACCGCGCCGTTATGCCGACGTTGAGATCGAGGCGCTGCAGACAGTGGCAATGGTGCTGGCCGAGCTGATCGCCGCGGCCCGGCTGACCGACGGGGTAGGGCGGCGACGGGCGCGCTCGAGCGGGATGGTCCGGCTGGCGGGGCTCAAGCTGGTCTCCGGCATGGCGCGCGGGGTCGCCGTGTTCCACCAGCCGCGGGTGGTGGTCGAGCATACGGTCGCGGAGGACACCGAGGCGGAGCGGGCACGCGTCTATGCCGCCTTCCGCCGCATGCGCGAGCAGATCGAGAACATGACCCGCGATGCCGAGTTCGGCACCGCCGGCGAACATCGCGAGATCCTCGAGACCTACAAGATGTTCGCTTACGACGAGGGCTGGGCGCGCCGGATCAACGAGGCGATCGACAGCGGCCTCACCGCGGAGGCGGCGATTGAGCGGGTGCAGCAGCGCACCCGCGCCCGAATGCAGGAAATCGACGATCCGCTGCTGAAGGAGCGGATGCACGACCTCGAGGATCTCGCCAACCGGCTCCTGCGGATCGTCTCGGGGCGGATGGGGACGGCGGCGCAGACCGGCCTCGCCAAGGACGCGATCCTGATCGCCCGCAATCTCGGGCCAGCCGAGCTGCTGGAATATGATCGGCGGCGGCTCAAGGGCGTGGTGCTCGAAGAGGGCTCGCTGACCTCGCACATGGTGATCGTTGCGCGGGCCCTCGGGATTCCGGTGCTCGGCCGGGTGCAGGACATCCGTCACCTCGCCGACGAGGGCGACGTCATCCTGCTCGACGGCGACCAGGGCAGCCTCGCGGTGCGGCCGACGGGGCACATGATCTCGACTTTCGAGCAGCGCATGACGATGAGTCAGCGCCGCCGGGCCGAGTATGCGGCGATCCGCGGCAAGCCGGCGACGACCAAGGACGGGCTCGCCTGCCAACTGATGGTCAACGCCGGGCTGGCGGAGGACACGGCGCAGCTCGAGAACAGCGGTGCCGACGGAATTGGCCTGTTCCGCACCGAGTTCCAGTTCCTCGTCGCCGCCACCCTGCCCGGGCGCGAGAGCCAGTATCGGCTCTACCGGCAGGTGCTCGACGCTGCGGGCGACAAGCCGGTCGTCTTTCGTACTGTCGACATCGGCGGGGACAAGGCGCTGCCCTACCTGCAGGACGAGAAAGACGAGAGCGAGAACCCGGCGATGGGCTGGCGCGCGCTCCGCCTCAGCCTCGAGCGAAGCGCCCTGATGAAGGCGCAGGCGCGAGCGCTGATCGAGGCGGCGGGCGGGCGGACGCTGCGGGTTATGTTCCCGATGGTCTCGGAACCGTGGGAGTTCGACGAGGCCAAGCAGCTGTTCGAGAAGCAGATCGAATGGGCGGTGCAGGCGAAGCGGCCGACCCCGGCGAAGATCGAGTATGGCTGCATGCTGGAAGTGCCGAGCCTCGCCGAGGTTCTCGACCTCCTGCTGCCCAAGCTCGACTTCCTGTCGATCGGCACCAACGATCTGACCCAGTTCCTGTTCGCAGCGGACCGCGCGGATCCGCGGCTGGCCCAGCGCTACGACTGGCTGAGCCCGGCCATCCTCCGTTTCCTTCGCCGGGTCATCCGCCAGTGCCGCGAGGCCGGCGTGCCGGTGCGGATCTGCGGCGAGATGGGTGGCCGCCCGCTCGAGGCGCTTGCGCTGGTCGGGATCGGGATGGAGAGTTTCTCGATCACTCCGGCGGCGGTCGGGGCGATCAAGGCGATGATCCGTTCGCTCGACGCCGGGGCGGCGCGCGCCCGGCTCGAGCAGATGCTCGCCCGCCCGCCGCGCGACTTCCGCCGCGCGCTGCTGGAGTGGGCACGCAAGCAGGAAGTGGTGCTCGGCTGAGCCAACGGTTGACAGGCCGGGAGCCCACCGTGAAGGTGCCGGCCGGTTCGCAGCAATCACGGACGGGCGGGGTATGGTCGAAACGGACGGGATGGACGGCGGCACGGTCGGCGAGCGGCTGCGGTCGGCGCGGCAGGCGCAGCAGCTGACGCTCGAGGACGTCGCCGCGCGGACGCGGATCCCGGTCCGCCATCTCGAGAGCATCGAAGGCGGCGACTGGGACCGGCTGCCCGCCCCGACCTATTCGATGGGGTTCGCCAAGAGCTATGCCTCGGCGCTTGGGCTAGACCGGACCGAGATCGGCGAGCAGCTTCGGGCGGAGATGGGCGGCAGCACCTATCGCGCGCCCCACGCCGCGCCCGAGGTGTTCGAGCCCGCCGATCCCAAGCGAGTCCCGCCGCGGACGCTGGTGGTGGTCGCGCTGCTGGCGATCGTCGCGATCGTCGCTGTCCTCCTTTATCTGCGCAGCGCCTCGCTTGAAGGCGGCCCCGATGCCGCGCCGGGTGCGGCCAACCCGGCGCGGCCGACCGCTTCGGCGCCCGCCACTCCGGCAGCGGCTCCGGCACCGAGCGGACCGGTGGTGATCACCGCCAACGACGCGGTCTGGCTGCAGGTCAGCGAGAAGGGAGGCGCGACGCTCTTCTCCGGGCAGCTGGCGCAGGGTCAGGCCTACACCGTGCCGACCACCGCCAAGGCGCCCGTGCTCAAGACCGGCAAGCCCGAGGCAATCCGCATCTCGGTCGGCACCGCCGACGCGCCGCCCGTCGGCCAGCCCGCAACCACCGTCCGCGACGTCAGCCTGCTCCCGGCCGACCTGCTGCGGCAAGGCGCCTCGGCGGCGTCGCCGAACGCCGCGACGGGAGCCACTTCCCCTAGTGCAACGGCAGCGCCGCCGCGCTAGGATTCAGCCGGGGGACAGCTTGCCCGGGCGAGAGCAGCCGCGGGATTGATGGCGGGGATCAATTGGCTATGCGTTTGAGAATGATGCTTTTGCTCGCGGGCGTCGCGGGCAGTCTTTCGACTGCGGGACTGACCCGCGATCCGCCCACCGCGGAACAGCGGCTCGACCGGCTCGAGCGCCAGGTCCGGCAGGTGCAGGGCAAGCTGTTCCCCAAGGGACAGCCAGCCGACACCGCCGGCGTTTCGGACGATCCGGCGGCGACCCAGTCGACCGTGACCGATCTCGCGACGCGCATCGACGCGCTCGAGAAGTCGCTGGCGGAGATCACCCGCGCGTCGGAGGAGAACGGCAACCGCCTGAGCACAATGGAGGCCGACGTCGCGCGCATGCGGGCGGACAGCGACAATCGCTTCAAGGCGCTGGAAAATGCCGGGCCGCCGCCCGCGGCCGCGGGGAGTGCGGCCGTCGCGCCGACATCGCCCCAGGCCGACGCGAGCGAGCCGCCGGCACCGACTCCGGCGCCCGAGCCGCGCCCCGCGCCGCGCAAGGTGGTCCGCGAAGGACCGCCGCCCGCGCCCAAGCCGAAGTTCGAGACAGGCGAAGCGGACAGCACGCCCGCC
This sequence comes from Sphingomonas ginkgonis, assembly GCF_003970925.1. NCBI lineage: Bacteria > Pseudomonadati > Pseudomonadota > Alphaproteobacteria > Sphingomonadales > Sphingomonadaceae > Sphingomonas > Sphingomonas ginkgonis. The sequence continues at coordinate 854,790 of NZ_RWJF01000001.1, forward strand.
CGCCCGGCAGTCGCCACCAAATTGGCGAGCGGCGCGGCCGGGCTCGATGCCGAGGCCGCCTATGACGCCGGCTACCAACACTGGATGAAAAAGGACTTTGACGGCGCGGTCACCGCGCTGAAGGGCTTCTCGGCCAAGTATCCGGGCAACCGCCGGGTAAGCTGGGCGAACAATCTCTCCGGCCGTGCGCTGCTCGACAGCGGCCAGCCGCGCGCCGCGGCCGAAGTGCTGCTCGCCAACTACCGCAAGGATCCCAAAGGGGAGCGGGCGCCCGACAGCCTTTTCTATCTCGGCCAGGCGCTGATGCGGCTCAACCAGTCGACCCAGGCGTGCAAGGCCTACGCCGAGCTGCAGGACGTGTACGGCTCTTCGATGCGCCCCGACCTTCGCAAGCTGCTCACCCCCGCGAAGGCCGAGGCCGGCTGCAAGTGAGTTCGGCGGGCGCGGTGTGGGGCGAGGGTCCCGCCGCCTTGCTCGCTTCCGATGCCGTCCGGCGCTTCGAAGCCGATCTCAACGCCTTGCTACCGCTTGGCGCGGCGTTCGGGCTCGCCGTCTCGGGCGGGCCGGACAGCGTCGCACTTCTCCTCCTCGCGGCGGCGGCTCGCCCAGAGGGCTGCCTTGTCGCGACCGTCGATCACGATCTTCGACCCGAAAGCGCGGTGGAAGCGCTGCTGGTGGAACGGCTGTGCGCGGCGCTGGAGCTGCCCCACGAGACGCTCAAGCTGCGCTGGGCCGAACCGCCGCTCAGCGCACTGCAGGAGCAGGCGCGGGCCGCGCGCTACGCGGCGCTGGGGGATTGGGCCGTGGCGAATGGGCTCGGCGCGGTCCTGACCGGCCATCACCGTGACGATCAGGCCGAAACAATGCTGATGCGTCTGTCGCGCGGGTCGGGTGTACGAGGTCTTGCGGCGATGCGTGCCGACGCTCCGCTTCCCGGCGGCTCGGGCATTCGCCTGATCCGGCCGCTGCTTGACTGGAGCCGGGCCGAGCTGGGCGAGATCTGCGCGGTGGCGGGCGTGGAGCCCTGCCACGACCCCGGCAATGACAATGCCCAGTTCGAGCGCGTCCGCTTCCGGCAGGCGCTGGCGATGCTGGACCTCGATCCGGCGGCGCTGGCGCGCAGCGCCCGTGCGCTGGAGGACGCCGATCGTGCGCTGGAGTGGGTCGCAGACGAGCTCTGGGTGGCCCGCGTGCGACCCGACGAGCACGGCGGGCTCGTGCTGAAGGTTGCCGACTTGCCGGCCGAACTTCGCCGCCGGCTGGTCACGCGGGCCGTGGCCGAGCTCGATCCCGCCGGAGTGCCGCTGCGCGGGCGGGAATGCGACGAACTTCTCGATCGGTTGGCAGCGGGAACGTCGGCGTCAGTCCGCTCGCTGATCGCACGCGGCGGCCCCCAATGGGCTTTTCTGCCCGCTCCCCCGCGCCAGCCGCGAAAGCCAGGTTGACAGGCCCCGCCTAACCCCCCTATCCGCCGCGGCCTGCCAAGCATCATCTGTGCCCAGGTGGCGGAATTGGTAGACGCACCAGCTTCAGGTGCTGGCGCTCGCAAGGGCGTGGAGGTTCGAGTCCTCTCCTGGGCACCACTCCCGGTCAAAGATGGGCACCGGCTCGCGAGCGGGATCGCCTACTTTGACGAGGGTCCGCTCAAGCGCTGCCTTACTCCCCCTGATGACAATCTCCTCGGGTGTAACGGTGACCTGGTCCACAAACAGTCGCACGTAGGCGGAGCGGAACTGATGATCGCCCTCCCGGAGGGCCGTTTTCATCCGTTTGCCGAAAGTATCGATCATTTCCTTGGTGATGCGCACCTTCGCCTTGGCAAGCTGAGCTTCCAGCGCCTTCACGTCCGCTTCGAGCATGCTTTTGCGAGCCCGGTTGTGAGCCATGCGCTCAGCGAACTCTGGCTCATCAAGGCGAGAGACGTCGCGCTCGACCAAGATCATGAGGTTCGTGATCGCCTTGGACACGCTGGTCAGTTCAGTCCGCGCCAGCGCCAGATCCCTGCGTCTCCGCTTGTCAGCATCCGCAGAGCGATCCAGCAGATGGGAAAGAAGCACCGGAAGCCTTGAAGGGGCGAAGAGCCGTTCCTGCAGGGCGCCTATCACTGCGCCTTCAAGTTCATCCCGCTGGGTCGAGGGGAGATTGCAGGCGGCAGCTCCTTCGTTCACGCGCGCGCTGCAGCAATAGTAGTGATAGGCGCCGCTCTTGCCGGTGCGCACCGTCAACCCGGCGCCGCAGCCTGGCTGGCCACACTTGGCGATCGTGGCAGGCAGCAAGGTCGTGCCGTTCGTCACCCGAGGCGGCGTGACCCTAGGCGACCGCTTCGCGCGAAGGGCAGCGACTTCGAGGAACTCTTCTTCGCTGATGATCGACGGGCACGGCACCGTGATCCACTGGTCCTCGGGCAAGGGCTCCTTGAACTCGTTCTTCTTCCCGTCGAGGTAGTAGCCGACATAATGTGTGCGGTTGAGGATACCGGCCACGTTCGAGTTCTTGAAACGGGCGCCACGCAGCGTGTAGCCCCTCGAGTTGAGCCACTGGGCAATGCCCCTGGCTCCCAGAGGACCCTTCCCGTCACCGTAGCGAGCAAGGCGGAACATCTGGCGGACGACCGCGGCCTCATCCTCCCGAATGGCGAGCTTCTTCTTCTCCTTGTCCTTCCGCCGCTCGACCGTGATCGACTGGTAGCCGAAGGGGATAGGGCCTCCGTTCCAGAAGCCCTGCGCAGCATTCTCATTCATGGTCCTGATCGTGTTGACCGACGACTGGTCAGACACGTGCTGATTGAAGGCGCCGACCATCGAGCGCATCAGGTTGCCATTAGGGCCTTTGCCGAATGTCTCGGTCACGGAGGCCAGACCCACGCCCACTGCCTGCAGCTGCTCGTATGAGTTCGACTGCAGGGAGAGTTTGCGGGCGAATCGGCTGAGAGCGAACACGACGATCACGTCGAATGGGCGCAGGGCGCTCTGCGCGAGGCTCATCATCTTGCGGAAGACTGGCCGGCCCTCGTCCTTGCCCGACATGCCGGGCTCCTGCAGGACGTCGACTAGCTCCCAACCCCGAGCCGCGCAGAACTCCTCAATCTTCGAGATCTGACTGGGAAGGCTGATTCCGTGCTGTGCCTGGTCGTCAGTGCTGACCCGCACGTAGCCGCATGCCCGAAGCCTCACCGCTTCTTTCCTCCGACCAGAACATCATGCTTCGGCTGAGAACGATCCGAGATGGCCACGAGGGTTAAGCCAGCCCCTAGGAGCATGGCTTCCATCCGTTCGAGCGCGGGTCCAGCCTGCGTGACATGCGACCACCAAGGAACGACCAAGAGATCGTACGGGCGCTCGGGCCGGCAGGCGGCGGTGACCAGCTCCGCCAGCCGACCATAGTGCTGCTGCCCATCGTACGCCGTCTCGACGACCGTGATCACATGCGCAAAGCCGCGTTGGCGGCAATAGGCTTGGATGCTGGCGATCTGTTCGGGCACGATGGACCGGGCGAACTGCAGTTCCAGCGGCGGATGCACGTAGCCTGCGACCTTGAGGGGAGCCTTCACTCAAGCCCCCTTACCAAGGAGGTTGGCGGCGCTGGTGTCGACCGCGATCAGCAGCACGCCGCCAGCGCTCAGCCGGTCAGCGTAGGTTGCGAATTCGCCAGGGCGGCGCGCGACGCGGGAAGTCGAAGCGACCACGATGGCATCGAAGGGGCGATCCGCGGAGCAGGCGCGATCAACCAACTCCTCGAAGTCACGCTGGTCGTCACCCGCCCCGACTGCGATCTTTGCGCCCTCGATGGCGGAGGACACGATCGTCATCTTGTTTGCGGCACAGTATCCGCGAATACGGGCCAGCTGCCGCAGTTCTTCGGTGAGGCGATGCGGCGCGTCGGTGCTGGAACGGGCGTAGGCGGCAACGCGAAGTCCATGGTACTTCATCTTTAATCCTTTCTTTCTTGTGAGATGTCGCTCGCGCCGCCTGCGGACCCAAGAAGGTCAGAGACGACATCACCCAGCCACGCTAGGAGCAGGTCGACTTCTTCGGGCGACACGGGGAGCTCCCTGGGCAGGTCGCAGCGGATGCGCCTGGAACCGGCGTTTCGGCTTCCTGCTCTCTGAACATGGATGGGCGAATGAAACGACATGCCCGTTCCATGTCATGCTGGCGCCAGGTCCTTTGCGACCAGGTTGCTTGCTACTTTCGAGGTTAGGCTGTCGCCGCTCTGGCTAGGGTTCGCGCCTTTCTCGGTCGGCTTTCTTGCTGCGCCACGCCGCCTCGGCCGCCGCTGCCCGGAAGCCCCGTAGGATGAAGGCGTTCAAGAGGTCGATGTCTCGCACGGCTAGAACGTCGAACAGCGTGGGCGGGGATGGCTGCTGCGCCAGCCAGGCATCGAGCTTGGCGAAGATCTCGTCATCAGCCTTGTTGCGCTCGGTGAGAAGGTAACGGCTGTTGAGCGTTTCGATGATCTCCCCGTCGATCATGGCCTCGGTCGGGCTGACGACGAGCGACGTGGTGATGTAGGCGCCCTCTCTGAAGCGCTGCTTGCGATCACCGGACACCTTGCCGGCGAGAAAATGCCGGCCATCCGACAACTCGCAGATGATCCAGTTGCTGAGCGTCGCATCGTGAGAACCTGAGTCCATTATTTTTCCTCCGGGCATCATTGCCGAAAGGTCAGTTCCTCCAAGTGGGTCTCACCCCGTGAGGGCGGAGGCACCGCGCCGATGCCGCCCCCGTTCGTCAGAAGTCGAAGTCGTCCAGGCCTCGAGTAGGGTAGCTCTGACGAGGCGGCTCCGGGACGGTGGCGAATGCTGCAACGCTTGGGTATTCGCTGGCGCGCTCGACTGCCCATGAGGCGAACTCACGCCAAGCTGTCCGGGCCGCGCCCGGCTCATGGACCTTGTTCCAGAAGAGGCTGGCGAGCCAGCAGCCCACCACGTCGGTCTCGCAATAGCGCTCAAGAGCGGCCCAGTCCTCTCGAGTCACGAGTGCGGATACGGTGCTTGCAGGCTCTTGCTTCACCGGAATGCCGAAGGGCGCACAGATCTGGGCGAGGCTCGTCGGAGCCGCAGCTCGCTTCAGCTGGTCGAACAGGTCGAGGTGTTTCCCGACCATCGAGCGGTTGTGCATGTCCATTAGCCTGGGGACATGAAGCTCGTGGAGAGCGGCCCGAGCCAGCAACACGGGCAGGTCGAATTGGTAGCCGTTGAACGTCAGGAGGACATCGGCATCGTCGACTGCTGTCTCGAGGGACATGATGATCCCGCGCTCAGACACTAAACCTCGCGAGAAGCTCTCGAGAGCGTAGAAGCGCTGTCCGTCTGCCTTGCTGAGGACGGCCAGAGCGCTGGCGCAGACGACCTGGTGCAGCGGAAACGGAGCGAACTCATCTGATGGGACGTAGCCGCAGCGAGCAGCAGCCTCCTCGTCGAGGGCGGTTTCGATATCGATGGTAACGGTCTTCACTTGGTATTCCTTGGAATTAGGCGCGTGTGCGGTGTCTCCACCGCCGGAGGACGACGGTGGATGGTCACGGTTGGTTGGGACGGGTCAGGCGTTCCGGTCGGGCCAAGCAGCCCATTCGGCAGCAAGGGTGACCTTTGGCGAGCCCTTGAGCAGGGGCGTGAACCCGAGGAAGTTGCTGTCGTGGAGCTCACGGGCGAAGATCAGCATGTGGACGTGCGGCTTGCCTTCCGCATAGCCGCTGAGCCCGGGCTGATGTTGGACCAGAACCACAGGCAGCCGCCGCTCCACGCAGAGCTTGGCCCATGCGAACGAACGGGCAGCCTCGAACTGGGCGTGGAAGGTGCCACCCAGCCTGAACCTCACCGTAAATAGGATCATCAGGTCCCGCGTTTCGGGCAGACGCTGATCCTCGAAGCGTCGCAGGATCGCACTCAAATCCCGCAACATGTCTGTTGCGTGCGGCGGAATGAGTAGTTCCTCACGCTGGCACGTCGAGTTCCCATCATGGAGAGTGATGCGGCGACCGACTACCTCGTCGGTGCGGTTGAGCTTGCCGTTGAACTCGCCCGGGATGATGCCTCCGGCGACGTCTACTGAAACCTTGCTGCGGTCGGCCTTGTAGTCGGCCATGGCTTAGGCCTTCTCGCCGGAGAGGTTGGCAGCAACGGGCTGATCATCGAATGCCTGCGAAAACTTAGAAATCTCTTTGATAGACAAGGGCGTATCCTCTTTGGATGGATCGCTCCTCAACCCGAACTTCTTTTCATCCGCTCGGGCGGAGCAAACTCCTGCCCCTTCTTCATTGATCCTCTTCTTCCCTTGTCACCGGACGTCTGCACTTGGCCGTAAGGAGACTGTCCACTTTTCGGCGACAAGGCGGCATTCTAGACAATCGTCCAGTCACGCGGGGATAACTGCTATTGATCCAAAGCCATGGCTCGGCTGTGCACCTCCCAGCGTTGTCCCCTTTGAGCTGTCGCAAGCTGCAATTGTAAGCTGACAACTCGCGTCAGAAAGACGCGAATGAGCTAGAGAGCGCCCATGTTTGCCCGCTTCGCCCTCCCATTCGGTCCGAGATCGATCGTCCCCGGCCTCTTGCTATGTCTTGCCGTTACCGGGGCGGCATACGCCCTCCAAGCCGGCGAAATCGCGCTGCTTGGCAAGGCGTGGATCGAGGCATTGGTAATGGCGATTCTGGCGGGAGCGGTGGTTCGCTCGCTGTGGACGCCCGGCGAGCGGTGGCACGAAGGAATCCAGTTCAGCGTCAAGACCTTGCTGGAAATCGCCGTTGTGCTGCTCGGCGCTTCGGTCAGCGCGGCTACGATCCTGGCTGCCGGCTGGGCCCTTCTGTTCGGAATCGTCATAGTAGTGACGATTGCCATCGTCGCGAGCTTCGCCATCGGGCGGATGCTGGGATTGCCGACGCGGATGGCACTGCTGGTGGCGTGCGGCAATTCGATCTGCGGCAACTCGGCCATCGCGGCGGTTGCGCCGGTGATCGGCGCTGACGGAGACGACGTCGCGGCGTCGATCGCTTTTACCGCAGTGCTGGGGGTCATCGTGGTGTTGGCGCTGCCGTTCATCGGCATGGCGCTCGGGCTGCGCAGTCATGGCTATGGAGCGTTCGCTGGCCTCACCGTCTATGCCGTGCCACAGGTGATTGCCGCCGCCGCGCCAATGGGCGCAGTAGCGGTGCAAATGGGAACGCTGGTCAAGCTGGTGCGGGTGCTAATGCTAGGACCGGTGTGCGTGATTCTGGCCCTCCTCGCGCCGCGCCTCGCGCCTCAGTCCGAGCCGGCCGACGCAGTAATTGCCGGCGAGGCTCCCACTAGAAAAATTCCACCGCTGAGCAAGCTGGCGCCGTGGTTCATCCTCGGTTTCCTGGCGATGGTTGCGCTCCGCTCGCTGGGGCTGATCCCTGTGGCCATCCTGGCGCCGCTCGCCACCCTGGCGACCTTTCTTACGATCGTCTCAATGGCCGCGCTCGGCTTGGGTGTCGATGTCCGCACCGTCGCCAAGGCCGGAGGGCCGGTGACCGCGACGGTCGTCCTGTCGCTCGTGCTGCTCGGCGCAATCAGCTTTGCGTTGCTATTCGCGATCGGCCTCGCCTAGCGCTGCACCTGCACCGGAGCGCCCGGTGCATCGGGCGTCCCATTAGCAACGACGAGGTAACGCCGATCGTCACTGGCCTCGTCGGTCACGACCTGACGGATCGGGCCAATCGCGTTGACGATGGCGCTGCCTGCCGGGTTTGTCGTGAACTTGGCCAGCGGCTGCAGCTTGCCTCGCCCGTCCGGCCGGTCCGCAAGGGCAAGGATGAAGTCGGTCTTGGGCGGCAGGCCCGCGACCGCCGCCTGCAGGATCTGGACTTGGCCCTGGTCGAACAGCGTGACCTGACTTCGCCCGGTCCCGGACAACTCCAGCTGGGTCTTTGCCAGCGCCTTGGCCAGCGGCATCAAATTCGACCGTCCGTCACCGGCGGTGACCGCACCCGGCACATAAGCGACGCCTTGCGGCCCTTGGCCGATGGGCACGTTGGCGATAACCTTGTTTGCGGCGGTATCGATCACCGCCACCATGTCGGCATTTTCCAGACCGACGTACATCCGGCTTCCGTCGCCCGACGGCCAAAGACCATGGGGTAGCGCACCGACCGGAACTGACGCCACCTGGGCGAAATCGCTGGTCCGGAAAACCTTTACGACGTTCTCGGTGCCGACCGTGACATAGGCGAACTGCCCCTTCGCGGTGCGCGCGATGTTGACGTGATTGGTGATCGGGCCAGTATCGATCGTCTTGAGAATATTGAACGGCGGGCGAGCGTCGAACACCATGACCTTTCCGACGTCCTTCAATGTTAGCCACACCTGCTTACCGTCCGGCGTGGCGGCAAGGTCGGGGCAGAAAGGGCTGGCCTGCTTGACCCGCCCGGCGACCTTTTTCGTCCGTGTGTCGATCGCCACGGTTTCCGGCGAGAAGCTGGAGCAGACGAAGCCATAGCGCCCGTCTGGCGAAAAGATGGTCATACCTGGTCCGGTAGGGACCGTGATCCGCCCTGTTTCGCGGAACGTCTTGCCGTCGAGCACGGCGACGTAATCCTCGCCCCGGATGCTGACCCATACCTCGCGGCCATCGGGGCGAAAAAAGGCCTCGTGCGGGGAGCGTCCGACGTAGGCGGTATGCTTCACCGTGTTGGTCTCGGTGTCGATGAAGCTGACCGAATTCGACCCGATCGATACCACCGCCAGCGTCTTCCCGTCGGGCGAGAAGCCCATGCCGTGAACCAGCAGCTGGCCCTTATAGAGCGGACTGAGATTGCCCGGCGTCTGGTCGCCAAGCTTGATGACCCCAAGCAATTGGTTGCTCGATGGGTCGATGACTGAAACCGTGTTCGAGAACTGATCAGACGTGTAGAACCGATCACGCGCGCTGACCGGTACGTCGTATTTGCCGTTCGGAACCTGCTGCGCCTTGGCGGGCGCGATTGCCAGCAGGCCGGCCGCAATTGCGGCCACTGAACGGTGGGTCACAGGCGTATCTCCTTGAAAACTTGCGAGCCTAACGCGGCCTCCCGCGATACGTTCAATGACTGGCTTTATGCTCATCCAGAATGCGTTTCATCGTCGCGATTTCCTGCTGCTGTTCGACGATAATCCCCTGCGCCAAGCGGCGAAGTTGTTCGTTCTTTCCGTACTGGAGCTGGATTTTCGCCATATCGATCGCACCCTCGTGATGGACAATCATCATCTCGGCGAAATCGCGGTCTGGATCGCCGCTCGCAGGCCGCATCATGCCGTGATGCATGCGCTCCATCGCGGTCGTCATGTCCGCCAAGAACGTGTTTCCAGGCGGCGACGCTGCAGCCGTGAGGACTAAAAGAACGAGCGGGGTAGCAAATTTCATGTCGTTTTCCCTCGAAGGAAGCCGAGTTATGGTCAGGCTGCGGTGCGATGAACGTGCCACCTCAACACGGGTCGCATGATGGCCGATAGGGGACTGTCCAAACTTCGTTGCGAGGTCACGAAAGCGGCCGCTGGTTCATCGGCGGGGAGAGTGTCTGTTTCCGACCCATTGCGGACATTGCGACGATCTCTAGTGTGAGGGAATGGATCGCGTCGAACGCAGTATGGTGGTGGCGTGCTTCACCGTCGTTGGAGCCCTCCTCCTCTATTTCGTCGGCGTTCCCCTGCTCGGATATTTCGTCGGGGACTGGGGCAGGTTTTTATTAGCCGTTTGCATCAGCCTTGCGGTCTTCTCGGCGTGCGTAGGCGGCGGCATTGCGTGGGCAGCACGCGGCGCGGATGCAGATCGCTGAGGTCCGCTTTCCACCCATTCCAGACATTGGGTCGGTGGACCTGGCGCGATCTCGTGAATGTCCGCGATGGGTGGAAAACGGACATTAGGTTTGAGGCAACAACTCCAAGACCGCGCTTGCTGCCGCACTCAGATTGGGGAGTGTCTGCCGGTCGGTGAGGACAGGCTCGAAGCCTTCCTTAGCGCCTAGGTTGCGGTTCGGCGTAACTACCACCGCACCGGCTTCCTCATCGACGTGCAGCGACTGCGCCGTCGCCATGAACGCCGTGAGGCTGCGGACGCCCGCTGCCTTCAAGAAGGGGTCAAACGAACCCTTCCACTCATGTTGCGACGGATGCGGGACGATGCGACCAGATTGAGCAAGGGCGGACCTAAGCGCGGCCTCGACGGCTTCCCGTTCCGGGGAAGCGCCAAGTGTGCATGGGTCAACTTCCAAGCCAAGGCCGCTTGTGGTGCGAACCATCGGAGCGACGACCACTGTTCCATTCACGCGATAGACCGCCACGGATTTGTCCATGAGGTAACGATAGCTCGGACGCTAATGTCTGCAATGGGTCGGAAGAAGACATTCGTTGCTCGCTGAACGAACGACCGCTTCCTGTGACCCGAATGGGCGCATAGCTGACGCAGCTCGATCACATACGCGCAGACGTTGAGGATGAGCCTGAGACCAGATGAAGGCCGCTGAGCAGCGGCCTTCATCTGACGCTGGCTTCACCGGGGTGCGCTGAATCGGACCCGCGGGCGCCCATCATATGACCATCCGAACGGCGAGAGGAAGCGCCAGTCGGAGGGCTGCCGACGCAGCTCCCGCCAGCACCGATCGAAGATTTCGTGGCCACGCTGGCGCTCCGCCTCGCTCAACTCCAAGGCGGGCAGCGCACGCTTGTCCCGAGGCTGCTTCTTTTCTGCCTTTGACCAATGCTCCCCGTCCCGCAGGAACTCGATCCGCAGGACATGGTAGAGTTGTCGCATGCGCTGCTTCTCCGGTGCATCTCGCTTGTCTTTCTGCGGACGAAGAATGCCGGGCAGGTGGGCGTTGAGCATCGCACGGAGATCATCGCTGGTCTTGGCGTGCCGCGCCAGCTCCGCCAGGTGGCAGGTGCGAGCAACGACGACGGCTAGGCGATCAACGCAGGAAATCCGCGCAAACAGAGCATCGGCATGCTTGCCGGCCCTGCTCTTTCCGCCGGGACTCTTCAGATCGGCTCGATAGCAGCACTGGTAGAAGTCAGCTGCGACTGCCCTTTCTTTCAGTTCCTCAACAAGACAGGCGGCCCGACCGGCGCCGAAGGCTGCGAACATCTCCTTCTCGCTCTTGCGATTGATGAAGCCGAGGCCGACCTCTTTCAGCCGTCGTTCGATACTGTTGATGGTGCGCTTGTCGGTCACTTCGCAGGTCCCGCTTGCAACGTTGGCCTCGTATAGGTCCTTCATCTCGGAAGCGAACTCGTGTTGCTTCAACCGCGGCCGGAAGAGCTGACCGATGGTCACCGGCTTGTCACTGGCCAGGTCCCATACTCCGTCAAGCGGCCTGTGCTTCTGGCGCCAGCCGTAGCAAGCTTGGCGCTGGCCTTCGAAGCCGCTCCAGCAGACGTACGTCCAGGCCGCTGCTTGAACCAAAGCGAGCTCTTCCTCGCGTCCAGCGTCGGCCTCGTCGATGAGGTCAGGGACATCGTCGAGGTCGCCGTGGAAGAGTGCATCGACGATTTCGGCGTGGTCCGCGCTCAGATGGAACAAGTCGTCTGCCAGCGTCTCGGGATCAAACTCTCCGTGCGGCGCCACCTGTCCTACCATGATGTCGATCGCTTCGATGGAGCGGTCGAATAAATCGGCATCCGTTCGCAGCGATCCTGCGTGCCACATCCAGTTGATCCGCTCGGCCATGGCGGGAGCGTTCTTCGGTACGGTAAGGAACCGCACGCGGGGGCACCACAGGTGGACGTTGCTCACATCGCAGAAGTCGGTGGATCCAAGCAGCACCTGTCCGCTCTGCTCAGCTTCGGGAAGCCCCAACAAGGCGTTCAGGTAGTCCTGGCACAACAGCGCTCGCGTCACACTGAGCAAGCTGGTGCCTGCCATCAGCGGCTCGCTGGCGGCGGTCGTGGGTGTCGCAACAACCGCAGCAACACCAAGGGTCTCGCCAGCGCAGGCATTCTGCACGGCTTCAAAGGCGTCGAGATTATACTGGAACACTGGGATACTCCTCTAAACGGTTCTCGAATGAACCTGCTGAGGAGTTCCAAGACGGCTAGAAAGTCGGATGCCGATCACGCTTTGTCAAGCGTTTCGCGATGTTCGAAAAATACGGTGATGATTTCGGACAGCGCCACGAGCTTACCGCTGACTTCCTCGTAATCTCGTCGTACTTGCTCGAGGAAGTCTGCGCGGGACGGGCTGGAGCCGTCCGCAGTTCGCAGCGCGTCGACCTGGGCACTCATGCTCGCCTGCAGCCGTTGCACCTCGCCCAGTAGGTCGAGTGCGGCCAGCGCCTCCGAGAGAAAATCGTGGAGGTTCATGGCTCAGGCCTCCCAGAAGTTGGCAGGCGCGGGCGGCTCGACGAGGAAGCGCGGATTGCCGCCATGGTGGGCAATGAAGTTAAACGCCTCGCCCCGCGTGGCCAGCCTCGGATTCGCGACCCCGAGGATCCGGACGATCTCACCAACCATGTAGTGCTGAGCTTTGGTGATCGACCTTTTGCGCCACCCCGGGCGGTCGAATGCGTCCGACTTCCGAAAGTCGATGATCTCCTTGCGGTAGACCACTTCCAGGCGCTTCCACTGCAGCCACACGCCCTTGGCTCGAGCCCACCCGAGCACGGCCGGTTGGGAGAGCGCATAGCGGAGAGCGTCGATCAAGCGATCGCTGCCCTCTGCGGGCTCATCGGATTCCACCAGGATGGTAGCGAAGGCCTCAAGTGGAATTGAGAGTAGGCCAGTCAGACCAAGGCTGTCGACGTCGAGAGCTTCGTTCACTGCGAAGGCAAAGCCAAGATAGTAGATGAGGTTGTCGCGGCTCGCTTCCTTGTCGCAGCGGCGCTCGCCATATTGATGAATCTCACGCTTCAGCTCGGCAAGCGGCGTGATCGCCGCCTCCTCGTCGAATCCGAACCGGGAGAGCACTGACTTGATCCGGGGATCTGGCTGGAAAGGGACGAACATTCTTCCTCCGAAGCTGTGGAGGAAGTTCAGCTAGAGCATGCCGCGCGCTCGGTTTGCGACCAGGTTGCTTGCTACTTTAAAGTCTTGCCGGGAACGCTGTCGTTGGACCGGCAGGCAGCCGCAGGCCATTTCCAGATCAAGACATTCAATCTAGTCGGTGATCTCGGCCATCGACACTTCTACCCTTTACCCAAGTTCTTCCCAGGGAGCTTGACCAATCCCTGCCGAACAGCGTCGAACAGCTGGTTCTCGGCGCCATCGTCGACGGCCGGGCTCGAAGGCGCTGGAGGTGGCAAGGACGCGCCCAGATCTAATCGCGATGCTACTTCGTCGGGGACACGCTTGGTTGTAGCAGCCGCTGAGCGCCTCTGCAGCTCCAGCGCCGCGATATGGCAGTCAACCATGGCCTTCCGGACGCCATCGAGCGCCATTACGTGCTTGGGAAAGCGGTCCCGGAACTCGGGTAGGACATTCGCTTCGCTATCGAAGAGCGACACTGGCGCGCCTCTAAGCCACGTCAACATTTCCTTTCGTATGCGCTCCTTGTCGCGTCGGACCCGCCGCTTCCAATCGCGTTCTGCCACCATCCGCCGATGGGCTTCACGCAGGGCCTCATCCACGATGTCGGGCAGCGCCGGAGCCTGGCGGAGTGCTTGATACTCCAAGCGCTTCTCAACGGCGAGTTCGGGCTGGCCGCCGTTGTCGCGCACCAGCTCCCAATTTCCTCGCCGAAGCTCAACCGCTAGATTGTACGCCGGCCCGAACCAATCGTCGCTGGCGTGGTCGGCCGGCGTGAATGCGACAAAGTCGAGGACCGATAGGCCCTCAAGCTTGAGCGGGTCCGGGTATTTCTTGCGCAATCCCGCCAGGGCAGGAGAGATGGCTGGCTGCGGCTCGCTCACCACTGGCGGGTGCAAGATCTGCTGTATCTCGGTCCCCAGGGACGTCTGCCGGTTCATGACCGCGGCGACGTGCGCTGCGAGCTGGGCGGTGAGGCGCTTTCGTTCGGCCTCGTCTGCCTCCTGTTGCCGCTTGCGGGCGGTCTTCGCCGGGCCGTCGTGAGCCTCACCCGTGGACGGCACCCCTCGCTTCGCCTGAGCGATCCCGGTGTAGCGAAGCGCCCTGCCTTCCTTTTCCAGGGCATGGTTGAAGGCCGCCGCCGCTTGTTGGCGCAGCCAATCGTATCCAGCGCGAGAATTCAGTTCGGTCGCCTTGCCGGCCTCGAAGCTCCAGGCGAACGGTCCTTCGACGGCGAATGGCCGCGGCGACATGATGATGTGAGCGTGGAAGTTTCGGACGTCCCCTTTGGGATCAGGCCTATGCAGGCTGGCGACATATGGAAGATGAAGAGCATCAAGTCGGAAGCAGAGATCCTCGAGTGCTTGAGCCCGCCCATTGGGGCTTAGCTCGTGCGGCATAGCCACGATCAGATGGCTGTAGACGTTGCCGTCCGCATCGGCCTCGGCCTCAAAGGCTTCGAGTGCGTTCCAGAAGGCGACGATTTGTGCACAGCGGCGATCGTCCACAGAGAATGCGTCTGTTTGGTACAGAGCGTTGGGACCGTCGAACTCCAGAATGTTGCTGAAGCGATTGACGCTCCCGGTCTCCAGAGCCTGATCCCTCAGGATGTACCTGGCCAGGTCAGCCGCCTCACCATGCTCGTAGGCACGGGTCCCTCGTTCCTTGCGGCCGTATCCGCGTGGGATCTTTCGCAGCACGATGTTCTTGAAGCCGTCGACCGCAACGCGGGAGCGCGTCGCGAGCGCGGCCTTCGTCCGCTCCGTCAGCTCGGGCGCCATTCTTGTATATAGGTTGCGTGGGCAGATGGCCGTGACCTTCGGCTGGGCGCTGCTCTTCCAACTCACCCGTACCCGGAGCATCGCTTCCGCCTCCCGCTGGCTCCGGCGGCTTAGATAGCCGATCCGCGCCAGCAAGCGGTCGAGCTCGCGCGCTTCCCGTTCGTCCGCCCGCCTCTTTTTTGCGGTGGCGGTGGCGAGCGCCTTGGCTTCCCGCTCCTCTTGAGTGAGGGCCCGATGGCGCCGCTTCCGCTCAGCCGCCGCCTTCTTCGGGCGACGATCGCTGAGCCAAGCCGCCGAGGCCTTGCTCACCGTAGACTGGACCTGCTCCGGGGTGACCGACCGGTCGCCAATGGTCATCAAGGGGCGTTTCATGCCCTTACGCTCCAACTACACGGAAGAAAGAGGGGTGGTCGAAAAGGATAAAAAGCGCCCTAACGGGCAGGGCGGTTTTTGTCCTTAATTGCGCACCACCCCCCCCTCCTATCCCTTCTTCCCACCACTACAGCTGACTAGCGTCCTTTGCCGCTTCTCAGACCGCCCTCCGCTCGTGATGATCGCTGGTGGATAGCCAAACGGACAGTCGCTAGAGCTTCGCCGCATCGGCGTGATCATAGAAGATCTCGCGGCCTGCGGTTTGTGGAGGAATTTGCTTGTCTGTGACCGGCAGGAAGATGGCGGCGAAAGTCGGGGCGGGGATGACTCTTCGGGATGGGATGCGTGCCATCTTCCCCCGGGGCTACGTCGACCACAAGATCTATCGTGAGCGGCTGAAGGCTGCAGCCGAGGGTCGTGAACAACCGGTGAGGCTGCATGAGTCATGGCGCAATCCGCCCTGCTCGGCTGTTGACCTATTTGCGCTTGCTGGGTCGCTGCTCATGCGCAGCGGCGCCTACCATCATGTCAGCCCGGAGGTTCCTCCGCTCACGCCACGGTCGCTGACGGTTGCCGCTGCAGATCGTGACACCTGGGTACGAGCCGGTGCAGAATGGCGCGGAACTGGAGAGGAGGAACTACCACCGCCGCCCGAGGCGCTGCTGGCCGCGTGGCGCATTCTTCAACGGCACCTCGACGAGCCACTGTTCGTGCCGATCGGACCGGATACGAAGTACCCTTCCTGGTGGCGGGCTGCGCTCTCCCTCTTCTGCATCGCTGACGAAGCGGCGATGGACATAGGCTTCGAAGTCGCCGGGAAGAAATCGGCCCAAGCCGTTTATGTTGAGTTTCCTATCAGGCGCGCGATTGCGAGAGAGCGGATGGCGCCGCGCGGCGCTATTACCTTCTCGCGCGCCGACGCTGACCAGATTTGCATCCTGCCCAAGAGCCGTACGCCGAAGGTCGGCTGCACCATCCGGTCCTTGTCGCACCACCTTGCGCTGCTACCGGGCCGTGGAATGGCGCGAGCCTATTGGCGTTTGGCCCCGTCGCGGAGCGATCAGCAGGAGCCTGCCGCCGAGCGGCCGTTCAACGTCATGGTGGTGCCAACTCCTTATTGCATCCGCGCATCGGCTTTCAGCGGTCACCCGGCCGCGGATGCGAGCTGGGGTTGGTTCGATGTCGAACCCCATTGGTGCGCCAAGAGCGACTACGGGCAGCCGCTGGACGGATTCGGAACGTTCTTGGAGTTCATCGAGGCGCTGCTCGCTAGGGCCGAGGTGGACGTCGGCATTGTACATGCGCTTGTTCTTCCTGAGGTGGCGCTCGGCTCACAGGTTTTCCGGTTGCTGTGCGAGGCGCTGCAGAACAGGCCAGGTCTCGAGTTGCTGGTCTCAGGACTTTTCGACCAGACGGTAGCAGGCAAAGCTGTGCGGAAGGGCAACTTCACCGGTATGGCGCGCTTCTTGCGCTCGCCTTCGGGAACACCAAGCTTCGACGTCTCCATTCGCGAAAAGCATCACCGTTGGCGCATCGAGAAGTCGCAGATCACTAACTATGCTCTGGGTTCGGCGCTCGACGTGAACCGTGGTTGGTGGGAGCGCATCGATATCTTATCGCGCAGCCTTGACGTCATGGTCCTGCGCGGCGGCGCAACGGTGACCACCCTTATCTGCGAAGATCTGGCGCGGAGTGATCCGTGCCAAGAACTCGTGCGCGGGATTGGACCCAATTTCGTAATCTCACTCCTGATGGACGGCCCCCAGATCGCATCACGTTGGCCAGCTCGCTATGCAACCGTGCTCGCCGAGGATCCAGGGTCATCGGTCCTGACCCTGTCCTCGCTTGGCCTGATCCAGCGGAGCAACGACACGGGCCGTTTCCTGCCGTCGCGGCAGATCGGCCTCTTCCAGGACGACACCGGCACGTTGACGGAGATCAACCTTGCCCCAGGCGCGCAGGCAATGTGCCTCACGCTCCAGCCAAGCCGGGTGCGGGAGCGAACGCTCGACGGGCGCCATGATGAGCACGGTGCAGAGTCGTGGAAATTGAGCGGCGTGGTCCCCGTAGGGATCGAGCATCCGAACGAGGACATCATGGCGGGTCGGTGGCCGATCCCGCCGCGATCGGGGGGCTAGTCCTCCTGGACCTCGCCCTCAAGGGCCACTTCATCGTCAGCCATGCGCTCGGCAAGCGCGATGGCAGCAGCCGACATCACGTCGCGCATGTCCTCAAGCGCCACATCGTTCTGCTCGAAGAAGCCGCTACCATATTCGAACATCGTTCACCTCTGACACCCCGATAGCACGGACGGGCTTAACCGCGAGTGGAGAAAATCGTTTCCGAGGCCAATATAGGCTGTCGAACCGCTCTCCTAAAGCAGGGAGCTGCAATAATTCTTCGTTGCGATACCAAGGCCTTACGGGCAACGCTCAACAAGTCCGATAAAATGCGATAGACAAGTCCTATAAGCTCCTATAGCTATAGGACATGGACATCGCTCACGATCTCGACCGGCTCAGGGATGAAGAAGCAGAGCTGGAATTACAGCTGGCGGCTCTCAGGGCCAAGCGGGTCGCGCTGGAGAAGCGGGTCCGGCCAGCTCGGCAGGAATCGACCCGTCCGATCCGCGATTTGGTAGCCGACATGCTCGACGAGGCCGCCACCCCACTCAACTCGCTCATGCTGGCTGGCATCATTCGACCGCTCCACGGCCGGACCGTACCCGCGACCCGGTTCGGAACGCTTTCCAACGATGAGGCCAAATCCTACGATTCCTCCCGGGTTCGTCCCGTCTACCTCTGCCATTGTCTGACGCACGACCAAGGGCGAGCAGTGAAGCGTTTCTGGGCCCGGTCCGACTGGCCGCTTGCGGATCGCATCGTGGGTCCGATGAGTGGCCGGATCCTTTTCCTCCGGGGTGCGGCTTGGGCGATCGATCTCGCGCGACGGGTGGAAGCCGGAGAACTTATTGCGGAACAGCCGGAAGTTCTGCAGTACGTAGCCGCTGACCAGGCGCGCGATGCCGGCCTTTCGGTACGGCGCGGCGAGTTTCCGTACGACGAGTGGCTTAAAGCCATCTCCGGTGCACTCGACCGCCACTCGGATCACGATCGCGTCCTGCGCGAAAAGGCGGCTCTTGAGCTCGCCGCCCGCCTCAATGACCGAGAACTCCTGTTTGGGTCACGCAACGGCCTCGTGTCTCTGCCGGGGTCTTCGCCCTCCTGGAGGAGTGCGATCGATGAGCGTTAAGGGAAGCACGGCACTGGTTCGCCTCGCGGGTAACCCTGAGTGCGAAATCCTCGGCGCGATGGTGCTGCAGGAAGGTTCGGAGAAGCGCTTCTACGAACGGGTCGTAGGCCAGCCCTACGACCGCGAATTTGGCGAGCGTCAGTCGTCAAAGCGGCGTGGTGCCCAGTTCGAGCGCAACGCCTTCGCTGGAGATGCCCGCCTGCTCCGCGAGGCTTTCGCAAACCAGGTGGGTACCACCGCCGACCGGGTGATGGTGCGCAACCTGATGGATGATCATCCGGGCTCGAAAGACGACGCCCGGATCGCGCGGCTGCGCATCACCCGTGATATCCTCGCCGATCGGCTGGCCGGTCGGACGGCACCTGACATCATCGTCCAGCCGCAATTGCTCCTCCCCACTCGGCCGGGTCCAAAGCCCTATTTCTTCATCGCACCCGACCTCCTCGTCTGGACGCCGGAGAGTGGCACCTATCTCCCGGGCGACCTCAAATCGTTCATCGTGCGAGAGAACGAGGTTTCGGCCGGCGACCTCGCTCGGGTCCGCCTGCAGCTCGGAGCCCAGAACCTAGCGCTGCGCCACGAATATCACCGTCTTGACGAGACGGTGATCGTTGCGCCGCTGGGCATGCTCGTCTTCTCCAAACCGAACGGACTCGCTCCTCATGCTCCCCGGGTTGAGGACATCGGCGGCGCCATTGAGGCCGTCCAGATCGGTATTCGGGCGTTCCTGCGCCATCGGCAGCGGGTCGACGAGCTCCGGGCAGGGGCCGAGCCCTACACTGTTGTCGGCGACCTCCAGCCCAGTTTCAAAGATTCGTGCCTGGCTAGCTGCGTCATGGCTCAGTGGTGCCGCCAGCGCGTCGCCGGCACCGCGGCCGACATGGGCGACGTCGCCGGCAGGATGCTGGGCGGAGCCACGATTGATCACCTGCTAGCCCTCATGACGGGCGCGGCGGCACCCATCGACGAACAGCAGCGCATCATCGCCACCGAGCTCCGCGCACTAGGCGGTCGCGATGCAATCGGGAGGGCAGCATGAACGGGTTCGAAGATAGTCTCCACCGGGTGCTGGCACGCAGCCGACGTCAGGCGATTTCGGCCCGGACGTCCAGCCGGCTCTCGCCCGATCCTGACGTCACCATCGGTGTCGCGACAATCAAAATTGTCACTGAGGAGCACATCCAGGCCCTTGCGTTCGGTTCCCTGGACCAGGAGCCAACCATCGTCGTCCGCCTGGATCCGATTGGTCGAGACGTCAGCGATCTGCTGCCTTTCGCGCGCTTCCTTGACGAAAACGTCACCCGAGCGATGAGCGCCGGGGCGCCGCTGCGGGTCTGGATCCCGCATGCTATCACGCTTGAGGCACTTGACGTGCTTGGGCACCGCTACTGGCGCAACAGGACCGCTCAGCACGAGATCGTGCGAATGGGTGAACTGTGCCGTGTGATCGCGCATGAGGCGACCATTCCGGGCCAGCAATTGGTCGCGGACGCAACCGCCCTGCTGCAAGACCACGTGGTCACCGGAATGTCTCCAATTGAGGAGGGGCACCTCGATGCGATCCTTGCCTGGTTCGATCCTTCCGTGCCGGATCCCCTAGTGGAGTCGCGCGAGCGAGTAAGGCTGCCCGCGTCAGGCATCCTACCCAACACGCCCGATCATCCAGAGGACGATCGAATCGATCGACTGCGCAAGGAAGCGAAAGCGGCGAGGGGATCGCGTCGAGCCCGCCTTGAGGCGCAGATCGCCGCCATCCTCAGGCATTGGGTGCGTCGCGAGTGGCAATTACTGGTCGAGGGCCGACAAGCTTTCCTCGGCCTAGGGTTGCCCTCCTCCGGATTAGATGAATTGGTCGCGGACTCGAGCAAGCGGGTCGGCGATGCGCTGGCCAATGGCTTTTATCCGGCTCGCCAGCCGCACCGCTTGGCGGCCGAGCTGGGAACGATGGAGGCTGGTGAAGAGAAGGCTACGTTCGCGGCACTCGAGAACGATCCGATGCTTCGGCAACAGGCGATTCGGGCAGGCGGTGTAGTCGCCGGAGAGGTCGGTGCGGTTCGCCAGCCGCGGCCTGGTTACAACCCATGCTCGATCGATATCCACTCACAGCAGGGTGTGAACCGGCTCCGCCAGGACGACAAAGTCCGCATCCTCGGCACCAATGTCACCGGCGTGGTCCGGGGGCTGTCCTCGATTCCAGGAGGGGTTAGGATCGACCTCGAGATCAAGACCGGAGTGAGGACTCGTCACGTCCTCACAACCGGCGCACCAGTGGAACTCGTCCGTGCCCCGTTCGCGTTCGTAAATTACCGCGCACTGAGCGCGGTCGCAGCGCAGCAGCCATGGGTCTTTTACAGTTCGGCGCCGCCGGTCCTTTCCGCCCGGACACCTCCAGTTATTTCAGCACTTGCCGCCGCGCAGGCCATGAGGCGCCCGTGACCGTCGCACTCCAGCAAGCTCTCGACCAGGCCGACCGGGTCATCGACGAAGCCGTCAGGGAAGCCCTGTTCGGCACCGCGCCCTTGTCGATCACGAAATCGCCACCGGGCGCGGGCAAGACCTTCCTGGTCGAATGTGCCGGGGCAGTGGCCGTCGGTGCTCCTTCGATGCGCGTGGTAGTGGTCACGCCGGGTGTAAGCCAGCTCTACGACATCGCACGACGCTTCATCGAGTACCAGCTTCCCCGCCTCCAGCTTGCTCATGCCACGCACCGAGTTCTGCCAGCGGACCTCGTCGGCCAGATCAACGCGTTCAATGGGTGGGACACGGCGCTTAACCTCGGGCCCGGGATCGTGCTTACGAATGCCCATCTCCTCGCGTCCCATCTCCATCGTTTAGGACCCGGCAGCTTCGACCTAATGATTGTGGACGAGGCCTATCAGCTGTCGGCGTCAGATTTCCTGCCGATCGCCCATCTTGCGACACGGGTGCTGATGGTCGGTGATCCTGGCCAACTCGAGCCGGTCAGCTCGGCCGACACGACCAATCTTGAGGCGGGCGAGCATAAAATTCATTGGTCGGCGCCCGCTTACATCCTCGATCGCTTCCCAAACACGCCGGTGCACGGCCTGCCGGTCACCCGCCGCCTGCTTCCCGACACCGCAGCATTGGTCCAAGCTTCCTTCTATCCGGACCTACCTTTCGAATCGGTTGTGGATCGGGGCGATCGAACCCTCCGGTTCGGCGTTCCTGGCCTGGAACGGGGCATCGACGACGCGCTCGACGCTATCGCCGAGGGGCAGAGCCTGGTCGCGATAACGCTTCCGGGCGCGCCGCCACCCCACGAAGAGGCAGACCGAGAGGTAGCGCGCGTCATGGCCCGGTTGGCCGATCGCATCCTGACACGGCAAGCTGAATGGGTCGGGCGCGGCATTCTGGCCGAAGAGGACATCGGGTGCATCGATCCCCATGTGATCGCTGGCGGCGCCATTAGCGACGAACTGCGGCAACGCGGACGCGGCGGCATCCGGGTCGATACGGTAGAGCGCTGGCAGGGGTTGCAGTTGCCAATTGCAATAGTCCGACACCCCCTCTCAAGGGTCGGAACGCCCACCGCTTTCGATCTTCAGGCGGGGCGTTGGTGTGTTTCCCTGTCACGTCATCAGATCGGGTGCATCGTAGTCGGGCGAGAATCGGTGACGGGCGTCGTCGATGAGTATGTGCACGGCTGCGATACGGTTGCGGCCGGAGCGCGTGACAGCACCTGGGCGGGGTTCGAAGCCCACCGCACCATTTGGAACGCGCTCCTGGCAATGGGTCGCGTCTACCGAATCTGACCCGTCTTTCCTTAAGTGGCTTGGCCGGTGTCGGGTCGTATGGTGGCTAAGTGCTGCGGGGTCGAAGTTGCGCGCACCACTTGCTCGATCCGGTCAGCGGCGTCGCCAAGATCGTCGTGTTCCCATACACGCACAACCAACCAGCCGGCGGCCGCGAGCCTTGCATCGGTGTCACGGTCCCGAGCGACGTTGGCATCGATCTTCTCCCGCCACCAAGCGGCATTGTTCCGAGGCTTCGTACCGTGGACGGGGCAGCCGTGCCAGAAACACCCGTCCAGGAACACGGCAATTCTGCGCCGTGGAAAGGCGATGTCCGCAGTGCGTCGCGACCCCTCAAGAAGGCGTTGATGGACGCGATATCGCAGACCCCGACGATGGAGCTCGGAGCGGAGGGCGAGTTCTCGTGCGTTGTCCCGTTGCCGAGTCCGGGCCATTCGGCGACTGGTACTCGGATCTACCGCTTCCATTTGGTCAGGGCCGACCGAAGGCGTTAACATGGTCTTGCAAGTCGGAGCGGAACTTCGGATCGTAGCGGAGCGAACTAGCAACCAGGCGTGACAAGAAACCCGCGGCGGCTTTGCGCGAGAGAAGGGTGGGCCGCTGTCGTAGGAAGGACGCGAGGTGCTGGCGTGGCCGGCTCACTGGCCACTCCGAAGCGAGAGAACGCCCCCTCCTTCCGCCATGCCCCCAACCGGCCCCCGGCCAACTCCCTTCACTCGGGAGATCGCCGGCGTCCTGCTCTACGAAGTGGCTCCGTTCGGCCGTGAGCCGGGTTGCAATCCATTCGGCCATCGGAACGCTCACCGCATTGCCCACCATCCGCCATCGTCTACGGGCTGCGCGCGGATCGAAGTCCATGAGATCGGTCCAACCCGGCTCGAAGCCCTGCAGGCGTTCGGCGTCCTCAATGGAGGGCGTGGCAATTGTACCTGTTCGGGGGAACCAGATAGCGGGCGGCGAAGGGATGTGGAGTGCCGACCCGCCCTTCAGGGGCGGCACGGCGTCTATGGCCCACCCCAGACCGGTGTTTCCCTCGGTCCAGTAGAACCCGCACGCGTGGTTTCCGCGTTTGAAGGGCGCAGGAGGTCCTTCATCGACTCCTAGGAGCACGGGTCGTGGATCGTGCGCTTTCGACGCAAGCACAACTACGCGGCGTCGGCGCTGCGGCAGCCCGAAAGATCGTGCGTCGATCGTTCGATACGCCCAAGAGAGCCCCATCGATTCAAACTCCTGTGCAAGCAAACGAATTGCTCGCCCTCGATCGAGGCTCAGCATGAAAGGTACGTTCTCGAGCACGATCCACTGCGGAGTGACTGCTTTCTTGCGCAGCAGATCGAAGACCGAGCCGATGAGTCCTGAATTGGGGCCGGAGATTCCGACGCGGCGTCCGACCTGGCTAAGATCCTGGCAGGGGAAGCCCGCTGTCAGGACGTCGCAATCGGGCAGAGCGCTGAGGGCACGCACGTCTTCGGAGATCTCAGCGTCTGCGAAGCGCCGAGAAAGGACATGCCTTGCTGCGGGATCGAATTCGCACAGCATCGAACTGGAATGCCCTGCTCGGCGAAAACCCTCCTCAAGACCCCCGACCCCGGCGAACATGCCGGCGACTCGAAAACCGCAAGTCGTTGACGCCGGCATGGGATCGCGCCGATCCACTCTTAGCGGCTTACTGTCGATGACTTTGAGCGAGGGACGGGGTGCAATCACTGTCTGAAGTTGATGCGGGCTCTGAAGCGGAGTCACGTTGCCATCTCCGGATCCCTCTTCAAGCTACGATAGCTGGTGAGCCACACGTCGACCTCACGAAATGGATCCGGCCGAAGCGCGTAAAATCGACGCTGACCCTCAGGTCGAACCGTGACAAAGCCTGAGTCATGCAAAAGCCGAAGATGGCGTGACACGCCTGATTGATGGACACCGGCCACTCTGACGATGTCGCCGACCTGCTTTTCGCCGTTCCGCAGCGCTGCGACGATACGTCGCCTCGTCGGATCGGCAAGAGCTTCAAAGGCATCCATATACACGTCACTGTATATACATAGACATGCATATTGGTCAGTCAATCTCTAGTTGTGCCGACATAGCTGGGATCGGTTATTGCGCGGGTAGGCCCAACCAAATCCCTGCCGTTAAGCCAGCAAGGTTGGTGGTTTCAGGATCGCGACACTGAAATTGTCCAATGATTTGAGTGCCCGCTTCTGTCGTCTGTGGGGCACCAACGCTGACATACATCGACTGAGTTAACCGC
This sequence comes from Sphingomonas ginkgonis, assembly GCF_003970925.1. Lineage (NCBI taxonomy): Bacteria > Pseudomonadati > Pseudomonadota > Alphaproteobacteria > Sphingomonadales > Sphingomonadaceae > Sphingomonas > Sphingomonas ginkgonis. The sequence goes on from NZ_RWJF01000001.1 coordinate 879,165, forward strand.
CCTCCCGGCGGCAAGGTCGAGGAGCGCCGTGAGGCGACCCTCTATCGTGATCACCGTTCCCGTTCGGCCTTCGGCCGGCGCAACGGTGACATGATCGATGAGGGCGCGGACTTGCTGGGCAGCGGCGCGGCTAGCGTCCTCCGGCCCGGTCAGCAGCTCTCGCAGGTTAGTAATTCGCCGCCGGTAATCGTCGGCCACTCCTGGATGCAGAGCGATGACCGCGCCGGCGCCGACGTCGGCGATCGCCAGCTCGGCCGCGGCCAGGTCCGCCCGGCTCTTCTCCAGCGCCGAGCGAATCTCGCCGAACTCGGCTCCTCCGTCCGTCACAGCTCGAATAAGGCGGTCGACGTCGCGCTTCGCCTTGTCGCGCCGCCGCTCGGCCCGGGCGCGCTCCTTCGCTTCGGTGCCGGCCCGCTCCTGGGCCGCGCGGCGATATTCCCGAACAACCTCGGCCACGAGATCGGGATCGAGCAGCTGCTCCTGGAGGCCGGCGAGAACGCGCGCCTCGAGGAGATGGGTCTGGATCGTCCGCCCGTTGCCGCAGTCGCCGCGTTCACGCCGGTTGCCGCAGCCCCACTTCTCGGCACCGATGACCACGTAGCGGCCTCCGCAGCTTGCGCAGCGAACCAGGCCGGAGAGCAGGCGCTTCGGCCGGCGCTGCTGCTCTGCTCGCGTCCCGTCGAACCGGGCACGCCTCGCGCTCACGGCCTCCCACAGCTCATCACTGACGATCTGCAGCTCGGGCGCTGGGCGCACCGTCCATTCTTCGGGCGGTCGCGGCCGGATGCGCTTCTTGCGCGTGTCCGGATCCTGAAAGCGCCGGGTGCGATTGAACACCAGGACGCCGCGATAGATGTCGTTCTGCAGGATCCCGTTCCCGCGGACCCGGTCACCGTTGATGCTGGCAGCTGACCATTTGCCGCCAGCTGGCGCCGCCACCCCTTCGCCGTTCAGGCGGCGGGCGATCTCCCGCGGCGAGCGGCCATCGACGAACTCGGCGTATATACGCCGCACGATCGCCGCCTCGTCCGGATCAATCTCGCGCAAGCCATGGATCGGCTCGCCCCGCTCATCGAACCGCGCGACCCTCTGGTACCCGTAGGCTCGCCCGCCAGGGTTGAAGCCGGCGAGGACCCGGCCCGTTTGACCGCGCCGTGTCTTGTCGGCGAGGTCCTTGCGGAACAGCGCCGACATCGTGCCCTTGAGCCCGACGTGCAGCTCACCAACCCAGCCCTCGGAAAGTGTGAAGATCCGGGCGCCGGCGAAGGCCACGCGCTTGAAGATCGCGGCGATGTCTTCCTGGTCGCGCGAGAGCCGGTCGATCGACTCAGCCAAGATCACCGTGCCGGCACCGCGCCCGACCGCTTCGAGAAGGCCGTTAAGCCCAGGGCGGTCCCGCACGCCCCCGCTGATCGCGTAGTCGGTGTGGATGCCGGTGACGGCCCAGCCCTCGCGCTCGGCTGCTTCGCGGCAGATGCGGACCTGGTCCTCGATCGATGCCTCTCGCTGGAGGGTCGTCGAATACCGGGCATAGATCAGGACCTGGTCCATATTAGCGGCGGTCTTCCGCCGTCGGGCGGCTTGTGGTTGGGGCATGCTCGACTCCATGGTTGGACCGAGCAAAGTCACGGGCTTCCATGACCCGGGCAAGGGAGCGCGCGAGCGCGAGCAGTTCGGGCGAGGTCATGGGCGACGCCGCTTCCATTCCTCGAAAGCCACGGCATGGGCGTGGCACAGGTCCTTGCCCGGGCCCGGCGACGTCGTGCAGCGACTGCACAGCGGAGCGTCACAGGTGCCGCTCCGCCGTTCAGGGACCTTCCAGTCACACTCGAGCGTCGCGCGGCGCCCGCACCGGCACCGTCGCCGAGCCCCGCAGACGATTGCCGCACCGCCGCCTGGCAGGCGCATGCTAGAGCAGTTCACAGCGCACCTGTTGCGACACCGCCGAAAGTCCATTCAGGCATGACGGGCGCGAGCCGCACCACTTTGCTGACCTTCGCGCCCGCCTTGATCTGAAGGTGGATTCGTTCTTCGAAGGGCAGGGCGGCGACATGTGCCGCCCAGTCGGCCTTGACCTGGCGAACAGCGTCCTCGTGCGTGCGGCCCGCCCGGATCAGGACACGGTACCGGTCAATGCCCCATCGTTTGCCGGGCAGCGCGGGCGCCACGATTAGCGCTTGCGACTGCAGTCGCTTGCCGCGCCATGGCTTCCGCTGCAATTCCTCGCCCCGAGCGGCGAGCTCCGCCTTCAGCTCATGGAAAACCCGGTACGCTCGACAGCTGCCAACGACGGCTTGCCGCGCCGCACGGCTGACGGGTTCCCCAGCCAGCAGAAGCTCACGGAGCCGGCGAAGGTTATCAGTCGGGATCGCGCGCGCGTGATCTCGGACGACAATCCGGCGACCATCCGCGTCGCAACCGGGAAGCGCCTCCCCTTTCCGGCCAAGCCGGCGAACGAGCTTCTCGCGAATCCGAAGAACGTGCGTTCGAGAGACACCGGTCCTGTCGCTGATCTTCCCGGCGCCAAAGCCCTCAAGGTAGAGCTGCTCGACAGCCTTCCGGTCCGCAGACGAAATCTTTGCACCTGAGTATCGCTCACCACCGCCCGCGGGCGGCAAGGGTGCCAGGCGACGATCGCGCAGCTCCTGCTCATAGAGCCGACGCTCCCGGGTGATCGAGGATGCGGCCAAGCCGAGGCGGACTTGGATGTCTCGGTGCTTGAAGCCCTTTCGGAGCATAAGCCGGAGGCGCTCGCGTCCTGCCGCCAGGATCTTCCTGTTGTGATCCCGTTCGATCGGCCGATGCCCCGCCTCGAGGCATTCCGCGACGAGGACCGCATTGGTCGCGGTCGCCTCGCACATGCCTAGCTGGCGGCTGATTGCCGAGTAGGAGAACCCTTGGCGACGAAGCCTTAGCGCCTCAGCGGCGGAGCTGCGCATTTTACCACGCGGACATGGCCGATGCTCCGTGCGGAGGCCCATCCTGCTCGCCATGATGTAGATCGAGCGCTCAGCTCGGGCAGGTAGCTCAATCGCCGCAGCCTTGAGGCCCCGCTGCACATAAACCGTGCGGAGCACCTGCAGCTCGGCTTCTGACCAGCGGGTCATGAGCCGGCCTTCAATGAATCTGATTGCTGTTGGCGGATTGTTTCGGCTTCCCGGACCCTTGCATTGTGCTTTCTGCCCGTCGACATCGAACGGCCATCCAGCATCTGCAGCACTTCGGGGCCGTGCTCGACGTGAGGAACGCCCTGCTCGTCCACTGTGAGTACGTGAATGTAAGAGGTCAGCCGGGCTTTCATTGCCTCACGCAGAGTTTCGGCCAACCGCGACACGGGCCACGGTCCTTTGCGGTTAGGGACGCAACCGGGTTCTTGGAAAACGAGCCAGAAGCGATGTGCCTCCTCCACCGGAGAGACTTCATCACCGGTCGGGGATGATGGAGGGCGGGTGGCTTCCGCGGCTTGCCAGATGGCAACAAGCAGGGCCTTCAATTTGATCGTGGTGGCGGCGCTCTCTTTCGGCCATGGCCGCGCATCAGGCCCTGCAATCTCCTGCATCGCGTCGGCCATGGCTTCGATCATCGCCTCGCTCGGCAGCGTCTCGTGCTTCTGTGTCATGCGGCTAACCTTCGCGGCTCACGCGCGAGCAGCCGATCCAGATCAGCAAGCTGCCGCTCCGTGGCGGCCAGCTGACGCTGGAGATGAGCAAGCGAGTAGTAGACGCCGGCCAAAGCGAGGTTGATCGCCTCCTCCGCTCGGTCGGCCGAGCGGAAGACAGCGATCTGTGCGGCGTCTCCAGCGCGCTCGGCTGCTTCGGGTGTAATGGCGCTCATTGCAGCGCTCTCCCTTGCGGCCAGCCTCGCCGCGCGCGCAGCGCCGGCAGGACGGCGACCCGACCGCCGACGATCTCGCCGGCGGGGATCACGGTGACGACGCGGATCCGCTCGCGGCCGCGACAAATCAGGCGGGCGCCGCTGGCTAGGCGCACCACATACGCGCCGATCGCGGCGGACGCCTCGATTCCCCTGGCAGCCGCTTCCATCGCAGCTTGTGCCTCGAGGCGGCTCACCGGGGCGACGCGCTCGAGATAGCGATCGATCGCATGATGCGTGACGACGACGGTCATGCCGGCACCGCGGCGGAGGCGAGCGGTGCCGGCGGCAGCCAGTCGAAGAGCGGGCCGTCGAGGAAGGTCAGCTGGACCTCGTCCGGCCACTCCCAAGGCTCACACAGCTGCATCTCGAGCCGGCGGCAGCGTCGATCGAAGTCGAGGTCCTGGTGGCGGCGCTCGGCTATGCGGGTGCGGGCATGAACAACGGTCGAGTGATCGCGGGCGCCGAGCAGGCGACCGATCACCGCGTTGCTGTGATGGGTGTGCCGGTAGGCGAGTGCCATCGCGAGCTGGCGCGCCAGGCAGACCGCCTTGTCTCCGCGGCTGCCCTGCAGCTGGCGGACGCTAAGCCCGAACTCCGTGGCCACAACGGAGCGGATCCGCTCGATTGAGACCGGTGCCGGGCTGGAAAGGAGGACCGTCTTGCGCATCAGTGAAGCCCCAGCGCAGTGCGGTAGGTCTCCAGCAGGGCGTCGGCTTCCTGGCGCGCATGCGCCTCTTGCCTGCGAAGCGCGACGATCTTGCGCATCGTCTTGACGTCGTAGCCGTTCGACTTCGCCTCGGCGTAGACATCCTTGATGTCGTCGCTGATGCCCTTCTTCTCTTCCTCGAGGCGCTCAATGCGCTCGATGAAGAGGCGCAGCTGCTCGGCCGCGACGCTCTCTTCAGCCATCACGATTCTCCTTGCGGTCCAGCGAGCGGCAGACGCGCTCGCCCAGAGTTGTCAGCTCGGCATGGGGCTGGCGGCCGACGATCAGTCCGCGGCGGCGCAGCGCGGCGAGGGTGGTGCCCGGCCCGAAGATGCTGGGCGGCCCAACCAGGCTGAGCTGTCGGCGCGCCAAGGCGCGGCGCTGGGCGGGGCTCAGCACCCCCCCCCCCCCAGTTTTTGGGGGGTTAGCCATGGGCAACGGTCCCAACCTGCTCGTGTGCGTCGCTCGCGCGCTGCATCAGCGCGAGGTCCTGCTCGGCGATGTCGCCCACTTTGGCGAACATCGGGGCGAGTTCGGGGTACCGCCGGCGGTAAGCCTCGGCGCGGCCGGCAAGGCGGACGAATACGGCCAGGATGGCCGCGTTCTGCAGGCGGGCCGGCAGCACGGCGACCTTGATCGAGATCGATCGCATCGCCTCATTGGCCGCAGCAATCGCGATCTCGGTGGCCAGACGGTCATCGGCGTTCATGAGGGTTGCCCCACCAACGCCGCCCGGATTGCGCCGAGCTCGACGATCAGCTCATGCAGCGCTGCCGGATCGAGCAGGAACTGCACGACTTCGTCACGGCCTGGAGGTGGGTTGGCACCAGCGCGGATCTGGATGGCCGCTATGCCGAGTGCGACCTCGTGGCCGATGCGACACCCTCGATGGCGCGACGGCGCGGGGCCGGCGGGCTGGGTCGCGATCGCCCGAGCGCCGCTGGTGCGAGCCTTGGGCGCAGCATGCTGGCAGTCGGGGCAGTAGGCGGTCGAGCCCCGCGCCGGATGGTTCACGCGGATCCAATCTTCCGGCAGCTGGTCGCCAACCAGGAAGACACTGGTCTCGCATCGCTCGCATTGCGCCAGCTTCGCAGGCGGCGCCATGGGCTCGAGCTCGAGAGGGAACGCGACAGCGCCGCGGGCGACAGTCCGGCCGCGCGGGCGAGCGGGACGGGCGGCGTGAGTACCCCAGACCATCAGTGCGCCAGCCCGAACGCGACGAGGACCTGAGGCAGGTACCAGGCGAGCATTCCGTAGAAGCCGATGATGGCAGCCACGAAGACGATCGCGTGAACGCGCAGCCATCGGCGGTCGCGCTCGACGCGGGCAAGGCGGCGCACCGGCGAGGCGCAATTGGTGCAGTCGCACCAGGCCGAGTGGAGCTTCTCGGCGGCGGGATCGATGGGTCCCTGGAACATCAGGATCCTTTCAGGCAGCAGAAAGGCGTCCCCGCAGGCAGGGTGCTCGCGGCGGCGCTGGTTGGTCAGCAGTGCGGTTGGAGGTCTGGCGCCGGCCTAGGGCGGCCCGGTCGAGGCGGGACGGCGGCTCACTGGAGCTGCAGCCCGGCGGCGGTCAGGCTGGCGTCGAGGTCGAGCAGCTGCTCGCCCTGGTGGGTCGCATCGCGCTTGGCGCGCAGCGCCTGCAGAGAGGCAGTGAGGGAGGCGATCGCCTCCTCGATCTCGCGCTCGGCGCCGGCGATCGTCGCCAAGCTCGCGAGCGGGTGGGCGGCGCCCAGCAAGGCGGCAACAGCCTCGCCGCCTTCCTTTGCGCTGGCCGAGGCGCAGGCGAGCAGCACTTCCCGGGTCGGGCATGCAGCCTGCACCGCCGCTTCGACCTGCGTCGCGTAGCAGATGAGGAAAGGCGCGCCGTCCGGCTCGTCTGCCGCCGCGGCGGCGCGATACGCGACGTCGAGATCGCGAGCTTGGGCGAGCGTCACGCAACTGGTGACGTCCGGATCGGACATTGCGCGGACGGTGCGCTCGGCGCGATTGCAGATCCGCGCGACTGCCGACCAGCCAATCCGGCCAGCGACCTTCGTCAGCGCGTTCTCAAAGGTGAGGGCGGCGCGGCGCTTGGTCACGCGACATCCCCCTTCGGCTGCAAAACTGGCCGCCGATCGTCGGCGACGAGATCGCCGCTATCGGATACGAGATCCGCGGGCACAAAGGGGACGCCGTCCTGGAGACCACGGGGGTAAATGTCGGGACGGAGATCGTGGCGCAACACGCCGGTCGCAGCCTCGACTTTGAGCACGTACTCCGCCGGCAAATCCCGCTTTGCTTGTAGGAGCTGATTGATGTTGCCCGGTGTACAGCCGCAAATTCGTGCCAAGGCGCTCTGCCCCCCAGCTCGGGTGACCGCGAGGTCAAAAGCCTCAAACGATGTGAGATGCTCAGCTTCCACGAGTCGGCAAGTTATAGCCGTCTATAAGAGCTGTCAACGAACTATTATAGAAGCCTCACAGGCGCTCGCTATCATGACCTCATGGCTGGGGGCGACGATCTGATAGCGCAGCGCGTTCGTGAAGCGATGTCCGGAGCGGATCTGGACCAGTCCGCTTTGGCACGTCGCCTTGGCGTGACGCCGGGAGCGATCAACCAGATCGTGTCCGGCCGGACACGCCAGTCTCGGCTGCTCCCCGACATCGCCCGCGAGCTCAACGTCAGCTTGGAATGGCTGAAGGGGCGTTCAGCTACCCCACAAATAGAGTTCTCCGCGGGCGATATTGCGGACCAACTCGATGCGGTCCTGATCCCCGAAGTGCAGGTCGGCCTATCGATGGGCGGCGGGTCTGCAGTCGAAGACTGGCCTTTGGTGCAGATGGTGCCCTTCAGCCGCAGCTGGCTCCAGACCTTGACCCGAAGCGCACCGGACCAGTTGATGGTCGCACGCGGCGAGGGTGACTCCATGATGCCGACGATCCTCGATGGCGACTTGGCGATCATCGATCGCGCGCAGAACACGCCGCGGCAGCAAGATCGAATCTGGGCGCTCACCTACGGGGGCTGGGGCATGATCAAACGCCTACGCGCGCTGCCCGACGGCAATCTGCAGATCAACAGCGACAACCAGGCCGTGTCGCCGATCACCGCCTATGAAGGCGAAGCGCAGATCATCGGCCGAGTGGTGGGCTTGGTGCGGCGAATTTGACGAAGTGTCCCGCTGCGCGCCTCTCCCGCCCGTGTTTGTGGTCCTGGACCTGGAAACTACAGGGCTGCGCTGCTCCCACCATGAGATCATCGAAATGGCGGCGATAAAGGTCGAGGTTGGCAAGGACCGCCATGCCGCATTTCATTCGCTGGTCGTGCCGAGCAAGCGAGTGTCCGCTCGCATAACGCAGCTAACCGGGCTCAACCGGGACATGCTGGTTCGCGACGGAAAGGCCTTGGCCGCCGTCGTCCCATCGTTCCTCTCGTTCTGCGAGAAGCTTCCACTGGTCGCCTTCAATGCGCCCTTCGACAGGATGTTCATCGAAGCAGCGTGCGAACGGCTCGGTCACACGGCCCCATCGGCCAGCCGGTGGAAGTGCGCCCTTCAACTAGCTCGGCGGGCGTGGCCTTATCGCAAGAGCCACAAGCTGACCTCGCTTGCCGCCGACGCAGGCTTAAGCATCGCGGGTGCGCACCGCGCCCTGGTCGACTGCCAGAACACCGCGCATATCTTCGCTCTGGCCACGAGGGTGCTGACCGGCGCATAGAGCTGCCGTGGGGCCGCGAAGCGTGATGTTCACGCTATATTCCAGTTCATTTCTCCTGTGTTACTGTCGTGTCATGGCAGTACGCGTCCGGGAGAACATTGAGCCGCAGCGGCTGTCGCCGACGATGTCGAGCCGCAAGTTGCAGGCGCTCGACTGGATCAAGCGCTACTTCGCTCGCTGGGGCCATTCGCCAACGCAGGGCGAGCTCGCGGCGGCGCTTGGCATCAGCGGCAAGCGCGCCAATGACCTAGTGCATGCCCTCGCTCGCGACAAGATGATCGAGCATGTCGCCGGCGCCGCGCGCGGCATCCGCCTTATAGAGCGAGGCGAGGAGCTCAGCGAGGCTGACGTCTTGATCCGCCTGGCTGCCATGGGATGGACGATCGGCGCCGGCGGCACGCTGATCCAGGCAGCGGGCGTGATGCAGCCAGACCCAGGGCCGGTGGCGTCAATGCTCGAGCGTTTAGCGGCGCTGGATGCACCGGCCTTAACGGAAAAGGGACTGTCGGACCTGCCCCTGCTCGATCATGACCCTCTCGGCGATCGGGACGAGGAACAGGATGGCACGACAGCGAAAGCGAGCAGCGGCAGCTGCTGACCAACCCACGGCACGAGCCATCGAGCTTCATCAGCGCTGGGCTCGTCGCCACCCTGAGATGGCGGCTGCGCAGCGCGCGCTGCGAAAGGGCCGAGTTGAAACGGTCGCCCGCTGGAAGCACAAGAACGAGGGCACGCCGGAGACGCACGAGCACGCCAGCCATCGCCGACAGGGTGCACTTGCTCGGCTGTTTCAGAGCGGCGGCATCGATGCGGAGCAGCTCGGCAGTGCGATGGAGATCGCCGCAGTGGCCGAGCGCATCGGCGGCGAGGTTGCCGTGAAGACCGCAAGTCTAGAGACACGCGTCGACGTCACGCACATGGGCGATGGCGCGTTCTACGAGCGGCTCGGGCAGGTGCGGCGCGAGATGGCGTACACGCGCTGGCGGGGCGCGCTGCAGCGCTCCGGGTGCCAGGTGGCCGCAGTCCTCGACATGATCATCGGGGAGCCGCTCGGGATCACTGCGGCAGCCAAGCGATACCGGATCCATCATCGTACCGCTCGGACGATGCTGATTACGGCGCTCGACCTGTGGCCGATCATGCTTCGGGAAATCTGCCGCGAGGTTGACCAGCGCGAGCTGACGCGGGCGCACCAGCGGCTCGCCGGCTAGGCGGCCCTCCCCGGAATCCGTTAAGGTAACAAGTTCGGGGCTGCCAATTGGGCCACGTAGATGGGCAAAACGACCCCGCCACAGCTGCGCCCACTCGCAGCGACAGAGGCCCCGCCGACCCCACGCGGCGGGGCCTCTTGATTCCGGAGCCCCTCAGCGATGCTGTCCACGCCAGCGCTCCGGAATGGCCGCACCGCCGCCGCTACCCTCGTCCGGTCCAGCGAGCGGCGGTGCTTGCCTACTTCCCCGGCCGCCGATCGCTTGGAGCAGCTCAGCCACCGGCTCGACGAGCTGATCCGCGAAATCCGCTTGGCGCCACCATCTCAACAGCGCCACGACAGCCATGTCGCCCAGGCCGAGGCAATCGCCGGCGAAATCAGGACGGTCTTTCGCGGCGCTGCACCGACAGTCAACACGCCACTGCGCCAAGACGGAAACCGAGCCTGGTGGTGAACCTCGAAGCGTTGCGAGCCACGATCGCCGCCGCGCCGCCGACAGGCGCAGCCACGGCCGTGACACGTAGCTGGTTGGAGGCCGTAGAACGCGACCTCGCCGAGCTGGCTGTACGCCGGCGTCAGGAGCCCCGATGAGCGAGCCGACGAATGACGGCGATGGCCAGAGCGCGCCAGCACACCCCGCGCAAATTCTCGTCGGTGGCGTCCCCTACCTGCGGGATGCCAAAGGTAGCCTCGTTCCAGTGGAGGCGATCAAGCCCGCCGACCTGCTGATGGATGAAACCGTTCGCGGAATTCTCGACCAGGCCAAGCAGGTCTCGGCGCAAATCGCGGAGTTCAAGGGCGAGACCTTCGACCGGGTCAGTGAGCTGCAGGCGATGTTCGCTCAGCACTATGGCGCCACCGTCGGTGGCAAGAAGGGCAATGTCACCCTGGTCTCTTTCGATGGGTGCCAGAAGGTGCAGGTTCAGGTGGCCGACCTCTTGGAGTTCGGCCCTGAGCTACAGTCAGCCAAGGGCTTGATTGATGAGTGCCTGACCGAGTGGGCAGTCGGGAGCGCCGTCGAACTACGAGCGCTCGTGAACCGCGTTTTCCAGGTCGACAAGGAAGGCCACATCAACCGCGCCGAGCTGTTCATGCTCTTGCGGGTAGAAATCCAAGACGAGCGCTGGGTGCGAGCCATGGATGCGATCCGCGACTCGATGCGGATTATCGGCTCTCGGACCTACGTACGTTTCTATGATCGAGCGGCCCCAGCCGACCCTTGGAAGGCGGTTACGATCGACATGGCGTCCGCCTGAGCACCTGTGCCGACCCAGCCCCCTCGGTTCGGTCGCCCGGCACGCACGGTTAAGCCTTGGGCTCGACCTACCAACGAGCCTGATCGCCGGAAACGCGGCCGGGCTGGCATGCGTGAGCGAGCCGAGGTCCTGCAGGACGAGCCATTCTGTCGGCATTGCGCGGCTCGCAGCCTCGCGGTGCGCGCCGTGGTGGTCGACCATATCAAGCCGCTCAGCGAGGGCGGCAGCGATGACCGCGGCAACAAGCAGAGCCTCTGCAAGCCGTGCCACGACGCCAAGTCGAAGGCCGAACGGGCGGCCGCCGCACGGCGACGAGCAGGTCGATAGGGGGGAGGGTCAGCCTCTCCGACCGTCCGAAGCGGACACCGGTACCGTAACCGCATTTTTACGCGGGCGAATTCAAAGGGGAAAAAGTGGCCGGATCGATCGCCATCCCCCGCCGAGGCTCCGTGCACTACTCGGATCGGCTTTACGACCCTGTGCTGGTCCGGATCGCTAGGCGGATCGAGGTTCTCCTCGACGGCCACCCAGTCCCGCGGGTGATTGCATTCGACTGCGAGCGCGGGTGGGTGAGGGCGCTGGAACCGCGGGAAGCTCGACACCGGCAAAGGCCTGACGGCAAGGTCGGCGAGCGTATTCTCCGCGGCCGGGTTCACGTTCGCTGGCGCTGAGGCGTGTCTAGGGGCGGCCCACGGCCGGGCGCCGGACGCCGGCGCAAGGCGCCCGAGCTGAAGGAGCTATCCGGCACGGCACGCAAGGACCGCGCGCTGGCGCCGGTGCCTGCGGCGAGCGGGCCTGGTCCGATGATCGCGCCCATCCACCTGTCGGATCTGGCGCAGCTCATTTTTGCTGACCTTGCAACGATGCTCGAGCAGGAGTTGCGGTCCAATCCGCACTACGCGCAGCACGTCGCGTTGCTCGCTCAGCGACTTGAGCAGGTCCAGCGCTACCAGGCTGTCCTCGAGGTCGAGGGCGATACCTACGAGACCTTCACGAAAACCGGACGGATGATCCGGGCCCGGCCCGAGGTGGCCATGCTCTCGGACGCCATGCGCCAAGCTCAGTCGCTGATCGGAGAGCTGATGCTCAATCCGTCGGCAGCACTTCGAATTGCCAGCGGCCACAAGGCGGAAGCCGGGGCCTTCGACGATTTCTAGGGGACGAGAATGGGAATGAGCTTCTTCCACCGCGTGGCGTTTGCCGTTCTGGCCTGCACGGCACCAATTGCCCCATGGGCGTTGCCGCAGCCCTTCGTGCTGGAGGCCGGCCCAGAGGTTCGCTTAGTACCACGCAAGAAAAAGCCGGCTTTGGCAACGGTACCGGCTCGGTATCGTCGTGGGAAGCGGGCTCAGGCCAAACCAGCTCGGCGACCGAACCGCCTCCACATCAGCAAGCGGGTGCGCCGCAAGCATCGTCGCGCAGCCTAGGCTGATGTGTCCGCGATCGAGGCGCGCCCCTATGCGGCGATCGCGGAGCAGTACGCCCGCGACGTAACCAAGGGCAAGATTCCCGCCGGCAAGTCCATCCGGCTCCAAGCGCAGCGCTTCCTCGACGAGCTGAAGCTTCAGCGCCGCAAAGACTTCCCCTTCCGCTTCGACATCGACAAAGCCGCTCGGGTCTGCCGCTTCATCGAAAAGCTGCCCCACTCCAAGGGCAAATGGGCGCGGGCGAAGGAGACAATCCGCCTCGAGCCGTGGCAGGTTTGGATCCTCTGCTGCACGTTTGGATGGCTGAGAAAGGCTTCGGGCCTCCGGCGGTTTCGCAAGCTCTTCGTGGTTGTGCCGCGCAAGAACGGCAAGTCGGCGATCGCCGCCGGCATCGCGCTGTACATGTTCTGCGCCGACGGGGAGTTCGGCGCGGAAGTCTACTCCGGTGCGACGAACGAGAAGCAGGCCTGGGAGGTGTTCCGCCCCGCCCAGCTGATGGCCAAGCGGACGCCGGCGCTGCTCGCCAAGTTCGGCATCGAGGTCAATGCCAAGTCGCTGGTGCGGGTCGACGACGCCAGCAAGATGGAGACAATCGTCGGTGATCCCGGCGACGGGCAAAGCCCCAGCTGCTCCATCCACGACGAATATCACGAGCATGCCGACGACGGCCAGGTCGACACGATGGAAACGGGCATGGGTGCCCGCGACCAGCCTCTGCAGGTGCTCATCACCACGGCAGGGGACAACCTTGCCGGGCCTTGTTACGCGGCGATCGGCGAGGAGCGCGAGAAGCTCGCCGGGATCGGCCACAACGGTGGACCGCCACTCGACGACGAATGCTTCTTCGCCGAGTACACCATCGACGAAGGCGATGACTGGAAGAGCGAGGCGGCGCTTCGCAAGGCCAACCCCAATTTCGACGTGTCGGTGTCTGGCGACTTCCTCCGGGCTCGCCAGCGGGACGCCATCAACACGCCGCGCAAGGCCGGCGTTTTCAAGACCAAGCACCTCAACCTCTGGGTAGCGGCGAAGGCTGCCTACTTCGACATCGAGAAGTGGCGGATCTGCCGTCGGTCGGACCTGCCGATGCATGCCGGGGAGTGCCTCGGGCTAGATTGGCTGAAAGGCCGGCGCTGCATCGCGGCGCTGGATCTCGCCTCCAAGATCGACATCGCCGCCCTCGAGCTGCTGTTCCTGCCGCTCGGAGCCAAGGCGACCAGGGAAGATCCGTACATCCGGGTCGGGTTCTACTTTCTGCCCTCAGAGACCGTGCTGAACGTACCTGCCTACCAGGCTTGGGACGCGCTTGGACTTCTCTCCGTCACCGACGGCAACATCATCGATTACGACGAGATATTGGAGGTGCTGCGCGATATCCGCAGCACATTCCAGCTCGAGCAGGTGGCCTACGATCCGCACCAGGCGACCATGATGGTCACCACGATGGTGAAGGAGGGGTTTCCGGTCATCGAGTATCGGCCAATCGTCCTGAACTTCTCGGAGCCCATGAAGGAGCTCGACGCTCTCACGAAGGCCGGCACGATCGCCCACGGCGGCTGTCCGGTCATGGAATGGGAGATCAACAACGTCGTCGCTCAGCCAGACGCCAAGGACAACGTCTACCCGCGCAAGCCGCGCGAAGAGGCGAAGATCGACAATCCGGTAGCGCTGATCAGCGCCTTGGGGGTGGCCATGCAAGGTGACGAGCAGGCCGATGCAGCATCGCCGTTCGATGACCCGGATTTTGTACTGGAAGGGGCAGAATGAAACTCTGGCCCTTCGGCCGCAGTGATCGCGAGGAGCGATCATTCGAGCGGCAGGACACGATCAGCTCATCGGCGAGCTGGGAGGAGTGGTCAGCCTTCCTGGGCGTTGCGAACGGCCAAGCCGAGCTGCCCCACGTCACGATCGAGACGGCGCTCGAGGTGCCCGCGGTATTCGCAGCAGCCAACTTCCTTCCTCGCATGATGGCGACGCTGCCGCTCCATGCGTTTCGCAGCGCCGCGGGCGACGCCGAGCGGGTCGACGGCGATCTGCAAATGCTGCTGAACGAGGCTCCGAACCCGGAATGGACCAGCGCCAATTGGCGCCGGTACATGTGGCAGGGTGTCTTCACCGGCGGCCGCGGCGTTAGCTGGATAGAGCGCAACGGCGTCCGACCAGTGGCGATCTGGCCGATGGACCCGGCCCAGACCACCGTCTTTCGTCGAAACGGTCGGCGCTTCTACCGTTGCGGCGGCAACGAATATCCGGCGACCGACGTGATTGACGTCGCGTTCGCACTCCGTAGCGACCAGCTCGGCGCCTACGGCCCGATCTACATGGGCCGGAAGGCGATCGGTCTTGCGATCGCCATGAACAACTTCGCCGCTGGGTTCTTCGCCGGCGGAGGCATCCCGCCCATGGCGCTCGAGGGACCGCTGCCGCAGGGGCCCGACGGCTTCAAACGAGCGGCGGAGCAGATCCAGCGTGCGATAGAACTGGCCCGCAAAGCTGGACGAGCCTTTTTCGGAATGCCGCCCGGACATGCGCTCAAGCCGGTCGGCATCGACCCCGACAAAGGGCAGATGACTGAGGCGCGGCTGTTCCAGATCCAGGAGATCGCCCGACTATACGGCTTGCCGCCGGTCTTCCTGCAGGATCTGTCGAAGGGCACGTTCACCAACACCGAGCAGCAGGATCTGCAGTTGGTGAAGCACCTGGCCATTCACTGGGCGGTGATCTTCGAGCAGGAGCTCAATCTCAAGCTTTTCGGCCAGCGCCGGCGGGCTCGTGAGGTCAAGCACAACCTCGACGGCCTGCAGCGCGCCGACTTCAAGAGCCGGATCGAGGGACTGGCGCGAGGCATCCAGACGGGTCAGCTCACGCCGAACGAGGCGCGCGGCCTCGAAGATCGGCCGCCGATGGACCAGGGCGACCAGCTCTACATCCAGGGCGCGACTGTGCCGCTCGGAACGGTTCTCGCCAATCCCAAGGGCACCGCAAGCCCGCAGGTTAACGATAATGGGGACCAGAATGACGGCACCAGCCAAGCAGCCTGAGGGGCGGGAGCAGCGCGCGGTCTCGACCTCGCTCGAGCTTCGCGCAGCCGCCGCACAGGGCGAGGGGCGCACCGCCACGGGGTACGCCTGCCTGTTCGGCAACAAGACCGCCATCGGCAGCTACTGGACCGAGGAGATCCGCCAAGGCGCCTTCAGCAAGTCGCTCGCCGAGAACGACGTCATCGCAGTCGTTGCTCACGACACTGGCCGCGTGGTCGGACGGACTGGGGCCGGCACGCTATCGTTGCGCGAAGACGCCAAGGGCCTCGCGTTTGAAAACCAGCTGCCCGACACAACCGACGGCCGTGACCTGGTCGTGCTCCTCGAGCGGCAGGACATTCCCGGGATGAGCTTCGGCTTCATCACCCGCAAGCAGGAGTGGGATGAGACCGTGGATCCGCCCCACCGGACCATCATCGAGGCTGATCTCTATGAGATCACCTACACGCCCTGCCCCGCCTACCCCGATACCGAAGTCGGCCTGCGCGACCTTGAGCACGCTCGCACCGAGCGGCGGCAGCACAATCGTGCCGGTGCCGAGGCCCGTATGGCGGCGCGCCGCGCCCGCCAGGCGCAGGCGGAACGCCAGCTCTAACCCGATTACCGGCCATCGGCCGAGGCGCTCGCCGGCGCTCGCAACCGGCGCAATCAATTTGGAGAACATCATGGCTCGTTTGATCCAGCTGCACGAGCAGCGTGGGCGCCTGGTGACGCAGGCCCGCGAAGCGCTCGACGCCATCACCAACAACACCGACGATGCGCGCACGGCCGAGCTCGAGGGCCGCCACGACACGATCATGGGCGAACTCGACAAGCTCGACGCCCAGATCAAGCGCGAGGCGCGTCAGGCGCAGCTCGAGACCGAGGAGGACGAGCGCCGCTCGCGCCAGCGTCCGACCGGTCCCGATGCCGAAACCCGTGCTCGCGACGGCAACGAGGACGATCGGCCGACCAACGAGGAGGCCGAGCGCGCTCAGACCGAGTACCGTGACGCCTTCTTCGCAATGCTGGCCGAGGGCGGCGACGTTTCGACCCTGTCGGCCGAGCAGCGGACCCTGCTCCGCCGCGGCTACGTCGAGAACCGCACCCAGACTGTCGGCACGCCGGCGGCCGGCGGCTACACCGTGCCGCGCACCCTCGCCAATCGCATCATCGAGGTGATGAAGGACTGGGGCCCGATGTACGATCCGGGCATCACCGACGAGATGACCACCAGTGGTGGCAACCCGTACGACCTTCCCACCAACGATGACACCGGCAACAGCGCCGGCGATCTGGCGGAAGCGGCCGACCTGACCGACGACGGTTCGGGCGACCTGATCTTCGGGCAGGCGACGATCAGCGCCTACGTCTCGGCGACCCCGTGGCTGAAAATCAGCTTCGAGCTGCTCCAGGACTCGCAGTTCAATGTCGAGCAGTTCATCGCCCGCAAGCTGGGCGAGCGACTCGGCCGGCGTGCCAACGCCAAGCTGACCGTGGGTACCGGTGTCAGCCAGCCCCAAGGCATCGTGGTCGGCTCGGCGCAGGGCAAGATCGCGGCTGCGGTCGCGGCGATCGCCGCGGACGAGCTCATCGAGCTGCAGCACTCGGTCAATCAGGCCTATCGCCGCAGCCCGAGCTGCCGCTGGATGTTCGCCGACACCACGCTCGCGGCGATCCGCAAGCTCAAGGATGGCCAGGGCAATTATCTGTGGCAGATGGGCGATGTCCGCGCGAATGCCCCCGACGTGATCCTCGGCAAGCGCTACGAGGTCAACGACGACGTTCCAGTTATGGCCACCGGCAACCGCTCGGTGCTGTTCGGTGACTTCAGCCGCTACACCGTCCGCAAGGTCGGTTCGCCGCTGATCGGCACCGTGCGCGAGCGTTTCTGGCCGAAGGTCGGCATGGCGGGGCTTGCCCGATACGACGGCCGCCTGCTCGACGCGAATGCCGTCAAGCACCTCAAGCAGGCCTAACGAGAGCAGAGCGCCCCGCTGCACGCGGGGCGCTCTCTCTTCAATGCGGCCGCCACCGGCGACCGCGCTGAAGGGAGAGCATGATGAGCGAATTCAGCGACCTCAAGGCCGAGCACCTGAAGCTTGCCGGCAAGAGCCCGAAGCCGATGAGCCTCGACGCCCTTCGAAGCCGGGTTGCCGAGCTGCGAACGAACGCTGCGCAATCCGCGGCTGCGGCGTCCGCGCCTGCCGGCGGCCGGGAGCAGGGGCTCATGGGCAGCCCGAGGCTGCCCGCCAGTGTGCGGATAGCCGGCGAGGAGCGCCAGCTCGGCGACGCGGTGCGAATGGCTTTCGAGAAGTCCGGCTTGTCGGCCGAGGATTGGAACGCGCTGAGCGAAGATGACCGTGATGCGCGGATCTCGACGGTGATCGATGTCGTCCCCGACGCGCCCACCACGCCTGCCGCGCCGTCGCTGAGCGCGGACTTGGCTGAACTCGACCTCGTCCTCGGCGAAGACGGCCGGGTGTTGATTGAGATGCTCACCGGGCTCAGTGGTCCCGAGCTGAGCCTCAGCCCCGGCGACCCTCACCGCGCCGAGCCGGCGGAAGCTGTCCGCCTGGTCCGCGCCCAATTCGCGAAGAAGGGCTGAGCCATGCAAAAGTCCATTGCCGTCCGGAACGCCCAGAACGACGCGATCGAGAGCGCGATCGGCGCTTCGGCCGTGCTGAAGATCCGCTCGGGCGCCGCGCCGGCGAGCTGCGCGGCGGCCGATACAGGAACCGTCGTGGCGACCATGCTGCTGCCCGCCGACTGGATGGCCAACTCGGCCGGGGGCGTGAAGGGCCTCCAGGGCACTTGGCAGGACAGCGCGGCCGATGCCGCCAATGCTGGCGGCGCATGCCACTGGCGCATCTACGCCAGCGACGGGGTCACCTGTCATCTGCAGGGCACCGTGTCGGTGAACGGTGGAGGCGGCGAGCTCCAGCTCGACAACCTCAACATCGCCGCCGGACAGCAGGTGACGGTCGGCAGCTTCAACATCACGGCGTCCGGCGCCTGATCGGCGCCCGCATCGATGGCGGACAACACGACCCTGAACAGCGGCGCCGGCGGAGACGTCATCGCCACTGACGATATCGGCGGGATCAAGCACCAGCGGGTCAAGGTTGAGTTCGGGGTCGATGGGCAAGCCAGCGATGTCGCCAACAGCAACCCACTCCCAACCTTCGATCGGCACGATGGCCGGACTTTGGTCCAGTTCTACGCCACCGGCGTGGCGGCCGGGGCAACGGGAGCTGAAACAGCCGTACCGCTAACGAAGGCCGGCACCTTGGGTGCCGCCCCGCCGGCGGCCGCAGCCTCTCTCGTACCGCCGAGCGGCAAGCGCTTCAGGATCACTTCGCTGACCTTCGCAACGCGCGGCAATGCCACCGCCACCGCTCAGGTGACCACGTTCAATATCCGGGTGAACGCCGGTGGAGTGGTGGCCACCACCAGTCCCGGGATCCTCCTTCAGGTGCGCCTGGCTACGCCGGCAACCGCCCTTGCTTGGGATCGACTTACGATCAGCTTTGAAGACGATGGACCGGAGCTGGTCGGCGACGCGGCGCTGCAGTGGGGGATCACGGCCAATGCAGTGTTTGTCACCAACGCGCCGACCTGGGACGTGCTGATCACCGGGTATGAGTTCACCTGATGCTGCTCATGTTCCTGAACCTGGCAGCGGCGGCCGCGGCCATCGGGGCGACCGCGAACATCTCGGATGCCGCGGATGCGGCGCTCGGCAATGCTGCTGCGCCGGCCTTCGCATCGGGGAACAGCGCTGAGGCGGCTGAAACGTTCGCTGCCGCTGGCTCGGCTGGGCTCGCGGGCACGGGATATTGCCTGGATGGAGCTGAGGCGCTTAGCGGCTCGGGCGCGGCCCGGGCGAGCAGCGCCGGTAGCATCGTCGACAATCCAGACCCCATCGCTGCCGCGGGCACCAATCTTGCTTCAGCGGGCGGCGCGATATCGGAGGGCGCCGACACCAGCGTCGCGATCGCGGCCGCTCTCCTTGCCGGGTTCGGAAGCGCGTCGGAGAGCTCGGACGGCGTCGTTGCCGCCGGCATGTCTGTGTCTACCGGCTCTGCGCTCGTGTCCGATGGGGCCGATGCCGCCGCTGCCGCCGGCACGGTGCAAGCCCAGGCAGCCGGTCAGGTTGTGGACCAACCGGAAACCGCCACCGTCACCGGCGCGGCGACGATCGCCGCGCGGGTAGCGGTCTCCGACGGCGCCGATGTCGCTTCCGGGCAGTTCGCCGCACTCGCTTCAGGCGCGGGACTGCTCCTCGAAGACGGGGACACGGCCGGCGGTGGGGGTGTCGCCCGGATCGCGGCCTCCGGAACGACTAGCGAGGGCACCGACAGCGCTGCGGCGACGGCAAGTGCCGCCGCCGCTGGCGCCAAGGCGGCCATCGTGGACAGCGACGACTACCTTCAAGCGATCGGCTCGACCGTCCTCCACGGCGCCGGCAGCGTCGCAGACGTACCAGAGGGGCAGGAAGCGACGGCCTCGGCCGACGTCGTCGCGACCGCGCAGCTCAGCGATCACGAGATCGCTGCTGGCACGGGTCGAGCCGAGGCCGGTGGTACCATGGTCATCGCCGATGACCCTGACACCCCCGGAGCGCTCGTCCTTAGCCTTGTGGTGGGAACCATGAGCGCGGTCGAAGCGGGCGACCTGGTCGCCGCGGCCGGCGTCGTGCGTGCTCCACTACCGGGTCGAGACACTGCCATCCCGGCCCGCTCGGAGAGCGCCAGTCGCGGCGCTTCTACCAGCGGCAGCGGGTCGCGCTGGGGTGGCGCGGTATCCAAGCGCCTTGCGCAGACCTCGGGAGGGCGGCGATGGGCCTGAAGCGAGTGGTTCAGCCGGCTCCGGCTATCTCGCTGGAAGACGCGAAGCGGCAGTGCCGACTTGCGCCGAGCGAGACGACGGACGAGCTGCTCATCGTCGACTACGTTGCGGCCGCTACCGACGTGCTCGAGCTCTATTTGGGCCGGTCGATCATGCCGCAGACCTGGGAGCTGACGCTCGACGCCTTCAGCGACACAATCCTGCTTCCGCGGGGTCCGGTCCAGTCGATCGAGTCTGTCTCATATTTCGATCCCGACGGCGTGAAGCAGACCCTTGCAGCCGAAGCCTACCAGCTCGACTCCACCAGCGATCCTGCCTGGCTGGTGCTGGCCGGCGGGGCGGCGTGGCCGGAACTGAGTATCGGCGTTAACAATGTCGTGATCCGGTTCGTGGCCGGGTGTGCCACGGTCCCGCCAAGCCTGTTGCTCGTGATCAGGTCGCTTGTTGCCCAGATGTACGACGAGCCGACCCTGGTCCCCGAGATCGACGAGCGGCTCGCCGGGTTCCTGGTCAACCAACGCTCCTACGCCGAGTAGACCATAGTGAAGAGGGCGCTCACAGGCCGGCTCCGCGACCTGATCCGGATCGAACAACCTGTCGCCGCTGACGGCTTCGATTCCGCAGGCAAAGGAACCTGGACGCCAGTCGCCGAGGTATGGGCGGAGGTGGAAGACACATTGCCGCGGCGCGGCGAGCAGGTGACCGACGGCATCGACCTCGTGACCCGGGCCGCTCGGGTGACGATCCGCTACCGCGAGGACATCATGGCCTCGATGCGGGTAACGGTTGGGCGGTACGTGCGCGAGGGTGACGGACAGATCTGGCAGGCCCGTCGCACTGCCCAAATCGTCAGCGCCCCCGCGATACTCGGAAGGCGGGAGGCGCTCGTCTTCATGATCGAGGATTACAGCTCAGCCGGAAACGCTGCCTGATGCCGACAGTGCGCGGCCGGGGTGAGGTTGACGCTTACTTTGCCAAGCTTCCGATCGACCTGACCAAGGTTCTTCGCGGCGCCGCTCGCGCTGCTGCGACAGTGGTCGCCGACGAAGCAAAGGCACGCTCCCGTTCAACCGAGGTCGCCGAGGCGGTCAAAGTTGCGACCAAGCAGGAGGATGACCGGGTCATCGCCAAGGTCCAGGTGAAGGGCAAGGGCGCCTACATCGCCCCTTGGCTTGAGTACGGGACCTCGCCTCACTTCATCAGCGTCGACGAGAGCCAGCGGATGGGGATGAGCATCGGCCGCATCAACCAGATGCACAAGGCCGGTTCCCTGGTGATCAACGGTCAGTTCGTCGGCGCGACTGTCCACCATCCGGGCGCCACGCCGCACCCGTTCCTTCGGCCGGCACTCGACACGAAGGAGGCCGAGGCGGTCGCCCAGGCTCAGCGCTACATCAACAGCCGCATCGCACGCGGCCGGGTCACAGCAGCGCCGGAGGTCGATGAGCAATGACCGGCGCCGACATCATCGGAGCGCTCCTGGTCGCTGACGAGACGGTTACGACGATGGTCCCCGCCGAGAGGATCAAGGCCGGCTTGCTGCCGCCCAACATCTTGCTGCCTTCGCTGCTGGTGCGGCTAGTCAGCTCGCTGGAACGGCAAACCTTGGTCCGCGGCGCCTCCGTCCGGATGGTAGATCGGATTTCCGTGACCGTGCGTGCGAGCACCTATCGTGACCAAGTTGAGATGATCCGTCTGGTCCGCGCCGCCTGTGCAGGGTGGCTTGGCGACATGGCTCCCGCGTCGAAGATCTCCGTCCTGTCCGCCGGCGTCGGTCCCGACGTCCCCGGACCGGGCAACAGCTTTGAGCAGACAATCGATTTCCGGGTCTCGTTCAACGTGCCCGCATGAGGAGCAAGAGCATGGCTGAGAAGACCACCAAGACGAAGGCCCTCGTCCTTCGTGATTTCACCGATGCCGGCACCGGCGAGAACTTCACCAAGGACGCCACGCCTTCGATCGAGAGCGGCGTCTTCGCCAACTACGAGGCCGCCGGCCTCGTGGGGAGGTGCGACACGAAGGCCGCCACCGCCTCACCTGCTTCGTCCGCCAAGGATGAAAACCCGCCGGCTTAGCCGGCCCGCCACCAAGGAGATTGATCATGGGTTCCCAGACTGCGGCGGGCTCGACGCTCGCCATTTCGGCGGCCGCGCCCGCCACCCCCGATGCCGCCGGCTACGCCGCGCTGGCGTTCACCGACATCGGCCAGGTCGAAAAGCTGGGCGGCCTCGGTGCCAGCTATGCCAAGGTCGAATTCCAGCCCCTCAAGGGCGCCAAGCAGAAGTACAAGGGCTCGGCCGACTACGGCACGCTCCAGCCCTCGTTGGCGATCGACTCCACCGACGCTGGGCAGACCCTGCTGCAGACTGCCAGCGACAACGAGACGAACGCTCTCTACAGCTTCAAGGTCACCTACCCGGATGGCGCGAAGCGCTACTTCCAGGGTCGTGTCTTCGGGATGCCGGAGACCACGGATGGCGCCGACACCATGCTGATGGCCAATCCCAGCATCGAGATCTGCACCAAGATCGTGAAGGTAGCCGCCGCCTAACCCCGACAACCCTTTCCGGCACCTAGCCGGACTAACAGGCATCGACCCGCCTCGCGCTCTCGCGGGCGGGGCGGGTCGGTGCACCACCGCGAGAAGGAATAGAAGACCATGGACGCATCGAAGCTCAAGGCGGCCGCGACTTCCGCCATCCACGTCAAGAACGCCGCTGGCGAGCCACTGTACGACGGCGAGGCCCCGGTCCGCATCATCGTCCACGGTCCCGGCAGTCGCGCCTACGGCGAAATCGACACCCGCCAGACTGCCCGCGCGCTGAAGCGCATGAACGACAACGACGGCAAGATGACGGCCGCCACGGCCGAGGAGCGTCGGCAGGAAGCGGCCGAGGATCTCGCCGCTGTGACCATCAGCTTCGAGCACCTAACCTACGGCGACCTGACGGGCACCGAGCTGTTCGAGGCCGTCTACGGCGATCCGCAGCTGGGCTTCATCGTCAAGCAGGTGTCGAAGCACCTGGCTGACTGGGGAAACTTCAAACCCGCCTCGCTCGAGGCCTGAAGCTCTACGTTCGGCAGATGGCGTGGCTCAACGCCACGCCCAAGCTGCCGGAAGGATCCAAGCGGGCGCAGAGAGGCGGATCCTCCTGCCTCAGCCGGATCGAAGAGCTGAAGAAGGACAAGATCTCGCCCCCCATGCCGCCGAACCCGGCGCCGCATCTGATCAATCGCCTGATCGAGATCGGCATCGCCGAGACGGGCGGCATGGGTCCGTCGACGCTTAGCTGGCGCGAGATCGGCGAGTGGCAGCGGCTTACCGGCGTTGAGCTTGAACCATGGGAAGCTCGGCTCATCCGGGATCTCTCGGCCGCGTACATCGCCGAGGGACGCCTAGCTGAGGACCACAACTGCCCGCCACCGTGGCGCGCAGCCATTACGCAGCAAGCGCGCGACGCCGACGAGGCGCGGCTCAGATCCGTCCTCGGATAGCTTGAGACGGCCGTTACGCTCGCAGCCTTGATGAGGAAGGAGGGAACCATGGACGACGGGTTGCCCTCGCTCGAAGTAGGCTTCGCGATCGACACTGCCGGGTCTTTTGAGCAGCTTAGCCGCCTTCAGCAGGTCATGACCTCGACAGAGGCGAAGGTCATTGCCGATGCTTCGAAGATCGAGCGCGCCACCGCGGGCATGGTCAAGCTCGGCGGAGCCTCGGCCGAGATTACCAGCTTCGCCAACGCGTCCACTCAGGCGGCTGCCACCGCTGCAGCAGCCATGGCTCGCGCGACCAAGGCGGGCGAGGCCTTGTCCCGCCAGATGGAGCGGCAGATCACCACCTTCGGCATGAGCCGGGCCGCGGCAGCGGCACTCGCGGCCGAGCAGACTGGCAATGCCGAATTGGCCGAGCGCCTCCGGAGCCAGGAGGCGGCTCTATCGGGCATGCGCGAGAAGGCTGCCGCGGCAACGAACGCCGAGGCGCAAGCGGTGCGTGACGCCGCGGGTGCCTACCGGATGTTCGAAGCGGTGGCGCAGCAGCGCATGGCAGCGTACCGGGAAGAGCAGGCGGCCGAGGCTGCCACCGCCAGGCAGGCAGAAGCCGCACGCACCCGGGCGGCGGCCGAGCAGGCGGTGAACGCCCAGCTGCTCGAGCGGGGCCGCCTGCAGGTGCTGCTTGAACAAAACACCGGGGCTGGCCGAATGTCGGCGACCGACGGCGGCGCTACGTTCAGCGCTCTGGCGGCAAAGGCGGCTCAGGACGAAGCGCGCGCCCAGGCCGATGCCGCCGCCACGGCACAGCGGCTTGCCGCTGCCCATGCGGAACTCGCCGCGAAGGTGCAGGGGTCGTATGCGGCCCAAGAGGCGGACGCGGCGGCGGCGGAGCGCCTGCGGCTCACTACCGACCCCCTCTACGCGGCAACGAAGCGGCTCAACGCGGAGATCGCCGAGAGCACGCGGCTCTACTACTCTGGAGCGACCGCCCCTGCCGAATACGCCCGGCAGCAGGAGGTGCTCCGCGGCCGCCTCGCTGCGGCGGCCAGTGAGCATGAACAGCTCGCAACGTCTGCGGGTCGCAGCGGCTTTGCGATGCGGCAATTTGCCATCCAGCTGCCCGACATCGCCCAAGGCTTGCTTACCGGGCAGAAGCCCATGCAGGTGTTTCTCCAGCAGGGCGGCCAGATCGCGCAGATCGGCATGTTGGCCGAGGGCGGGCTCAAGGGCTTCGCCCTGCAGCTCGGCGGGTTGGTCGCCGCCTTCACGCCGCTCATCGCTGCCGCCGCGCTTGGCGGCGCAGCATTGCTCGGCGTCAAGCAGGCAGCGGCGAGCGATGCCGAGATGAAGAAGTATGCCGAGAGCCTCGGCCTGACCCACGCTGAAATGAAGAAGCTCAAGGACCAGACGGTCACCTGGGGCGACGTCACCAAGGCCACCTTCCAAGTAATCGCCGAGCACGCCGGCTTCACTGCCGGCGGGATCTCGAGCTTCTTCAGCAACGCCTTCCAAAAGATTGGCGAGTTCGGGAAGTTCTCGGTCCAGATCATCCTTGCCGCGTTCGCCAGCGCCGTGAAGGGCATCTACAGCCTGTTTGCGAACCTGCCGGGCATCATCGGCAACGCTGCGGTCGGTGCGGCCAACCTCGCGATCGCCGCCTTCGAGAAAATGGTGAACCTTGGCGTCGCGGCGCTGAACAAGATCGGCAGCACGATAAACGCGGTGTTCAAGACCAACATCGCGCCCGTCGCCGACGTGGCGCTTGGGCGCATCCAGACCAGCTTCAAGGGCACCCTGGGGAATGTCGGCAAAGACATCGGGGCTCAATTCAAGGGCACCTTCGCGGACATCGACCGCGGGTTCGACAAGATCTCTGCCCGCGCGACCCAGAATGCTCGCGAGCGGCTGAAGAACAAGGCAGCGGAGATCATCGCCGACCGCACGCCCAAGAAGCCGCCGAAGCCGAAGGAAGATCACCACGCTGAGCAGCTCGCTCGCGAGGCCGAGGCGACCGAGGCGCAGATCCGCAACCTCTACGCGCTGGCCGATGCCTACCGCGTCTCCGGCGCCGCGGCGCTGATTGCCGAGGCGCGCGTTAAGGCCGAGTCCGACGCGATCAAGAAGCGCGCCGACATCGAGGAGCTGGTCGACCGCCAGATCCGCCTCTCGATCGCCCAGCGGGTCTCCGATGCCGCAAAGGCGACGGCCGGCATGCGGGACCAGGCTTCTGCTCAGGACAAGGTCAACGCGATGGTGGCTGCCGGGACAGTCCCCGCCGAGCGCGCGGCCGAGCTGGTCAAGGGTCAGATTGCCGACCTGCCGCTGCTCGCAGCGGTGGAGGCAGCCCAGCAACGCGGCCTGGTGACCGAAGCAGGCCGGGCAACTGCCGCGCTTGCCGATCAGCGCGCCGAGCGCGAGCGCCTGGCGGCTGTTGAGCGGAAGGCGCAGTATCTCGCAGCTGCCGACCAGGGCGACAAGCAGCTTGCGCAGCTTCGGGAAGAGCTGCGCCTGGTCGGCGCCACCGACGCAGTGCGCGTGCATGCTCTGGCGGTGGTGCGTGCCACCCAGGACGCCGAGAAGTTCAACCCCGAGGACAGGGCCGCCTACATCGCACAGCAGGTCGCGATCGCCGACCAGACCCAGGCGCTGGCAACGGCACAGGACAGCTACAACAATGCTCTGAGCTACACGGCGACGCTGCTCGGGACCGTCAACGGGCAGGCGCAGGAGATGGCGGACAGCCTCTCGGCAGCGTTCGGCAACGTGGGCAGCGGCGTCGGGCAGGCACTTACTGCTCTCACCAGCTATGCCGCCGTCCAGGCCAAGCTCGACGAGGACCATCGCGCGGCCCTGAAGGCGGCCGGATCCGACGCGGCGCGCGCCGCCCGGGCGGATGTACTCTACGCCAAGCAGTCCGGGACGGCACGGCAGCAGGCCACGATGCAGGCGATCGGGGGCCTGAAGTCGCTCTTCAAGGAGCACTCGACCGGCTACAAGGTCATGTCCGACATCGAAAAGGCCTACGCAGCCTTCCAGGCGGCGCAGACCATCGCCTCGATCGCCCGCGACGTCGCCAAGACGGCCTCCAGCCTCGCCAACTCGGCCGCCCGTACCACCGCCAACACGGCCGAGGGCGGTTCGAAGATCTTCGCCGAGCTGGGCCCGTGGGCCTTCCCGGTGGTCGCCGCCATGGTCGCGGTCATCGCGGCGCTGGGCTTCCGCGGCGGCGGTGGCGGTCGGTCGACCGCGCCGATGTCGGCCGACGACCTCCAGAAGAAGGCAGGCACCGGCACCGTGTTCGGCGCTCCGGACGAGAAGAGCGCCAGCATCGCGCACAGCCTCGAGCTGGTCGCGGCCAACACCGACGGCGCGCTCCAGTCCTCGAACGAGATGCTCAAGAGCCTGCGCTCGATCGACACCTCGATCACCGCCATGGCCGGCGCCGTCGCCCAGCAGATCAACGTCGCTGGTTCGCTGTTCGACACGTCCAAGCTCAACCTCGGCTCGAGCGGCAGCGGTGGGTTCCTCGGGATCGGCGCCAAGAACACCACGCGAACCCTCTACGACGCCGGGATCACGCTTGCGGCCACCACCGTCGGCAACATCGTCGCCAACGGTATCAGCGGCAGCACCTATCAGACGGTCGAGCAGATCAAGAAGAAGAGCGGCTTCCTCGGGATCGGCGGCAGCACAAAGACGAGCTACCAGACCTCGAACAGCGGCCTCGACGGGTCCATCACCAGCGCCGTCCAGAGCGTCATCGTCAACCTGCGCAACGGCCTGGTCACCGCGGCCGGCGCCATCGGCATCGATGGTGCCAAGGCGATGCTCGACAGCTTCCAGGTGAACATCGGGAAGGTCTCCTTCAAGGACATGTCCGGCGCCGAGATCAAGGACCAACTCAACGCCATCTTCTCCTCGGTCGGCGACCAGATGGCATCGTCCATCTTCCCCATGGTCACCCAGTTCCAGAAGGTCGGCGAGGGCGCGTTCGAGACGCTGGTGCGGGTCGCCTCGACCTTCCAGGCGGTCGGAGACTCGCTCAAGATGCTCGGCACCAGCGCCGCCAACCTCGGCATCGCTGCGCGCATGGGCCTTGCCGACCAGTTCGAGACGATCGGCGACCTGACCAGCACGGTGAACGCCTACTTCAAGACTTACTACTCTGAGGCCGAGCAGAGCGCAGCCAAGACGGCGCAGCTCGCCACCGTGTTCGCCAGCCTCGGCCTGTCGATGCCGGGCACCCTCGCCGGCTTCCGCCAGCTGGTCGAGGCACAGGACCTGACCACCAGCGCCGGGCAGGAGGTATATGCGACCCTGCTGAAGATCGCGCCGGCCTTCGCCGACCTGCAATCCTCGCTGGAGGGCGCGAAGAGCGCGGCCGACGTCCTGAGCGAG
Organism: Sphingomonas ginkgonis; assembly: GCF_003970925.1. Classification (NCBI taxonomy): domain Bacteria; kingdom Pseudomonadati; phylum Pseudomonadota; class Alphaproteobacteria; order Sphingomonadales; family Sphingomonadaceae; genus Sphingomonas; species Sphingomonas ginkgonis. The sequence continues at coordinate 907,098 of NZ_RWJF01000001.1, forward strand.
CGCCAGAACCTCCAGCGGCAGCTGCTTGAGCTGCAGGGCAACACGGCCGAGCTCCGCCGCCTCGACCTCCTGAAGCTCGACGAGAGCAATCGGGCGCTGCAGCTGCAAATCTGGGCAATTCAGGACGGGCAGGACGCTGCGAAGGCGGCCGACGATCTGCGCAAGGCGTGGACCTCGGTCGGCGACAGCATCATGGACGAGGTCAAGCGCATTCGCGGACTGTCGGACGGGACCGGCGCCGGCACCTTTGCCTCGCTGCTCGGCCAGTTCAACGTCGCGACCGCCTCGGCCCGCATCGGCGACCAGGATGCCGCCAAGTCGCTGCCGCAGCTGTCGCAGGCGCTGCTCACCGCTGCGGCGAATGCCGCAACGAGCCGGCAGGAGCTGGACCGTATCCAGACGGAGACGGCCAACAGCCTGCAGGCGACCTATGGCCTGATCAGCAATTTCGGCGACGCTGCCTCGGCCAGCTCGAACGCCGCGCTGCTCAATGCCGCGGCGGCCACTCAGGCCGCGGCGCCGGCGACGAACGACAATGGCAGCGCGTCGCTCGTCGACGAGGTCCGGCAGCTGCGCGAGGAGGTCGCCCAGCTGCGCGCCGACAACAATGCCGGCCACGCCGCCACCGCCAGCAACACCGGCAAGGTCGCGCGTATCCTCGACACCGTCACCGCCGATAGCGGCGGCAACGCTGTAGCGACGGTGATCGCGGCGTGAGGGCAGAACGGCCGCGCGGGCCGCGGACCAGCCTGCTGCTGGCCGGCGATCAGGCCGGCGGGAACCTCCTACTTGGTGGCGACCAAAGCAGCGGTGTGGCCGTCATCGATCTTGGCGAGCTTGAAGTCTCGCCGACGATCGGCATCACCGATTATAGCCGCAGGGTAACCGACGACTTCGGGGTGACCACGGTCGCCAAGCGGGGCTTCTCGCGAACGATGTCGGTCCGCTTGGCGCTTCCCTCCAGCCATGTTGACGCTGTCCAGCGCTCGCTCGCGAGTGTCCGCTCTACGGAGGTTCGGTGGGTTGCCGATGACCGCTACGACTGGCTGAGCGTCAACGGCTTCTATAAGGACTTCAGCCTCGACCTGGCCGTGCCGCCGACTAGCTTCTGCACGCTCACCATCGAGGGCTTGGCCGAGACCGAGACAACCGCCGACGACGGTTCCGATCCGGCGCCTGACAGCCCCTCTACCCTCAAGCTGCTTGAGCCCATGGCCGTAGTAGGGGCGGCGCTGGCGTCCAGCACGGTGCCGGAGAACGACTTTCCAGCTTGGGCCAACCAGACCGGCTATGCGCAGGGCAGCCGGGTCATCAGCACGGCTACCCACCGCATCTACGAGTGCTCCGTACCAGTCAGCCTCAACCGTGATCCGACGACCACGCCGGACGATTGGACGGACGTCGGGCCGACGAACCGCTGGGCGATGTTCGATCAGGCGCTAGGCACCGCAACCAGCGGCGCGCGCTCGATGCAGGTAGAGATCAACGCCAGCGGCGTTGACGCCGTGGCTCTCCTCAACGTGGTCGGATCCTCTGTTCGGGTCCAGGCGCCCGGCTATGACCGAATGACTGCCGTTTCCGCGGGGACGATCGGGTTCCTTGATCTCCCGCAGACCACTGGCAGGGTCACTGTCACTATCACCGGTGCGGGCACGGTGTCCGTTGGCACGCTGATTCTTGGCACTGTCCGGACCCTCGGCATCACCGAAGCCTCACCCACAGCGGGGATCAACGACTACAGCAAGAAGACCATCGACGAGTTCGGCTCGGCCACCGTTGTGGCGCGCTCCTGGGCCAAGAAGATGAACGTCCGGGCGCTGATCCGGACGGAGGCACTCGACCTCGTCGCCAACCGGATCGCCTCGGTGCGTGCCACGCCCTCGCTATGGATCGGCGACGAAGGCACCGACAGTCTGACCATCTACGGCTTCTTCAAGGATTTCTCGATCGAGGTCGGCGATACAGTCAGCACGCTTGCGCTGTCGGTGGAGGGCCTGTCCGAGGCGGCGCCGCTGGCCGGCACGCTGTCCGATCTGATCGACTCGCTGCTGCCAAAAGTACAATGGTCCTCGGACGGGCTGGGAGGCGCCGGCGCTTCCGCCTGGCACGAGACCTATGTCGATCGGCAGGACTTCTTCCAGCGTCAGTCGACCGACAACGGGATCACATGGGGACCTGCCATCCGGGTCGTAGCATCGGACCGCAATGCCGATGGCGGCGGGAACATGCTGGCCACGCCCGATGATCCCTCGAGCTGGATCCTGAGGGCCGGTGCGGTCACCAGCGATGCCCTGCACTTCGCTACGCCCTTTGTCGCTCTGCAGCATGATCTGGACTCGGTGGTCTGGAGCGCGCCCTTCTCGGTGATCGGGGGCGAGACCCTGTTCTTCACTCATAGTGTCGTCGCGGACCAGGCTGTCCCGCAAGGCCTCGATACGAGCGCCGGCCTCAACCTGTTCGCGGCCGACGGGACGGCTCTCGAGCCCGTGAACGTGCTCTCGGCCGCGGTCACCACCGCCGAGGCGGTCACGGGCAAGTTCAGGCGCACCGGCTCGATCGCGGTGCCGCAGGAGCGGGCTCCAATTGGCGGCGGCGCCCTCAAGGTGGTGGCGCAGGCGGCCTTCTACTCGATTCGCGAGGGCGGCGCTGCCGGCGGTACCTTCTATGTTGGTGAGCCCTTCGTCTCTCGCTTCCAGCCCGGCGACGTCACCAGCGTGGTCGACGGGCCCGGGTCGGTGACGTTCAAGTTTGCGTCCGACGGCACGCCGGAGGGCGGCGAGTTCCCGCGCGACCTCTACTATTCGGTGACCTCTGCGGCCGGAGCCGTGACGCCCGACCGGTGGGATTACGTCGTCTTGGAAGGGGCGGTGAACAACATCTCAGCTGGTCCGACGGTCACTCTGCTCGACGCTCCTGGCGTGCTGCACATTGCCTCGATGCAGAGCGACAGCGCGACGATCGTCGTGCGGGCCATCAAGAACGGCGCGACGCTTCAGCACACCCTGGTCCTCAACCGCCTAACGGCGCCGCCACCGGCACCGGGCACCACCACGACAGCTCCGGCACCCTCCGGCGGTGGTGCTCCCGCGACCAGCACAGCTGGCAGCTCACAGTCGAGCGGCTTTGCGGCGTACAGCAGCACTAGCCCTGCAGCGGTCAGCGCTGCGCTTGGGATCAACGTCACGGGCTCTTCGGCGACAATCTCCGTCAACCTGTACGGCTCGCCGCAGCGGGCCGGCGGCGCGGACGACTGGACCAACTGGATGAAGGTCCAGCACGAGACCGCTCCCGGCTCGGGCGTCTGGGTCGACGTGGGGGGAGAGGAGGGGCCTACCTCTAGCGCCGTCACCGTCGACTATCAGGACACGGTGCCCCCTCGGCAGGTCACCTATGCAGACCCCGCCCACTTCGAGTTCAGCCGGCAGGCAACAGGCCTGGCTGCCGGCAACCACAACTTCCGGGTGGTCGCGCGGTGCAGCGCGGCTAAGCTTCACTACGTGACCGGCTCGGTGTCCACGGCTACGCCATGACTCTCCTTTCCTTCCGCAACTCGATCACCGGCGAGATCCACGTCTCCGGGAGCCCGGAGGGCTATGCCGGAGAGGAATGGGAACTGGTCGCAGAAGGCGCCGACCGGCCCGATCCGGCGGCCGAGATCGTTGAAGGTGCCTGGCAGGTGCCTGTCGCGGTCCTGCAGCAGCGTCAGTGGGCGCGTGTCAAGGCGATCCGCGGCGAGCGCGAGCTGCTTGCAAGCACGCCGTTTGGAGTGGTGCAGAGCGACCAGGCGTCCAAGCTCAACATCAACGGCCTAGTGATGATGGCGCAACTGCAGGGTGCCAGCTTCTCGGAGGAGTTCACCCTTGCCGACAACACGATCGCAGGGCCGCTGAGCGGGCAGCAGATGGTGCAGCTGGGCATGGCGGTCGGGCAGCATGTCAGCGCTGTCTATGCACGAGCGCGGGCGCTGCGGGATGAGATCGAGCAGTCGAGCGATCCCGCCTCGGTCGACATTGAGTCAGGCTGGCCGTGAGCAGCTTCACTGCCCCGCTATTACTCGAGGCAATGCCCGAGGAGCGCAATGGCGAGGGGTTGTTCCGAGTGGCCGAGGCCTTCGGCTATGAGATCGGCAGCAGGGGCTCGGGCGACTGGGTCTGGGTGCCGGTCGGCTTCATGACCGACCTTTGCACGGTGCCGTGGTTCGCCCGGCCCTTCATTCCGCTGTCGGGAAAGGTGGCCAAGCCGGCGCTTTTGCACGACTGGCTGCTGACCAACGGAGATCCGCGCGCGATCGCGGTCTTTGCGGAGGCTCTGAAGGTCGCCCAGGTCCGTCGAGGTCGGCGAGGGGTGTTGCTCGCTGCCGTGAAGTTGTGGGCATGCTGGAGGCGGGTACGCGCGACGGTGATCGGCCGACCCGCAACACAGGGCGCGTAGGCGGGGCCGTCAAACGGAAGAACAAAGGTGCACGATGCTTTGCCTGGGGAGGGGTCTCCTCGGCGCAGGATCATGCCCGTCGGAGTGCTTGAGGCATGAACGAAATCAACGTGAGCGATCGCCTTCTTAGCGATCTGCCTCCAGCCGCCCCCCTGGTCGGCACCGAGACTGTGTACATCGAGCAGAACGGCAACAGCCGAAAAGTGCCGATGAGTGAGATCGCGATCTTAGCGCTCCACAGCGTGCTCACGTCCCAGTTGCAAGCCCTTGTCGATTCCGCGCAGATGTATGCTCAACAGGCGCAGGATGCTGCCGATAGAGCGCAAGGCAACTTGGGTTCTCTTGCCCTTACCGGGAACCAGCTTGCAGTTGGCGTCGCTGCCAATGGCACCATCACGGGAGCGACCGACGGATCGATTATTTCGATCGCGAACGCGCCCTCCGGTTTCACCGTCAATTCGGCGGCGCGCACCTGGGCGTTCACTGGGAACGCGGCTGAAGGCTCAGGCAACCTGACGCTCACGGAAACCTTGGCAGGCAAGAGCCCCAAGAATACTTCTGTCGCGTACCGGGTGCGTCCCGCCCCCTCGGCGATGTCTCTCGGCGACAGCACCATCGCCGTCTACAACACATACGGCAGCGTCCTCCGCAGCTATGTCGACACGACGCTGGCGAAAACCGACCTCGCAGTTGCGGGCAACACGATCGCCCAGCAGCGCGCGGCGCTGGACGCTTCTTCGGCCGCTGCTGGTGCCGTCTGGCTCGTGATCCAGGTCGGTCACAATGACCTAGATAGCACGCTGAAGTCCACCCTTCAGCTCATCACCGAATACCAGTCTTTGGTCGATGCGGCCCGGGCAAAGATGGCGCCGGGCGCGAAGATCCTCGCCGCGAAACTTACGCCTGCAAAGCTGCGCTACATGGCCGCTTATCCGGATGGCGCGGCCAGCCAGCAAATGGCGATGGATCTCAACGCCTCGATTGCCGGAACGCCGAACCCCGGCTTCCCCGCGATCACCGGTGTCGATGGCCGTATCACCTCGCACTATGACTCGCTGAACGACGGCTCGGGCAACCTTGCGGCTGCCTATGACTCCGGTGACCACATTCACGAGAACGGCGACGGGCGGGCGATCATCGGCGCGGCCTGGACTGCGGCCCTGAACGCGCTTGGCGTGCTCGGCACTGCCCCGCACACCACGCCCTACGGCCCGGAATTGGTCACCAATGGAGACGTCTCGAACGGTACGACCGGGTATACCGCAGGCGGCGGAACCACGATCGCCGCGGTGTCCGGCCAGCTGAAGGTGGTTTCCGGCGGCGACTCCAATGCCGCTACCCAGGACATCTTCACCCTGATGCAGGGCAAGGTCTACAACTTCCGCGCGACCATGACGCCGAGCTCGCTGGATCGCGCCCGAATCGAGCTGCTCGGCGCCACTACGGCCACGTTCTATTACGCGAACACCGCCAATGGCGTCGTGGATGCGCAGTTCACTGCTTCTGGAACCAGCTTGCGCATTGGGTTAGAAGCCGCGTCAGCGACCGCCTGGGCTGCCAACGGCGAGTTCGCGCTGTTCGACAATATCAGCGTGCGGGAGGTCTACTGACGAGCAGGATGAAGTCTCATGCGGGCTCGTTTTTAGTCCTTCGACGCGTAAAGCATGTGCCGGGTCCAGCGGCGTTCGTGGGTCCGCCCTTCGACCTTGAAGCCCTGCGCCTCGAGAGCCGCCCGGACCGCGGCTTTTGTCCTGAAGCCATCGTCTCCGGTAGCATCGGCCACGAAGTCGTGGCAGGAAATCGCTAGGCGCCTGATCGGCACATTCCCGAAGCCCTGCACTGCCAAGCGCTCGGCGCCTTCGATGTTCATCTTGAGGAAGTCCAAGCGCTCGACGCGATGCTCTGCACATAGCGACGCAAGTGAGCGGGTCGGCACCCGGTCACCGGCCTTGCCAATGCTGTTGGCGAGATGGTTCTCGCCGCTCGCGATCGAGGTTTCGCCATCGCGATCGGTGAGAGCGCAGAACAGGGGTGTGACGTTCGGCAGCTTGGACAGCGCGATCGTCTTGGTGAGGCAGCGAAAGGTGCCGGGATGCGCCTCGACCGCGTAGACGCGTCCAACCATGGGGGAGAGGGTCACCACCTCGTCGCCCATGCCGGCCCCCACATCGAATACGACGTCGCCGTATTTCGGGGTGTAGCGCCACAAGAACTCGTCCCGCGTGGCGGCGTCGACCATGCTTAGCCGCTTGGCGTGAACATCGGGGCTGGCGAAGGTGGTGCGGCCCTGCTCGTGGATCCAGTCACCGTCGGCGTCGATGTGGAAGCGCCGCCCACGCCCGATCGCATTGGCAGCGACGACTGCCAAACGACCCTGACCGGCACGCCTGAGCCGCTCGATACTGCCGAACGCCAGTGCCGAGAGGTTCAGCGTCATGCTCTGTCCTGCGCTACCGCCACGATCGCCGGCGGCCTTGATCGGCCATTTGAAGGGGTCAGTCGCAACAACCGGCGGGACGCCTGGGTGAGTGGTCGCTCGACCCACCAGTGGAAAGGAAAGCTGGCCGCCACGCAGACGAGCGGCATCAGGGCGAGCTTCAGATAAGGGTTGGCGGGAGCGAGCAGCAAGATAGTTGGGTGGACCAGGTATAGGGAATAGCTGGCGTCGCCGCCCTCCACGATCCAGTCCCACAAACGGCCTCGAAACGCCCCCTCCCACTGGAGCGCGCCCCACACGATCAGGGCGGCGAACGGACCCCAAAGGAATGCTCGGGAGGTGAAGCCCAGCATGTGGTCAGGCCAGCCAAACTCGGGCCGACCCAGCAACGGGATCGCGATGATGCCCGCAAGCGCTGCGAGCAAGCCGATCGCGCGGAAGCGGGTCAACGGAAGACAGGCGATCAGAACCCCGGCGAGGAACTCAAGCACCATAGGATTGCCGAGGTAGGCGAATAGCGGGTGCGCGCCGGCATAGCCGAAACCAAGGAACAGCAGGTAAGCAAGCCCGAGCAAGGGTATTGTCCGGCGGCTCCATAGGACGAGCCCGGCACCGAGATAGAAGAGCATTTCGAAGCTGAGCGTCCACCCAACGACGAGGAACGGTAGCTTCAGCTCGCCGAACCATGGCCAGAGCGTCAGCGAGGTGAGCAGGCGCTGTAAGCTCCCATCCCACCCCATGACGAGCAGCGGAACCGACGCGAGCCAATAGATCGGGTAGATCCGGGTCAGGCGATCTGCCGCAAACTCCAGGGCTGACCGATCGCTGAGCAGCCGGGTAATGATGAAGCCGGAAATAACGAAGAACAGGTCGACGCCGGCGGTCCCGGGTAGGAAATAGCCGCTTGCGCAATGCGCTAGGACGACCAGCCCGGCAGCGGCGAAGCGAAGAGCCTGGACAGTCTCAAAGCGCCGGGGGGGCAGGGAAGGCTCGTTACGCGTCACCTCGGCTTACTACCAGACGATCATATTTTCGCAGTCCTCGCACCGGCCGAATTCGCCCTGGATCGGCCGTTCGTGGCAGCTGCAACACATCCCGGGCGGCGCCTCAGTGGTGAGGGTGCGCCACAACTTGCGAAGATCGCCCACCATCCAATCGAGCACCTTGCCCGGCAGGAAAAAGACGGTGCGCCACAACAACATGCTGCTGGCCTAACACCGACTCACAAGAAAGATCAATGAACATGGTCAGCGTCGCAACAGGGCGTGAGATGTCTCAGCCCTATGACCGGTCAGCACCGATGGAAGCGGTCGGATGAACAGGTCGGAGGCATTCCTGCTGTGGACGCTCTGCTACTTCGCGGCGCTCACGGCCTTCGCTGCGCGGATCGCGCACCAGCTCTTCAGCCTCGGTAGCGAGCCGCCCGAAGATCCCGTTGAGCTTGCTCATTGGCGGCGGCGCCGGCGTTGGCTCATGACCTCCGAGTTTTCGGCACTGCCGATGTTCGCCACCCTATCGGTCCTCGCGGCTGAGCAAGGCTGGGTCAGCCCAGTGACCGCGGTGATTGCTGCCCTGTGTGCAGGCGCGCTGGGCTTCGCCTTCTTTCTTCATGCCCTGGAGGCTGTCGTAATGCGGAGGATCAACTCATGACCTTCGACCCGCTCGCCGTAGTGGAGATCGCCTCGATGGTGAGCAGCGGACTGTCAGCCGGAGGACTGATGAAGGCCGCGCGCGCGGCCCAACTCCTGCGCAAGCCCGAGCTCGAGCGGCTCGGCGATGCCGTCGCCGCAGCAGTGCCGCTCCCGGACGACGACGCCTTTGCCGAACTGCTCGGCCGCTTGGACGAGGTCACGTCCCCGGCTCGCCACTGATCCCTCCCTCGGAGACCGACAATGCTGCGATTTATGCAAACGCGCCTCGCCGGCGCGGTCGACCATCTGCGCGTCCGCCTGGTGGACGATGTCCACTGCTCATGGCGTTGGGCTACGACCTGGCTCAATCTGGCGGGGACTGCGGTCCTGACCTATGCGCTCGAGCATGAGGCGGTGGTCAACACGCTGCTGCCCTTCCTCCCGGCGTCGCTGAAGCCCTACTCACCAATTCTCGGCCTGCTTTGGGGCGTCTTGGTCCAGGCTGCCCGCAGCATGAAGCAGCAGCGCTCGTGATGAGCTATCGATCTTCCGAGCCCCCGCCCGGCCGTCCGCCGCGGCTCGCGGCCGCGATCGCCGCGGCATGTGCCATGTGCACGCCGCTGACGGTCGCCAGCGAGGGCACGGCCCTCAGGCCTTATTGGGATCCGGCTCACATCCGCACGGTTTGCAATGGCGAAACCGAAGGGGTCGAGGAGCGCGCCTACAGCCGGGGGGAGTGCGGTACCATGCTGCGGCGGCGGCTAGCGCGCGACTACGCGCCGAGGCTCCTGCAGTGCCTGCCCAACCTAGCCGACGATCGTCGGACGCCAGTCTTCGCCGCCCTGCTCGACGCAAGCTACAATGCTGGCTGGCCTGCGGTCTGCAGCTCGCCCATGGCGGCCCGAATTCGGGCCGCGGACTGGCGCGGCGGCTGCCTTGCTTTGACCGCGCGCTACCGCCTACCTGGGCTCGGCAGACCTTCAAACGGTTGGTTCACCACGGCTCGCGATCGCCGGACCGGCGCCAGGACCGAACTCCGAGGGCTAATTGCGCGGCGCCAGAAGGAACAGGCCCTCTGCCTAAAGGGTGCGGCATGAACCCGTGGCTGGCAGGCTCCGCGGCGATCGCTGTGTTGGCAGCCGCGGTGGGCGGGTACCTGGAGGGCAAGTCGGCAGGCGTCCACCAGGAGGAGGCCGCGGAACTGAAGCGCGAGCGAGAGCAGCAACTCTCAGCTGAGCGGATGCAACGATCTATCGACGAATATGAGCGGGCCAGCGCGCAGCGCGAAGCAGGCCGGCAAGCGGAGGTGCGCTATGTCTATCGTGAGGTGCCGCGGGTGGTCGCGGGTTCTCCTGTGTATCGGAACGGCTGCCTCGACGCTGCTGGTATCGAGCTGCTCGACCGTGCGGCCGCCAGCGCCAACAGCGAAGGTGGCGCAGCGACTCCTGGCAGATCCGCCGAAGCTGCCGGCAGTGCAGCGAACGATGGATCCGGTAACCGGCAGAGTGACCGCTAACGGCGGGCAGCTGCTCGCGAGCTTAGCCGAGATCTACGATGTTGCGGGGGCCATCCGATCTCAGCTGGTCAGCCTCATCGCCGAAGTAAAGCTGCGCGATCAGGGCGCCGCATCTAACCCAAAGAAATAGAACACGTCCGCTGCCGCGGCGAACGGGTATTAAACCCTTTTTGCGGCCGAGCGGGGGTGCCCTGGTGGAACAGGGCAACCGACCGGGAAGGCCCCGGTCACGACGCAGCAGGCCGTCGCTGGCCGCCCCGCACCCGTGCACCGGGCGGGGTCATGTGGATCCCTAATCATCATGGAAAGCTCAACAATCGAAGTTAAGCCGGTGGTACCCGTAGCACCTTACATCGGCGGTAAGCGCAACCTCGCGCGCCGCCTTTGCTCAATTATCGATGGAATGCCCCATACTGCCTACGCGGAGCCGTTCGTCGGGATGGGTGGCGTCTTTCTCCGCCGCAGCCGGCGACCGCGCTGCGAAGTCATCAACGACATCAGCGAGGACGTCGCAACCTTCTTCCGAATTCTGCAGCGGCACTACGTTGCCTTCATGGACATGCTACGCTTTCAGCTCACCACCAGGGCTGGCTTCGAGCGCCTGATCAGAACCGACCCCGCAACGCTCACCGACCTCGAGCGAGCGGCCCGCTTCCTCTATCTCCAGCGCGCGGCGTTCGGGGGGAAGGTCGTCGGACGAAACTTCGGCGTCACGCTCGACTCCGGCGCCCGCTTCGACGTCACCAAGCTCGGGCCTATGCTCGAGGACCTGCACGAGAGGCTAGCCGGGGTTGTGGTCGAGCGGCTACCGTTCGGGGACTTCATCAGCCGGTACGACAGACCCGGAACCCTGTTCTACCTCGACCCACCGTACTGGGGCTGCGAGGAAGATTATGGTTCCGCGTTCGAGCGGGCGGACTTCGAACGCTTAGCCGAGCAGCTGGCCCGCATCAGCGGGCACTTCATTCTTTCGATCAACGACACGCCCGGCGCTCGTGAGGTGTTCGGCCGCTTTTCAATCGACGAGGTGGAGACAAGCTACACGATCGGCACCCGGTCCGCAGGCGCTAAGAAGGTCGGCGAGCTGATCGTCCGAGGTGGAAACCGCTGCTGAAGGTCGGGGTACGGGTGGGGGTATTAGCCTCCGCCCATCCCGTCGAGAAATGGCGGATTTCACCCATGTCTTACCCTGAGCGCGGCGGAGGACGTGTCCGCCGCGCTTGGGTGCCGCGCCCTGGTCAACCGCTCGCCACCCACCCCGCTTATTTCGGACCAACCTCGGTTAGTCACGAACCTACGGGCCTAAGCCTCGTCCGTTGCGAGCGCGGCGGAGCAACTCCTAGCACATAACATCACGGGATCTCCATGCTCACCAACGCGACCGTCCAGGCCGCGCGGCCGCGGCCGCGCGCCTACAAGCTGCACGACAGCGGCGGGCTTCACCTTCTTATCCGGCCAACCGGGTCCAAGTCCTTCCGCATGAAGTTCCGGCGTGGAGGGAAGGAGCAGCTGCTTACCTTCGGGCGATGGCCTGAGCTGACCCTCGCAGCGGCGCGCGGTCGACGCGACCAGGTGCGCGAGCAGCTCGACCGCGGCGTTGACATAAACGTCAACGACGCGGCCGGTGGTCAGTCCTTCGAGCAGCTCGGCCGCCGCTGGCATGCCGAGCAGGCCGAGCATTGGTCCGCCGCACACGCGAGTGATGTTCTCGCGAGCCTCGAGCGCGACGTCTTCCCGGCGATCGGCAGCCGGGTGCCGGCGGAGATCCGCGCTCGCGACGTTCGCGATCTCCTCCGGATCGTCGAGGCACGCGGGTGCAAGGAGAGCGCCCGTCGGATCCGCGAGCGCATTTCCAGCATCTTTCGGCTCGGCATTCACGACGAGCTTTGCGAGCAGGATCCTGCCGCGATCGTCGCCGATCGTCTTGGCCCGCGGCCGCTCCAGCGCCCCCAGCCTGCGTTGACCAACCTCCCCGACGTGCAGCGGCTGGCATCCCTCGTCGACCGAACCCCGTGGCCAACTGTACCGCGCCTGGCGTCGGCCTTCCTCGCGCTCACCGCGGTCCGCCTCGGCGCACTCCGCGGCGCCCGCTGGTCAGAGATTGAGGACCTGGACGGCGCCAGCCCAGTCTGGCGCATCCCGGCGGCGCGAATGAAGCTGCGCAAGGCCAAGAAAGCCGATCCATCGGCCGAGCACCTGGTGCCGCTGTCGGCACAGGCCGTGGCGGTGCTCTCGAGCCTCAAGCCGCTGACCGGCGGCGGCGAGCTCATCTTCCCCGGCCGCCGACGCGGTGCGCCGATCGGCGAAGGCGCGCTGCGCGACCTCTACGCCGCCGCGGGGTATTCCGGGCGGCATGTGCCCCACGGCTGGCGGGCGAGCTTCTCGACCATCCTCAACGACCGCTTTCCCGAGGAGCAATCCCTTATCGACCAGGCGCTCGCCCATGCGGGCCACAAGGGCAAGGTCGAGGCGGCTTACAATCGGGCCCAGCACTCTGCGCGGCTGCGCGATCTGTTCCAACGCTGGGCGGACCTTCTGTCGCCCGCCGACCGCGCGACCGACACCCAGTGCGGTGGCACGCACCTTGCCGCTCTCCCCCTGGAGAGCCACCGCGACGGCGATTAGCCGGCGCGCGCAGCATCGCCGCCGAAACCGGCGGTTAGGTTTTCGTGCTGCAGGTTGAGCAGGTTCAGGCCGGAATCGAACTAGCGCCGCGCAAAGCGCGTCCTTTTATTCTCCATCACCCGGATTCTGGCCCTTTCGTGAACTCGCGCTTGTGTCGAGTGCGCGCCCCATCGCGGCAAGAGCGTCTCCGAGCGCGTCGTCGCCGGCGATGAACCGGGCCTGCTGCTCGGCAGAAACGCCGGCGAGCATCGCCTCCGTCTCGGCAAGGTGCGCCTCGCGCCTTGCCGCCTCGCAGTCCGGAGGAGGCGCGTTGCCCAAGACCTTTCGCATCCAGGCCGCCGCTGCTTTAGGCAGGCGGCTGATGTCGAAGCCGTAAGCATTGGTGATCTGCCGAACCTGCGGTCCGGCGGCGCCGGCATTATCGGTAGGCTCGGTACGCCTGACCCAATCCAAGAAACCGTGAGCCTTCAGCCGCGCCAGCGCGCGCACCACGGCAGCCCGGGACCGCCTGAGCTTGTCGCAGATCGTGTCGATCGCCGGATCGAGGCGTCCCGTCTTCCAATCGGCGAAACGGTTCAGCAGGACCTTGAGGACCTCGATCCCGATGGCCCCGATCGGGCCGTTCCACCGCCCAGCCTGCTTGTGCTTCCGGTCGTAGAACTCGGCCGCCTGCAGCAAGGCAGCGCAAAAGCGCCGCGCCTCGCGCCTGGTCGCGCCCAAAGGCCGCCAGATCCTCTCCTCGCGCTCACCCCGGTGCCGGCTGTCTCGCCGAACTGGTTGGAACGTCCGCCTGGCCTTCGATGGCTGGGCGCCAGCGAGGACCTCTCCCAGAGCCCGCGCGGTCAAGACCGCGCCTCCACGCTACGCCCATTGTGGCCGCTGGGAGACGCGCACGTTGCTCCCCCCTTCATTGGCGACATCGCCCATCCCCAAGTCAGCGGCCACGGCTGTCAGACTGTGGCGCGCTTCAGGCGATGTATGTCGGCGTTCGAGTCCCCTCCTGGGCACCAATCTCCGGCGGCCATGTCGCCGGCGGTTGCAGCGATGCTCTTTGTCCTACTTCCTCAGCAGGTCGCGGAAAAGCTCTTCCCATTGCGGCACGATGGCGTCGCGGCTGAAGTCGTGCACCCGCTGGAGGCCACGCGCGGCCAGTGTCTCGCGGCGGCCAGCGTCGGCGAGCAGCTGGCCCAACGTATCGACCCAGGCGTCGAGGGTGGGCTGGCGGTCCTTCGCGGGGATCGGCATGAGGATGCCGTGATCGGACCATTCGGCGGCGCGGATCGGCTGCGTGGGTTCCGCGTTGGTGGGAGCGAGGATCTCGCGGGGACCGGTGGGACAGTCGGACGAGACGACCGCCGTGCCGCAGGCCATCGCCTCGCATAGCGCCAAGGGGAAGCCTTCCCAAGCGGAGGGAAAGGCGAAAAGGTCGCTGGCGGCAATGAGCTTGAACGGGTTCTCGACGAAGCCGAGGCAATGAACGTCGGCAGCCGGATCCAGCCCGGTCCACGGCGAGCTCAGGCTTAGCCCCGATGCGGCTACCTGATCCAGGAAGGCGCCGCGGCGCGGACCATCCCCAAGTATGAGCAGACGGCAGGGCTGGCGCTGCCTGAGGTCGGCTAGGATCGCGAGCAGCGGCGCCTGGTTTTTCTGCTCGGCCATCCGGCCAGACGTGACGATCACCGGAACCGAGCCGAAGATCCCGGCCTCAACCTCGGCAAGCGGCTCCGCGGCCAGCGCGCGGATCCGCTCGAGATCGAAGAAGTTGTTGATGACGCGCGGGTGGCGGACACCCATCGTGCGGAGCTCGCGCGCGATGTCGCGGCTGACGGCGACGACCGCGTCAGCCGAGCGGAGTGCGAGCGGAAGGAGCAGGTGCCGGCGGATCGTTCCAAGCGCTCCGCTGATGTCCTCGTTTCCGAGGATGGAGCCATGCACGACGGCGACCCGCTTCGCCCTGCCTCTGCTCAGCAGGTCGACATATTGGGCGCCTTCGAGATGGCTGACGCTGATGTCGCACCGCCACTCTCTCTTGAACGCGCGATAGCGGGTGGCGCGCTCGAAGAAGCCGGCGACCCTCCGCCGGGGCGAACCGCCGCCGGTCACGTCGAGGCTGGTCACCTGGCCGCCCGCATAGTCGACCCCGTCCGCCCGGTTGAACACGACTTCCCGGACCTCGGCGAAATGGGCGAACGCCTCGGCATGATCGCGCACGACCCGCGCCGCGCCGCCCATCGAGAGTTCGGTGACGAGAAGCGAAATGCGCAAGTCCGGTGCCCGCCTGTAGTGCGTTCCGCGGGCGAGACCCGGGAGAGAGGAAGGCCGTGCTTGTCGCACGGACCGGGATCCCGCAAGAGGCGAGCCGGGCCGGCCCGGCTCGCAGGGGAGTGACGACAGGCAGCATGGATCGCCCGGCCGACCCGAACCAGCCTTCGCACCCGCCTACGGCGCGGCGGCGGGTCGCCATCGTCGACGGCAGCATCGATCGCACCGGCGCGCTGCTCGCGATCGTGCGAGAGGCGAGGCTGGTGCCCGCGCTGGAGTTCGTCCTCATCGTCCCCGAGGCGAACCGGGTGCCAGACCGCGACCTAGCCGATTTCGCGAGGGTGATTCGCTTTCCTGTGCCAACGCTGCGCCGCCAGTGGATGAGCGCGGCGAGCTATCCCTGGCGCCTTATCCGCGACGGGCTTCGTCTCAAGCGCATGCTGGAGCGGGAGGAAATTGCGGCGGTCCAGGTCAACGATTTTTATCTCGCCTCCGCGCACATGGCCAAGGCGCTCGGCTATAGCGGGCGGATCGTTACCTGGCTGCGGATCGATCCCGCCAAGTTCGGTGCGCCCGGCCGCTTGTGGCTGGCGATTGCCCGTCGGTTCAGCGATCAGTTGGTTGCGGTATCCAGGACGGTCGCGGCGCAGGCTCCCGGCTGGCCGGCGCAACTGCTCTACGATCCGACCCCGACGCTCGCGCCGGCGTTCGAACGCGGATCACGCAAGTTCGTCTATCTCGGCAACTATATCAACGGAAAAGGGCAGGGGGTGGCGGTGGCGGCTTTTGAGAGGGTTGCCGTCGCGGACCCACGCTGCGAGCTGCATTTCTTCGGGAGCACGATGGGGCTGCCCAAAAACGAGGCTTACAAGGCGCAGCTCGAGCAGATCGCCCGGCGCTCCCCGGGAGCGTCGCGGATCCATTTCCACGCCGCGGTGGACGGTGCCGAGAAGGCCTTCGCCGGGGCCTATGCGGCGCTGAACTTCTCCGAGAGCGAATCCTTCTCGCTGACCTGCCAGGAAGCCAGCGCCGCCGCGCTGCCCGTCATCGCCACCCGCTGCGGGGGGCCGGAGGAGATCATCAGCGACGGCGAGACCGGCTTCCTGATCCCGGTCGGCGATGCGGCGGCGGCGGCCGACCGCATGCTGGCGCTGCTGAACGACCCGGCGCGGGCCGAGGCGCTCGGCCGGGCGGGGCGCGAGCGGGTCCACCGCTGCTTCTCGGCCGAGGAGTTCCGCGCCCGCCTGCTCGAGCTGTTCAACGGCTGACCCCCGCCGCCGCAGGCAACCAAGGCCGGGATCGGCGGTTCACCGCCAATGGCGGAAAGCAGCAGCCGGACGGCGATCATCGCGGCGCTGGTCGGCAATCTCGCGATCGCCGCCATCAAGGCCGTCGCCGCCGCCATCTCGGGCAGTTCGGCCATGCTGTCGGAGGCGGTGCACAGCTTCGTCGACACCGGCAACGAGGTGCTGCTGCTCTACGGCCAGCATCGGGCCGCCCGGCCGCCCGACCAGACCCACCCCTTCGGCTACGGGCGCGAGATCTACTTCTGGAGCTTCGTCGTCGCGCTGCTGATCTTCGCGCTGGGCGCCGGGGTCTCGATCTACGAGGGCATCGTCCACATCCGCCACCCCGAGCCGATCGCCCGGCCGACGCTGAACTATATCGTTTACGCGCTGTCGATGGTCTTCGAGGGGATCAGCTGGGTGTTCGGCTGGCGCGCCTTCGACCGCGCGCGGCAGGGCCGCGGAATCGTCGAGACGGTGCGCAAGAGCAAGGATCCGACCAGCTTCATGGTCCTGCTCGAGGACAGCGCCGCACTGGTCGGGATCGTCATCGCCGCCGCCGCCACCTTCCTCAGCACGCAATTCGAGCAGCCGTGGATCGACGGCAGCGGGTCGATCCTGATCGGGCTGGTGCTCGGCGCGGTCGCGGTGCTCCTCGCCCGCGAGAGCAAGGAATTGCTGATCGGCGAGCGGGCCGCGCCCGAGCTCAGCCACAGCATCCGCGAGGTCGTCGAGCAGGAGGACTGCGTGGTGGCGGTCGACAGCATCATCACCAGCCAGCTGTCGCCCGAGCAGGTGATCGGCGTGCTCGGGGTCAAGTTCGACGACGGGCTGACCCTTCCGCAGGTCGAGGCGCTGATCGAGCGGATGGAGAAAAGCTTGCGCCGCAAGCATCCGGAGCTGTTCCGGGTGTTCGTCCGCCCGGTTGCCACCACCAGCGGCGACGGACCGACCGATGCGGCGGCGCCGCCGGCGCTCGCCAAGGCGGTCGCGGCCGGCGGGACTGGTCAGGCCGGACCGACGCGCTAGGGTCGCCGCCATGCCGCTCTATGCCCTCGACCACCACCATCCGCTGCTCGCCGCCGACGCCTGGGTGGCGCCGTCCGCCGACCTCATCGGCGAGGTCCGGCTGGGCGAGCGCGCCTCCGTCTGGTTCGGCGCGGTGCTGCGCGGCGACAATACGCCGCTGGTCGTGGGAGCCGACAGCAACGTCCAGGACGGGGCGGTCGGCCACAGCGATCCCGGCTTCCCGCTGACGATCGGCCGCGGGGTCACCGTCGGTCACCAGGCAATTCTCCACGGCTGCACCATCGGCGACGGCGCGCTGGTCGGAATGGGGGCGCGGATCCTCAACGGGGCGGTGATCGGCGCGGGCTGCCTGGTCGGGGCCGGCGCGCTGGTCACCGAGGGCAAGTCGTTCGAGGAAGGCTGGCTGATCGTCGGGGCGCCGGCGCGGGCGGTCCGCCGCCTCAGCGACGAGGAGCGGGATCGGCTCGGCGGATCGGCGCGGCTCTATGTCGCCAAGGCAAAGCGCTTCGCGGCGGAGCTGCGGTTACACCCCTGACACTTGAAGCCGCCGCCGCTCCTGCCACCTTGGCGGCATGATCGACATCCGTCCCTTCGCCTCGCTCGGCCATGCCGACCACGGCTGGCTCGACGCCCGCCATCACTTCAGCTTCGCCAGCTACCATGATCCCGCGCGGATGGGCTGGGGCCGCATCCGCGTCTGGAACGACGACCGGATCGCGGCACGCTCGGGCTTTCCGCCGCACCCGCACCGCGACATGGAAATCGTGACCTACGTCCGCACCGGCGCGATCACCCACCAGGACTCGATGGGGAACAAGGGCCGGACCGCGGCGGGCGACGTGCAGGTGATGAGCGCCGGGACCGGCGTCCAGCACGCCGAATATAATCTGGAGGACGAGGCGACGACCCTGTTCCAGATCTGGATCCAGACCGACCGGCCCGGCGCGCGGCCGAGCTGGGGGGCGATGCCCTTTCCCAAGGACGACCGGCAGGGCCACTTCCAGCTGCTCGCGAGCGGCGACCCCGACGACGGGAGCCTGACCATCAACGCCGATGCGCAGGTGCTCGGCGCGACCCTGCCCGCGGGCGGTCGGATCGAGCTTGCCGCCGACCCCGAGCGGCACCTCTACCTGGTGCCGAGCGGGCGGGTGACGGTGAACGGGGTCGAGGCGTCCGCCCGCGACGGTATCGCGGTCACCGGCGAGACGCGGCTCGAGATCGTCGCTCGGGACGACGCGGAACTGGTGCTGGTGGACGCCGGCTGACCGCCAAGCGGTTGATAAGCGGGCGCGTGAGGGAGTATGGGCGCCGTTCATCGCCGGTTCCGCGAGCGCGGGGCAAGACGCGGTCCTTCGGAGACGATTTCTTGCGTTCACCTCGATTGATCCTGGGTCTTGGGCTCGGTCTCGCGGCCGCTCCCGCGCTGGCGCAGAGCACGACCGTGCTTACCCCGGCCCCGCCCGCGCGCGAGGACACGGTCGGGCCCGAGCAGCTGCGCAACTTCTCGCTGGGCGGGACGAGCGGGCAGAACTCGAGCCAGCCGGCCACCGTGGCGCCGGTACCCGCCGCCCGGGCGCCGGCGCGGACCGGCCCCGACACCTCGGCGGCCACGACACCCCCGCGCGAACAGCGCGAGCGGGTCGCCGCCGCGCCGCCGGCCGCCGAGGCGCAGCCCGAGCGGGTCCGCGCCGCTCCCGCCGAGCCGGCGGTGCGCGAGCGGTCCGCCGAACCGCCCGCCGCCACGGCGAGCGCGCCCAGGCAGGCGGTGCCGACCCTGACCTCGCCGGCGCTGGCGCCCAGCCCGCCCGTCGCGCTTCCGGCGCCCGCGCCGGTCGCCCCCGCCGACCTCGACGAGGGCAGCGGTTCCTCGACCCTCGTCTGGATCCTGCTGTTGATCGCCGCGGCCGGAGCCGGCGGCGCCTGGTGGCTGCTTCGCCAGCGCGGCAGCGGCGGCAGCGGCGGCGCCCGTCCGGCGCTGGCCGGCGGCGGCTTCGATCTCGGTGCCCCCGAGCAGCCGCAGCCGATCCCGCCGCTCAAGCGCGCGCCCGCCACCACGCAGCCGCTGCAGCGCGCGGCGGCGCCCGGGCTCGTTCGTCGTCCGGCCGGCGAGACCGTCCCGCCGGCCGCGCCCGCGCCGCGGCCGGCCGGCGGCGGCATCGTCTCGTCGCGGCTGCGGCCGTGGGTCGAGCTCGACCTGAGGGCCGAGCGGATCGTCGTCGACGAGGGCGGCGTAACCCTCTTCTTCGATCTCAACGTCCTCAACAGCGGCAACGCGCCCGCGCGCGAGGTCAAGATCGAGGCGATCATGATCAACGCCGGCGCGGACCAGGAGACCAATCTCGCCACCTTCCACGAGCGGCCCGCGCCGGGCGCCGGGGGCATCGAGGTGATCGCCCCGCTCGGCCAGCTGGCACTGCAGAGCCAGGTCCGGCTCCAGCGCGACGCGGTCCGCGAATATGAGGTCGAAGGGCGCAAGCTGTTCGTGCCGGTCGTCGCGCTGCAGGCGAGTTATCGCTTCAGCTCGGGCGAGGGGCGGACCTCGGTCAACTACCTCGTCGGCCGCTCCGGCGGCGAGGACGGGGGCAAGATGGGGCCGATCCGCATGGACCTCGGCTCGCGCATCTTCCGCGGGCTCGACCAGCGGCTCAACCCGACCGGAGTGCGGCGCTAGATCACGTCGCTGTTGTAGCTGTGCCAGGCGAGCACCGCGGCGGCGCCGCGGTGGGGCCGCCACTTCTCGGCCAGCTCGCGCACCTGCTTCTCGCTCGGCTTGCCGTCCAGCCCGAGCAGGCGGCCGATCTCGATCTGCACCGCGAGATCGCCGGCGGGAAGCACGTCGGCGCGGCCTTCCGCGAACAGCAGATAGATTTCCGCCGACCAGCGGCCGATCCCCTTGATCCGGGTCAAGAGCTCGATCGCCTCCTCGTCGTCTTCAGGCAGCCGGTCGAGGTCGAGCTCGCCCGACAGGACCAGCCCGGCGAGGCTGCGCGCGTAGCCGGCCTTCTGGCGCGACATGCCGGCGGCGCGCAGATCCTCGTCGCTCGCCGCGAGGATCGCCGCCAGGTCGGGCGGGGAGCCGAACGCGGCTTCCAGCTTGGCCCACAGCGCGCGGGCGGAAGCGACGCTGACCTGCTGGCCGACGATCGTCCGCAGCAGGGTCGCGACGCCGGTCTCGCTGATCCGCGGCTCGGGCCGGCCGAGGCGATCCATGACTCCGGCGAAGGCGGTTTCGCTGGCGGCGAGATGGTCGAGCCCGGCGTCGAGCGACTGGCGGGTGCGGACCATCAGGCGACGGTCGCCGCGTAGAGCGCCACCGCGGCGGCGTTGGAGACGTTGAGGCTCTCGACCGCATCGCTGATCGGCAGTCTGGCGAGCGCGTCGCAATGCTCGCGGCTGTTCTGGCGGAGGCCGGGGCCTTCGGCGCCGAGCACCAGCGCCACCTTGTCGGGGCCGAGCGCCTCCTGAAGGGTCGACCCGGCGTCGCCGGCGAGCCCGATCCGCCAGAAGCCGGCCTCGGCGATTTCCTCCAGCGCGCGCGCGAGGTTGACCACGCGCGCCCAGGGCAGGCGCTCCAGCGCCCCCGACGCGGCCTTGGCGAGCGCCCCGCTCTCGGGCGGCGAGTGACGGTCCTGGGTGACGATCCCGACCGCGCCGAACGCCGCCGCCGAGCGGATGATCGCCCCGACATTGTGCGGGTCGGTGACCTGGTCGAGGACGAGCAGGACGGACTTGTCGCCGGCTTCGTGCAGAAGGTCGGCGAGCCACATGTCCTCGAGCGGCTCGACCTCGATCACCACGCCCTGGTGCGGGGCGTCGCCGGGGACCAGCCGGCCAAGGTCGGCGGCGTCGGCGAGGGTGACCGGCACCTCGGCGGGGAACTGCATGAACCCGGCCGCCTCGCGCGTCGCCCAGGCCTTGAGCACCCGCCGCTCCGGATTGTCGAGCGCGGCGGCGACCGCATGCTTGCCCCAGAAGCGGGGGCGGTTGGCGGTGCCGTGGTGCGACTGGTGCGATTTCTTGCGGCGGGACATGGCGTGGCCGCTTAGCCCAGCAGTACCCGATTGGCGAGCGTCGAGCCCGGCGGCGCGCCGATGGCCTAGGCGCTCGGGCCAGATGGTCCGCCCGCGCCGCCTTGGATAGGCCTGCCGCCCTTAACCCGGAGAACGCCGATGTCGCTCACCCCCATGAAGACGAAGATGCCGCTCCTCGCCGCCGCCGCGATGGCCATCGCCGGGCTCGGCGCGAGCCGCTCGTCGGCCACGCCGCCGGTGAACTGGGGCGGCGAGACGCTGGTCAAGACCAACCTGGACGAGATCGCGAAGGTCAACGACGAGCGGATCAAGTTCCAGACCAAGGACCCCATCGATACCCAGACGGTGCGGCTCGAATGGTCGGCCAATGGCTCGTCAGTCTGGCATCACCATCCGGGGATGGTGCTAGTGCAGGTCGCGTCGGGAACGATCGTGGTCACGCGGGAAGAAAATGGCCGCTGCACCACCCAGAGCTACGGGCCGGGCGAGTCCTTCGTCGAGGGCGACAGTCCGCATGTCGGGACCAGCGTCGACGGGGCGGTCGCCTATGCGGTCGCGCTCGTCGCCGACGGGCAGCCCGGCCGCGTCAACGACGACGCGCCCGCTTGCGCGTCGGGACCCGGGGTGCGCACGCCGGGCTAGGCGAGGTCCTCGTCGTCGAGCGCGTAGCCGGCCGAGCGGACGGTGCGGATGAGATCCGGCTCGCCGATCGCCTGGCGGAGGCGGCGGATGTGGACATCGACGGTGCGCAGCTCGATGTCATCGCTGTGCGGCCAGACCCGCTCGAGCAGCTGCTGGCGCGAGTAGACCCGGCCGGGGTTCTCGAGGAAGTGGCGGAGCAGCCGCCACTCGGTCGGGCCGAGCGCGAGCGACTTGCCGTCGCGCCGCACCTTGTGGGCGACGATGTCCATCTCGAGCCCGGCATAGTCGAGCCGCTCGGCGGCGCGTTCCGGCCGCGCCCGGCGCAGCACCGCGCCGGCCCGGGCGACCAGCTCCTTCGGGCTGAACGGCTTGGTGATATAGTCGTCGGCGCCGGTCTCGAGCCCGCGCACGCGGTCCTCCTCCTCGCCGCGGGCGGTGAGCATGAGGATCGGCAGGCTGGCCGAGCGGCGCCGCAGCCGCCGGCAGACCTCGATCCCGCTGATCCCCTCGATCATCCAGTCGAGCAGGACGAGGTCGGGCTTGACCTCCTCGGCGAGGATCAGCGCCTCCTCCCCGTCGCCGGTGCGGGTCACCGCATAGCCGGCGCGCTCGAAATGGAAGGTGATCAGCTCGGCGAGGGGGCGGTCGTCCTCGACCAGGAGCAGCTGCCGCTCGGCCATGGCTCAGCCCGCCAGCGGGTCGGCGCCGCGGGCGCGCTCGCCCATGCTGCGGCCGGTCGCGGCGTAGTAGACCATCTCGGCGATGTTGGTGGCATGGTCGCCCACCCGCTCGAGGTTCTTGGCGACGAACAGGAGGTGGGTCGACTGGCCGATGTTGTGCGGGTTCTCCATCATGTAGGTGAGGAGCGAGCGGAAGATGCTGTCGTAGAAATCGTCGACCGCCTTGTCGCGCTCGCACACCCTCAGCGCTTCCTCGGGATCGCGGCTGACGAAGGCGTCGACGACGTCGTGGACCATGCCGACGGTGATCCGCGCCATCTCGGGCAGGAGCGAGATCGGCTCGATCTTGCCCGCGTCCTCGAGCAGCGGGACCCGCTTGGCAATGTTCTTGGCATAGTCGCCGATCCGCTCGACCACGCCGGCGATCTTGAGCGCCGCGACGACGTCGCGGAGGTCTCCCGCCATGGGCGCCCGGAGCGCGATGATCTGCACCGCGCGCGCCTCGGTCTCGGCCTCGAGCGCGTCGAGCCGCTTGTCGGCGTCGACCACCGCTTGCGCGCCCTCGCCGTCGCGCTGGACGAGGCAGCGCATCGCCTCGCCGATCGCATGTTCGGCATGGCCCCCCATCTGGCTGATCAGCGCGCGGAGCGCGTCGAGATCGTCGTCGAAGGCCTTGATCGTATGTCCGCTGGTGGCGATCATTCGCGTCTCCAACTCAGCCGTAGCGGCCGGTGATGTAATCCTGGGTGCGCTGCTCGCGCGGATTGGTGAAGATCTCCCGCGTCTCGCCATATTCGACGAGTTCGCCGAGGTGGAAGAAGGCGGTCTGCTGGCTGACCCGGGCGGCCTGCTGCATGTTGTGGGTGACGATCGCGATCGCGTAGCGGCCGCGCAGCTCGTGGATCAGCTCCTCGATCCGCGCGGTGGCGATCGGGTCGAGCGCCGAGCAGGGTTCGTCCATCAGGATGACCTCGGGGTCGACCGCGATGGCGCGGGCGATGCAGAGGCGCTGCTGCTGGCCGCCGGACAGGGCGGTGCCACTGTCGGCGAGCCGGTCCTTGACCTCGTCCCACAGGCCGGCGCGCTTGAGCGAGCGCTCGACGATCTGGTCCATCTCCGCCTTGCCGCTCGCCAGCCCGTGGATGCGCGGCCCGTAGGCGACATTCTCGTAGATCGACTTGGGAAAGGGATTGGGCTTCTGGAACACCATGCCGACGCGGGCGCGGAGCTGGACCACGTCCATGTCGGGCGAGGTGATGTCCTGACCGTCGAGCGTGATCGTCCCCGTCACGCGCGCGCCCGGGATGGTGTCGTTCATCCGATTGAGGGTGCGCAGGAAGGTCGACTTGCCGCAGCCCGACGGACCGATGAAGGCGGTCACCCGGTCCTCGTGGATGTCGACCGACACGCCCTTCAGCGCTTCCTTGGCGCCGTAGAAGACGCGCACGTCGCGGGCGCTCATCTTGGCCTCGGCGTCGGCCGCGGGGGCGGGAGCCATGGTCTCGACCTGCGGCTCGGGCGCGGGGGCGAGCGCCTCCGGCTCGGGCATGCCGGCGAGGGTGGTCGAGGGACCCTCGCGGTTCGCCTCGGCCTCGGCCGCGACGCTCGGGAAGGGCACCGGGCTGTTGATGTTGATGGGGGTGGTCTCTTTCATGGGGATGCTACCAGCGGCGCTCGAAGCGGTTGCGGAGGAAGATGGCGAGGCCGTTCATCGCCAGCATGAAGACGAGGAGGACGATAATCGCCGCGCTGGTCCGCTCGACGAAGGCGCGGTCGACCTCGTCCGACCAGAGGAAGATCTGCACCGGCAGCACAGTCGCCGGGTCGAGCACGCCGCCGGGCGGGGTGACGATGAAGGCGCGCATGCCGATCATCAGCAGCGGCGCCGTCTCGCCCAGCGCGCGGGCCATGCCGATGATCGTGCCGGTGAGGATGCCCGGCAGCGCGAGCGGGAGGACGTGGTGGAACACGACCTGCATCTTGGACGCGCCGACGCCGAGCGCCGCCTCGCGGATCGAGGGCGGGACCGACTTGATCGCGTTGCGCCCGGCGATGACGATCACCGGGAAGGTCATCAGCGCCAGCGTCAGCCCGCCGACCAGCGGCGCCGAGCGCGGCAGCTGCATCGTGTCGAGGAAGACGGCGAGGCCGAGCAGGCCGAAGATGATCGACGGCACCGCGGCGAGATTGTTGATGCTGACCTCGACGAGGTCGGTCCAGCGGTTCCGCGGCGCGAACTCCTCCAGGTAGAGCGCGGCGAGGACGCCGATCGGGAAGGCGAGGGCAATGGTCACGAGGATGGTGTAGAAGCTGCCCTTGAGCGCGCCCCACACGCCCGCCTGCGCCGCGTCGGTCGCGTCGGTGCTGGTGAGGAAGGTGAAGCTGAGCCCGCCCACGCCCTTGGCGCCCATGTTGACCAGCAGGAAGGCGAGGAACAGCACGGACAGGGCGACCGCGCCGATCCCCAGCGCCTTGAAGCGGCGCTCGGCGGCGTAGCGGCGGCGGACGCGCGCTTGCATGCGCGAGTCGTTCCAGCGGGAGGCGGGGCTATTCATAGGCTTCCCGGTAGCGCCGCACGACCGCGAGCGCGATGAGGTTGAGGAGCAGGGTGATCAGGAACAGCGCCAGCCCGAGCGCGAAGGCGGCGAGGGTCTTGGGGCTGTCGAACTCCTGCTCGCCGGTCAGCAGCTGGACGATCTGGACGGTGACCGTGGTCACGCTGGCGAACGGGTTGGCGGTGAGGTTGGCGGAGAGGCCGGCGGCCATGACGACGATCATCGTCTCGCCGATCGCCCGGCTCACCGCGAGCAGCACCCCGCCGACGACCCCGGGGAGCGCGGCCGGGAGCAGCACCTTGCGGATCGTCTCGGACTTGGTGGCGCCGAGCGCGAGGCTGCCGTCGCGCATCGACTGGGGGACCGCGGCGAGGCTGTCGTCGGCCATCGAGCTGACGAACGGGATGATCATGATGCCCATCACCAGCCCGGCGGCAAGCGCGCTCTCGGCGGAGGCGGAGCTGATGCCGATGGCGAGCCCGGCGTCGCGGATCATCGGCGCCAGCGTGATCGCGGCGAAATAGCCGTAGACGACGGTCGGCACGCCGGCGAGCACCTCGAGGATCGGCTTCAGCCACTTGCGCAGCCGCGGGTCGGCATATTGGGTGAGATAGATGGCGCTCATCAGCCCGAGCGGGATGGCCACGAGCATGGCGATGATCGCGCCGATGAAGACGGTACCCCAGATCAGGGGGACCCAGCCGAACGCGCCCGAGGAGCCGGCCTGGTCGGCGCGCAGCGCGACCTGCGGGCTCCAGTGGGTGCCGAACAGGAATTGCAGCGGGCTGACCAGCTGGAAGAAGCGGATGCTCTCGAACAGCAGCGAGACGATGATCCCGACGGTGGTCAGGATGGCGATCAGCGAGGCGGCGACGAGGAGGCCGAGCAGCAACGCCTCGACCCGGGTGCGGGCGCGGAAGCCCGAGCGGACCCGGCTCAGCGCGACTCCGCCGGCGGCCAGCGCGACCAGCAGCGCGAGCCCGGCGCCGAGCAGCGACCAGCGCTGTTCCGCCGCCTTGATGACCGGCGCGACCGCGTTGGACTCGGGATTGAACCCCGCCGCGAGCGTGCCGTGCGCGACCTGCCGCGCCTCGGCGAGGATGGTGCTGCGCTGAAGATCGAAGGCGGGGAGCGCCTGTCCCGCGGGGCTGGCGAGCACGTCGTGTGTGACCAGCCGGTCCTGCAGCGGGATCCAGGCGGCGAGCAGGAGCAGCGCGGGGATGGCTGCGGCGAGCGCGACGAAGCTGCCGTGGTAGAAGGGCAGGCTGTGCAGCCGCGGCCCGGCGACGCGCAGTCGGCGCGCCCGGACGAGGCCGGACCAGCCCGCCACCGCGGCGAACAGGAGGACGGCGGCGAACGCCAGGGACAGGATCATGGCGTCCGCCGCCCTCGACCTACTTGAGACCCGCCGGGTCGAGCGGCTTCATCGCGGCCGCCTGCGCCGACGCGGCCGATGCGTCCGCGCCGCCGAACGGCACGAGGCCCTTCTTCTCGAGCGGGCCGCCCTTGCCCCACTGCGTCGCGTAGAAGGCGACGAACTGCTTGAGCGCCAGCTTGGCCTGCATGTGCTCGCCCTTGACGTAGAGGAAGAGCTTGCGCGCGCCCGGGTAGCTCAGGTTAGCGATCGTCGCCTCGGTCGGGACGACGCCGGCGATCTGCACCGGCTGGATCTTGTCGGCGTTCTGCTCGAGGTAGGAATAGCCCAGCACGCCCAGCGTGCCCGGCTCGCCCGCGACCTTCTGGACGAGAAGATTGTCGTTCTCGCCGGCCTCCACATAGGCGCCGTCCTCGCGGACCTTGGTGCACAGGTCCTTGTGCTTGGCCTCGTCCGACTTCTTGAGCGCGACCATCGCCGGGTCGCTCTCGCAGCCCTTGGTCAGGTAGAGGTCGGCCAGGCTGTCGCGGGTCCCCGAGGTCGGCGGCGGGCCGAGCACGCGGATCTTGATCGCGGGGAGCGCCGGATTGACGTCCTTCCAGGTCTGCGCCTTGTTCGGCCCCTTGCCGTAGGGATTGGCGGCGAGCGCGGCGTAGATGTCCTTCTGGGTGAGATTCTGGAGCTGGCCGCCCTTGCTCTCGATGATGGTCAGGCCGTCGATGCCGATCGGCACCTCAATGACGTTCTTGGCACCGTTCTTGGCGCACTCGTCATACTCGCTCTTCTTCATCGCCCGCGAGGCGTCCTCGATGTCGGGGAAGTTGGCGCCGACGCCCGCGCAGAACAGCTTCATGCCCGCGCCGGTACCGGTCGATTCGACCGTCACGCGCGCGCCGGCGTTGGCGCGCTGAAAGGCTTCCGCCGCGGCGGTGGTGAAGGGGTAGACGGTCGAGGAGCCGACGACCTTGATGTCGCCCCCGGCCTGCGTTCCGCCGCCGTTGCTGCCGCAGGCGGCGACCAGCGCCACGAGCGGAAGGGCCGCGAGCATCTTCTTCATGTATCCAGACTCCATCTGATGACGGGCCGGCATTAGCGTCAGTTCGGAGAGTCTATCGTGACGCTTGTGCTACGCTTTTGTGACAGCCGCCAGAGGCAGGCGGACGCTGAAGCGACTGCCCCGGCCGGGCGCGCTGGCGATCTCGAGCGTTCCGCGGTGGCGCTCGACGATATGCTTGACGATGGCGAGGCCGAGCCCGGTCCCGCCGGCGTCGCGGCTGCGGCTCTCGTCGACCCGGTAGAAGCGCTCGGTGAGCCTCGGCAGGTGCCGGGCGGCCATGCCCTCGCCCTGGTCGGCGACCTCGATCAGCAGCTGGTCGCCCTCGGCGCGAAGCGTCAGCGCGACCTCGCAGCCCGGCCCGGGGCAGCCGTAGCGGAGGGCGTTGGAGAGGAGATTGTCGAGCAGCTGGAGAAGCTGCGCGAAGTCGCCGGTGATCGCCGGGAGGGGCTCGGCCAGCGTCATGTGGACCGTGCAGCCGCGCTGCTCCTCGAGCGGGCGGACATGGTCGGCGGCGAGGCGGGCGAGCTCGGCGGGATCGACCTCCTCCTGGGGCGCGACGAAGCGGTCTGCCTCGATCCGCGACAGGCTCATCAGGTCTGACACGATCCGCAGCATCCGCCGCGCCTCGTCGTGGATCGCCTGGCCGAAGCGGCGGCGAAGCTCGGGCGGCAGTTCGCCATCCTCGGCGAGGGTCTCGGCATAGCCGGTGATGGTGGCGAGCGGGGTACGCAGCTCGTGGCTGGCGTTGGCGACGAAATCGACCCGCATCTGCTCGGCGGCGCGGACCGCCGTCTGGTCGGTCAGGCGGACGAAGGTGAGGGACGGCGACAGCGGGCGGACGGTAAGCCGGAAGCGGCGGCCGGGCGCGCCGATCCCGCCGACCTCGATCTCCTCCGGTCGGCCGCCGAGGATGGCCTGGAGCGCCTGCGGTTGCCGGATCGCCAGCCGCAGGTCGTGGCCGACGATCGCCCGCCCGAGCAGCGCGATCGCGGCGGCGTTGGCGGCCTGGACGCGGCTTCCGGCGACGAGCAGCACGGGCTCGTCGATTGCTTCGAACAGGGCAGCGAGGGCAGGCTCGGGGTCGCTCATCGGCGGGCTGATAGCCCAGGCCGGGGTGCCGGCGCTAGGAAGGCAGGCGGCCGCGGAGCCGGAGCTGGTGGCGGACGATGCCGATCAGGACGATCGCGAAGATGGGATAGACCCACAGCCGCTCGGCCGCCGCATAGGCCTGCGGCATGAGGGTGAAGTGGAGCGCCTTGAAGAGGTGCGCCAGGGTCGAGGTGAGCTGGAGCCCGGCGACCCACAAGGGCCAGAACCGCTGCGACACCAGCGCGATCAGGGTGAAGCCGGCGAGCGTCGCCTGGTCGATGATCAGCAGCCCGGTCTCGATCCGGCTGTAGCGCAGCGCGACGGGGGCGACGGCGAAGTGGGTGGCGACCGATGCCAGGACGCAGATTGCCGTGACCGCCCGCGCGTCGCGGCTGCCGCGCAGCATGGCGACGGCGGTGACCAGGAGCAGCAGCGGCCAGTAGAGATAGACGTTCATTGTCGAAGGAGGGCCGAGCCGTCGTCCTGCGAACGGCCCGGCCCGCTTCCGCTCAGGCGACGACGCGCAGCGGCGCGACCGCGGTCTTGGGCGGGCATTCCTCGCCATCGCCGAAGGCGACGGTGCGGAGCCCGGGAACGAGCTGCTGGGCGTCCTTCAGCGCGGCATGGGCATTGGCCATCCCGCCGCGCGCGGCAACCAGGCCCTGGAGCGCGGCGGCGACCTCGACCAGCGCGGCATGGCCGGTGGCGACCGCGACGCCGGCGGTCGCGCGCAGGCCGATCATCCGCGATTGCAGCTCGGCCAGCTGCCCGAGCGTCTCGTCGATGCAGTCCTCGACGGTGCGTACCTGCTCGGCGACTTCGAAGGCGGCGTTCTCGATCTTCTGTTTACGCATGACGGCTCCTGTTCCAAGGCCCGGCCCGCGGCGCGCCGCGGCGCGCTCAGACCAGCGTCACTGCCCCAGCAGGCGGCTGAGGCTCTCCAGGCCGGCGAGATACATGCCGGCGGAGAAGGCCGAGCCGATGGCGATCAGGACGATCCACATCAGCCGGGCGGCAACGCTCATCTCGTTGCGCGGGTTGGTCCTCGTGGCGATCGGCAGAACCAGGGAGGGTCGGGCATTCCCCGTCCCCTGCTCGGTATCGAGGCCGAAGCTCCCGTCCCTCCCTGCACCGTCAGCGTGCCGAATCTGAAAACCGACGGCCTCATCCGTTTCGGCGGGATCGGCGTCGGCGGGAATGTCCGGCGCTTGATATATCAAGCGCTGATATGCGCCCGTCTCGGCGAGCGCGACCAGGCGCGCCGCCTCGCTGCGGCGGGTGACCCCGAGGATCGGCAGGGCAAGGCGGATCCGCTGGTCCACCGTATGCGGCGAAATCCCGAGCCTGGCGGCGATTTCCTTGGACGACAGATGCTCGGCGACCAGCCGGAGGCAGGCGCGCTGGCCTTCGTTCAGGCGGTCGACCCGCGTTCTAGCCTGTGCCCGTTCCACGTCGCGAAGTATGGCCCGTTCCTGCAAGGCGCCGCCCTCTCTCGACGACCATGACAACTATCTTCAGGCTGTAAGGTTCGCTGATCGGTCAATCCACACCGTTAATATCCGGGGTGTGTCGCCGCGGTTACCGGCGCCGCGAAGCGGCCGGCGAAGCGCCGGCCGGCATGTCGGGACCGCTCGGGAGCGATGGTGGAGAGGGCTGGATTCGAACCAGCGTACGCTTGCGCGGGCAGATTTACAGTCTGCTGCCTTTAACCACTCGGCCACCTCTCCACGGGCAGCGCGCCGCCAATGGCGGGGCGGGGAC
This sequence comes from Sphingomonas ginkgonis, assembly GCF_003970925.1. Taxonomy (NCBI): domain Bacteria; kingdom Pseudomonadati; phylum Pseudomonadota; class Alphaproteobacteria; order Sphingomonadales; family Sphingomonadaceae; genus Sphingomonas; species Sphingomonas ginkgonis. The sequence continues at coordinate 937,505 of NZ_RWJF01000001.1, forward strand.
GCGCTGTCAACCGAGCCCGGCGGGTAAGCCGCGCTTCGCGACGACGGAACCCACCGGCGCGCAGGGGCGGCCGGCTCCGGCTGGAGCGGGTGAAGGGAATCGAACCCTCGTCGTAAGCTTGGAAGGCTTCTGCTCTACCATTGAGCTACACCCGCGAAACAGCAGCCGGCCGCCGTTCCCGATCGCTTGCCGCCGGTCCGATCCGGAGCCGGCGTGCGATGCGGGTTGCCGATGCCACGAGTGCGGCGCACTGGTCAACCGCCGCCCTTCGCGCACGGCGGGCGATCGGGTGAGCAGCAAGGTCAGCGCACGACGACGGCGCGCTCCATCGTCGCCAGCTTGGAGAGGAAGGCGTTCTGCGCGGCGAAGGACACGCGCTCGGCGCGCATCGCCGCCTGGAGGTTCTCGACCAGCGCGTTGAAGTCGGCCTGCTGCAGCCCGAGATCCTTGTGCGCGTCCTTCATCGTCCGCCCGGTGTAGCTGCAGCCGCCGCCGAGGATGTAGCAGAACTGCTCCTTCAGCGTGCGGCGGACGCGGACCATGTCCTGGCCCTTGAAGATGTCGCCGATGCGGGGATCGCGAAGGTTGCGATCGACCAGCGTGTCGACGATGCGGTCGACCCCGGCCTGGCCGTGGAAGGCCGCCCACAGCCGCTGACCGCCGAACGGCGTCGCGCCGGCGTTGCGGTCGTCCTGGACATAGGCGGTGGTCGGCAGCTCGCCGGGGTGGACCGCCGGCGTATCGGTGACCGCCAGAACGGCGATGAGCGGAAGAAGCACGGGCGGTCTCCTCTTAGAAGCTGGCCTGGAGTGACAGGAACGCGCCGGTCTGGCGGCGGAAGGTCGCGATGTCGCCGAGGTCGACATAAGCGGTGGTGACGGTGAGATGGTGCGCCGGCGCCCAGGCCAGGAACAGGTCGTAGCTGTCCTGCTCGCGCGCGAAGCCGAGATTGTCGGGCTTGGTCCTCGCCTCGGCGCCGACCGCGAGGTTGCGGCTGAGGAGAAGCGCGGCGGAGCCTTCCGCCTGCGGGCGGTAGCCGTGGTCGCGATCGCCGCCGAAGCCGAGCAGGCCGAACTGGTTGGCTCGGGTCAGCCGCACCGTCCCGTTCAGCAGCAGGCTGTGGCGGAGCAGCAGCTTGGTCGCCGCGACATAGACGTCGACCCCGCTGGCATGCCGGCCGCCGACCGCGTGGATGATCGCGTCCTTGTCCGCCCGCTTATATTCGAGGCCGACCGCGACCTGCGGCAGCAGCCGGTCCTGATCGTAGACCGCGTGGCCGAACAGGCGGACCTTCACGCCGATATCGTCCTGGTTGAAGCGGAAGCCGCGCCCGAGCCCGAGCGCCGCACCGGCAGCGCGGGTGTCGAAGCTGTTGTGCGCGACGCTGATCTCGATCCGGTCGCGATAGCCGATCGCCGCGCCGACGCCGGTCAGCGCGAAATCACGGAGCGGCACGTAGGTGGCATGGACGGAGCCGCCGATGCCGTCGCTGGTCTCCTCGCCCGCGATCACCGCCCAGGTCGCGAGACCGCCGCCGGCGGGCCCGTCGACGGTGCTGACCCCGTTGGTCAGGAGGAGCTTGCCGCCCGCCCGCCACTCGCTCCGCGCAAGGACTGGCGACGAGCAGCAGACCGCCGCCGCCGCGGCGCAAAGGGTCAACCGGCTGAACATGGGATACTCCTACTCGGCGCGAGGCCAAGGGTAGCTAATGAGGACTTATCCTTGCCGTCCGGTAAATGGCGTCTTCAGCCAATCTCAACACTTCGGGTTCAGGTCGGCAGCATGTACCGCGTCATCCTGCTCCCGCTGTGCCTGGCGTCCGCCGCCGCGCACGCGACCACCGCCACCTTCGTGGCCCGCGATCCCGCGGGGCGCCCCTTGAGCGACGCGGTGGTCACCGTGCGGACCGCGACCCGTCCGGCGGGTCCGATCCGCTTCCCGTGGCCGATGGTGATGGGGCAGCAGGACCTCAGCTACACTCCGCACGTGCTGATCGTGCCGGTCGGCGCCACCGTCTCCTTCCCCAATCGCGACCGGGTCCGGCACCATGTCTACTCCGTGTCCAAGCCGAAGAAGTTCGCGATCAGGCTGTACGGCCACGAGGAACAGCGGACCGAGACGTTCGACCGGCCGGGCGCCGTCGCGCTGGGCTGCAACATCCACGACCAGATGAGCGGCTTCATCTACGTCGTCGACACGCCCTTCGCGGCGACCACCAACGCGCAGGGGATGGTCCGCTTCGCCAACCTGCCGGAGGGCGCGGCCACGGTCACCGTCTGGTCGCCGTCGCTGCGGATGCCCGGCAACAGCTGGTCGGGGCCGCTGCGGATCGCCGGCCCCAACCTGATGACAAGCCTCGTCGCGCGCCGCTGAGCGGTTGGCGATGTTCGCCTTCCATCATCTGCGGACCCGCCTGGTGGTGCTCTATGCCGGGCTGTTCGGCATCACCATGCTGGCGGTGGCATCGGTCGCGCAGCTGGTCATCCGCCATCATGCACGCGACACGGTCCAGGCCGAGCTGACCGCGAGCGGAATCGTCTACGACCGGATCTGGTCGCTCAAGGCCGAGGCGCTGACCGAGTCCGCCAACGTCCTCGCCCGCGACTTCGGGTTCCGAATGGCGATCGCCAGCGGCGACAAGCCGACGATCGATTCCGCGCTGGTCAACCTTCGCCACCGGATCGGGATCGACCACGCCTTCGTCGTCGACCAGGCGCGGGAGGTGGTCGGCGACGGGCCGGGCGACCTCGTCAAGGCGGTCGCGGAGCTGCCGGACCGGCTGGAGCCGGGGCGGAACAACGCCGTCGTCGGCATCGGCAGCGGCACCTATCGGCTGGTCGCCTCGCCGGTGCTCGCGCCGACCCAGATCGGCTGGGTGGTGTTCGCGGTCCCGCTCGACCGCTCGGAACTCCATGCGCTCGACCGCCTCTCCGCCATCCCGGTCGAAGCCAGCATCCTGCGCCGCTCGGCCGACGGGCACTGGGTCGATCCGTCGGGCAAGCTCGCCCCCGCCGCGACCCTCGACGCCCTGGTCGAACGCGACGGCAGCGAGGGGGAGAGGCTCGAGATCCTGAGCGGCGCGCAGGGGCCGTCGTTCATGATGGCGAAGCGGCTCGCCGGACCGGATGGCCGGCCGAGCGCGGCGCTTCTGCTCAGCTACCCGGTCGCGGCCGCCTTCGCTCCCTACCGCAGCCTCCAGTTCGGGCTGGCCATCGCCGGCCTGCTCGGGCTCGGGCTCGTGCTGCTCGGGAGCCGTCGGCTCGCCGGCACGATCGCCCGGCCGATCGTCGAACTGGACGCCGCCGCCAAGGCGCTCGAGGAGGGCTCCCGGACCGAGGTCGCGGTGCGCGGGTCGGACGAGATCGGGCGGCTCGCCGAGAGCTTCAACAAGATGTCCGCCGGGATCGTCGAGCGCGAGCACCGGATCGGCCACATGGCCTTCCACGACGCGCTGACCAACCTGCCCAACCGTGCCTTCTTCCGCGAGCAGCTGGAGGGCGCGCTGGCCCGCGCCGGCGGGCGCGACGTCGCGGTGCTCTACCTCGACCTCGACGGGTTCAAGAGCGTCAACGACACGCTCGGCCACCCGGTCGGCGACGAGCTGCTGAAGCTGGTCGGCGACGTGCTGACCGAGGTCGCGACCGACGCCGCGGTGTCGCGGCTCGGCGGCGACGAGTTCGCCATCATCCTGACCGGCCCCAAGGGCAGCGACCGGCCCCGCACGCTGGCGCAGCAGATCGTCGATCGGATGCGCGAGCCGATGATGGCGGGAGGACACCTGATCGCCACCGGCACCAGCATCGGCATCGCAATCGGGCCGGAGGACGGCACCGACGCCAACACCTTGCTCAAGAACGCCGACCTCGCGCTCTACCGCGCCAAGCAGGACGGGCGGGGCGTGTTCAGCTTCTTCGAGCCGTCGCTCGATCGCGCGGCGCGCGCGCGGCGCCAGCTCGAGCTCGACCTGCGCGGGGCGCTTCGGACCGGGCAGTTCCGGCTCGAGTTCCAGCCGATCTTCGACCTCAAGGCCGAGCGGATCGGCGGGCTCGAGGCGCTGCTGCGGTGGGACCATCCGACCCGCGGCCTGATCACGCCGGGCGAGTTCATCCCGGTCGCGGAGGAGACCGGCCTGATCGTCGCGATGGGCGAGTGGGTGCTGCACGAGGCGTGCCGCCAAGCGCTCGCCTGGCCCGAGGACGTCCGCATCGCGGTCAACGTCTCGCCGCTGCAGTTCCGCAATTCGGGCTTCACCAACGTTGTCTTCCAGGCGCTGACGCGGAGCGGTCTCGCCCCGCAGCGGCTGGAGATCGAGATCACCGAATCGGTGTTCCTCGACGGCGCCGACGCGGTCGTCGCGCTGCTCCACCGCCTCCGCGCGCTCGGCGTCCGGATCGCGCTCGACGATTTCGGCACCGGCTATTCGTCGCTGAGCTACCTGCGCAGCTTCCCGTTCGACAAGCTCAAGATCGACCGCAGCTTCGTCGCCAACGTCGCTTCCGACGAGAGCGCCGGGGCGATCGTCGATGCCATCGTCCACCTCGCCGGGGCGCTCAACATGGACACGACAGCAGAAGGGGTGGAGGACCCGCAGCAGCTCGAGAGCCTGCGGCTGCACGGATGCGGCAGCATCCAGGGCTTCCTGTTCAGCCAGCCGATCCGCGGCGCCGCCGTCGCCTCGCTGCTGGAGCAGCGCGCCAGCCAGGCGGCCTGACGCGCGGGGCGGCGCCGGCGCTCGCGATCAGGGACGGCGCTGCGCGAAGGGGCCGAGGATGGTGCCGACAAAGCCGCCCGCCCGGGCGGTGCTGAGCAGCGTCGCGTCGGCGCCCGCCAGCAGCGGACGCCAGCGCCCTCCCGCGGAGGCCCAGGCGAAGTCGGCCCGGTCGCTGTCGAGCGTGATCCTCAGCCGCACGGCGCCCGGAGGCGCGGCAACGGAGGCAAGCAGCACGCCGTCGACCGGGCTTGCCTTGCCGTTGCGGCGCCGCAGCTCAATCTGGCGCTGCCCGGCAGCACGGCCGATCGCGAGCGCGTACCAGAACTCGTCGTTCTGGAACGCGGCGAGCCCCGCCATCTCGCCGTCGGCACTCGGCTCGAAGCGGAGTTCGGTGACGAGGTCGGCGCGGCGGTTCTGAAGCCGCCGGCCGAGGAAGCTCGGGTTGGCAAAGGAGCCCAGGCCCGCCGTCCGTGGACGAAGGGTCAGGCCGGCGTTCCCGAGGCTGTACCAGCGCTCGCGCGGCGTTCGCAGCATCAGCCATTCCGGCCCAAGCCGGCGCTCGCCGAAGCGGGTCGCCCAGCGGATCGGCCCGCTCTGCGGCGGCGCCGCGCTCCGCTGGCGCGGCAGCGGGGCCGGCGCCACCAGCGGGACCGGCTGGCCGGGACCGGTGATGACCGGCCAGCCGTCCTTCCAGCGCACCGGCATCAGGAAGGTCTCGCGCCCGGTATCGTAGAAGTCGCCGCGGTACGGCCTGGTGCCGAGGAAGACCGCGAACCAGCGCCCGTCCGCCAGCGCCACCAGGTCGGCGTGGCCGGTCGAGGTGACGGGCAGCGGCCGCGCGGGCGGCAGGTCGCGCTGGGTGAGGATCGGATTGTTGGGCCCGGGCGTGTAGGGACCGGCGATCGAGCGGCTGCGGAACACCACCTCGCTGTGGCCTTCCGCCGTGCCGCCCTCGGCCGCGACCAGGTACCACCAGCCGTCCTTGGCGAAGAGGTGCGGCCCCTCGATCCACTGCGGCTTGCGGCGGGGGTTGGTGCCGGCGTTGACCAGAAGGGTTGCCATGCCGGTCCTTCCCGTTTCCGGATCGACCGGGCGGAGCCAGATGGCGCGGTGGCCGGGGTAGGTCGAGCCGCCGGGCGGCGGGCCGTTGTAGACGACATAGGCCTGGCCGCGCTCGTCCCAGGCCAGGGAGGGATCGATCGCGTCGCTGAGCGCGGGCAGGAACACCGGCTGCGACCAAGGGCCGGCCGGGCTGCTCGCCGAGACGATGTAGTTGCCGCCGCACTCGACGCAGGTGTTGACGATCCGGAAGCGGCCGTCGTGATGGCTGATCGACGGCGCGAACAGGCCGAAGCTGGTCGGCACCTGCTTGAAGTCGAGCTGGCCGGGACGGTCGATGGCATTGCCGATCTGCCGCCAGTGGACGAGGTCGCGGCTGTGGAAGATCGGCAGGCCGGGGAAGAAGGCGAAGCTGGAGTTGACTAGGTAGAAGTCGGCACCCACGCGGACGATGCTGGGGTCGGGGTAGAAGCCGGCAAGCACCGGGTTGCGATACTCGCGCGCGCCCGGCGCCGGCGCCCCCGGGTCGCTGCCGCGATACTCGAGCGAGCGGAAGCGGGCGAGCGGCGCGGGTCCGGGTCCGGGTCCGGGTCCCGCCACCGGTCCGGCGAGCGCAGCGGCAAGGAGCAGCAGGCTGCGCATCTCAGTCTCCGAACACGAGTGAGCGGATGTGGCGGATCATCGCCGGGGTCGGCGGCCCGTAGATCCCGCGCACGGCCGCCGGCAGGTGCTCGGCGGGATCGGCGTCGAACACGAAGTGGGCGAACACCGCGCGCCACGCCTCACGCTGGTCGGGCGGCAGCTGGCGGAGCGAGCCGATCGCCAACATCAGCACGTCGCCCGGGCTGGCCGCGAGCCCCACCGCATCGCCCCACCAGTAGTTCACGAACAGGTTGACCGGCGCCAGCGAATCCACCGCGTGCCACCAGTGATAGGGAATGTAGATCGCGTCGCCGGGGCCGAGCTCCGCCGTCGCGGCATGGCGCCACGCCTCCGCGAAGCGGGGATGAAGCTCGAGGTCGGGGGCCGCGGGATCGACCATGCTGACGGGGGTTCCGGCCGGGGTGAGTTCGAGCGGGCCGGGGTAGAGATTGCCGATCTGGTCGGGCGGGAAGAGGGTGAAGCGCCGCCGCCCGGCGACGACGATCCCGATATTCTCCTTGAGGTCGTAATGGGTGGCGACGCGGATCCGGTTCCCGAGCCAGGCGCGCGGCGGCACCCCCGGGAGCAGCGCCTCCAGCCCGTTCTCGCGCTCGAACCCGGGGAGCAGCCCGGCGACGTCCTCCCCCTGCACCGCCATCGCCAGCGGCCGCGGCGCCTCGCGGTCGCGCAGCAGCCGGTCGAGGAAGGGGTCGAGCGGCGAGGTGCCGCGCTCGAAGTTCAGCGCGGTGAGCGCCTCGGTGTAGAAGAAGCGGCCGTCGATCTCGGGCTGGCCGACCAGCGCCACCACCGGCCGAGGGGTCGAAAAGCGCTTGAGATAGGCGATGAAGTCGGCGTCGGAGCGCTGTGCCGCGGTCACCGCCGGCCAGGTCGACGCGAGGCCGCGGATGACGAACGGCTGGGTCGCGCGGCGGCGCTCGGCCAGTTCGTCGCGGTCGAGCCCGGCGACTTCCGGCAGCGGCGCGGCGGGAGACGCCATCATGCCGCGGTCGGGATGCCGGCGCCGAGCTGCCTGATCCACTGCTGCTGGGTCGGCAGCAGGCTGGCCGTATGCTCGACGACGCCGCGGATATGGCCGAGCCGCGCCAGCGTCTCGTCGTCCGCCAGCAGGTCCGCAGCGGGATGGTAGCCGCCCGCCGCGATGCCCTGGCCGACCATCACCGACAGCCAGCTCGTCTCGGTGAACAGCTCGTGCTGCTCGCGGAACACGCGGCCGTTGCTGCGGAACATGGCGAGCTTCTCGGCCAGCGCCGGCGGCGGCTCGAGCGTGCGGCAGTAGTTCCAGAACTCGGAATCGTCGCGCTCGGTCGCTTTGTAGTGGAGGACGAGGAAGTCGCGGATGTCGACATATTCCTGCACCGTCAGCGCATTGTAGCGGGCGATCTCGGCGGGATCGAAGGCGAGCGTCGGGAACAGGGTCAGCAGCCGAGCGATGCCGGTCTGGACGAGGTGGATGCTGGTCGACTCGAGCGGCTCCAGGAACCCCCCGGCCAGGCCCAGCGCCACGACGTTGCGGTTCCACGCCTCGCGCCGGTGGCCCGCCCGGAAGCGCAGCGCGCGCGGATCGCCCAAGGCGGCGCCGTCGAGACTGCCGAGCAGGGTCGCGGCCGCCGCGTCGTCGCTGACGTGCGCGCTCGAATAGACATAGCCGTTGCCGGTGCGGTGCTGGAGCGGGATGCGCCACTGCCACCCTGCCGGCCGCGCGGTCGAGCGAGTCAGCGGCCGCCGGTCCTCGCCGCTCTCGCAGGCGACCGCCAGCGCGCGGTCGCACGGCAGCCAGCGCGACCAGTCCTCGAAGCCGACGCCGAGCGTCTGGCCGATCAGCAGCGCGCGGAAGCCCGAGCAGTCGATGAACAGGTCGCCCTCGACCCGGCGATCGTCGGCCAGGTGGAGCGCGCGGACGAACCCGCTCTCCCCGTCCTGCTCGGCGTCGACGACCCGTCCTTCCGTCCGCCGGACGCCCCCCGCCTCGGCGCGTGAACGAAGGAAGCGGGCGTAAAGCGCGGCGTCGAACTGGAAGGCGTAGGCGATCCTGGCGAGCGGCGACTTGGGCTGGTCCGGCCGCGGGTGCGAGAAGCGCCCCTGCCGAGCGGCGACCGCGGCCAGCGAATAGTCGTCGAGTTCGCTGTCGTCGCCGAGCGACCGGCCCTTGAGCCAGTGATGGTGGAACTCGATCCCGCCCATGTCGACGCCGTAGAAGCCGAACGGGTGGATGTAGCGGTGGCCGAGCCGGGTCCAGTCGCGGAACTCGATCCCCAGCTTGTAGGTCGCCTGGGTGCGGCTGACGAACTCCGCCTCGTCGATCTCGAGCAGCTGGTTGAACAGGTTGATCTGCGGGATGGTGGCCTCGCCCACCCCGACGGTGCCGATCTCGTCGGATTCCACCAGTTCGATCGTCAGGCCGGGCAGGGCGCCGATTACCTTGGCCAAGGCGGCGGCCGCCATCCAGCCGGCGGTGCCGCCGCCGACGATGACGATCCGCCGGACAGGGTCGCCGATCAAAAGGCGAATTCCGGCAGCGCGGAGGGCTGGCTCGGTGCCTGCAGGGTCGAACGGCACTGGGCGATGAACTCGCCGTGCGAGGGCAGCCGCTCGACGGTCTGGTCGATCGCCCGCCGCATCTGCTCCATCGCGTTGGCGACCAGATTCTCGTCGAGCGCGTCGACCACCGGCTCATATTCGTCGGGAACGATGTGCTGCCCGAGCATGACCGCGACCCAGCTCGAGGTCGAGAACAGTTCGGCGCCCTCGGCGAAGATGCGGCCCTTGGCGCGGAACAGCTCGATCCGCTCGGCGAGGCTGTCGGGAATGGCGGTCGCCGCGCACTGCCGCCAGAAGTCGGAATCGCTCCGCTCGGTCGCCTTGTAGTGGAGCAGGACGAAGTCGCGGACGCGCTCGGCGAGCGACTGCATCTGCCGGTTGTACTCGTCGCGCTCGACCGCGAGGAAGCGCTTGTCGGGGAACAGCGCGATCAGCCGGGCGATGCCCGACTGGACGAGATGGATGCTGGTCGATTCGAGCGGCTCGACGAAGCCGCCGGCGAGCCCCAGTGCGACGACGTTGCGGTTCCAGGCGAGCGACCGCCGGCCGGTGGTGAAGCGGAGCAGCCGCGGGTCGCCCCCTGGCTCGCCCTCGAGATGGTCGCGGAGCGTTCGCTCCGCCTCGTCGTCGGAGCAGAAGCCGCTCGAGTAGACGTGGCCGTTGCCGACGCGGTGCTGAAGCGGGATCCGCCATTGCCAGCCCGAGCGCCGCGCCGTCGCGCGGGTGAACGCCTCGGGCTCGGCACCGGCGAGCGCGCAGGGCATGGCGATGGCGCGGTCGCACGGCAGCCAACGGCTCCAGTCCTCGTAGCCGGTGTTCAGCGCCTCCTCGATCAGCAGCCCGCGGAACCCCGAGCAGTCGATGAACAGGTCGCCGTCGATCGATCGCCCGTCGGCAAGCCGAACGCTCTCGACGAAGCCGTCGGCCGGGCGCAGCGCCACATGCTCGATCCGCCCCTCGGTCCGCCGCACCCCATGCCGCTCGGCATAGCGGCGGAGGAAGGCGGCGTAGAGCGCCGCATCGAAGTGGAAGGCGTAGCGGAGCGAGGCGAGCGGCGCCTGCGCGGCCCGCCCCGGGCGGGCGAACCGGCCACGCTGCGCCGCGACCGCGCTGATCGCCCAGTCGCCGATGTCGGGCACCGGGCCGGCCATCTTCTCGCGCAGGTAGAGCTGGTGGAAGTGGATCCCCTGCAGGTCCTGGCCATAGCTGCCGAAGGGGTGGAAGTAGCGGTCCCCGAGGCGGCCCCAGTCGACGAACTCGATCCCCAGCTTGAAGGTCGCCTGGGTCTCGGCGACGAACTCGTTCTCGTTGATCCCGAGCATGGCGTTGAACGAGATCAGCGGCGGGATGGTGGCCTCGCCGACCCCGATGGTGCCGATCTCCTCGCTCTCGATCAGCGTAACCTTGGTGTAGCCGTTGTTGAGGAAGCGGGAGAGGGCGGCGGCGGCCATCCAGCCGGCGGTCCCGCCGCCGACGATGACGACATTCTTTATTCGGTGATCGGTCACTGGGCAGGGCTCATGGCAGAAAGGGGAAGGCGGGCGAGGCGCGCCTGGTGCTGGCGGCGGAGCGCGGCGAGCGCCCGCTCGCGCGGGACGGCGGTGGCGAGCGGATCGATCCGCCGCGGACGCTCGCCGCAGCCGATCAGGATGGCCAGCCAGCTGTCGCGGGCGAAGGTCTCCTCCTCGTAGAAGGGCAGGCGACCGCGGCTGCGGAACTGGTCGAGGCTGTGCTGGAGTGAGGCCGGCAGGGGTCGCTCGCGCGTCTCGCGCCAGAACGGCTCGGGCCGGCGCGACACCGCATAGTGGAGGCCAAGGAAGTCGCGCACCCGTGCCGCCTCCATCGCGCTCTGGCGATTGAACTCGGCGACCTCGACGGGCGCGCAGGCGCTTCCGGGCAGCATCGTGATCAGCCGGTCGATGAGGCTCAGCGCCAGGTGGAGGTTGGTCCATTCGAGCGGCTCGACCGCGACGGCGGCATCGCCGATCGCGAGCAGGTTGCCGGTCCACGGCGAGCGGCGGCGGCCCTGCCGGAGCGGGACCACGGCGGCATCGGGCGCGCCGAGCCACGCCAGCGCCTCGCGGTCGCTCGCATGTCGGGACGACCAGGCGACCCCCCGCGACTGCTCGAACGGCGAGCGCGACGACCAGCCCCAGCCCCACGGCAATCCCTCGACACGGTCGAGCGGCAGCGGGTCGGACGCGGGCGCGCTGGCGATGGCGACGCGGTCGCAGGGGAGCCAGGCGGACCAGTCCTCCCAATCGGCGGCCGACGCGGTGCCGGGAAGGCCTGCGGGACCAGCGGCGTCGATGAACAGGTCGGCCTCGAGGCGGTCGCCCGTCGTCGTGCGGACCGCCTCGAGGCGGCCCTCCGCATCGGTCTCGGTCGCGGCGGCCGCTCCGCTCCGCTCGCGCGCGCCGAGGTGCAGCGCGAAGGCCCGGATCATGGCGCGATAGCGACCCGGGGTCAGGGTCAATCCATGCTCGGAGTCTTCGGGGATGCGGCCCGCCAGCGCGGCGCCGCCATTCTCGGAGAAGGAGTCGAAGGCGGCGGGGGCGGCGTCGGCCGAGCGCAGCCACTGCTGGTGGAAGTTGCTGCCGTCGACCGGCTCGCCGACCGGTCCATACGCATGGACGAACCGCTCGCCGATGCCGGACCAGTCGGTCATCAGATTGCCCGCGCGGCGGCTGCTCCCGGCCGCGCCGAGCGTGTCCCGCTCGCTCAGCCGCAGGTCCTCGTGAAAGCCGACCAGCGACGGCAGGGTCGCGGCGACCCGGTCCGCCAGCGCGTCCGGCGCGACCGGCTGAGCGAGGACATCGACGGCGATCACGGGCAGGTGGCGGCGGATCGCGGCGGCGGCGCACCAGGCGACGATCCCGTCGCCGACGACCAGGATGCGGCGGATGTCGCGGTCGATCATGCCGCCCTCCGCATCGGACAATAGTGATCGAGGAAGCGGCGGTGCTCGGTCGTCGCGGCGACCTCCGCCGCGATCTGCTGACGCAGCGCGGTCATCGCCGCCACCAGCGCCGCCTCGTCCGGCAGGTCGGCGCGCCGGTCGTGGCCCTCCGGCATGATCCCCTGGCCCAGGTAGACGGCGACCCAGCTGGCATCGAGGAAGACGCCCTCACGATACTTGACCACCCGTCCGCGCCGGCGGAACAGCTCGATCTTCTCCGCGAGGCTGTCGGGGATCGCCATCGTCCGGACGTAATCCCAGAAGCTCGAGTCCGAGCGGGTCGTCGCATGATAGTGGAGGATCAGGAAGTCGCGGATGCGGTCATATTCGAGATCGATCAGCCGGTTGAACTCGTCGCGGTCGGACGGGCTCGCGGCGCCGGCCGGGAACAGCTCGACGAGGAAAGTGATGGCCTGCTGGATGAGGTAGATGCTGGTCGATTCCAGCGGCTCCAGGAAGCCGCTCGCCAGGCCGACCCCGACGACATTGTGCGACCAGCTGCGCGCCCGGCGCCCGGCCCTGAAGCGAAGGACGCGCGGCTCGGCCATCGGCTCGCCCTCCACCACCGCAAGCAGGGCCGCGCGCGCGGAGTCGTCGTCGAGGTGCGCGCTCGAATAGACATAGCCGTTGCCGGTGCGGTGCTGGAGCGGGATCCGCCAGCGCCACCCCGCGCCCATCGCGGTCGCGCTGGTGAAGGGGCTCAGCGCCGTTTCCGTCCGGCACGGCACCGCGACCGCGCTGTCGCACGGCAGCCATTGCGACCAGTCCTCGAAGGATTCGCTCAGCGTGCGGCCGAGCAGCAGCGAGCCGAACCCGGAGCAGTCGACGAACAGCTCGCCGCCGACGTTGCGGCCGTTGTCGAGCTGGACGGCGGTGACGTCGCCGCTCTCCGGGCTGCGCTCGACCGCGACGATCCGGCCCTCGATCCTTTTCACTCCCGCCCGCTCGGCGATCCCCCGCAAATAGGGTGCGAACTGCATCGCGTCGAACTGGTAGGCGTAGCCGTAGGTCGAGCGGAGGCTCTCGCCGTCCTGGCTCGGGAAATCGAAGCGGTTGGCGCGGGCGAGGCGAACGCCGAGGCTGTACTCCTGCAGGTCGTCGACCGGCAGGCCGGCCTGCCGCAACCGAGTCCAGTAATGGTGGAAGTCGACCGCGCCGCGGGCGTTGCCGAAGGTGCCGAAGGGATGGACGTAGGAGTCGCCGATCCGGCCCCAGTCGTTGAACTCGATGCCGAGCTTGATGGTCGCGCGGGTGGCGGCCATGAACTCTGCCTCGGGAATGCCGAGCCGCTCGTTGAAGCCGCGGATGTGCGGCAACGTCGCCTCGCCGACGCCGACGATCCCGATCGCCTCCGACTCGACGAGCGTGATCTCGCACTGGTGCGGCAGCAGCCGGGAAAGCGCGGCCGCGGTCATCCATCCGGCCGTTCCCCCGCCGACGATGGTAACGCTCACTTTCTTCGCTGCTTCGTCCAGCTCGTCCTCGCTCGTCTGCCGCGGCCGACATCTTATGTCCCGCCGCGCGAATCCCCGTCAAACCCTAGCGGCAAATTGTTTTTGGCAAGAAGTTTAGCGCGTTAGCTCGCTGTGGCGATTGCATCACAGTTGTCCCGCAACCTCGTCGAAAGCCATGCGCAACGTCCTTGCCAAGCTCCGACTTGGCTGTTTAATCTCACCGTCACAAGAACAAAAACGGTCAGCGCTGTTAGCGCTACCACCTTGGGGAGAAGATGATGGGTTCGGTAGCGACGGGTGAGTACCGTCTGGCGGCGAACGGCCGCGGCGCGCGTCTTTGCGGCGGCGTGTCGGTGGTCGCGCTGTGCGTCATGGCGGCGGCGCAGCCCGCCGCGGCGCAGTCGACGACCACGACCAGCACGACGAATTCGAGCACGAACGGGCCGGGGACCATCAAGGGGTCCGCGGGCGAGACCCAGTCGAGCGCCCAGTCCGAGCAGCCAAACGCGAGCGTTTCGGCCAGCACCGCGCCGCCGACCGAGCCGGCGCCCGCCAATGTGATCACCGTCACCGGTATCCGCCAGTCGCTCGCGAACGCGCAGAGCCGCAAGCGGAATAGCGACACGGTCATCGACTCGATCACGGCGCAGGACATCGGCGCGCTCCCCGACCGCTCCGTCACCGAGGCGCTGCAGCGCGTCCCGGGCGTCGAGATCAGCCGCTTCGCCGGGTCGAACGATCCCGACCACTTCTCGGTCGAGGGCTCGGGCGTCACCGTCCGCGGCCTGACCTTCGTCCGTTCCGAGTTCAACGGCCGCGATACCTTCTCGGCCGGCGTCGGCGGGCAGGCGATCAACTTCGCCGACGTTCCCGCCGAGTTGCTCGGCGCGGTCGACGTGTACAAGAATGCGACGGCCGACCTGATCGAGGGCGGTCTCGCCGGCACCGTCAACCTCAACACCCGCGTGCCATTCGACAAGAACGGGTTGCAGGTCGGCTACGACCTCGAGCTCAACTACGGCGACCTGCGCAAGAAGACGACGCCGACGGGTTCGCTGCTGCTCAGCAACACCTGGAATACCGGCATTGGCCGCTTCGGCCTGCTCGGAAGCGTGTCCTACTCGCGGCTGAAGAGCCGGTCGGACGGTATCCAGGTCACCAACTTCCAGACCCGCGACGGGACGATCGTCCAGGGCGCCAATGGTGGCGGTTCCGTCTGCCGCCAGCCGCTGCCGTCGAACACCGACACGCAGGGCTTCCCGACCGGGTGCGGGGTCAACGGGCCCGCGGGCGCCAACGGGTTCGCCGATAACCTGCCGCTCGCCTATGCGCCGCTCGGCGGCCAGTTCCGTACCCAGGACTACGACCGCATCCGCCGCGGCTTCGCGGCCGCCGCGCAGTGGGAAAGCCTTGACCGCCGCGCGACCCTGACGCTGCAGTTCCTGCGCACCGACAGCAGCAACAAGTGGGGCGAGCACACCTTCGAGAGCGCGCCCGATCTCAGCGAGTACAACACCTACCCGCTGGGCTGCCAGTACAACACCAACGGCTCCAACGGGCAGCCGCGTGCCGAATGCCCCGACGGCAAGTTCACCAACTACAACTACGACAGCAACAACGTCTTCGAGAGCGGGTACATCACCTATCCGGGCGGCGGCTGGCGTGGGCAGCTTGGACCGACCTCGTTCATTCCGGCCGGCGGCATCCAGCAGTCGCTGTCACGGCGCCAGGTCGACGAGCGCAACGTCGTTCAGGACCATGGCATCAACCTCAAGTTCAACCCGACCGACCGCCTGTCGCTGAACTTCGACGGGGACTATACCAAGGCGCGTCACGACGACCTCGACTTCAGCGTCTTCGGCTCGAGCTTCGCCGACGAGGAACTGGATATCTCCGGCAAGCTCCCGGTGGTTGTCCCGCACAAGCCGAACACGCTGTCGTACAGCTGGTCGCAGCCGAATCCGGCCGTGGTCGGCGAGACCGATGCACAGTATTTTTCGGATCCGAACGTTCAGTTCTGGCGCGCGGCGATGGATCACATCGAGCACAGCACGGGCCATGAATATGCGTTCCGTGCCGATGCCAGCTACGACTTCAAGGACGACATCCCGTTCGTCAAGCGCGTGAAGTTTGGTGCGCGCTACGCCGATCGCGAGCAGACGGTCCGCTACAGCGCCTACAACTGGGGCGTGCTGAGCGAGGTTTGGGCGGGAACGCCGGTGAGCATCGCGCAGGGCGGTACCGGCAACACGGACTTCTTCACCTTCCCCAACTTCTTCCGCGGCGCGACCCCGGGTCCGGTCGGCGGCTACTACTATAACGGCGACCTGATCGGCGACTATGCGAACTCTGCGACCTACTTCAAGTCGCTGAACAACATCTGGCGGACGCAGAACGGCGGCGCCGCGCAGGGCTGGGTACCGGCCGCGGAGCGCATCGGCGTCGTTTCCGGCACCGACTATCTCCCGTCGGAGATCCAGCCAGTCTCCCAGAAGGATGGCAACGCGTACGCGATGCTCAGCTTCGGGCAGAATGAGCCGCTGTTCGGACGACTTCGAATTGATGGCAATATCGGCATTCGCTACGTCAACACGCGGGTGACCTCGACGGGCTCGATCGGCGCTCCGACCCAGCAGGCGCTCGGCATCGACCTACCCTTCACCAGCACGGATCCGGCTACCGGCCTTCCCAACGGGCGGTGCGATCCACGCGTTCCGGTTGGTGCTCCTCCGGGAACCCCGGCGCAGGCACCGGGCGGCATCTGCTTGCTCGGACCGGCGGCTTACGCGCAGCTGCAGCAGTTCGCGACCGGCGCGACGACCACCGATGTGGCCCGGAACCGCTATCATTACTGGTTGCCGAGCTTCAACGTGAAGGTCGGTATCTCGCGCGACGTGCTGCTGCGCTTCGCCGCCTCCAAGGTGCTCGCGCGACCGGACTCGTCGAACATCCGAAACTTCCTGACAATCGGATCGGACTCGAGCGCGGGCTTCCAGCTGACGGCGACGGCAGGCAACCCCTACCTGCTGCCGGCCACCGCCTGGCAGTTCGATCTCACCGGCGAATGGTATTTCGCCCGGGTCGGCTCACTGACGGTGGATCTGTTCGCGAAGAACGTGAAGAACTTCTTCTATTCAAGCGTGACCGATCGACCGATTACCAGCAACGGTATAACGCAGGACGTGTTCGTGCGCGGCCCCGCCAACTATGGCGGAACGGGCAAGATCCGCGGGCTCGAAGTCGCCTATCAGCAGACCTTCGACTTCCTGCCGGGTCTGCTCAATGGACTGGGTGCGGGTGTCTCCTACACCTACATCAAGAGCAAGGGCCTGCCGAACAGCTTCCTCAATGGCGGTGTCCCAAGCACCACCTCGCCCAACGGCGTTCCCGGCAACCTGCCGCTGGAACAGCTGTCGAAGCACAACTTCAACCTGACGGCCTTTTACGAAAAGGGTCCGATCTCGCTTCGGGCAGCGTACAACTGGCGTTCGCGCTTCCTGCTGACCTCGGCCGACGTGATCTTCCCGTACGACCCGATCTACAACGAGGCGACCGGCCAGCTCGACGCCTCGGCGTTCCTGACGGTCAACAAATATGTGAAGGTCGGCGTGCAGGGCGTGAACCTGCTCAACGAAGTGACCCGGACCTCGCAGCAGTTCACCCTCGACGGGCTGATCGGGCCACGGTCCTACTTCGTCAACGACCGCCGCTTCAGCTTCATCGTTCGCGGCAGCTTCTAGCCTCAGCGGGTCGCCCTCGACCCCCTCTCGAGCCCGCCCCGGTCAGCCGGGGCGGGCTCTTCTTTGTTCAGGGTCGCGGCTGGCCGGGGGCGTAGGGGAAGCGCAGCGCCTCGTACCAGGCGAGCGGATGCGCCGGCGGGCGGGTCCCGGCGGGAAGCGGCTGGCCGGACACGCTCTGGAAATAGGCGAGGCACGCGTCGCGCCACCAGCGCGCCTCCTGCTCCTGGATCGCGAGGAAGGCGGCGGCCTCGGCGTGGCGGTGCGGATCGACGCGGCCGCGCAGCCCGTCCCAGGTCGCGCGCATCCGGACGACGGTGGCGACGCCGCGGTCGTAGCGGTGCACCAGCTCGGCCCATAGCGTCCGGCCGGTGTCGAGCCGCCAGGTCCACGGGACATGGTGGAACCACAGCAGGGCATCGTCGCCGACCGCGGCGCGGTCCGCGAGGCGCCGCGCCACCTCCGGCGCATATTGCGCGACCGCGTTGCTGCCGGTCGCCGTGCGGTCGAACCCGATCCCGTCGCGGCCGGCCCGGTGATAGTAGACGGGGTTCCAGTCCGGCCGGGCGAGGTCCGCCACCCACGGCGCCGGGCCATAGTGATGGCTGGTGCCCATCAGGTGGGCGAGCCCGAGCGGGGTCATGTAGTCGACCACCGCCTGGCGCGAGCCCATCATCATCGGCACGATCGCGTCGACCAGCCGGGGATCGTTGCCCCACGTCATCCGCACCCATTCCTCGGCGATGGAGCGGGCGGACCCGTCGGGGTTCCACGCCAGCCGCCCGAAGGCGTACCAGTTGGCCTGATCGAACTGCGAGCCCGACCAGTTGCGGTCGGTCCCGGCGTTGGCGACGCCGGCCATGGCGGCGAGCGTGTCGGCGACCCGGGCGCCCGCGACGGGCCGGTCGGTGCGGCTGCGCAGCACCTCCTCCCACATCGTCCCGAGATAGGCGAGGTGGGTGGCGAAACCGAGATATTCCTTGGTGACCTGCACCTCGAGCGCGACCCGGCTGCGCGGCATGGCGCCGAACAGCGGCGAGAAGGGCTCGCGCGGCTGGAAGTCGATCGGCCCGTTCTTGACCTGCACGATGACGTTGCGTGCGAAGCGGCCGTCGAGCGGCTGGAACTCGGCGAAGGCCTGCTTGGCGCGGTCGCCGTTGTCCGGCGCGTAGACGAAGGCGCGCCAGATCACCGTCCCGCCGTGCGGCGCCAGCGCCTCGGCGAGCATGTTGGCGCCGTCCGCATGGGTTCGGTGATAGTCCTGCGGGCCGGGCTGCCCCTCGCTGTTCGCCTTGACGAGGAAGCCGCCGAAGTCGGGCACGGCGGCGTAGATCTCGTCCGCCTTCGCCTTCCACCAGGCGCGCACCCGCGGGTCGAGCGGGTCGGCCGTCGGCAGGCCGCCGATCTCCCTGGGCGCGGAGAAGCGCGCCGACAGGAACACCCGCATGCCCCACGGACGCAGCTGGCCGGCGATCGTCGCGACCTTGGCCAGCCAGGGCGCGGTCAGGATGTCGGCGTTGCCGTTGACGTTGTTGAGGACCGCCGCGTTGATCCCGACCGAGGCATTGGCGCGCGCATAATCGTCGATCCGCGGATCGCGCCACAGCGGCAGGCGCTGCCAGTCCCACAGCGACTGCCCGGCGTAGCCGCGCTCGACCGAGCGATCGAGATTGTCCCAGTGGTCGAGCATCCGCAGCGGCAGCCTGGGGGCGTCGACGATGTCGAGCTTTCCGAGCGGTTGGCGCATCTGCATCCGCCGGAGCAGCGCGAAGCTGCCGTAGAGCAGCCCGCGCCCGTCCCGCGCCGCGATCAGGGTCGCCGCATGGCCGTTGAGCCGGACGCTGCGGATCGCATAGCCCTCGGCGCCGAGGCGGGCGGCGTCGATCGACGTTCGCGCGAGCATCGGCGAGCCGAGCGCCGCGAGCAGGATCGCGCCATCGCGGTCGACCGTGGCGCGGTCGGCGGGCGCGCGCCCCAGCATCTGCCCGATCCCGCGCCGAAGCTCGTCATGCGCCGAGCGGGCGAGCGGCGAGGGGCTCGCCACGACGAGCGCCGCGGCTGTGCGACGATTCTCGGAGCGCACCGCGCCGCTGACCGGCTCGTAGCGGAGCCACAGCCGGTAGCCGTCCTCTGCCTGGGCCGGCGCGGCGGCGGACAGCGCCAGGAGGGCGGCACCAAGCGAGAGGAAAGCCTTTGTCATTGTCGGCGGCAGTCTAGACTGTTAGCGCTATCAGGGAAGAGGAGAGGCGCAGGGTGTTGATCAGTCGCCGGGAGTCGATCTTCCTGGGTGCGGGCCTGGCGCTGGCAAGCCCGCTCGCCGCCGCGCCGGCCGTCCCGTCGCTGGCGCAGCTCGCCCGGCGCAGCGGCCGCCGGTTCGGCTCGGCGGTGTCCTTCGCGCCGCCCGGCGCCGATCGCGGCAGCTTCAACAACCCGCGCTACGCCGCTCTGCTCGAACGCGAGGTCTCGCTGCTCGTCCCCGAGAACGAGCTCAAGTGGCAGTGGTCGCGCCCGACGCCGGACCGCTTCGACTTCCGCGGCGTGGACGCGATCGCCGGCTACGCTTCGGCGCACGGCATGGCGCTGCGCGGACACACGCTCTTCTGGCTGCCCGAGAAATGGTATCCCAAGTGGCTGGTCGGCTACGACTTCGGCGCTCGCCCCGCGGCCGCGGCGGAGCGGCTGCTGGTCGACCATGTGCAGACCGTCTGCCGCCGCTATCGCGACCGCATCTTCAGCTACGACGTCGTCAACGAGGCGATCCAGCCCGAGACCGGCGCCATCCGCGACACGGTAATGACCAAGGCGCTCGGCGGCGAGGCGCTGCTCGACCTCATGTACCACACCGCGCGGGCGGAGGCGCCGCAGGCCCAGCTGGTCTACAACGACTATATGAGCTGGGAGCGGGGGACCGAGGACGAGACCCACATCGCCGGCGTCATCAGGTTGCTGGAAGGCTTCCGCAAGCGCGGCACGCCGGTCGACGCGCTCGGCATCCAGTCGCACATCCGCCTGCTCCAGGACTGGCCGGTGGAGCGGATCGTGCGCGAGAGCACGGGGCCGTGGCGCCGCTTCCTCGATGCGGTGACCGGCATGGGCTACAAGCTGCTGATCACCGAGTTCGACGTGAACGACAGGAAGGCGCCGGCCGACATCCGGCTGCGCGACCGGATGGTGGCGGACTATGCCCGCGCCTACCTCGACGTGATGCTGAGCTACCCGCAGCTCGGCGACCTGCTCGCCTGGGGGCTGGACGACCGGTACAGCTGGCTCGACGGGTTCGACCCGCGCACCGACCACCTGCCCAAGCGCGGGACGCCCTACGATCGGGCGTTCCGGGCCAAGCCGCTGCGCGAGGCGATCGCGCAGTCGCTGCGCCAGGCTACGCACCATACCGCCTGAGGAGGAAAGAGCATGAAAGCCGTCGTCATCGTCGCTGCGCCGTTCCTGCTGATCGGGTGCAATGCGGCCCAGTCGCCGCCCGCCGCACCGGTCGCGCTCGCCGCCGGAGCGAAAAGCTGCATCGAGCTCAGCCAGGTGGTCGGACGCTATCCGCAGGCGCCGGACTCGATCATCTTCCGAATGTCGGGCGGCCAGACCTACCGCAACCGCCCGGTCGGCGGCTGCCCCAGCCTCGAGCGAGCGTCGTCGCTCGAGACGATCGAGGCGGAAGTCCATGGCGGCCAGCTCTGCGCCGACGACCGCGTCCGCATCTACAATGCGCAGGACGTGCGGGCCGTCGGCAACCGGGCCTTCCCGCAATGCCGGCTCGGCGCCTTCGAACCGGTCGCGCCGCGCTGATGCGAAGAGCGTTCCTCGCCGTCGCGCTGCTCGGCGCCACGATGCTGGCCGGCAGCGCCGCGGCCGACCAACTCCGGCTCAACGACCGCGGCTACTTCGCCGAGCCGGGTCTCAACGTGATGGTCTTCAACGACTATTACCCGGAAGGCCACCAGACCGGCGTCACCATCATCCAGCACGGGCAGCGGGTCGCGGCGAACGGCGACCTCAAGCTCGACCCGTCGCCGGGGCAATGGTCGCCGCTGCCCAAGACGGTGACCCGGACGGTCGATCCCAGGACGGGCACCATCAGCCAGACGCTGGTCTACCCCAATCCCGACAGCAATGGCCACGGTTTCAATCCGGTCTTCTACCCGCCGCTCCAGCTCGGCTACCGCGTCAGCGTCACGCCCGCGGGCGGGTCGGCGGTGCGGGTCCATGTGACCCTCGACCGGCCGCTGCCCGCCAAGTGGGCCGGGCGGGCCGGGTTCAACCTCGAGCTGTTCCCGGCGCTGCTGTTCGGCAAGGGCTGGCTGATGGACGGCGCGGCGGGGATCTTCCCGCGCGATCCCATCGGGCCGATGGTCCGAACGGCGTCGACCGGTCTTCCCGTGCCGCGCAACGTCCAGGCGAACGGCCCGATCGTCGATCCCAACGGCGAGCCGCTCGCCGCGCCGCTCGCCACCGGTACCCGCTTCGTCGTCGCGCCCGAGGACGACCGGCAGCGGCTGACGATCGAGAGCCGCAGCGGGCCGATCGAGCTGCGCGACGGCCGGTCCAACCACAACAACGGCTGGTTCATCGTCCGCGCCCCGCTCGCCGCCGGGCAGCGCGAGATCGAGTGGGTGGTCACCCCCAATGTCGTTCCGGGCTGGAAGGCGACGCCGGTGATCCAGGCCAACCAGCTCGGCTATGCGCCCGCCGCGCCCAAGCAGGCGGTGCTCGAGCTCGACCCGGCCGACCGGCCGCAGGTCATGCGCCTGCTCCGGCTCGACGGCACCGGACCGCGTGAGGTGATGACCGGCGCGCCGCAGCGCTGGGGCGACTGGTTGCGCTCCGCCTATTATCGCTTCGACTTCTCGCAGGTGCGCCAGCCCGGGCTCTACCAGCTGAGCTACGGCGACCAGCGCTCCGCGCCGTTCCGCATCGCCGACGACGTGCTGGCGCGCGGCGCGTGGCAGCCGACGCTCGAATATTTCCTGCCGGTCCAGATGTGCCACATGCTGGTGCGCGAGAAGTACCGCGTGTGGCACGGGCTCGACCATGTCGACGACGCGCTGATGGCGCGCACCTCGCTCAACCATTTCGACGGCTACGAGCAGGGCGCCTCGACCCTGACGAAGTACAAGCCGGGGCAGCATGTGCCCGGGCTCGACCGCGGCGGGTGGCACGACGCGGGCGATTATGACCTGCGCATCGAATCGCAGATCGGCACCGTGTGGCTGCTGGCGCGGATGGTCGAGGAGTTCGGCCTCGACGACGACAGCACCAGCATCGACGAGACCCGCCGCGAGGTCGAAATCCACGCGCCCGACGGCAAGAACGACGCGCTCCAGCAGCTCGAGCATGGGCTGCTCAGCGTCCTTGGCGGCTACCGCGCGATGGGCCGCGTCTACCGCGGCATCCAGGACGTCAGCCTGCGCCAGTATGCGATGCTCGGCGAGGCCGCGAACGCGACCGACAACATCGTCGGCAAGCCGGTGCGCGGCATGGGGCTCGACAACAACGGCAAGCCGATCACCGCCGACGACCGCTGGGTGTTCACCGAGGAGGACCCCAAGCGCGAGCTCTACGTGGTCGGCGGCCTCGCCGCGGCGGCGCGCTCGCTCAAGGCCAGCAACCCGGCGATGGCGGCGGAGTCGCTCGCCGCGGCGCGTCACCTGTTCGCCGGCGCGTTCGGCAAGACCGACGACGTGCCGATGCGCGTCTTCGCGCTCGCCGAGCTCATTCACTCGACCGGTGATCCGGCGCTCGTCGGCCAGCTGGTCGCGCTCGAGCCGCAGATCGTGGCGCATGTCGACAGCGCCTGGCCGATCGCCTCGATCCTGCCGCAGATCGGCGACACCGGGTTCAAGACCCGGCTCGCCGCGGCGGTCGCGCGCTACCAGGCGGAGCAGACCGCGGCGGCGCGCACCGACTCCCCCTATGGCGTGCCCTACAAGCCGAACATCTGGGGCGCCGGCTGGGACATCCAGGAGCGGGGCGTCCACCAGTGGTTCTTCCACCAGGGCTGGCCGGACGCGACCCCGACCGACAGCTTCGTCAACGCGCTCAATTTCGTGCTGGGCACGCACCCGGGCCAGAACAATGCCAGCTTCGTGTCGGGCGTCGGCGCGAAATCGGCGACGGTCGCCTACGGCTTCAATCGCGCCGACTGGAGCTATGTGCCGGGCGGGGTGACCTCGGGCACGGCGCTGATCCGCCCCGACCTGCCCGAATATGTCGACTGGCCCTATTTCTGGCAGCAGCGCGAATATGTGCTGGGCGGCGGGGAGACCAACTTCATGTTCCTCGCGCTCGCCACCGACCAGCTCTACCGCAAGGCCGGGAAGTGAGGGCGGTGCTGGCGTTCCTGCTGCTGGCGAGCGCCGCCGGCGCCCCCGCCGCGACTGTCGGCCGCGCCTTCTACGGCACGACCCTTGACGGGCAGCGGGTCGACCAGGTCACGCTGCGCAACGCGCGCGGGATGACGGTCCGGATCATCGATTATGGCGCGATCGTCACCGACGTCGTCGTGCCGGACTCGCGCGGGACCAAGGCCAACGTCGTGCTCGGGTTCGGCAATCTCGCCGACTATCAGAAGCACAACCCCGACTATCAGTTCGGGGCGGTGATCGGCCGCTTCGCCGGGCGGATTGCCGGCGGCCGGTTCAGCATCGACGGCCGGCCGGTGCAGCTCGCGCGGAACGACGGGCCGAACAGCCTCCACGGCGGGCCTGGCGGGATCGAAACCCGGGTCTGGGCGATGCGGACCTTCGCGGGCAAGGGCGGCGCGGGCGCGGAGCTGACGGTTCGCAGCCCGGCCGGCGACCAGGCCTTTCCCGGCGCGGTCGACGTGCGGGTCCGCTACACGCTGACTGACGACGACCAGCTGCGCATCGACTATCGCGCGGCGAGCGATGCGCCGACCGTCGTCAACCTCACCAATCACAGCTACTTCAACCTCGCCGGGGCGGGGAGCGGGAGCGTGCTCGGGCATCGGCTCCAGCTCGGCTCGCCGCAGCTGATCGAGACCGACGAGCATGGCATCCCGAGCGGCCGGCTTCTCGCCGTCGCCGGGACCCCGTTCGACTTCCGCGCGGCGCATTCGCTCGGCTCACGGATCGGCGTGGCGCATCCGCAGCTGGTCGGGCGCCACGGCTATAACCACGGCTGGTGGCTCGGCGCCGGCGGAACGCTGCGGCGGGCGGGCACGCTGACCGACCCGATCAGCGGCCGCGCGGTCGACGTGTCGACCAGCGAGCCGTCGATCACCATCTACACCGCCGGCTACATGGCGGGGAAGGACATCGGCGCGCAGGGCACGCCCTATCGCGCCTTCGACGGGGTCGCGCTGGAGACCCAGCACGTGTCCGATAGCCCCAACCAGCCGCGCTGGCCGTCAACCGCCCTCCGCCCGGGCAAGCCCTTCGAAACGACCACGGTCTATCGCTTCCACGCCGGACCGCCCGCTCCGGCGCGGCTGGCGATGACCATCGACGACCTGCCGCTGCATGGACCGATCCCGGCCAACGAGACGCCGCTCAGCGTCGGACGCCGCACCATCGCCGCGCTCCGGACCGCCGGGCTGACCAGCGTCATGGGCATGATCAACGGCCATTGGACGGCCGACCAGCCCGTGACCCTGCAGGTGCTCAAGGAATGGCGGGCGGCAGGGCTGCCGCTCGGCAATCATACCTGGTCGCACCTCAACCTGAACCAGCTCAGCCCCGAGCAGTTCGCCGCCGAGGTCGCGCGCAACGAGCCGCTGCTGGCGCGCCTCGAGCCCGCCGGCGACTGGCACTGGCTGCGCTATCCCTTCCTCTCCGAAGGGGACGACCCGGCGAAGCGGGCCTCGGCGCGTGCGGTGCTCAAGGCCCACGGCTACAAGATAGCGGCGGTGACGACCGGGTTCGACGACTGGGCCTACACCGCGCCCTACGCGCGCTGCGTCGCCAAGAACGACCAGGCCGGCATCGCCGAGCTGACGCGGCTCTATCTCCAGTCGGCCGAGGAGAGCATCCGCTTCGCCCGGACCCTGTCCTGGGCGGTCGAGGACCGCGAGATCCCGTTCGTCCTGCTGCAGCACAGCGGCGCGCTCGACAGCTATCTCCTGCCGCGGCTGGTCGCCATATACCGGCGCAACGGTGTCCGCTTCGTCAGCCTGCCCGAGGCCGAGCGCGATCCCTTCTACGCGCGCGACGTCGATCCCGGCCTGCCCGGTCCGGCGAACCTGGAGAGCCGCGCGGCCGCGCGCGGCATCCCGCTGCCCTATCGCGCCAGCGTCATGGACCGGCTCGCCGCGATCTGCGCCTAGCTCGCGACGGTCAGCGTCGCCGACTTGAGGTCGACCGAGTTGGGCCCGGCCGAGATGGTGAAGGTGCCCGGCTCGACCACCCGCTTCATCTCGGTATTCCACAGCGCGAGATCGTCGGGGGCGAGCTGGAAGCGCACCCGCCGGGTCTCGCCGGGGCGGAGCGTCACCCGCTGGAAGCGCTTCAGCTCCTTGACCGGGCGGGTCACCGACGCCGTGTCGTCGCGCACGTACAGCTGCACCACCTCGTCGCCGGTGCGCGCGCCGGTGTTGGTCACCTCCACCTCGACGTCGGCATTGTCGCTAGCGCGGATGGTCGGGCGGGCGAGCTGCGGCGCGCCGATGCGGAAGCTGGTGTAGCTCAGCCCGTAGCCGAACGGGTAGAGCGGGGCGGTGGTGTCGAACAGATAGCCGCGGCGCGCCGACGGCTTGTAGTTGTAGAAGATCGGCAGCTGGCCGACGCTCCGCGCGATCGACACCGGCAGCTTGCCGCCCGGATTGGTGCGGCCGAACAGCACGTCGGTCAGCGCATGGCCGGTCTCCTGCCCGAGGTACCAGCCCTCGAGCAGCGCCGGCGCCTTCTCAGCCAGCTCGTTGACCGCCAGCGGCCGGCCGTTGAGCAGGATCACCACGGTCGGCTTGCCGAGCGCGAAGACCGCGCGGGCGAGATCATTCTGCTGGCCGATGAGGTCGAGCCGGTCGCGGTCGCCGAGATGGCCGTCGGCCCAGGCCTCGCGGCTGGTCGCCTCGTTGTCGCCGAGCACCATGACGACGATGTCGGCCTTGCGCGCGGTCTCGACCGCGGCGGCGATCAGCTGGCGGTTGACGCTCTCGGGGGTGAGCTTGACCTCGTCGCACGACCAGCAATGGCCCTCGGTGATCCGGACTCCTTCCGAATAGTCGACCGCGAACTTGCCGCGGCCTTCCTCCTGCATCGCCTCGAGCAGCGAGACGACGTGGCGCGGCTCGTCCGAATAACCGCCGATCGGCGTGTCGCGCGCGTGGGTGCCGAGCACCGCCATCCGGCGGATCCGCGACGCATCGAGCGGGAGCAGGCCGTTGTCGTTCTTGAGCAGCACGACGGATTCCCGCGCCGCCTGGCGGGCGAGGGCGATCGCGTCGGGCGTTGCGGTCTTCCGTTCCGCCGCCGCGGCATCGACATAGGGATGCTCGAACAGCCCTGCCTCGAACTTCATCTTGAGGATCCGGCGGACCGCGGTGTCGACCTCAGCCTGCGGCACCCGCCCGGAGCGGACCAGCTGCGGCAGCAGCGCATAGGCCTCGCCGTCGGGCGTCTCGGCATCCACCCCGGCGTCGAGCGCGCGGGTCGCGGCGTCGCCCAGATTGTCGAACATCTTGTGCCGGGTCATCAGCTCGCGGATCGCGAAATAGTCGCTGACGATCGCGCCCCGGTAACCCCATTCCTGCCGCAGGACCTTGTCGAGCAGCCACTTGTTGGCGTGGCTCGGGATGCCGTCGATCTCGTTGTAGCTGGCCATCACCGAACGGATCGGCAGCGTCTTCACCGCCTTCTCGAACGGCGGGAAGAAATCCTCGCGCAGGGTGCGCTCGCCGTAGGGTGCCGGGCCGACGTTGGTGCCGTTCTCGGGCTGCCCATGGCCGGTCAAATGCTTCAAGGTGACGAACACCTTGTCGGGCGCGAGCGGAAGCGTGCTGCCCTGGAAGCCGCGGATCGCCGCGACGCCCAGCTCGCCGACCAGATAAGGGTCCTCGCCGTAGGTCTCCTCGATCCGGCCCCAGCGCGGATCGCGCGCGACGTCGACCACCGGCGCCAGCGCGAGGTTGGCGCCGCGTGCCCGCATCTCGCGCGCGGCGACGCTGAACACCCGGGTGAGCAGCGCCGGGTCCCAGCTGCTGGCGAGCGCGATCGACTGCGGGAAGCTGGTCGCGTCGCGCGCCACATAACCGTGGAGCGATTCCTCGTGCAGGATCAGCGGGATGCCGAGGCGGGTCCGCTCGACCGCCCAGTGCTGCGCGGCATTGATGTAATCGGCGGTCTCGCGCGCGGTGCGGCCGTGGCTGCCCGCCGCTGCACCGGCGGCGCCGGCGTTGGCCTGCGAGACTCCGCGGCGATCGGACGGGCGGGCGAGCTGGCCGATCCCGTTCGGGAAGTTGGCGCTCGCCTGCGCCGCGGAAAAGTTGCCGGCGCTGTCCTGGATCCGGTCCTTATGCTCCCACAGGCTCTCCATCTGGGCGACCTTCTCGTCGAGGGTCATCCGCCCGAGCAGGTCCTCGACTCGCGCGTCGATCGGCGCCTGCGGGTTCTTGTAGAGCGGGCGGGCAGGAGCGGTCTGCGCACTGCTGGCGAGCGGCAGCGCGGGCCCGGACAGGGCGACGCCGGCCAGCATCAGCGCGGCGCCGAGCCGGCGACGGTTGAACCGCAAGGTCATTCTTCTCTCCCCGACGCGCCAGCGCTGGCGTCTTCTGCTTGTATGATAGCGCTACCATAAGCCGCGCCCGCGCACGGTCAATCCGATTGCCTTCCGCTCGCTCGAACAATAGTGAGGAGCGGTGGGGCCAACCAGTCGACCAAGCCGCCGGAGCCGGGGCGCCGTGACCATCGATGACGTGGCGCGGGCCGCCGGAGTGTCGGCGATGACCGTCAGCCGCGTGATCAACGGCGGCCGCAACGTCCGCGACAGCACGCGCGCGGCGGTCCAGGAAGCGGTCCAGCAGCTGAACTATGCCCCCAACAGCGCGGCGCGCAGCCTCGCCGCCGGGGAGTCGGCGCAGGTCGGGCTGCTCTACGCCAACCCCAGCGCCGCCTATCTCAGCCAGTTCCTGATCGGCGCGCTCGGCGCG